>CAYFUZ010000054.1:0-3027 GCA_964346675.1 uncultured Oscillospiraceae bacterium | reverse complement strand
CGTTGTTTGAGGAGCGCTACAAGCCTCATATGAACAAAGTGGTAAATGTAATATGCCATATGGTGCAACCTCGAATTTTATAACCCGGAAATCGGTAAAGAAATTTCATACAAATATATAATAGGTTTTGAGGACTATTTCGGAACGGAGACCGAATTTCTTAAGGCCGATATTTCGACCAGGCGGCTTTATGCAGGAGATGAAGGAATACTCGAGGGCACATTCTACGAATTCTATATGGGCGACTATTAT
The DNA here is from genome assembly GCA_964346675.1 of uncultured Oscillospiraceae bacterium. Taxonomy (GTDB): domain Bacteria; phylum Bacillota; class Clostridia; order Peptostreptococcales; family Anaerovoracaceae; genus RUG13409. The sequence continues at coordinate 2,775 of CAYFUZ010000054.1, read as the reverse complement.
AATTGCGCTGATTTAGGTGATGACGGACTATTATATACATTTTTTGTTGCAGGTAATATGGAAAATATTATGGGCCTGGAGACCATGGAAAAAGGGACAAACATAAAACTGACATATCATGTAGAGGAAATGTATATACCGGGCGGACGCTGCAGATATGTATACAGGGTAGCAACGGAGTATTCAATATCATAAACAGTATGATGATTTCAAAACGGGAAACCAATCGGTAGGAGAATTTAAAAATGAAAAATCTGAATTGCAAGTCCGAATCAAAAGAAAGCCGCAGTGCGTGTTTTACGCGGAAAAAATCGAGGCTATCCATAATAGTATTTTTAGCAATTATACTTATACCGATTCTTGTTCTTACGTCTTGCAATAAAGAAAAGAACAATAACGGCGGTGTGGTTGATCCTCCTGTGGAAGACCCTGAAATAGGAAAACCCGAACCGAAGACCATAGAACTTGAAGGAGTTAAGTACGAGATATATCCAATGCCCGGGCTTCCCGAGCCGGCGGAGATTGATGTTGCCGCGGAAAAAGAAAAATATCGAAAAGGCGAGCCCGGTAATCCCAATATGTACGTTTCAAACGTAAGACTGCTGTCGTATAAAGAGTCCCCAATAAATGAGTACTATGTAGAGTTTGAGGCTGAGACGGCAAACAAGGAAAAGCTTACGTTCAATACGACCAAATCGTTGTTTGAGGAGCGCTACAAGCCTCATATGAACAAAGTGGTAAATGTAATATGGTATTTCAGCAAGAACTATTTTGACGAGAGTGACAAAGAGATTTACTTTGAAGCATCTACCAGCATGTATTTGGACGGAGAAGGCGAAGACTTCAATAGGAGCAAACCTTCGAACTATGCGTACTACGAGGACAAGGAGACAAAGACTACATCGGGTATTATAAAGCATATAGAAAATCTGGGCGGTTCCCAGGGTATTATGTATGTGCTCGGCGAAGACGGAAATCTGTATGAATTTTATTTTGATTATTTGGTGGAAGACTATAAGAAGGTTCCCGGATATGAAGTGAAAGCGCACTGGGAATCGGAAAATTTCTTTGTCGAAGAAGATGACAGTCAGGGTATAAAAGCCGCTCTTATAGATGCGAGGGTAATAAGCGAACTTGAGCTTATAGGCAAGTCAGCTGACGTCCGGCCCGTATATTACAATGACGAAGGCATACCTTACGCTCCGAACGCCTCCATGCCCGATGAAAAGGATTTGCAGGAAGCAAGCATAGAAGAGATGAACAAGGACACGAAGTCCCAATTTGTGTCACTTGTAAAAATTGCAGGTGAAGAGAAACAGGTTGACTTCGGGGGCTGGGGCGTACTTACTCAATATAACGCCTTAGATAAAAACGGCAACAGCATAAGCCTTGTTTGCTCGGACTTCTCTTATTCGGAGTTTGAGGATGGGCAAATTGTTTATGCTATTTGGCGTAACGAGGAAATGTATAATACGGAAAGCAAAAAAACAGGCTTATATAAATATGTTGTCGGTTTTGAAGAGTATTCCGGAACGGAGTCTGAATTTCTTGAGGCTGCCATTTCAAGCAGGAAGCTTTACATAAGCGAAGCAAAGGAAGTCAAAGGTACATTTTACGACTACAGCTGCGGAGATTATTATCATCTGTCAATTGTGGGTGATGACGGATTCTTGTATTCGTTCTTTATATCCGGCGAGATGAAAAATACTGAGAAGCTGGAAACGATGAAAAAAGGAACAAGCATCACGGTGACATATCACGAGGAAGAAATGTATATCTGGGAGGCGGGCGGAAGAATCCTGGATACGCTGGCAACAAAGTATACAACAAAATAATCGGTCTCAATAGAAAAACACATTTAACAAGCAGCGTATGACAGACGCAGTAAACACAATTAAATCGAATTTGATAAGCTGCCCTCACGGGTTTTCCACCAGGACGGGCGGTGTCAGCTGCGGTATTTTTGAAAGTCTCAATCTGAGCATGAATCGCGGAGATGATCCCGCCAGGGTAACAGAAAACTGGAACAGGTTCTTGGATTCGGCCGGAATAACTCAAAGAGATTTTGTGTGCGGCGAGCAGGTTCACGGCAGTTTTGTGCATATTGCGGATTCGGCGGATTTGCGTCCGGCCTATGGCTCCGGGGAACTGATTGTAGCCGACGGCTATGTAACAAATAAGCCCGGCGTGCCGCTTGCGGTGTTCGTGGCGGACTGCGTGCCGGTTTTGCTGCAAGAACCGGTGGCTGGTGCGGTAGGTGTGCTGCATTGCGGCTGGCGCAGCACTGTTGCGGATATTCAGGGCAACGCGATTCTCAGAATGGCGGAACTCGGGGCAAGGCTTTTAAATATAAGAGTTGCCATCGGTCCTGCTATAGGAGAATGCTGCTTTGAGGTCGGCGCAGAGGTCATCTTGGAAGTTGAAAAACTTCTCGGGAAAACCGATGCTGCGAGTTTTTACGAAGCACACAAAAAATATCTTTTGGATTTGCGCGGTGTGGTAAGGCAGCGTTTCCTGCAGCTGGGTTTAAAGCCTGAAAATATAGATACGGTGGGCGAATGCACCATGTGTCATCCGGAGAAATATTGGTCGCACCGCCGTACCGGAGGCGTGCGCGGCAGTCAGGCGGCTGTAATCGCTCTTGAATAACCCAATCATAAATTTTTAGTATATAATCAAGAACGATAAAGGGATTTATTATTTTTATTAATTATTTTAAGAGGAATTATGAACGTATTAGTATTCGTAGTTGCTATCGTGCTTGCGATAGTAATC
>CAYFUZ010000053.1:0-3092 GCA_964346675.1 uncultured Oscillospiraceae bacterium | reverse complement strand
CTAGACTCTAAAACCTCTCTTAATGTAACCATGCTTACACTGGGGTTTGAAACTTCAATGCCTACCGCCGCCTTGCCCGGAATGGGGGCTTCAATTCTGAGGCTTTTTGCCATAAGATTAAGCGCCAGATCGTCGTGCAGCTTCGATATGCTGGAGACCTTAACTCCCGGGGCGGGCTGAACCTCGAAGCGTGTAACCGCAGGGCCCTTGGTAACTTCCATTACCTTTGCGTCGACACCGAAGCTTTGCAGGGTTTTTTCAAGGGTATTTTTCATGTCCGCAAGGTTCATATCCTTACCTCCGGTTTTTAGCGAAGGTTTTTTAAGAAAATCAAGGGGCGGGAATTTATATCTTGAAGATGATTTTGCCGTCTTTGACTTTTCTATATCGCCAAGCACCTCGTCCTTTACCTCAGCCACATCCGCTGCGCTGATTTTGCCGCCCGCACCGGAAAGACCGGTTGTTTGAGATTTTTCAGTATTTCCGAAAAGAGTGTCGTCACCCATATATTTGAGTATTTTTTTTTGATTTTCGGTATATTCATCAATCGATGTCGGTACGATATTTGTAACATCTACGTCGGGAAGCATTGGCGGACCGGAAGGCAGGATGCCGGTTTCATCATGCGCTTGAGGGTCAGAAGAGTCTGCGGCAGCGGGTTGCTCCTCAACAGGAGCAGCACTCTCGTTTTCGGGTGATACCAAAGGAGTTTCCGGCTGAATCGGCAAAGCCGCAGCCTGTTCGGCCTTAAGTTTTTTCTTTGCGGTTCTTTTGATTCTCATGTTATCAAAAAGTGCCGAAACAGGAGTGTCTATAAGGAACATCAACGCTATTAAAATACCTACGACTGCAACAATCCACAGCCCTGTTGTACCAAACGCCTTAAGCATTATATTGGCTAAAGCCACGCCTATCCAGCCCCCGCCTTTAGAACCATCCAGATAGACCTTTTTCAGCAGAGCAAAGGTTACCGTCGCAAGCTGATCCTCTCGAACCATGCTCTTTAGAGGATCCGTATAGCGCGCAAACAAGCAGGCAAGAAGTACGATAAATACCAATGAGCACACAAGTGTTCTCCATGTGAGATACGCTGTTTTTCTCGCAAAAATCAGGACACCGAATATGACAAGGAAGAACGGCAGAATAAACGCAACCTTACCAAGTAATCCTCCCAGGAACGTCATTGTGGCGGTTCCTATACCTCCGGTGGTATTCGTAAAAAAGCTTAATGCCAAAAATACGCCTAAGGCTAAAATCACAATAGCCCACAGCTCATCGCGAATCGTCTTTCTTTTATGTAATTTTTCGGCCGCTTCCCGTTCGGCTTGTTTTTTTGCTTCCGCTGCGGCAGCCCTTGCCTGTTTTTCTTCTTCCGTAAGTTTTTTTCTAGCCATGATAAACCCTCTATATAAATTTAAGAATATGCTTTTCTTTTAATTATACAACAAGTCCAGTTGTTTTAGGACATTCGTGCGTAGTTCTTCCTCGTCTGAGTTGTTATAAATCACAACATCCGCACGGGCGATTCTTTCCTCATCGCTCATCTGATTTGAAATTCTGGCAAGCACATCTTTTTTACGGGAGCCGTCGCGCTTAACGACTCTTTCAATCCTTTTTTCGATGTCGGCACATACCACCCAAACACTGTCACAGTAGCAGTCCCATCCCGCCTCAAAAAGCTGCGGTACGTCAAAAACCACGTCTTTTTCAGGATAAGCGGCCATCATCTCAAGACAAGCTTTTAAAATTTCACCATGCATCAGATTGTTAAGCTCAAGAAGTTTCTCCTTGTCGGAAAAAACCAGATTCGCCAAAGCCTTGCGATCAAGACTTCCGTCTTTAACATATCCGGCGCCGAACAGCTCCGTAATTTTGTCGAGCATAGGAGACCCGTCCCCTGTAAGGCTTCTCGAAACCTCATCGGCATCCACCCTCAAGAAACCATGTTCCTCGAGTATGGCCGCCACCGAGCTTTTGCCCGACCCTATGCCCCCGGTCAATCCGATAATCATTTCAAATCGTACCAATTCGCGGCTGACCTTGCGTCAACAGACAGATCTACACTAAGTTCCGCCGCACCCTCCATGCATTCTTTGAGTATCCGCAACGCCTTTTCCGACTCATTTTTTTCAGCCTGTATAATAAGCTCATCGTGAATCTGTAGTATCAGCTTAGAGTTTGGACACTCGATTCTCAATCGATCATAAACTTTGTTCATTGCTATTTTTATGATATCCGCCGCTGAACCCTGAATAGGTGTATTCATGGCCAGCCTCTCGCCAAGCTGCCTTGTCATGTAATTTGAAGCATTTATTTCGGGAATGGCTCGTTTCCTGCCATAGATTGTTCTCACGCTCCCGCTAATCTTGCAGTCGGCGACCTGTTTATCGAGGAACGCTTTTACCTGCGGAAACTTTTCGAAATAATCGTTAATATACTTTTCCGCCTGCTTTCTGCTTATGGTAAGCTCACCCGCCAGTCCGAAACTGCTCATGCCGTAGATTACGCCGAAATTCACGGCTTTAGCATCAGAGCGCATCTGCGCCGTAACTTTATCCGGAGAAACCCTGAATATCTTCGCGGCGGTTTCTCTGTGAATGTCTCGCCCTCCTTCAAAGGCTTCTATCAATCCCCTGTCCTGAGACATATGTGCCATGACCCTTAGTTCTATCTGCGAATAGTCGGCTCCTATGAGCACATAATCGGGAGATTGCGCGGTAAACACCTTTCTGAGCTGCCTGCCCAGCTCCTGTCTGACAGGTATGTTCTGAAGGTTAGGTTCTGTGCAGGAAATTCTTCCGGTAGCTGTAACAGTCTGCTGAAAATGGGCGCGAATTTTTCCATCCGGGCCTATTAACGGAAGCAGTCCTTCCACATAGGTACTGTTAAGCTTTGCGTAGGTTCTGTATTCAATAACTTTTGCCGCCACAGGATGGTCGGCAGCCAGCTTTTCCAATATGTCAGCACTCGTAGAATATCCTCTAGCGGTCTTTTTCCCAAACGGCAGTCCGAGTTTTTCAAAAAGTACGGTTCCAAGCTGCTGAGGCGAGTTGACGTTGAATCTTTCGCCTGTCATGTCCTGTATTTCATAC
>CAYFUZ010000052.1:0-3536 GCA_964346675.1 uncultured Oscillospiraceae bacterium | reverse complement strand
GCCGGAAGATGCCCCCGGGAAGTGGCAGGACGCTGCTTCAATAGAGGGCTTTAATTTTGCTACACTGAGTGAACATGCTACAGACCCGGAAGCGGAGAATGTTCCGATTTATAACTGCCGGTCCTGCGGCGCTGAAATAATAGCGGCGCCCGAACAGTTTTCGCTGAGCTGCCCCTATTGCCAAAATAATGTCGTAATAACGGACAAGATGTCCGGCAAATTGCGTCCGGATGGCGTAGTTCCTTTCAAGATAGATCCAAGTGAACTGCCGGAGGCTGTCAACAAGTTCTATAAAAACAAAAAGCTGCTTCCAAAAAAATTCTTTTCCGAAAGTTCAATGGGAAACGTAACAGGTGTTTATGTACCTTTTTGGATATTTGACGGAAACCTCTCCGGACTTCTTAATTTTGGTGGAGAGCGTTCCAAATCTTACAGAGACGGCGATTACGATGTTACCGAAACCTCATACTACGATCTTGTACGTGATGTGTCACTTGATTTTTACAATCTTCCGGTGGATGCCAGCAACCGCATAAGCGATGCGCTTATGGATTCAATGGAGCCCTTTGACCTTGATGAAAGGAAACCGTTCAAAATAGAGTATTTACAGGGTTTTACGGCAGACAGATTTGATGTTTCGAAGGGAGATATTACTTCAAAGGCTCTTGACCGTATGATGATGACGGCCGATAGTTATGCCACCGAACAGGTCGGAAGGGATTATAGCAACGTGAAGCGCAGCGGCGGAAGACTGCAGGCTTCGGTTGATGCGAAATATCTACTGCTCCCGGTTTATCTTTTTGACATTATATATAATGATGTGCCTTACAGTTTTGCCGTAAACGGTCAGACCGGAAAAGTGGTTGGAAACATACCGACGGATAAGACTGTAAGCGTTTTATATATGCTCAAACGAGTAGGTATTGTGACTGCGGCTACGCTTCTTGTAACCTTGCTTAAGTATTTTTGGGGGTAAAGGAAATGAAAAGATGCTGCAAAGCGACGATTATATTGCTGGTGCTTTGTATGGTTTTAGGCGGTGTGCCCGCCTTTGCCACGGATAGCGGAAACACCCCACCTTGGTATCCTGATGATGTTTCGGAATTTGTTCCGTTTCATGACGCTTCGGCGCCCAGAGTGGTCGATATGGCTGATATATTCAGCGTCTCCGAAGAGGCTGAAATAGAGGCTTTAATTGCCGATGTCTCTGCGCAGACCGGCAAGGACGTAGTAATATACACGGATATTACGGATTACGGTCTTGGTAAGGACATCTGCGCGGCGGATTTTTATGATTTCGGAGGTTACGGTTCAGGCCCCGAATACGAAGGTATATGTCTGTTTATAGATATGGACCCGGAAGACCGCGGAGGCTGGGTGTGCTGTACCGGTTCGATGACCAAATACCTTTATACCGAGAGTGTTGCGAACAGTATGGATGACGTCCTTTATGAATATCTCGGTTACGGCGAATATGCGGCCGGGGTACTCGACTGGATTGAAAACGTAAGAACGCTCTACACAAAAGGTGTTCCGTTTGCTCCGGACTGGTATCCGGGACCTTACGCGCAGTTTGTAAGGCGAAGCAACCCCAATGCGCCCAAGGTTGTCGATGAAGCCGGTGTGCTGAGTGATACGGAGCTTGCCGAACTGTCGGAACAGGCGCAGAATCTTTCCGATGCACTCGGTTATGATGTTGTTCTGCTCTATTCTGGATATTCCTATGACATGCAGAGGAGCGATTATACCGAAAGATTCTATATCTATAACGGCTACGGCCGTGGTAAGGATTTCGACGGAATAATTGCCGGTATATTTATATATTCCGGCAGTGTGATTGTGCGCGGAGAAGGTCGGGCGCTTGCGGCGCTGAATGAAATAAACCTTGAGAGGCTTGAAAAAAAGTGCGGCAAAAAAGCTTGGAATGAGGATTTTTATGATGCCGGCAAGCTTTTTCTAAAAGACATTCAGAAAATGGAAAAGACGGGCAGGGTTCCCGAAAGTCTCGAATATTGGTTGGTAGCGTTCGCCGTCTGCCTTGGCTTGGGGCTTGTTTTCGGAGGCATTTCTTTGGTCTTTGCAAAGAGGAGAATGCGCACTGCAGTAATTGCAGTAAATGCCGATGCATATTTGGATTTAAGGAGTGCAAACATAAATCGCATTGAAGGTAATTATATCAGGACCGATGTAAGCCGTGTCTATGATCCGCCGTCAAGCAGTTCTTCGGGAGGTTCCTCCTCCGGCGGTTCATCTTACTCTGACTCCTACAGCGGAAGTTCGGGAAGGTCTCATTCCGGCTCGGGACGAAGCTTTTAGTTTAGGAAATTCAATTAAACTCACGAATGAAGGGTATTAAAATGAAAAAAAAGATTGCGCTGGCCCTGACAATTTTGTTTGTTTTTAGTCTTGTGGCCTGCGGAGGCGGGAAAGACGGTAGCAAAAAGGGAGAAATGCCTTTTGTTCAGATGGTTGAGCCGGGTTCACCGTTTACGGTCGGAACTTTTGTTGAAGAGTGCTGGTCTAACGGCGAGACGGAGCCATGGCTTACCGTATCATCACAGAACATATTTCTGACGTCTTCCGGCTATGACGCCTTGCATACGGCCCTTTCTTCTTTCAACGATGATCATGTTGCGTTTGCGGAAATGTGGGTGACAGACTATACGGAAAATCGCGAAAACAAAACATCCTTGAAGATGGTGAGGAGTATTATATTGAGATGGGATATAACTATGACGCAAAGACGGGTCAGAGTCTGAGTCTGCGTGATATTTTAAGCGATTATGATCTCTTCTGTGATGAAATGATTGAAACCCTTGAATACATTAATGAAAACGACGAGGAATATAAAAACAGCTTTGATGAAGGCTGGGAAGATATTTTAAGGGACGAGCTCTCTGAAGATTATTATGAATGGAATTTGACGGATAAGGGCATTGATATATGGTTCTATGTCCCGAAGGCGGGTCAGATCGGATTTTCGATATATACATCTGATGACCCCGAGATTTTCAGTCCGAATTATCTTCCGGGCGGTAAAAATCCGGGCGTAGCGGAGTCATCGCTTGAAGCAAGCTATTTGTATATGGACGTCGCAATTCCCGTAAGTGAGCAGCACGGCAGTATGTCTTTTGAAGATGCTCTGGAACTGCTTCAATCCGATAGTGTTCTTGAGGATAATAATAAATATGAGCTGCATGTGAACAATCCCTGGGTGAGTGAGGACTGCGGCAATATTATTGTAACGGAGACCGAGAGCGGAAATGAACTGTACATTTTTTTTGCTCCGCTTGACCCGACGGAGGTGGGCGGCGAGGTTGTCGTAGAGGATGTTTGGTACAGAAGCGAGGATTTATGCGTTGTACTCGGACGGGACAGAGCTAATTTCAACGCAGAGAAATATAAATGTGAATTGATCGATTATGAAATTCACAAAAGTTTCAGTATAGACAATGCGAAGGATGCGGGTAATGTGATAAGACATATGTTACAGAAATGAACAAAAAAAGAGGAAGACTCTGATACAATAAGTTTCA
>CAYFUZ010000051.1:0-4394 GCA_964346675.1 uncultured Oscillospiraceae bacterium | reverse complement strand
TTTCAAACGAACGCGCTGACGGCTCTGCAGGCAGCCCGTTAGTTTTCGGCCGCGGCCTCAGCTGTACCGGAATTCTTTTCAATCAGATACCTGAGAAGCTTTACGCACTGTCCAACAAGCAGCGAAGCTAAAACCGTTCCTTCGCGCACTATAATGTCGGGTCCCGTAAAGGAGCTCAGGCCGCCCAGGAATACGAGCTGCATTATGAGAGCTATTACTATCATGGAGGTATCGACAAGAGTCTTGCAATCGCCAAAGGATTTTCCGCTGACCGTGGCTATGGCCTCGGCAAGGCCTTCGGACGGCATCGGAATCCAATGCGGCTTAAGATACATATACAAGCCTATGCTTATAATGACTATGCCTATCAGTATGTAGACAAGCCTCATGATATATGTTTTGGGTTCGGGGAAGCCGTAAAGAAGGTGCCCGAAGGCCTTGGGGTCCGTGCCGGTAAAGTCAACCATGAGCCCGAAGCCCAAAGACAGCGCTATTCCCAGAACGTTTCGGAGCTTAAACCGCTTCCTCAGTATGACGGCCTGAAGCAGGACCAGCACCAAAAAAACGAACACCGAGCTTACGCCCAGGGTCTTGCCCCAGATTACCTCGCAGGCTCTCGGAATAGAGGTTACGGGCGAAATGCCGAGTCTTGTCATCTTGCTTAAGTTGATACCGATAGTTACTAAAAACAAACCGCCGATATAAAAAACAATATTCTTAATTATCTTCAAAGTTGTGCGCCTCTTCCGTTCCGCGAAGCACCCTCAGACAGCCTTTTGCCAGAGCGTCCATTTCATTTTCTCCGGGCAGTATGCTGACGGGAGCTATCCACGAAACCTTTTCCGTTATCATGTCGGTAAACATCTGCGAATATGCTATCCCTCCGGTAAGGATTATCTGCTGCACACTTCCGGGAGCCATGATAGAAAGCCTGCCTATAGCCCTTGCGACATTCAGAGCCATTGCGGAATAAACAAGCTCGGCCTCCTTGTTGCCGTCGGCTATCATTTTCTCAACCTCTATGGTGTCGTTGGTGCCGAGCCAGCTTACAAGCCCGCCCTTGCCCTTAAGCAGCGCGGCAATCTCAGCCTTGCTGTACTCGCCGCCAAAGCAAAGCTCCAGCATGGGCAGCGTGGGAATCTGACCCGCGCGCTCCGGCGCGAAAGGTCCGTCCTCGTCGCAGACTATATCCCCTATTCTTCCGTTTTCATGAAAGCTTACCGTAATGCCGCCTCCAAGATGTGCCACTATCAGCGTGCTTTTGCCGTACTGCATTCCGTTATCCGCGCAGTACTTTATAGCCGCGGCGCGCATATTCAAAGCGTGCCCCAAAACTCTTCTTTTTACGAAAGGAAGCCCCGTCAGCTTGCAGACCGGATACATTTCGTCCACGCTGACCGCGTCGTAAATATAGGTATCGTATCCGAATTTGTCGCCGAACTTTTTTGCTATCACGGCGCCGATAAGCGACACGTGCATATCGAAAGGATTTGTGAGTATCCTGTTTATCATGGCGTCGTTTATCTTATAAGCGCCGCTCCTCATGGGAGCCACCGGGCCGCCCCTTGAAACCACGGCGTCCAGCTTTGCCGCGTCCGTGCCGTGCTCATCCATGGCCTTAAGAACAAGCGCGTAGCGCATATCCTGCTGCTCGAAGGTGTTCGCGAATTTGCTCAGATCTTCCTTCGCGTGCTTTATATTTTCCTTCCAGACTTCGTTCTCGCCCTCGTAGTACGCTATCTTTGTAGAGGTGGAACCGGGGTTGATGACAAGAAGCTTTTCCATATCAGTCCTCCAGAGTCTTCATTCCTTTTGCGACAAGCGCCGCCAGGACTATTGATATATATTTTTCTTCGGCACTGGAGCCGCGGCTTACCATGGCTATGGGGCATTTGGCGCCGACTATTATACCGGCCATTTTAGCCCTGCCGGTAAGGCAGAACATCTTTCCCATAATGTTCGCGGCGTGAATATTGGGCGCGACAAGTATGTCGCAGCAGCCCGCGCAGGGGCTTTCGTAGCCCTTGAAATCCGCAATTTCCTTGTCAAGAGCGCAGTCGTAAGAGATTGGGCCCTCCACAACGCAGTGTTTTATTTCACCCCTTTTCCACATGGACTTAAGCTCGTCAGCTTCTATAGTCTCCGGCATTTTGGGATTTATTTTTTCCACGCAGGCAAGCACTCCAACCTTAGGCTCCTCGTAGCCCATGGCGCGCATTGCCGTGACGGTATTTTCTATAATGTCTTTTTTCTGCTGCAGAGTGGGATACGTGACCATGCCCCCGTCAACCGCGGCTATCAGCCTTTCGTGAGCCGGCGCGTCAAAGATTGTGAAATGCGACATGGTTATGCCCTGCCCTATTCCGCTCTCTCTGTTTACGACTTCTTTAAGCAAAACGGCCGTATCGAGCTTGCCCTTGAGTATGCACTGGGCCTTGCCTTCCCTTACAAGCTCCACGCTCTTGTACGCGGCGGCCTGAAGGTCGCGCGCGTCTATTATATCCTCCTCGGGAAGAACCGCGCCGAGCTCCGCAAGGTTTCTTTTTATATCCTCGCTGTCGCCCACAAGAATCGGGCTTACTATGCCCTGCTGCGCCGCTTCAAGCACGGCCTCAATGGAGTGCATGTCCGCGGCTGCCACAGCCATTTTTACGTGACCCTCCAGGTCCTTTGCCCTGTCCACTATTTGCGAAAAAGATGTGTATACCATATTCGTCTCCTGATTTTCTCCGTTTCTGCGACCCGTTCGCCGAACTGCCGTATTGACTGTTATAGATTTATGATATATCATAATCTTGCAAGATGCAAGATTATTACTCGTGAACAAGCAGCATTATTTTTGCGAACAAGGTTCATTCTATGTTTTTTACGGAGAACAATCATAAAAACTTCATGTTTCTGGGCGAAGCGGGCTGCGGAAAGAGCGAGATTTCCGTCAATCTTGCAATGGAGCTGGCAAGTACTGGTGCCCCGGTGCATTTTTTCGACCTCGACATGACAAAGCCCCTTTTCCGTTCGCGCGACATTGCGGAAATTATGCGGCGCGCCGGAATAAGCGTGCACTTTGAAAAGCAGTTCTACGACGCGCCAACAACCACCGGAGGCGTCGGAAAAATGCTTTCCGACGATTCCTGTTATACCATACTTGACATAGGCGGCGACCATATAGGTGCCAGAGCCGCCGGAACCTTTGCGCAGTTTATTAAGGCAAACAACTGCGTCGTTTATTATATCATAAACCCCTACAGGCCGTGGTCTTCAACGCTGGAGCACATAGACGCGGTACTGGGTCAGATACTCAAGGCCGCGCGCCTGCAGCTTACGGATATACGCTTTATAGGCAACCCGAACCTTGGGATATCCACAAGCGCCGCTGAGGTTGAACACGGCATATCCGAAACAAAAAAGCTGCTCGGCGGCACGGTGCAGCCCGAATTTTACTGCGTATCAAAAGAGCTTGCCGCCGAAATAAAAAGCGAAGAAAAAATTTTTCCCATAGGTCTTTATCTCTCATATCCGTGGGAGAAGAGTATATAGAAAGGAGCTTTATATGCCTAAAATTGAGGTCGTAAAGGAACGGTGCAAAGCCTGCGGCTACTGTATCAGGTTTTGTCCCAAGGAGTGCCTGGCGCTCGGAAAGAATGTCAACTCCAAGGGCTACGAGTATGTGGAAAGCGTAAAGCCCGAGGATTGCACGGGCTGCGCGGTATGCGCGCGCATGTGCCCGGACGGGGCCATTGAAGTATTCAAATAAAGAGGTGACTTTAGATGAAAAGAGTATTTATGAAGGGCTGCGAAGCCATAGCCGAAGCCGCCGTCAGAGCCGGCTGCAGGTTCTTCGCAGGCTATCCAATTACACCGCAGAATGAAATACCGGAATACTTCTCAAGAAGAATGCCGGAGGTGGGCGGAGTGTTTGTTCAGGGAGAATCCGAGGTTGCTTCCGTAAGCATGGTTTACGGCGCGGCGTCGGCGGGAACAAGATCCATGACATCCTCATCCAGTCCCGGCATATCTCTTAAGAGCGAAGGAATTTCATACTGCGCAGCGGCAAGAATACCCATGGTTTATGTTAACGTGGCAAGAGGAGGCCCCGGAGTAGGAGCCATTCAGCCCGCACAAATGGATTACATGCAGGCCACAAAGGCTTCCGGCAACGGCGGTTTCCAGATGAGAGTATTCGCACCGGCAAGCGTTCAGGAGGCCGTAGATATGGTTTACGCGGCCTTCGATTATGCGGACGCGGACCGCAACCCCGTACTGATTCTCACCGACGGCGTTGTGGGAACCATGATGGAGCCCGTAACCCTTCCTGAAATGAAAAGCGACGAAGAGGTTGCCGCAATTAAGGAAGCAAAAAAATCCTGGGCAATAGTGGGTCACAAGTTAGACTA
>CAYFUZ010000050.1:2115-4604 GCA_964346675.1 uncultured Oscillospiraceae bacterium | reverse complement strand
CGGAGGGAACCGGAACTCTCATGGCGTTTCCTACAAGCTTGCCCTGAAGCTTCGGGATTACAAGGCCTATGGCCTTTGCGGCGCCGGTGGAATTCGGAACTATATTGAGCGCAGCAGCTCTGGCCCTTCTGAAATCGCCCTTGCGGTGCGGGCCGTCGAGCAGCATTTGGTCGCCGGTATAAGCGTGAACCGTGGTCATCATGCCGGACTGAATGGGCGCCATGTCGTTGAGAACCTTTGTCATGGGCGCAAGGCAGTTTGTGGTGCAGGACGCGCAGGAAACTATCGTAGCCTTGGCCTTGAGCTTTTTCTCATTTACGCTGTAAACAATGGTCGGCACATCGTTTCCGGCAGGAGCGGAAATAAGAACCTTCTTCGCTCCGGCGTCAATATGAGCCTGAGCCTTATCCTTGCTGGTATAAAAGCCCGTGCACTCAAGAACTATGTCAACCTTCAGCTTTTTCCACGGCAGATTCTTTGCGTCCGGCTCCTTGTAAATTGGAATCTTCTTCCCGTCTACAACAAGAACGCCTTCGTCCGCAGAAATCTTGTGGCCCTCCCAACGCTTCTGGGCGCTGTCATACTTCAAAAGGTATGCAAGCATATCGGGGCTTGTAAGGTCGTTAATGGCGACAACCTTAAATCTCCTGTCTCCGAAAATCTTTCTGAACGAAAGTCTTCCGATTCTTCCGAACCCGTTAATAGCAACGTTAATCATCTTCGCAAATCTCCTTTATCTCAAAACCAAAAAAAGATTAAAATAGTTGATAGAGTATTATACTACAATCTACAGCATAGTAAAAGAAAAAGTGCAGGAACATCTGCCAACAATTTACAGCAACATATGCCTGCACTTCTCCCGAAGAAAATATATTAAGCTTAGGCCGGAGGATTCAAAGAATATCCATTGCGGCATGGTAAGCGGACCAAACTGCATGCCTTACAGCCGAAACAGTGTCGCAATCCCCTATTGTTCTTAAGAATTCAACATCACATCCGGATAATTCCTCAACAACTTTTCTGTTTGCGCTCAGACCGACGCTGTAGATAACTGTATCGGCCTTAAGAAAATCTTCATTTCCGTCGCGCTCAACTATGACACCGTCGGAGGTTACTTCCTTGATTGTGGTGGAGGTCATGTACGAAAATTTGTCGGAAAGCCGTTCTATAGTTTCAAAAATTGCAGGTCTTGTGATGTGGTTAGCGCCTGAAGCAATCCTGTCTGTCATTTCAACTACTGTTACAGACTTTCCTTCCTCTGCAAATGACAAACCCGTTTCAACACCTGTAAGGCCGCCGCCTATAATTACTATCTGATTTCCGATTTTTTCAGGGTGCTCGGCAATTTCCCTGCAGCTCATGGCCCCGTTCTCCAAAAGACCGGGAATGCCTCCCGGCACATTCACGGTAGAACCGCCGGCGATTATCAGGGCATATGGTTTACATTCTTCGACAAAGCCCCTTGTAACCTCCGTGTTCAAAAGGACCTTTATATCACTGCGGCTTATAGTGTCAATCAAAAAGTCTCTGTAACCCATAAGCTGAGACTTATGACAATCGTGCTCCAGACTGTTCAAAGTTCCGCCAAGCCGACAATCCTTTTCAGCCAATATTACTTCGTGTCCTCTTTCGTATGCCGTAATCGCGGCCTTCATTCCTCCGGGACCTCCGCCAACTACAAGCACCTTGCGTCTTTTTGAGGGATCCTGCCGCTGCATTATATCCATAAGCTCGTGTCCTACGGTAGGATTTACATCGCAGCCGAATTCACCGCGGTCAAAGTTGCCAAGACAGTTCATGCAGCGAACACACTTTGTAACCAGATTCTCTTCTCCCCTGAACCATTTGTTGGGAGTCTGAGGGTCGGCTAAAATCTGACGCGCCATATAGATAATATCGGCGTCGCCGTCACGGATAATTCTGTCCAATTCCTTGGGGTCGGCTCCGTAACCGCCCACGGTGGCAACCGGAATCGAAACATGTGTTTTAACCTCCCTTGCGAGAGACAGATTACAACCCTCAGGACCTCCCGGAACAAAAATTCCGGGGAAAGTATACTGGTTTGTAGTGTAATAGCAGCCCGCGGAAAGGTGGATAATATCTATAAATTCTTCCGCCATATGGGCAAACCTGCAGACATCTTCAAGCGCAATTCCGCCCTCTGTATGTTCATCCCCGCTTATGCGAAGCTCGATAAGCATATCGTCGCCTACAGCTTCTCGTACAGCCTTTATAATCTCCATGGGAAACCTGCTTCGGTTTTCTATATTTCCCCCGTATTCATCGACTCTGTGGTTTGTCAGGGGCGAAAGAAACTGCGCCATAAGCCAGCCGTGTCCCGCATGAATCATTATCATCCTGAAGCCGCAATTTTTCATCATAAGCGCGGCTCTGGCATAATCCTCGCAGACTTGCTTCATTTCGTCCTTGTTAAAAGCTACGACCTGAACGCCGTCTTCTCTCACGTAAGAGTCCGGACCATGCGGATT
>CAYFUZ010000050.1:760-2067 GCA_964346675.1 uncultured Oscillospiraceae bacterium | reverse complement strand
CTGTATAGACGGCACCGCGCCGTGCCTTGCGATAAAAGCCGCCTCCTTTGCATATTCACTCCTGAATATCGGAAGCGCCATATTGCCGGCATGTTTTCTGTTGGCATACGGGTTGTCTATTACGGTTTCCGCGACGGTAACCGCGGCGCTTCCGCCTCTGGCCTTATCTTCAAAATAAAGAATCTGGCGAAGGTCGGGGCCTCTGAACAGTCTGTTCCCGGGCGTCATGGAGCAAGGGCCCGCAAATATTCTGTTGCGAAATCTTACTTTCCTGACAGTCAGCGGACTAAACAAGTATGGATACCTATTCATAAAATTAACATCCTTTGCACTGCAAATTTATTTGATAATAGCAATAGTGAATGCTATTATTTCATTGATAGAGGTAAAGATTATGGATTTGAAGAAACTACATTATTTTTATTGTGTCGCCAAACATCTGAATTTCTCGAAAGCAGCAGATGAATGTCACATAGTACAGACCGCCATGAGCCGGGCTATCGCAAATCTCGAGGAAGAGCTGGGCTTTAAGCTGTTCTATCGAAATCATCACATAGTAGAGCTTACTCCCGCAGGCAAATACTTCTTAGCTCAAACCAAAGACATATCAAGAATGTTCAGCGAAGCTCAACGCGTCAGCCTGGACATCTCAACAGGCTGGGAGAGCACCCTGACAATAGGCTTCGGCGGATATGAAGCCGGTTTTTTGAAGCAGTATGTTCCATTGTTTCTAAAAGAGCGACCAACATGCTCGGTGGTGCTGCAGGAATACTCTTATCAGAACATAGTTTATGAGCTGAACAAAAAAAGCTGTGATGTAATAGTCTGCCCGTCCATAAGACTTGACAATGTCCTCAATGTCAGAAAAATTATGCTGACCAACGCTCGCTATTCAATTGTAATGAGCAAGAAACACAGGCTTGCGAAGCTTAAAAAGGCACCGCCGGAAATGCTCAGCGGGGAAACCTTTATATGTCCTTCCGATATAAATCAAAATTGGACGCAGCTCGAAAAATTTCATAAGCTCTGCGACCGCTTTGGCATTGTGCCGGGAAAACTTATTTACTCCAACACACCTCTTGCGGTCATGAAAATGGTAGAGATGAACCTGGGTATCACCATGCTGAGCGATGCGTTTCATTCCTACAGCAATATCGACGTGTGCAATATCCCGATTGATACGGAGGTTAACATACGAAAGCACCATATGGCAGCCTGCCTTAATCCGGTATATCGTCCGATTGTAGGCGAATTTATGGATTTTATTCAGAGTAATTTACCTGCTTCACTGAGCATATCCTCCAGAT
>CAYFUZ010000050.1:0-750 GCA_964346675.1 uncultured Oscillospiraceae bacterium | reverse complement strand
AGTAATCCGTCAGGCAAATCGGGTCGCCCTCCGTTGTAAGGAAGGTATTTCCGTAGAGCAAGCCGTCAGTGTCGCTTACAATGCTCGGATGAAGCGTAATAATCATGTTCGGAACTATCTTCATCTTTACCGAAGAACCTATGTCCACAGCGTCTCCGAGGTCAGGCCCCATGCCGTGGCCGCACCATACTCCGGTCTTTAATCCGTTGGCTTTAATAGCATTCTCAACAGCGTCCCCTATGTCGCATATCCTGTAACCGGGGCGAAGAACTTTAAGGCCTTCCGCCTCGGCTTTTTTCCCCACCTCCAATATTTGCCGGGCCTCGGGCTGCGCGTCCTTATTCATAAATATGGGCCTTATAAGCTGAGTCCAATATCCTCCCACGCCCGCAACTTCCGCGGAATATACAAAAACTCCGTCAGGCTTAATAGTAACGGGAAGCGCCTTGGAAATAAACGAGTGAGGTTTTTGCGACCTGCAAAGTATAAGCGAATCCGTCATGCCGTGAGCCCTTAGGTAGCCTTCTGCGGCGCCGATAAGCTCCTGCTCAGTTGATTTTCCGGGCTCAAGGTTCTTAAGAATATATGCCAGAGACCTTGCTGCCATAAGGGACGCATCTTTTGTAAGCTGTATCTCATATTCTGATTTATTAGCCCTGGCCTCTGTCAACTGTACGGTTATATCAATATATTCACAACCTATTGAAGTGATTTCTCTGTGAACTCCGATTGGAATTTCGTCCGGCTGGT
>CAYFUZ010000049.1:0-4787 GCA_964346675.1 uncultured Oscillospiraceae bacterium | reverse complement strand
TCATATCCACTTTTCTGTCCGGAATACGTCGTATTATGACCTGCGCATATCCTTCTTTCACATCCAAATCCCTTGAAAAACCATCGTAGCTGGATATCTTCCCGAGGGTATAATTGTTTGCAATCATAGTATCGGCAACATAATCAACCATGAAAGCGTTTTCCATCCAGAAAAAGTCTATGAAAGAAACAATACCGTTTTCCTTCGCGAAATCGAGATATTCATCCGAAATCGCCAATGTAAGCTTGTTATCCTGTGCGAAAACAATACGAATGTCCGAACTGCTTGAAACGAATTTCATCACGGCCTGCAGATAAGCATAAGCCTCTTCATTAAGATAGGGATCGGACTTTGCAGCATCACGATCATTTAAAGCCTGAAAAACAAACGAATATCGCTCGTAAACCGGACCGAGAAAAATTCTTCTGTCGCCGGAGTCTGTCAACTTTTTAAGAGCCGTATAAAGCTCTTTGCTTACCTTTATCTCTTTATTGGGGGACGAATTGATTCTTTTGAGGTTATAAAGGCTCTTGGCATCGCTTAAAGCCCGAGTATACAGTGATTGCAGCCTTCTGTATTCCGTGGCTGTTGGAACATCGGTTTCGCCGAGATTGTAATGGAAAACAAGCTGCTGATTGTAAGCCTGCGCCATACTGCCGCTTCTTAACGGAATCTTTCTCCAGCCGGGATCTCTGCTGAAAAGCACATTAAGAAGCACCGCAACTCCGACTGCCGCAGCAATTAACATCAACACGCCAAGCGCTATTCTGCGCCTTGTGTTTTTCTTTCCCGGAAGTTCGGGAACCATAAGGATTTCCGAACCCAGTGTATCCGGCAGTTCTTTTTTTCTGTTCGCTTGTACATTGTAATCTTTCCATAAAACGGAAAACCCCTTGAAAACGCTTGCTTTCAAGAGGTTTCAGGCTGGTGGTGAGGCAGAGAGGATTCGAACCTCCGGCCTACTGATTCGTAGTCAGGTACTCTATCCACTGAGCTACTGCCCCCCAAAATCCGCACGCGTGATATTATACCATGAGTGCGGATAAAGTCAAACATGTCATGCGTGTACGCTGTCTATAATTTCTTTAGGTCATAGTCGGCTTTGGGATTCATGAAAATTCGTCCTATAAGCAAATCAATTGCAAAGAACGCAATGTAACCTATGCACTGCTCCGCACCCTTTCCTATCCAGCATGAATAAAGCATAAAGCAGCAGCAAAGAATTCCAATTGTCGGAAGTATATATCGCTTCCAGGCACTTTCGCCTTCGAACTGTTTATAAATAGCCGCAAACATCGGAATATACATCAGATACAAATTAATTATGCAGATTTCATCGGGTTCCCATCCGAGCCAGGCAAAACTATGATTCTTTGCGAACCAATCCGGTCCCTGCCACCAAAGAACAGTGAACCAGATAAACCAAAATCCCGCGAAGATCATTCCGAACAAAGAGGATTTTATGCAGAAGTTGTTTTGTTCGTCTACGTCGCCGAAGAACTTGGGCATCGGGCCCATTCCTCTTGCGGCCAGGGAATACTGGGATCTGCAGTTGCTCATTATAAGTCCGTTCATGGTTCCGAGGCACGACACGGTTACAAAGGCCAAAGCTATAGTGCCGAAAACCTTGCTTCCGAAGAGCTTTGTGAATGCTATATATGCAAGATTCTCTCCCAAAGGCCATGTGGCGACAATTTCCTCAACACTGCCCACGCTGGTCATCGAGAATATATACAGTGTGTAAATTACAGTTGTTATAAGGGCACCGCCGATAAGAGCTATGGGAAGATTCCTTTTTGCATCCTTGAGTTCCTGATTTATTGTAGTTGCAAGTATCCACCCTTCATATGCAAATGCGAACCCCACTATACCGGCGAAAATTCCGCCCGCCTGAGGAACATAATCCGGCGACTTAATATAATCAAGAACAACCTGAGAGTCACCTCTTGCAAGACCTACTATTGTTCCGACAACACCCATGATTACAAGGGGAATAAGCTTTATTACAGTCATGCTGACCTGCATCTTTCCCGCAAGCTTGGGACTTATTATATTAATGCCGTAGCCGATTATCATAAAGCCTGCGGCAATGCCCGTCATTTCTGATGATATACACCCATCGGCAAGAGACAGAGCCGGAAGCCCGCAAAGAGTGCAGAACATTAAGGCCGAGAAAAACGCAAGCATTACCACTAAAGTCGGCGTGTATATGGTGGTAAGAAACCATCCCACGTAATAAGCGTACTTTCTTCCGAGGGCTACTTCAGCATAGTCTACAAGACCGTTAACATTCGCGTACTTGCCTGAAAGCTGCGCAAACACCAACGAACATATTATACAAATAAGACCTACTATCGCCACAACAAGAACGCCCTGCCACATATTGTAGCCCGTGCAGTTAAGAACCTTGCCGCCCTTAACGTAAACACCCGATCCGATTACAATTCCGACTACCATCGCTATAGCGGTTGGCAATCCGAACCTCTTTTCCATTTTGTTATTTTCCATAACAGACCTCATGCAAAATGCTATTAAAATTTAAACTTTAACATGTTAACGGAACATTAAAGATAATTTTTACATTAATATTAGGTTAAGTCAAGAAAAATTTCGTCTGTTTATTGATTCTTGCGCGCAAAGTAGAAAATATACTGCTGCATAACCCCTGCGTAGCCCTTGTATTTTTCTATTGGAAATACTCCGCCGTAATGCTCATCCAGTACCCTTTTTATCCAAACGTCTATAGGAAATGCTTCTATTTTGTGATACCCGAACAATGCCACACAATTGGCGACCTTGGCTCCGACTCCTTTAAATTTAAGCAGGGCTTCAATTATTTCATCGTAAGAAATTTCTTTAAGGTCGCTTAAGATTGAAGGATTTTCGGCGACTGAATGAGCGGCAAGATACACATATTCGGTGCGATAACCAAGACCGCAGCCTCTGAGTTCATCCATACTCGCCGAAGCAAGTTGCTCCGGGGTCGGAAAAGCGTAATATCCGTCTTTCTTTGTACCTCTGCATCTGCAAATTGCTTCAACTGCAGATCTTATAGCGGGAATGTTTTTTCTCTGGGAAATAATAAACGTAATGAGCATCTCCCAAGAGTCCTGATTCAGTATTCTTATACCTCGTCCGAAATCAGCTGCTGCGCTGAGATATCGGTCGCTCGGGTCAATGGATTCGATAAATCTGCTATAGTCTGTCTCGAGATCAAAATAATGTTTCCAGAAATCATTATCCGCTTCAGGACATTCTATAAGCCTTCCTTTGACGATGCAGCGCTTATCATTCGCTATACAAATGCCGTCCGGATATAGCCTGAATGCCTGACCGCTTTCGGCAATCTGCTCGTAATCAAATTCTTTTTCCTTTACTTCAAACATATATTTAATTATAATGAATTGTTATGATTTTGTTAAGGGGGCATTTACCGTGAAAAAATATCAGGACATGAATACCGAAGAACTGCAGCAGGCCAAGGAAAAATTGCTTGAAGATTACCGCAAATATCAGGACCTTAAGCTCAATCTTAATATGGCGCGCGGAAAACCAAGTCCTGAACAGCTGGATATTGTAATGGGCTTATTGGATACACTTAACTCCGAAAGCGACTGCAAAGAAAAGTATGGGACCGACTGCAGAAATTACGGGGAACTTCTTGGGTTTAAAGAAGCACGGGAATTTTTCGGAGAGTTCATGGGAATTTCAGCGGAAGAAACTATCGTATTGGGTTCCTCATCTCTTAACTTTATACATGACTGTGTAAGTCGTGCCATGCTTAAAGGTGTACTGGGTTCCGAAAAGCCGTGGGGCAAATATGATAAAATCAAATGGCTCTGCCCTGTTCCCGGGTACGACCGGCATTTTGCCATATGCGAATTTTACGGAATAGAAATGATAAATATCCCTCTTAATGAGGATGGCCCCGACATGTATTTGGTTCGCAAATATGTCGAAAACGATGAGACTGTAAAGGGAATCTGGGCTATACCGAAAAACTCCAACCCTACTGGCGCTTGCTATTCGGATGATGTGATACGCCAGATGGCATCGCTTAGACCCGCAGCCAAGGATTTTCGTATATTCTGGGACAATGCTTATCAGGTGCACACCGTCTATAGGGATGTTCCCATATTAAACATACTTGAGGAATGCAAAAAAACAGGTAATGAAAATATGCCTTACATCTTCGGCTCAACCTCAAAAATAACTATGGCGGGTGCAGGCGTTGCTTTCTTCGGTGCATCAAAGGCGAATATTCAATATATAGAACAGCAGTTTAAGCTTCAGACAATATCCTATGATAAAATGAATATGCTGCGCCACATAAGATACCTTAAAAGCATGGATAATATTAAAGCACTTATGGAAAAGCACGCAGAAATATTAAGACCCAAGTTTGACGCAGCTCTGAATACGCTGGAAAAGAACCTCGCCGGCAAAGGCGCAGGAAGCTGGATAAAACCGGACGGAGGATACTTCATAAGCTTTGAGGCCAACAAAGGATGTGCCGCAAGGACATATCAGCTTGTCAAAGAGTGCGGAGTAACCATGACGGAACCGGGGGCAACGCATCCATACCACAAGGATCCGGATGACTCTTTTCTTAGAATAGCACCCTCTTACCCGAGCGAGGAAGAAGTTGCCACAGCTATGGAAGTGCTGTCCATAGCGGCACAGATTGCAGCTATAGAACAATTGGAAAAATGAAATGAGTAACATTATAATACCGAAAGGATATAAGGCAAAACTGGATACCTACGACACCCAAAAAGCCATAAGCC
>CAYFUZ010000048.1:0-5051 GCA_964346675.1 uncultured Oscillospiraceae bacterium | reverse complement strand
AGTATGTCAGCACTCGTAGAGTATCCTCTGGCGGTCTTCTTTCCGAACGGCAAGCCGAGCTTTTCAAAAAGTACGGTTCCAAGCTGCTGAGGCGAGTTTACGTTGAATCTTTCTCCTGTCATGTCCTGTATTTCATACTCGAGAGACGTTACCATATGCTTCAGTTTCTTCCCGAATTCGTACAGTTCTTTGCTGTCCACCTTGATTCCTTCGGCTTCCATGCTTGCCAACACCTTGCAGAGAGGAAGTTCGATTTCATAAAGAACTTTATTCAAGCCTTCTACCTGAATCTCTTTTTCGAGGTGTTTTTTAAGAGCATTCAAAAGCACCATTTTTTTGCTGGTCGTGGAGTAGTCGTTTTTCTCCTCATCAAATAGAGATATTTGACGCGCTTCCTCTTCGATGCTTACGTGGAAAGTTTCCAAAAGAACAGATGCAAGGCTCTGAGCCTTGACACTCGGAGACAGCAGATATTTTGCCAGCGCACAGTCAAAGTCGGTTTCTATACCGCTGCAGTCAACGCCCGCGCAAAACAACGCATAATACAAGCGGCCCAAATTAAATCCTGTCAGCCTGAGCCGTTTTCCGTTAAAAACATTTAAATCAGGTCTTTCGCAAACGTATACCTTTCCGTCTTTGAGAATCTGAACTGAAAAGGTCTCAGGCGCAGCCGTATGATTATTATCTGAATCTATATCTATTACAAGTTCTCCATCAAGAAGAGCGGCAAGCTCGGCGCTTTCTATTAGCATAGCTTCCGGATACTCAAATACCTCCGGCTGAGCCTCTTCTTTAAGAACCATTCTGTCACGGTTTTTTAAAATATTATTAAGGTGAGTTTTAAACTCCAATCTGGTGTATATGTTGATGAGTTCGTTGGTGTTCTGCGGCCCTATTTTAAGCTCATCAACCGTATATTCAACCGGCACGTTCGTGGCAATAGTGACAAGCTTTTTACTGAGCATCGCCTGCATGGCCCCGTCTTCAACCCGCTGCCTTAAAGAGCCTTTAAGTTCATCCGCATGCTTTATTACCTCTTCCACGCTGCCGTACTGCTGAACAAGCTTTATTGCGGTTTTTTCTCCGACTCCGTCGATTCCGGGAATGTTGTCGGAAACATCGCCGCGAAGAGCTTTATAATCAATAAACTGCTTGTGGTCAAAGCCGTATTCCTCCATCATAGCGGTATCGTCATAGAGTTCGAACTGTGAAATCCCCTTCTTTGTAATCACCACGGAAGTTTTATCATTGGCAAGCTGCAATGCGTCTTTGTCTCCGGTTATAACATAAGAAGTAAGATTGGCTTCCTCGGCCATTACGGCCGTGGTTCCGATAATATCATCGGCCTCAAAGCCGTCAAGCTCGTAAACAAAAATTCCCATGGCTTTAAGAATATCCTTTAAAATCGGAAGCTGCATGGCAAGTTCCATAGGCATTTTCTTTCTGCCGGCCTTGTACTGATCGTATGCAAGATGTCTGAAGGTAGGCGCCTTTCTGTCGAAAGCGACAAGCATATGAGTCGGCTCGTAGTCGGTCATTATTCTGTTGAGCATGCTCAAAAATCCATACACGCCCTGTGTATAGATTCCATCCGTTGTTATCATCGGCCTTTGTATAGCATAAAAAGCTCTGTTTATAAGGCTGTTGCCGTCTATGATTACTATTTTTTCTTTATCCATGCCTTAACACTTATCAAAAAAGAATCCCGAACGCCGAAAGCACCCGGGAGCTAAAAATCTATTCGTAGAGATCTACTGCGCAGTTGGTAAATACTTTTTGAACGTCGTCATCTTCCTCAAGCATATCGATCATTTTCTTGAGGTTGCTTACAGCCGCTTCATCGCCGGGTGTCGCCTCTATGGAAGGGACATTGTCTACGTCGGCCTCCAGAGGTTCAAGCCCTGCTGCCTTGAATGCCGCATCAACATCGTTAAACGCCTCGGGAGCACAAAGCACCTCAAAGCTGTCTTCGTACTCAACAACATCGTCGGCTCCGGCTTCAAGCGCTGCTTCTATAAGCTCATCCTCTGTAACCCCGGTCTCCTTATCGAAGATGAATACTCCCTTTCTGTTGAACATGTAGGATACGCAGCCGGGCGTTCCCAAATTTCCTCCAAACTTATCAAATGCATGTTTTACATTTGATGTGGTTCGGTTCTTGTTGTCGGTAAGAGTTTCTACTATAACCGCTACACCGCCGGCTCCATAGCCCTCGAATGTGAGTTCTTCGTAGTTTTCCCCCTCAAGTTCGCCGGTGCCCTTCTTTATGGCTCTTGTAATGTTGTCGTTCGGCAATCCTGCCGTCTTTGCTTTATCTATAGCGGTTCTTAAGGATGGATTGTAATCAGGATCTCCTCCCGCCTTTGCCGCCACTGTAATTAATCGTGCGTATCTTGTGAAATTCGCAGCTCTTTTTGAGTCCTGAGCTGCCTTTCTCCCTGCAATTGTTCCGTGTCTGCCCATCGGAATCAACCCCTTTCCTGCTTCAAATGTTTTACATTGTAGTTTAACATTTAGAGCATATCATTTCAAGATTAAGTTATCCTTTCTTCCATAATCAAAGTTATCGGATTCATTGTATTGACGTAACAACACAAGGCAAAAAAGCTGTTTTCAGCTTTTTTTACTTCTGATTGACATTAAGTAATTTTAAATATAGTATTTATATCTGTTAAGTAATACAAAAATAAGTATAAAAAGAGAGTTATTATGAACAAAAATATGTTGGAGCTTGGTGAAAAACAGCAGGTTTCCGAAAACCCCATGGGAACGGCCCCTATACTGCCGCTTATTATCAAAATGTCACTGCCTGCAATGTTCTCCATGATTATTCAGGCTTTATACAATATTGTGGACAGTATGTATGTGTCGCAGCTTTCCGAAAATGCACTTTCCGCGGTTTCGATGGTGTTCCCGGTACAAATGCTTAGCGGCGCCGTGTCTGTGGGTACAGGCGTCGGTATAGCTTCACTTATTTCAAGAAGACTCGGGGAAAAAAACTTTGATGCAGCGCAAAACGCAGCCTGTCATGGAGTGCTTTTGACAATTCCCGGATACCTTATTTTTCTGTTATTCGGAATATTCGGATCGGCCTGGTTTTGCAAATCTTTCAGCACTATAGACGAGCTTGTTGCCCCTGCCACACAATATTGCACAATAGTATGTATCGGTTCGTTTTTTGTATTTAATGCTATTACGATTGAACGAATCATGCAATCCAGCGGGAATATGCTATTTCCTATGTACTGTCAACTCCTGGGCGCCGTTTCAAATATAATTCTCGACCCTATAATGATATTCGGCCTCTACGGTTTTCCCAGACTTGAAGTTGCCGGTGCCGCATATGCCACAATCACAAGTCAGGCTCTTTCAATGCTGGCAGCCTATATATTCCTGTATTTCGGCCGCTTTCCGATAAGAATCAACTTCAAAGGTTTTAAGTGGCACTCACAAACGGTTAAAGATATCTATCAGGTAGCGCTTCCTTCAATGATTATGCAAGCGGTCTCCTCTGTAACCAGCCTGGTTTTAAATAAGATACTCATAAGCTTCAGTTCCACTGCCATGGCGGTTTTGGGAGTCTATTCCAAAGTTCAATCCTTCGTATTCATGCCGATTTTCGGCATGAATCAGGGAACCATGCCTATCATGGGTTACAATTACGGAGCAAAAAATAAAAAGCGCCTGCTTGCAACTTTTAAGAATACTCTTGCTATCGGTTTTTCCATTATGATTTTGGGCTGTCTGATTTTTCAGTTTTTCCCGGAACGCCTCGTTGGAATATTCAATCCCTCGGAGGAAATGCTCGCTATGGGCGTGGACGCCTTTAGAATCATAAGCATCTGTTTCCCGTTTGCAGCTCTGTCTATAATCCCGGGAACACTTTTCCAGGCGACCGGTCACGGAATCTATTCCATGATAACTTCCATACTGCGTCAGGTTTTGTTTATAATGCCCTTGGCTTACATACTTTCAAGAAGCATGGGTGTTAGGGGTGTATGGCTTGCTTATCCGGCCGCGGAAGCCTCCGCACTTATAGTAGCCTGGATTTTGCTCGCCCGCCTGTACAATAAAGAAATCAAACCTATGCCAGATTAAGAATAACGGGGCAATGATCCGAGCCATAGATGTCACCTCTGATAGTGACATCTTTTATTTTATCCTTGATTCTGTCGGAAAGCACAAAGTAATCGATTCTCCATCCGATATCTCTTTCTCTGGCTCTCGTGCGGTAGCTCCACCATGTGTATTCAACCTTGTCGGGATACAAATATCTGAAAGCATCTGTAAAGCCGCAATCGAGAAGCTGATTAAACGCTTCTCTTTCCTCGTCGGAGAAACCTGCATTACCCCGGTTTGCATCGGGGTGCTTAAGGTCTATCTCATTATGGGCCACATTTAAGTCCCCGCAGAGTATTACCGGCTTTTTCTTATCAAGCGTCCTAAGAAAATCTCGTCTTTCCTCCTCCCAACTCAGCCTGTAATTTATTCTTGTCAGGCCATCCTGAGCGTTTGGAACATAGTTGTTAACAAGATAAAAATCCTTGTACTCCAAGCAAACCGTCCGGCCTTCGTTATCCATATCGTTTTTAAGTTCCACGGAAAGAGGCTCTTCTTTTGCCAATATCAATGTTCCCGAATAGCCTTTTCGCTCCGCACTGCTCCAGTACTGTTTGTAAGCCGGAAGCTCAAGTTCCACCTGTTCCTGCATGGCCTTTGTTTCCTGAATGCAGAAAAAATCAGCATCTTCCGCTTCAATAAAATCGAGCAGACCTTTTCCAAGACAAGCCCTTATTCCGTTAACGTTCCAAGATATAAATTTCATTGCCAATCCTTTAAAAAATGTGCATGAGCAGTCCGTAAGCCGGGTTATGTCGTGGACAATCATCTATCTATGACTCACGTTACCGTAAGCCTAAAGCGGCCTACCTTTCGAGAAACCGCGAGCAGCGGTCTTTCAGGCATTGTTCTTGCGAAATTACCTCTCTTACTTGGCCTTGCTCCGGGTGGGGTTTACATTGACGCCACATGTTGCCATGCGACCGGTAGGC
>CAYFUZ010000047.1:0-5127 GCA_964346675.1 uncultured Oscillospiraceae bacterium | reverse complement strand
ATGTTGTTTTTCGTGCAACTTTTAGGACTCAAACCGGGTGTTTTGGCGGGCGGCCTTACGCTTGTAATGATGGTTTTGCCGACTATTATAACCAATACCCGAGAGAGCCTGCTGGCGGTTCCTGCATCTTTTCGTGAAGGAGCGCTTGCTTTGGGCAGCGGGAAATGGCATATGATTCGGACTGTGGTTTTGCCGAACGCTCTGGACGGCGTATTAACGGGATGCATTCTTGCCATCGGCAGAATTACGGGTGAATCCGCGGCGCTTTTGTTTACAGCCGGTTTCGGCTTGAGATTGCTTTCTTTTAAGAACGCATTGCAGTCATCATCCGCCACGCTGACAGTTGCACTGTATGTGTATGCGGGCGAACAGGGAAAATTCAACGAAGCTTTCGCAATAGCCGTTGTTTTGCTGATATTGACGTTTATTTTAAACATGAGCGCAGGGTACTTTAAGAGAAGAATACAGAACGCCGGAAGCGGCGGAAAGAAGAGTATATGGGAACGATTTTGGAAGCAGTAAAACTTAATCTTTGGTATGGAAGCCATCAGGCTCTGTTTGATATAGATCTTAAAATGGAACAAAATGAGGTGACCGCTCTAATCGGGCCTTCGGGGTGCGGGAAGTCTACATTTATTAAATCGCTGAACCGTATGAATGATCTCATTCCGAGCTGCCGAATTGAAGGCGGGGTAATTTTTGACGGAAAAAACATTTACGGCGATAAAATGGACGTGACAGTGCTTCGCAGCCGGATAGGAATGGTGTTCCAAAAGCCCAATCCTTTTCCAATGAGCGTATACGAGAATATCGCCTACGGACCCAGACTGCATGGAGTTCGCAAAAGAAGCGAACTTGATGAAATTGTCGAAAACTCTTTGCGCCAGGCGGCCATATGGGAAGAAACAAAAGATTGTCTTAAAAAATCGGCCTTGGGGTTGTCCGGCGGACAGCAGCAGCGCCTGTGCATTGCTCGTGCGCTTGCAGTAAAGCCGGAGATACTTTTGATGGATGAGCCTACGAGCGCTCTTGACCCGATTTCCACGGCAAAAATAGAAGAACTTATATTGGAGTTAAAGAAAAACTACACGATTGTCATTGTGACTCATAATATGCAGCAGGCTGCGAGAATCTCCGATAAAACGGCATTCTTTCTTATAGGAAAGCTGATAGAAACCGGTGATACCCGCATGCTGTTCAATTCCCCGCACGATAAACGAACGGCCGATTATATCGGAGGAAAATTCGGCTGATTTACGAAGACTTTCATAAAAGAAAGGCTAAAGTGCCACATCCAGCGCCATCATAAGCGTGAATCCTGCGGCAAAGAATACGGTGCCGAGGTTTGAGTGCTTACCCTGAGACATTTCGGGGATAAGATCTTCTACGACCACATACAGCATAGCTCCGGCCGCAAAGGCAAGAAGATAAGGCATTGCCGGAAGTACTTGTTCTGCCAGAAGAAGCGTAAGCACGGCGGCTATCGGCTCGACTGCCCCGGAAAGTACTCCGTATCCGAATGCTTTTGCTTTGCTTTCCCCACCTGCGTGAATCGGAAGGGAGATAATTGCTCCCTCGGGAAAGTTTTGTAAGGCAATGCCTAAAGACAAGGCCAGTGCCCCGCTTGCGGATATTTCGGCAGATTCTGTCAGAAGACCGGCGTAGACAACTCCGACGGCCATACCTTCGGGAATATTATGCAGTGCAACCGCCAGCATCAGCATTGCCGAGCGTCCGAGAGTGCTTTTGGGACCTTCAATCTGATTGGTGTTACGATGCAGATGCGGGATTATATGGTCGAGGAGCAGCAAAAACAGGACTCCGAGCCAAAAACCTATAAAAGCCGGAAGAAAAGCCAGGCGTCCCATAGGTGCCGACTGTTCCATGGCCGGAATCAGGAGGCTCCATATCGAAGCCGCCACCATTACACCGGCTGCAAAACCGTTCAATGCTTTTTGGACGGAAATGTTCAAATCTTTCTTCATGCAGAATACGCAGGCCGCCCCGAGCGAAGTGCCGAGGAACGGAATCATAATTTCCAATACGATTTCTTTCATTATTAAAACCACCTTTATTTTCAGCCGAAGGGCTGTTTTTTTATTCGAGTAAGCAATTATATCATGTGTAAATAGACTTTCAATCTCCGAATGTGTTATAAATAAGTTGTTTAAGGAGAGTGTTTTGATGACAATGAAAACTTTTATTGCGACCGGTGATATAGGACCCAACCGCGACAATCCGGATGAGATGTTTGATTTGGTACGTCCCACGCTTAAGGTGGCCGATTTGGTATTCGGTCAGCTTGAGCCATGCATTGCGGCAAGCGGATCGCCGGCGGCTCAGACGCGTCTTCCTATGCGCTGCAGACCTGAAATGGCTAAGGCTATCGAAAGAGCGGGCTACGATGTTATTTCTTTTGCAACAAATCATTGCATGGACTGGGGCCGGCCGGCATTCTTTGATACCATTGATTTTATTAACAGTCACAATATGGTCTGTGTCGGCGCAGGGGCCAATATTGATGAGGCGCGTAAACCGGTAATCAAAACTCTTGGTGACGGAACACGTATAGGTATTCTTGCATACTGTTCAATACTGCCGCAGGATTATTGGGCCACCGGAGAGCGCCCGGGCGCAAATCCTCTAAGAGGACTTACCGCCTACGTTCCGAAAGAACACGACCAGCCCGAAACGCCTGTACAGATGTTCTCGTTTCCCCATCCGGAGGATTTGGACCGCATGATTGAGGATATCGAGCTGCTTAGACCCCGGGTCGATGTATTGATGTGCTCATTCCATTGGGGCATTCATTTTGTGCCGGCGGTTTTGGCGAATTACCAAAGATATGCCGCACGTTTCGCGATTGATGCCGGAGCGGATTTGATTATAGGACATCATGAACATATCAACAAGCCGATTGAGGTCTATCACGGCAAGGTGATAGTATACGGAATGGCAAACTTCGGACTTGAAGGTCCGGAGGCGTTTTTCGAAGGGGAAGGCAGCCTTCTGGATTCCGAATCCCATAAAGCTATTGCGGCGCTGAATCCCGAGGCTCATAAGAAAAAAAGAGCTATGTCTTCCGAACAATTCATTTCTATGGCGTTGAAGGTTTATTTTAAAGACAAAAAGATAGCCAAGGTTACATATCTTCCTGTGCAGTGCGATGAGGAAACTCATATTCCGCGCTTTGTGAAATGCGATGATCCGGATTTTCAGAAGAATCTTGATTACATGATTAAAATAACGGAGAGCCAAAATATAGTACCGCGTTTCATTTCGGAAGGCGATGAAATCCGTATTATAACCGAATGATGTTTAGATAATTATGAGTAAGCGAGAGGGAGCAGTTCAGGCATGAGTAGGAATAATAAAAGATTAATAGCTGTCATAGGTACGGGCATGATGGCAACCGGCATTGCCGCTTTGGCAACCGGACATGGTTTTAAGGTCGGTGTATTTGCAAGAAGTCCTGAACGAGCAGCTGCGATTACGCAGGACGCCAGGGGAAGCTTAGAGCAGATGAAGGAACATGGAGTCATGTCCGCCGAACAAATTGATATTTGTATGAGCTACATGTTTACGGTGCTTGATTATAAGGGTCTGTCGGACGCCGAGGTGGTTTTCGAGTGTGTAGTAGAAAATCCGGATGTTAAGGGATCCGTTTACAGGCTGATAGGGGAAAACTGTCTTAAGGTCAAGGCAATCTGCTCTGTCAGTTCATCCATAGTTCCGGATAAGTTGGCCGAGCTTGCGGGGAAGTATAAAGATCGCATTATGATTACCCACCCGTTTAATCCGCCCCACTTGGTGCCTTTCTTTGAGCTTTGCGCAGCCTCATGCACAACACCCGAAACCGTTGAATACGTCACCGGGTTCTTGAGAGAACTGGACAGAAAGCCGGTTCTTCTTAAGAAAGCAACTCCCGGTTTTATAGGAAATCGTCTGCAGTTTGCGCTTTGGCGGGAAGCGTTGGCCCTTGTGGAAGAAGGTGTCTGTGAACCCAAAGACATAGACACATGCCTTAATTACAGTTTTTGCCCCAGATACACGTCAATAGGAATATTTGATCATTTCGATAATGGTGGGCTGGAACTTAACGCAACAGTTTGCAAAACCATTTGGCCGGTGCTTTCAAAGGCTGAAGACATTCCGGAATTTATGCAAACGTTGATGGAAGAAGGAAAAACCGGAGCAAGGTCCGAAGCCGGGCAAGGCTTTTATGACTGGAGAGACGTCGATATGAAGGCCTACGGTGAAAAAGTCAGTGAACCTTACTGGAAATTCTGCAAATGGAATTTTCCAAAGGAAAAGAAGAAAGAATTTTGAAAGGAATTGCTATGGACAGAATTATTAGGATTACCGGACAAGGCAGTCTGCGGTTGAAACCCGATACAACAGAGTTGATTATGACTATAAATGATAAGTGTTCCTCCTATGAGGAGATTATGGCACTTTCCGAGAAAAAATCGGGAGCTGTTAAAAATGCCTTGGTAAAGATAGGCTTTAAAAGGGATAATATTAAGACCGAGAGTTTCAATGTCAATACGGTCTATGAGTCATATAATGATGGGAACGGTAATTATCGTCAGCGTTTTGCCGGATATGAATTCTATCATAATCTCAAGCTGACATTTTCGTGCGACAACGATAAACTTTCAGAAGCCTTGAATGCTCTTGCGGATTCTGAAGCCAACCCTGAATTCAGAATAGAATACACGGTTGAAGATAAGACTCGGGCGGGGAAAAAGCTGCTTGAAGAAGCAGTGAAAGATTCAAAATCAAAGGCGGAACTTATGTGCAAAACTCTTGGTGTAGAGCTTGGCGATGTTGTAAACATAGACTACTCGTGGGGTCGGATGGACATGAGCGTAAGACCTGTTAATCTTAAGATGGATTGCGCCACATCTGTGAAAACGGCATTCCGCATGGACGTAGACCCCGAAGACATAGAGCTTCAGGATAATGTTACCGTAAGTTGGCGCATAAGATAAGCATTATAGCTTGCAAGTAAAATAACCTTGTGATAGAATCTCATTACAAAATGTTTAAGTGCTCTCTTTAATTGAAGAGAGATAATAGGGAATCGGGTGAGAATCCCGAGCGATCCGGTCACTGTAACGGACA
>CAYFUZ010000046.1:0-5235 GCA_964346675.1 uncultured Oscillospiraceae bacterium | reverse complement strand
AAAGCTGTCTATGTTTGGTCTTTCAATTTCGATCACTCAATTTCCCTCCTATTCTTTAAAAAAATCAGTTTCTCTTTACTTCAAGCTATTACTTGGAGTAGAGTTCGACAATCAGGTGCTCTGCAACCGGAGTGTCGATCATATCTCTGGAAGGAAGCTGAAGGACTTTACCTTCAAGCTTGGCGGTATCCATAGTCACCCATGACGGTGTGCTGATAGTCATTTCCTTGATTTCCTTAAACTTAGGAGCATCGGCGCTCTTTGCCTTTACGGCAATTACGTCACCGGGCTTAACCTGAAGCGAGGGAATATCAACTTTCTTACCGTTGAGTGTGAAGTGACCGTGTGTAACGAGTTGTCTTGCTTCCTTTCTGGAAGAAGCAAAGCCCATGCGGAATACAACGTTGTCCAATCTGGATTCAAGCATGATAAGCATGTTTTCACCCGTGATTCCCTGCTTCGCAACAGCCTTCTCATAGTAACGATAGAACTGCGCTTCCTGAAGTCCGTAGAATCTTTTGGCTTTTTGCTTCTCGCGAAGCTGAAGTCCGTAGTTGGATAACTTCCTTCTGCCCTGACCATGCTGACCCGGAACAGACGCTCTTCTTTCGAGCGCGCACTTTACACTGTAGCAGCGCTCACCCTTAAGGAACAGTTTTTGTCCTTCTCTTCTGCAGAGTCTGCAGGAAGGTCCTGTGTATCTTGCCATATCAAATTACCTCCCTTATTAAACTCTTCTTCTCTTGGGCGGACGGCAGCCATTATGAGGAATCGGAGTGATATCCTTAATCATGGTTACATTAAGCCCTGCTGTCTGCAATGCTCTGATGGCAGATTCTCTGCCGGAGCCCGGACCTTTAACATAAACTTCTACGTTCTTAAGTCCCTGCATCGCTGCGGGCTTTGCCGCTTCATCGGCAACCATCTGCGCCGCAAACGGCGTGGACTTTCTGGAACCCTTAAATCCGAGCGTTCCGGATGAACACCAGGAAATTACGTTTCCGCTCATATCTGTTATGGTTACGATGGTATTGTTGAAGGAAGCCTGAATATGTGCTTGGCCGCTTTCAACGTTCAAACGTTCTCTTTTTTTCTTTCGAACAGTTGTCTGCTTCTTTGCTGCTGACATTTAATTTAAGCCCCCTTTCTACTTTGCTTTATGAGATCTGCCGACCGTCTTCTTAGGACCCTTGCGGGTTCTTGAATTGTTCTTGGTGTTTTGACCGCGAACCGGCAAATTCCTTCTGTGACGGATTCCTTTGTAGCAACCTATTTCCATAAGTCTCTTGATGTTGAGGGAAACTTCTCTTCTGAGGTCACCTTCAACATGGCATTCGGAATCCACTATAGCTTTTCTGATTGCACCGACTTCATCTTCCGAAAGATCCTTTACTCTTGTGTCAGGATTAACGCCTGCTCTCTCAAGAATGGACCTGGAAGTTGCAAGACCGATACCGTAAATGTAGGTAAGTCCGATTTCTACTCTTTTCTCTCTGGGTAGATCGACACCGGCTATACGAGCCATACTTAATACCTCCCGTAATTAACCCTGAACCTGCTTGTGCTTCGGATTTTCACAAATGACCATAACCTTGCCATTTCTCTTGATAATTTTGCACTTTTCGCAGATAGGTTTCACTGAACTTCTTACTTTCATTGTTTTTCCTCCTGTTTGGGACTACTTATCTCTCCAGGTGATTCTGCCGCGGGTCAAGTCATAGGGACTCAGCTCTATCTTGACTTTATCACCCGGTAATATGCGGATGAAGTTCATCCTCATCTTGCCGGAAATATGTGCCAAAACCTCGAATTCGTTTTCAAGCTTTACTTTAAACATCGCGTTCGGCAGGGCTTCCAGCACGGTACCCATAACTTCAATACTGTCGTTTTTCGCCATGTAGGCTATTCCTCCTTTTCCGTCAGGTCTCGGTCAAAGCATGTGAGAACCCTTGGTTCTCCATCGGTGATTACTATTGTGTTTTCATAATGCGCTGAGTTTTTTCCGTCGCACATAACAACGGTCCACCCATTGTCTAATACTTCTACGTCGTAGTCTCCTACCGCAATCATGGGTTCCATGGCCAATACCATTCCGGGCATCAGCTGAGGTCCATAACCTGCTTTTCCGTAGTTCGGCACCGGGGGAGCTTCGTGCATATTGCGTCCGATCCCATGTCCGACATAATCTCTGATTACCGAGAAGCCAGCCGCTTCGACATAACTTTGGATGGCGTGTCCGACATCTCCAAGTCGATTCCCTTTTCTGCAGAACCTAAGTCCTTCAAAAAAGCTCTCCTCTGCAACCTTGATTAATCTTTCATTTTCGGTGTTGATTTTCCCTACCGGATAGGTTCTTGCCGCATCTGAATAATAGTCCTTGTATATGGTTCCGAGATCTACACTCACAATGTCGCCCTCTTTGAGAATCTTGCTCTTTGAGGGAATTCCGTGAATGAGCTCATCGTTTACCGAGATACAGGCCGCGGCGGGAAATCCGTCGTAGCCTTTAAATGCGGGTTTTTGATCGTGCTTAAGGATATAGTTTTCAATAAATTGATCAAGCTCCCAAGTGGACATGCCCGGTCTTATGATCCCGGCCACCTCTTTAAGCAGCTGACCGGCAACCTCGCAGGCCTTGGCCACGAGCTCAACTTCCTCCTTAGATTTAATCACGATCATTTTTTAATCTCCCAGAAGAGCACATATATCTTCAAATACCTTTGCAAGCTCCTGAGCACCGTCTATCTCGCTCAAAATGCCTGCATTTTTATAGTATTCAATAAGAGGGCTGGTCTGGTCGTGATATACTCTGAAACGGTTAATTACCGTCTCTTCCTTGTCATCGTCTCTTTGGTAAACCTCTCCACCGCACACGTCACAGACACCTTCTTTTTTTGGAGGCATCGAAACCACATGGTAAGGTTTTCCGCAATTTCTGCACACTCTTCTGCCTATCATTCTCGGAAGAAGAATGTCTTCTGTCACTTCGATATCAACAACCTTATCGAGCTTTTGACCGTTTCTCTTTAAAAAACCGTCAAAATGCTCCGCTTGAAATACAGTCCTCGGAAAACCGTCAAGCAGATAACCGTTTTTACAGTCATCCTGCCCCACATGGTCTTCTACCAAGTCGCACACAAGCTCATCCGGCACAAGGAGACCCTTGTCCATATACTCTTTGGCCTTAACGCCAAGCGCTGTTCCCTGCTTGACATTGGCTCTGAATATATCTCCGGTTGAGATGTGAGGTATCTGATACTTTTCGGAAATCCGTGTCGCCTGAGTTCCTTTTCCGGCTCCCGGAGGTCCCAATAATACTACGCGCTTCATAGTCTCCTCCTACTTTAGGAATCCGCTATAGTTGCGCATCACAAGCTGAGTCTCAAGGGCCCTTGCCGTATCAAGCGCAACGCCGACAGCAATTATAAGCGATGTGCCGCCGAATCCAATCTCCATACTGCTCCAATGGGAGAGGAGAGTCGGAAGCGAAGCAACTATTGCCAGGAATATAGCGCTTACGATAGTAAGCCTGCTCGTAACCTTTACTATATACTCAACGGTCGGCTTCCCCGGCCTGATACCCGGAATAAATCCTCCGTTGTTTTTCATATTTTCCGCGATTTCAACCGGGTTAACGCTGATGGAACCGTAGAAATAAGTGAATGCTATGATGAGTATTATGTTGAAAATCGAATATATCCAAAAACCCGGGTCTCCGTTTGCCGTGAAATACTTTCCGACAAAACGCGCGAAGCCGGAGTTTGGAACCATGTATGCAATTGTTGCCGGAAGCTGCAGCAAGGACACCGCAAAGATAACCGGCATAACTCCCGCCTGGTTAACTTTCAGAGGAAGGTGACTGCTCTGACCGCCGTACATCTTGCGTCCGACAACTCTTTTGGCGTACTGCACCGGAATCTTTCTTGTGCCTTCGGTTACAAGGATGATTCCTACAATAACTATAAGCGCAAAGATTGCAAACAGTATTACCGGTAGAATCTTCGTAGTACCGGCGATTATCCCTATTACCACAGAATTAATAGCCGTCGGAATTCTGGAAACGATACCTGCGAAAATCAGCAAGGATACACCGTTTCCAATGCCCTTTTCGTTAATCTGTTCTCCGAGCCATACAATCAGACAAGCGCCTGCAACAAGTATGAGTACGATGATAATTTTAGCGAAAATGCTGTCATCCGTGAGTACGCTTCTGAAAAGTCCGAACGTATAGCCTATGGCCTGAATGAATGCCAGCGCAACTGCTACATATCTTGAAATCCTGTTGATTTTCCTTCTTCCTTCTTCACCCTGCTTTGCAAGCTCTTCCAGCGCGGGAATTGCAACGGTAAGCAGCTGAATAACTATGGAAGATGTAATATAAGGCGATACACCCAGCGCAAAGATTGTGAAATTGCTGAACGATCCACCGGAGAACATATCGAACAGTCCCAGAAGTCCGGCATCGTTTGCATTAAACATCGACTGCAATAGCACTCGATTTATGCCGGGAACCGGGATATTCGAACCAAGTCTGAAGAGCAGCAGAACAAGAAGCGTAAACAAGAGCTTCTTCCTCATCTCAGGAATTCTCCAGGCCTGTTTGAATGTCTGGATCATGCCCATTAGATTACCTCTGCCTTTCCTCCTGCTTGAGCGATCTTATCAAGAGCGCTGTTGCTGAACTTATTTGCCTGCACTGTGAGATTCTTTTTAAGCTCGCCGCTTCCTAGAACCTTGATGTTTGCAGCAGCCTTTGCAAGACCGGCTTCAATCATCATGCAGGGAGTAACTGTTGTACCGTCCTCAAATATATTGAGAGCTTCAACATTTACAGCAACGTAATCTGTCCTCCAACGATTGGTAAAACCTCTCTTGGGTATTCTTCTGTAAAGAGGCATCTGTCCGCCTTCAAAACCGAGACGAACGCCGCCGCCTGATCTTGAATTTTGACCGTTCATACCGCGGCCGGCTGTTGTTCCGTTGCCGCTTGCCGTGCCTCTGCCTTTTCTTTTTTTGGCAATTGTGGAACCCTCAGGCTTTTTTAAATTTTCTAATTTCATTCTTTTGTCCTCCTTACAGCTCTTCAACCTTCAGAAGGTGTGGGACCTTGGCTATGGCGCCGCGAACTGCGGGCGTATCCGCAAATTCAGCGCTGCTGTTCATTTTCCTAAGACCCAGTGCTTCCACTACTTTTTTCTGATAAGGAGTGGAACCGATAACGCTCTTTACAAGAGT
>CAYFUZ010000045.1:0-6073 GCA_964346675.1 uncultured Oscillospiraceae bacterium | reverse complement strand
GCGGAGCTGCAGCCAAAAATTCAGGAAATTCAGACCCGTTATGCCCGTGACAGGGTAAAGATGAATGAAAAGATGAATGAACTTTATCAGGAATCCGGCGTAAGCACGCTTTCCGGATGCCTTCCGATGCTCATAAATTTTCCGATAATGCTGGGCCTTTATCAGTTGCTCAGGGATCCGCTAACGTACATGAAAGCTCCGGAGATGCTTGCGGCGGTTCATGAGAGCATGCTTTGGGTTCCCGATTTGAGCCAGCCGGATGCATGGATACTTCCTATACTTGCTGGTATTACAACATATCTTACTACGGCGCTTAGTTCCGCCAGCGGTGAAATGGGCGCCAATATGAAAGGTATGACGTACTTCATGCCGCTTATGATTTTTCTTTTGGGAAGGTCTTTTCCGGCGGCGCTTGCTCTCTACTGGGTTGTAGGCAACCTGTTTCAGGTGCTTCAGACCCTCTTCTTTAAAAAGAAGAAAAATAAGGAAAAACTGCAAAAAGAAGTTGAAGCTGAAGTTTTGAAAAGAATAAAAACAGAAAAATAGTATCTTTGGAGGCTGCGAATGAAATATTCTGAAAAATGGGGCGACAGTATTGAATCTGCAATAAATTTAGCCCTGCAGGACCTCAGGCTAACCAGAGATCAGGTGACGGTGACAGTACTCGAAGAACCGAGCAAAGGCTTTTTTGGAATAGGCTCCAAATTAGCCAAGGTAAGAGTCGAAGAAAATAAATCCGTAAAAGCCGAAGAGGTTCCGCAAAAGCCGGTGGAAATCGCGAAAAAGGAAGAGTCTAAACCGGTTTCCGCAAAGGCGGACAAGGCCGGCAAATCCGAACTTTCGGAAAGTCCGGCTCCGGAAAAGAAAAAAAGAGAAAGAAAAAAGAAAAGCAACGGCACAAAGCAAAGACCCGTTATCGTAGAGGCGGCCGAATCGGTGTCCAAAAGACCGGAAGACCTTCAGGAGGTCATTGATCATCCTGCAAAGGCTTTCCTTGAGCAGATTGCGCAGGATATGGGAATTGAGGTGTCCGTCAGGGCATTTACGAATGCCGGCAGCGTCTACGTGGATGTAGAGGGTAAGGACACGGGAACCGTAATAGGTAAGCGCGGCGCAACCCTTGACGCATTACAGTATCTTACAAGTCTTGTTGTCAACAAGGGAGAAGATGACTATATAAGGGTGGTAGTCGATGCCGAAGGATATAGGGCCAAAAGGGAAGCCATACTTGAGAAACTTGCGATCCGCCTGGCGGAAAAGGCCGTTAAGACCGGCAGGAGCGTAAGGCTTGAGCCAATGAATCCCTATGAACGAAAGGTTATACATACAACACTTCAAGGTGTGCCGTCGGTAACCACAAAATCGGAGGGAGATGAACCTTTCCGCCGTGTGGTGATACTTCCGGTAAGAAACTAAAAATTTCGGGCCGCAGCTACGGCCCTTTTTTCTTCAGAAAAAGTACGGAGTTTAACGGTAAAACGAATGAACGCAACGACAATAGCGGCAATTTCAACTGCGGCCGGAGAGGCCGGCATAGGCGTGGTTCGTATGACGGGCCCGCAAAGCCTTGAAATTGCTCAAAAAGTTTTCAGCGGAAAATTGGAAAACCGCCGAATGATTTTCGGCCGCGTCAGCGACCCCTCAACGGATAAAATCTGTGATGAGGTTCTTTGTGTTTATATGAAAGCTCCTCACAGTTATACCGGGGAAGACGTTGTGGAATTTCAGTGCCACGGCAGTGTAATCGTTATTAAGAATATTTTGGAGCTGCTTTTAAGAAACGGAGCCGAAGCAGCCGAGCGGGGAGAATTTACAAAAAGAGCTTTTTTGAACGGCAAACTGGATTTGTCCCAGGCGGAAGCGGTAATTGATCTTATCAGGGCCAGAAGCAGCGCAGGCAGCACTGCGGCTTTGGCTCAATTGGAAGGGACGATTTCCAAGGCGGTTTCGGAAATAAGAAAGGAAATGATGGATCTTTTGGTCAACCTTACCGTAAACATGGATTATCCGGATGAGGACATAGAGCAGCTAAGCTACAACAATATGCTAGAAAGCCTATCGTCGATAGACGATGTGCTTTGTAAATTAAAGGCTTCTGCTGCAGAGGGAAAAATCATACGAGAAGGGCTGTCCGTGGCCATTACGGGCAAACCCAATGTCGGGAAATCGTCATTGATGAACGCGTTCCTTAAAGAAAACAGAAGCATAGTGACTGATGTTCCGGGCACCACCAGAGATACCATAGAAGAGCAGGCTTCGGTAAGAGGTATTGCGATAAAATTTATTGACACGGCCGGAATTCGGGATTCGGAGGATAAGGTCGAAAGCATAGGCATAGAAAGAAGCCGTTTGGCTCTTCGCGGAGCGGATCTGGCTCTCATAGTATTAGACGCAAGCAGTCCTCTGACAACAGAGGACTATGAGATACTCAAGTCGGCGGAGGAGCTGCCGCATATTATTGTTTTTAATAAAACGGATATAACGGGTGCGGAACTTTTGCCCGACGCACAGGAAATATCCGCAGGAAAGCGAACCGTGAAAATTTCCGCCAAAACAGGTATCGGCCTTGAAAAGTTGGAGAGCGAAATAGAAGCGTTTATAACGGGCGGTCGGGTCAGAAAAGAAAACGATCCGCTTCTTACGAATGTGCGGCATATCAGATTGGTTGAAAAAGCGTTATACGAAATAAAAGAGGCCAAAGATATGTGCGGCAGACAAGAGGCCATGGACTTTATCGAGGTAAACGTAAAGGCGGCGTTTGATTACTTAGGCGAGATAATAGGGGAAACCGCAACGGACCAAGTCATAAACGAGGTCTTCAGCCGTTTTTGCCTCGGAAAATAATAATTCAGAGAAAGATATGGAGATTAAAAAGCTCGGAAAATACGATGTTGTCGTTATAGGTGCGGGACACGCAGGCTGTGAAGCGGCTTTGGCGTGCGCGCGTATGGGTAAAAAAACACTGATTGTATCTATAAATCTTGAGTCGGTAGCGGCAATGTTTTGCAATCCCGCCATAGGAGGAACCGGAAAAGGCCACCTTGTAAGGGAGATAGACGCCTTGGGAGGGCAGATGGGGCTTTGTATAGATAAAAGTTTCATTCAGTCGAAGATGCTCAATGTTTCCAAAGGCCCTGCGGTTCATTCGCTGCGGGCGCAGGCCGACAAGCGCAGATACCACGAGGAAATGAAACGGGTACTGGAGCTTCAGGAAAATCTCCTCCTGCGTCAGGGCGAAGTCGTAGATATTGACATGGACGAAAGCGGTGTTCGCGGTGTAATACTAAGGACAGGCGCGTATTATGAATGCAAAGCCGCCGTTATAGCGACGGGAACTTTTCTCGGCGGCAGAATTTTCATAGGAGACAGCACCGTGGACAGCGGTCCGAACGGCCTTGCTCCATCCGTTATTTTGGCGGAAAACCTTAAGAAGCGGGGCCTCAAGCTTTGGCGCTTTAAAACCGGAACTCCGGCCAGATGCCTTAAAGCGTCCCTTGATTTTTCAAAGATGATTCCGCAGCATGGCGACCAAAGGGTCGTTCCGTTCTCGTTTTTGAACGATAATTTGGATAAGGAGCAGAGTCCTTGTTATCTGACATACACCAACGAAGAAACTCATGAAATTATAAGAAACAATTTTGCCAGATCCGCTCTGTACGGCGGGCAGATAGAGGGTATAGGAATAAGATATTGTCCTTCGATAGAAAGCAAGGTGGAGCGTTTTAAAGATAAAAACCGCCATCAGCTTTTCATCGAGCCGGAGGGACTTTCCACAGAAGAGATGTATGTTCAGGGCATGAGCAGTTCCATGCCGGAAGATGTTCAGGAAGAATTCTACAGAACGGTTCCGGGCCTTGAAAATATAAGGATTACCCGCTCCGCTTACGCTATAGAATACGAGTGCATCAACCCTATTTCGCTTAAACTTTCTCTGGAGCATAGGGATTTTCCCGGTCTTTTTTGTGCAGGGCAGTTCAACGGATCTTCAGGTTACGAAGAAGCCGCGGCACAAGGGCTTATGGCGGGAATCAACGCGGCGCTTTGGCTTTCGGGGAAGGAGCCTTTCATACTTGACCGTTCCGAGGCGTATATCGGGGTTCTTATCGACGATCTTGTTACCAAGGGAACCGATGAACCCTACAGAATGATGACTTCCCGTGCGGAATACCGTCTGGTACTGCGTCAGGACAATGCGGATATGCGGCTTACGCCGAAGGGGTGCGAAGTCGGGCTCGTTTCCGATGAGCGCTGGAAAAGATTTCTGGCAGATAAAAAACTTTATGAAGATGAAATGCATCGCCTCGAAAACGTCGTACCTGTGTTGAGCGAAGCCAACAGGTTTTTGGAAGAAAAAAACAGTGCGCTTTTAGATAACCGAGCGTCTTTAAAAGAACTTTTAAAAAGACCGGAGTTTTCATATGACGATTTGGCTCCGTTAGACCCGGGGCGTCCGGAACTTTCCTATCATATAAGGACAAAGGTCGAAGTTGCGGTAAAGTACGCAGGCTACATTAACAAGCAGCTTGCGCAGATAGAGCATTTTAAAAAGCTTGAAACCCGCATGCTTCCTGAGGATTTGGACTATATGGCAATGGAAGGCATCCGCATTGAGGCAAAAGAAAAACTCACGGAACAAAGACCTGTCAGTATCGGTCAGGCTTCGCGCATATCGGGGGTTTC
Organism: uncultured Oscillospiraceae bacterium; assembly: GCA_964346675.1. Classification (GTDB taxonomy): domain Bacteria; phylum Bacillota; class Clostridia; order Peptostreptococcales; family Anaerovoracaceae; genus RUG13409. The sequence continues at coordinate 1,393 of CAYFUZ010000045.1, read as the reverse complement.
GCCGGCGGACATAAACGTGTTGCTGGTGCAGCTTGAAAAACTGCGCAGATAGGAAAAAAGTTGCTGGAAAAAATTTACAAAGAGCTGACAAAATACATACTTGAGTGGAACGAAAAAATTAATGTAACCGCAGTAGCAGATCCGGAGGAATTCATGAAACGCAATGTCGAAGACTCGCTTCGAATTGTGGGAAGGCCTGAAATTGAAGTTGCGGAGCGTGTTCTTGATATGGGTACGGGAGGAGGATTCCCGGGACTGCCCCTGGCCATTGCATATCCCGAAAAGAGTTTTGTTCTGGTCGATTCGGTCGGGAAAAAACTTAAGGTGGTGGTCGACGTGGCCGAACGCCTTGGACTGAAAAATGTAGAAGTTGTTCATACAAGGGCCGAAGATTATGTTTCACGTGAAACATTTGACCTTGTTGTTTCCCGCGCTGTGGCAAATCTCTCTACCCTCTCGGAATATTGTCTGCCGTTTGTGAAGGTAGGAGGATATTTTATCGCCTACAAGACTTTCTCTGCCGCTGAAGAAATTGATACGGCAGCCAACGCAATCAAGGTCCTGGGGGGAGAAATCGTTGAGATTGCGGACGACGGCAACCACGACAACGACCACTGTTTCGTCATTATCAGAAAAGCCGTAAAGACTCCCCAAAAATATCCGCGCAGAGCCGGAATCCCGGCAAAGCAGCCGCTTTAAAGACCGTTTGAACACCGTTTGAATACAGATATTAATAAACATGCAGTGCTGATGTTTCACGTGAAACATCAGCATTGTTTTGTTGGGCGCTTTGGGGGGCTCTTATGTCTTGTGCAGAAAGTTGTTTCAAAAGAACTTCAGCAAGACGAACAGAGTTATCGTTTGTTGGCGCCGGAATTCGCTTCTGTCAATTCCGCCGGCAAACTCTTCCGAGACATAGAGTAGAGATCTTCTTACATGCAGTCTTTTTTATAAGGTATAAGGCCAAATTGTGTTAAAATTTCGGTTTAATACGCCTAAAACAAGTAAAACAGTTGTTTCACGTGAAACATTACGATATAATTCAGATATATAAGAAAACATGGAAGGAGCTGTTATGGGGAAAGCTATTGCAATATTTAATCAAAAAGGCGGGGTTGGCAAAACCACGACAAACATTAATCTCGGGGCGTGTCTGGCGCTTAAAGGTAAGCGCGTATTGGTGTTGGACATAGATCCGCAGGGGAACACGACAACCGGCCTCGGGATTGCCAAGAAAGGGCTGGGATATACCAGTTACGACCTTTTGGTTGAAGAGGATTTAAACCCTCTTGCCGCCATATATCATACCACTGTTACAAATATGGATATAATCCCCGCGAGCGTTGCGCTCGCGGGTGCGGAAATAGAACTTGTTCAGTTGGATGGCAGGGAG
>CAYFUZ010000044.1:0-7361 GCA_964346675.1 uncultured Oscillospiraceae bacterium | reverse complement strand
GAGAGTTGATCTCTATTTTTTTTCTTCAAAAACTCCACAACTATTTTACACTAACAATTCTCTTCTGGAAATAGCGGGTTGGAAGGAAAATGATTACTACATCTGCCTTAAACTCCAAAGCCAAAGTCCGGACATACAAATAAAGTCCGACAGCGCCTTGCGAAGTAAACTGACAACCAGCTTTCCGGGAAGCTTTGATTTCTTCCATGAGCAACATCTTTGCATTATTATAAACTGCACTCGGAATAATATCGACGACAACGCCATCAGGGAAATACTGGATTCAATGGTAAGAGACAGTCATATGTACTGCGGAATTTCCTATCCCATTGAAAGCATAAAAAATATACGGATAGGCTTTGACCAAGCCGACATATCGCTTAAGTTTATAAAAGAAAGCCGCAGCGGTTGGCTGATGTCCTTTAAAGATTGCGCGCTTAACTACATGATATCTGCGATAAGAGAACAGATGCCTGTAAAAAATCTTGCGGCTCCCGAACTGCTGCTCCTACGCAAATGCGATTCCGAGAAAAACACGGATTATTATAATACTCTTCGCTGCTATCTGAAAAACGAACGAAGTATTCCGCGCACATCGGAGGAGCTTATAATACACCGAACAACTTTGCAGTACCGTCTGGAAAAAATAGCGAATCTGACCGATTTGAATTTGGAGAACGAAGACGTTCGCCTATATCTGATTATTTCTTACAAAATAATCGATTCTGTAAACAATTAGGCATAAGCAGTCTTACTATTCTCCGGTTCCGGTAAGACCTAACTCCTGTGCATGGGGACGCATACCGTCTATACAGATGGCGGCCAGCTCGGAAATATCCATTCCGAGCATCTCACAACCCTGCAGTATTGTTTCTCTGCTGCATTTTGCTGCAAATCTTTTGTCTTTGAATTTTTTCATAAAGCTTTTCAGTTCAAGATCCGCTATCCCGTTAGGACGCATTCTGGCACAGGCCTGAATTATTCCGGTAAGTTCATCTACGGCAAACAGGCTTTTTTCCATTTCGCTTTCCGGCTTAACATCACTGCAACTGTCGTAACCGTGGCTCAGTATAGCCCTGACATCCTCTTGGGAAACTCCTGCCTCCAGTAAGTCTTTTTCAGTGTGCTGCAAATGTTCCTCGGGATATTTTTCATAGTCGTAATCATGAAGATAGCCCAGCGCCATCCAGTGTTCCTCGTCCGCGCCGAAATGCCGGGCCATAGCTCCCATTGCGTAGCAAACATTAAGCGAATGAAGTATCAGATTCTCTTCCGTTACCATATCCTTATTTAACAGTTTTGCCTTCTCAAGAGTAAGTTTCATATCGTGCCTCCCGTTTTTTATTTTTAATATTCTATCACCGCTTTCAGGAATAGCAATGATTTCACCCTATAGAAAATCTTATTTCCGCAGTAACTATTCCGCCGTAAGTAAGATTACTCCCCACATCCTTTCCGTGGCTGTTTCCTTCTTTGCTTACCTGAATGTACAAATTTCCTGTAGCGCCTCTTAATCTTGCCTCTTTTTCCGCAGCGACTCTGGCCGAATTAATTGCATGGGCTTCCGCAGACTTTAAATCATCGTATCTGGTACTTCCGTCTTCATCATGCACTATGTAGTACATTCCGGCATCATCCCACTGGGTAATCTCTACCCTGCCCTTTACAATAAGTTCAGCCATCACGGCACCTATGGCATTGCCTATTTCGGCATTATCGGGAAGTACACACCTGGTCCCTAAGGCCTTTGCCACCTCCGGCAGGAATATATGTGTGGGAGCTCCCATGCCGATAAGCAGTACATCCGTATTAAATGCGGGTTTGTTCAGACCCGGATTGCCCGATTTATAATTTTTCCAGCTCTGTTTAATTATAAAATCCAATTTATCTCCGAGACCTGCCGAAAGTTCTCTCGGATAATCCTGCTCAAGCATTATTCTGACCAGATTGGCATACATGCGTTCCTCAACAATATTATATGCTTCATCGGCAAGAGTCATAAACGCTTCATCGGTGCATTCAATATTGTTTTCTTTTAAAACATACTCGGTTGCCAGAGCAGACGCTTCCGTCACAAATTCATTGTAATCACCCTTAAGGTGCATAAAATCGGTGGGAGTAAGCCCGAAGCGTATTATAATTCCTTCGTCTTCCAAACTCTGAGTATCAATGGAATATAAATCCACACCCTTCTTACTTAACTCGTACAGGGAACACGGACCTTCTTTTAATATATCTATCATTCGAAGTTCGGATTTTGTGTACCTTCCTTCGGAAGTCGGCACAGATACCAGGTAAAGAAATTCATACAAAGGAAATTTACTGGATTTTCCCGAATCAAGCAAATCCCTCAACTGTTTTAGGACCTCCGGAAAATTAGCAGCCGCAGTACAAAGAGGAATGCAGCGTCTTGCGAAAAGCTTAAGATTTCCCTTTTCGCATCTTATTGTACTGTCTCCTCCCAATGCGAAAGTATCCACAAATACTCCTTCTACGGAGGTCTTCCAATCGCCTATGCTAATCCCCTGGCTTACATTTTTGGTTCTGCTGTCAATCACCATGGACACATCGATAGTAGTACCGCCCATGTCTATTACTATATAGCTGTCCTCATGTGACATATATTTGCCAGCCAATATACTTGCGGCGGGTCCCGACAGAATGGTTTCGACCGGCTTTAAGGCAGTTGCGTCTGTTGACATTAAGCTGCCGTCGCTTCTGACAACCATCACGGGAGCCGTACAACCTCTCTTTGTTATATCTTTTATCGCGACGTCAATGAATTCCTGAACTACCGGAAGCAATCTTGCATTAAGAAGTGCGGTAGCGCCCCTTTGAATTACATTGACCTTATCGGTCAACTCGTTTGCGCAAACACAGTGCAGATTGTACTTATCACCGATTAAAGACTTGAATTTCTTTTCACATGGAGCACCGTTTGTCGGGCCGTAAAGTTCTGCGGCGGCCATATAATCCGTTTCGGAAATCCATGCATCAAGTTCTTTGATAAGTTCATCCCAATCCGGCTCATCTACCTTCTGTCCGTCGGCGCTGCTCTTGGTATCCACACAGCGTACGCTTCCGTGTTTGATACCGTAGGTCTCTTCAACCTTAAGGCGCTCCATAAGTTCGTCAGTAAGCCCGAAGATAACAAGCTTCGCTCTGCCTCCCTTATTTTCAACACAGGCATTGGTAGCCAGTGTTGTAGATAAAGAGACCAGCGAAGCGTTCTTTATATATTCCTGTGGAAACATATCCAACGCCTTGGATATGCCAATCGAGAGATCCTCTTTAGTTGTAAGTGTTTTAGACTTGGCAATTACCCTGTGCCGATCAAAATCAAACACAACAGCGTCTGTGCAGGTTCCGCCCGTGTCAATTCCTATTGCTATTCTCATGCTGTTATTATTTCTCGCAGTTTCACCTTCTACAAATATATATTCTACATGTTTGATGTTCCGATTTAATTAAATAAAATTAATACCCTAAGTATTAAACAGGCGCCCGGCAAATAGCCGGGCGCCTTCTGTATGTCCGATAATTACCGACTACATCATCGGTTCCATATTGAGCACCGGATGGTTATGCTCGGAAAGGAAGGACATCAGGTCTTCTATATCTGTAGTAATCGTTTCGTCGGCAATCATGTCGGCAAAGGATTCTATTCCGTAAAGCTCCTTGGCGGTCTCATTGATTTTATCTCTGAGCTGCTCCTTAAGAGCTTTCGGGAGCCACACTATTCTGCTCATACCGCCTTCGGCAGCAATAAACTTCTTGGAAGCTATGAACTGCTTTCCGTGACCCATGAATCCCGGCGTTTGAACTCCGCCGCCCGTCATAGCAGCCATTTCCGAGAAGGTCATACCCAAAGGCGTCATGCCCGAATGTTCACGGTTTGTTATAACAACACCGTTACTCATAGGCTCTATGCCGCAGATACACTCGAAGCAACCGCAGGACGTCATCGGGTCTTCCATTATGGAGTAGAGAGTTACTTTCTCAAGAGCACCGTGAGAATAGTACTTAATCGCTTCATTTACATCCTCATAGGATCCGAGCTTCGGATCAATGCAGTGTTCCTTGGTAACAACCTGACAAGGTCCGCTCGGGTCAAGTTCGTGAGTAGCCTTTGCATCAAACCAGGAAACCGCACCGCAGAGTCCGAGTCTTTCCGGAGTAACTATGCAGACGTGGCTCGGCGAGAAGGCCTGGCAGAGTATGCATGTGTAGAAGTTATCTACGGATTCGTCAGTTACTGACCTGAGTCTTTCGTCTCTCTTTGCAAAAGCCTCATTTGCTTCGTCTCTTACCGCCTTGCAGCCTTCAGCGGTTGTGTTTATTCTAATCTGGCACTTGTCGACTACGGCATCATATTCTTCCATAACTTTAGCCCAGAGAATTTCTCCCAAATGTTTTGCCCTAAAGCCTTTTTCGTATGCATCCTTGGAAACCCTCACACGGATCATGTCTCTTTGTCCTGTGTGCATTACGCCTTCGGCGCAGTTGATGAAGTGGTGGAACTTTCTTTCCACAACGGGCTCAAAGTCGGTATGCCAGTTCTTGCCGTTAAGCTCAACTGTTATCGTCAGAGAAATTCTGGCGCCCGGATCAAACTCGTCGAAGTCCGGCCCTTCAAGAATAATCCTGTGATCTTCAATATCGGAAAGCTCAACCGTCTTGCAGTATTCGCAGCAATCCACTCTGGAACCGTCAACTTCAATCTGCATGTCGCTCCTTCTGATGATTTCTCCGTCAAAGGCGCTGCCGTAGGATACAGGAATATCAACTTTGGTAACTTTAATCTTGATATCTCTGGCCTCAAGTGAGGTTTCAATCCAATTGTTATGATCGGTATTGATAATAAGAGACTTCGGAATCGGCCACATATCTTTGGTATCGTTCGTTATTACCGGGAATCCCATCTGAATGGCTCCCGCACCGCAAGCTACCGTGATATCATCAACCGGCGCATAAGCGTTAACAAACGCAAAGATTCTGTCAATCGTATATGCATTGTATCCGTCGTAGTCGCCGAATTCTACATTTCCGAAAATCTTGGATGCTCTTACTACCAGGGAAATAATGTGCCCTACACCCCAGATGTCCGGACCAACGGGAACGAGACGAACATCGTATCCCATATTAACGCCTGCCTCTTCGAGCTGGTCAATTATGCCTCCGAGAAGGAATACAAATATTCCTCTGGCCTGATAACCCCTGCATATCTCTGCGGCTTCTTCTGCGGAAGGAGCAGGGCCTATCATAACTACGAAACCCGGAATATCTCTTGTTACGAGAGGAACACCCAATGTTCTTACCTCTGAGTCAACGAAATGTCCGTGATATTTTGTGTCTTTATACGGATCCGGATCATACGCATACTTGCAGGCTTCTATGATTTCCGCGGAAATCGCTGTGCCGACACCGGATGTGAATATGTCTTTTGTTTTATACTCTCTTGTCATCATGGCTTTTACATTGGTAAGAGCAGCTTTGAGCTCACCCAATGTAGTAACCTTGATTCCGAGATAGCAATAGATACAGGCAAGATAATATGCCGTATCGGGTAATGTTATTGGAGCGTCTACACCAAGGTCAGCAACAGCCTTATTAACGGCCTCCTCTGCCTTAGCGAACATCTCATCTGAGCCTTTGAAGACTCTGTCAAACAATCCCACCATTATTAATCTCCTTTTTTCTCTGAATCAATACGGAATTTAATAGCTTTTATTTCTTCTACCGCTTTCACGCTGGTATCGTACGGCGAAACCCCTGTAAGGTCGGCATCGATAACCTCCGTGTTGTAGCTTATAAATCCTAAAATGTTTTCTTCGGGGATACGGCTTCTTATAAAATCCTTATCCGCCTCGGTCCTGATTTTATTTCCGACAACGTCCACGTTTGTAACACCCAGGTCTGCCGCAAGCTGCTTTACCTTTTCATAGGTCTGAACGCTTCTTGCTCCGGGTTCCAACACCACGATGAAACGGTCTACCATGCCGGCGGTGCCTCTGCCCAAATGTTCCAGTCCTGCTTCCATATCCATAATCACCACATCGTCTTTTCTTAAAACGAGAGCGGAGAGCACAGACTTAAGCATTACATGTTCCGGACAAACACATCCGCTGCCACCCGTATCCACGGTTCCCATAACCAGCAACTTTACGCCGTTTATGTCCTTTGAAAACTTATCGGGTATATCGGACACCTGAGGATTGATTTTGAAAAACGAGCTTGCGTAGCTTGCACCCGTGCGTTCTTCCACAAGATCTCTCATCTTGGAAATCGGAACAATCGAGTTGACTTCTTCTTCGCTAAGCCCCAGTGCAAGACCCAGATTCGCGTCCGGGTCCACGTCTGCGGCAAGCACCGTTCTGCCATCTTCGGCATAAAGCCTTGCGAGTGTGGAAGAAATCGTTGTCTTACCTACGCCGCCCTTACCTGTTACGGCAATTTTCATTAAATCCCCAAAGCCTTTCTCTTGTTTTCGATGTTGGCAATCATTTTGTCACCCAGGGAATCAATGTCCAGGTCGACTACAAAGTGTGACTCAACGTGTTGCTTGCACAGGCCGTCTTCTCCCTGCAGCATATCCGTTACTATTTCGGAACCCTTTGTATAGGGGTCAACACCGAGGAATGTATCGATACCTGTTGCAACTACGTAGTTGCCGATGGATACGGCCTTTTCGGACATCCATTCGGGTGCGCAGCCCACAAGTGGAATCTGACTGATTGAGATTCCCCAATCCTTTGCTATATCGGATGCAAGAATCATCATTCTTGAAATATCTACGCAAGAACCCATATGAAGCACAGGGGGAATCCCTACAAGTTTGCAAACCCTCTTAAGTCCTTCGCCGCAGTATTTGGCAGAATTCGGATCCATAAGACCGGACTTTGCAGCAGCCTGAGCGGAACATCCTGAAAGAACAAGGATGGTATCATTTGCAAGAAGCTTCTTCATAAGCTCGATATGAGCCGTATCCGGACGAACCCTCGGGTTATTGCAGCCTACCATGGCTACAGCACCGCGGAGTACACCGGCCTTGATACAATCAATCAGCGGCTTCATCGTACCGTACTTGTCTACGTGAGAGTTGCATACACCGTCGAGTTCCTTTTTTATAGCCTCTACGGAATAGCCTACTCTTGCCTTAGCCTTAATCTGCGGAATGTTTACTATTTCCGGATTTCTGTTCTTGAAGTTCTCGCAGGCAAGTTTAACTATGCTCTTTGCTTTTTCGGCGGCAGTAGTTTCGCTGAATTCGATATATTCGGATTCAGGCATTCTTGCGATTGGAGATGTTGTTATAAACTTTGTGTGGAAGCACTTGGAAAGAGGTCCGAGTGCCGGGAATA
>CAYFUZ010000043.1:0-7626 GCA_964346675.1 uncultured Oscillospiraceae bacterium | reverse complement strand
GGTATAGTGAATTGGTAACACCTGTGTGTAATACAGTACAATGTTTGACATCACTCGCCTCTGTTTCCCCTCCATTCCCAGAATAGGCAAGAGAAAAACCCACTAAAGAGTGGGTTTTCGCATTATTATATAGCCAAATCGTTACTATTCCCACTCTATCGTTCCCGACGCTCCTTTGCCGCTTGCTCTCTTTGGGCTTATGTCCCAGAGTACGCGGTTTATATTGGGCGCGTTCTTCAAGATTATGTCGGTAATCTTCAGCATCAGTGCCCAGTCGAGCTTAACGGGTTCAGCGGAAGTTGCATCCGTGGAGTTGACAGCACGTATTACAACGGGCCACTCGAAGCTTCTTTCACCGGCTCTGATGCCGGTTGTTCTGAAATCCGGAACTACGGTAAAGTACTGCCACACCTTGCCTTCCAGACCGGCCTTTTTGAATTCATCGCGAAGTATGGCGTCGGATTCGCGAACCGCTTCCAGGCGGTCGCGGGTAATGGCGCCAACACAGCGCACCCCAAGACCCGGGCCGGGGAAGGGCTGACGGAATACCATGCTGTCCGGAAGGCCCAATGCCTTTCCGACCAAGCGAACCTCATCCTTATATAAAAACTTAATCGGCTCAAGCAGCTTGAATTTTTGCATATTCTTGGGCAGGCCGCCCACATTGTGATGAGATTTGATTCCGCGCTTTGATTCCAGAATATCCGAATATATCGTGCCCTGGCCAAGGAAGCTTACACCTTCGAGTTTTTTTGCCTCTTCAGCAAAAACCTGAATGAACTCCTTGCCTATGATTTTTCTCTTTTTTTCAGGGTCCTTTACACCGGCAAGCTTGCCTAAAAATCTATCAATCGCGTCAACGTAAACAAGATTGCTCTTGAACTGCTTTGAGAAAACCCTGCACACCTCTTCCGGTTCGCCCTTGCGAAGGAGTCCGTGATTAACATGCACACATGTAAGATTTTTTCCGACGGCCTTTGAAATTAAAGCTGCGCACACTGACGAATCTACGCCGCCCGAAAGAGCAAGAAGAACTTTACCGTCACCAACCTGTTCTTTAATTGCCTCGATTTGGTCATTCGCGTAATTTTTGGCCTGCTCCTGCGTCTTAATTCGAGCAAGAGACTTTGATCTGACGTCGTTTGGCATGATTTTTTACCTCTGTATATTAGTATCTTTAAGTATAACGTCGTGGGCGCCGCCTTCTACAATGGATGTTGCGCTTACAACTGTGAGCTTGGCCTTTTCCTGCAGTTCCTTGATGCTCAAGGATCCGCAGTTGCACATGGTGCTCCTGACCTTGGCAAGGCTCATGCGGACTCCGTCGGACAGCGGACCTGCGTATGGAACGTAAGCGTCAACACCTTCCTCAAAGGAAAGTTTCTGAGCCCCGCCCATATCGTAGCGCTGCCAGTTGCGGGCGCGGTTTGAACCTTCGCCCCAATACTCCTTGACATAGCTTCCGTTTATGAGCAGCTTATTTGTGGGAGATTCGTCAAAACGGGAGAAGTATCTGCCCAGCATGAGAAAATCCGCACCCATGGCCAGAGCAAGTGTCATATGATAATCGTGTACGATTCCTCCGTCTGAGCAGATAGGAATATAAACGCCGGTTTCCTTGTAGTATTCATCGCGGGCTCTTGCAACATCTATAACCGCCGATGCCTGTCCGCGGCCTATGCCTTTAGTTTCTCTTGTTATGCATATGGAACCGCCGCCGATACCTATCTTGATAAAGTCCGCTCCTGCATCCGCCAGGAACCTGAATCCTTCTGCGTCTACAACATTTCCGGCTCCCACCTTAACGCTGTCGCCGTATTTTTCGCGTATCCATTTGAGTGTGAGCCTCTGCCATTCTGTAAAACCTTCGGAAGAGTCTATACACAAAACATCCGCGCCTGCCTCTATAAGCGCCGGCACTCTCTCCTCGTAGTCTTTGGTGTTTATTCCCGCTCCCACAATATAGCGCTTTTTGCTGTCGAGCAGTTCATTGGGATTGGACTTATGGGATTCGTAGTCTTTCCGAAAAACAAAATACATCAGTCTGCCGTCTCTGGAAACTATGGGAAGCTGATTGATCTTATGATCCCAAATTATGTCGTTTGCTTCGGCAAGTGTGGTTTCCTCGTTTCCGCAAACCATTTTATCTATAGGTGTCATGAATTCCGAAACCGGAGTTTTCGGATCCATTCTCGAAACTCTGTAGTCTCTGCTGGTTATAATACCGAGAAGCTTTCCTTCCGGCGTGCCGTCCTCTGTGACAGCAGTAGTGGAATGCCCTGTCTGCGCTTTTATATCCAAAAGTTCCTGAAGCGTCGCGTCCGGCCTTACGTTGGTGTTCGACGGTACAAAACCCGCCTTATAGGATTTTACCTTTGCAATCATGGCAGCTTCGCTCTCTATGCTCTGCGAACCGAAGATAAACGAAACGCCGCCTTCCTTGGCAAGAGCAACGGCCAGTTTTTCACCGGAAACCGACTGCATTATGGCGGAGACCATAGGAATGTTCATTTTGATGGCGGGCTCTTCGCCTTTCTTGAACTTTACAAGCGGAGTGGACAAATCCACGTTTGCCGGGACATGTTCCGGACCGGAATAACTCGGAACCAAAAGGTATTCGCTGAATGTTCTTGACTGGTCCTTAAAATATGTAGCCATCTTCTTCTCCTTTTCTATCCAACATTTGAGGCGGTCTTCATGGCATCAAGTTCCTCAAGCTCTTTTGCGATATCGAGCCTCGGGAAAAGAGCCTCTCCTTTTGCAAGTTTTTGTCCGCCCATGACATCAAATACTTGAGCATCTTCCCAGACAGGCACTGTGCCTGCAAGACCTATCTGTTCTCTGATTTTGTCCGATGTCGTCTGCATGAACGGATAAATCAGAACGCTTACTATCCTTAAAGTTTCAATCAGATTATGCAGAACCTCGTTGAGACGTGCTTTGTTTCCTTCGTCTTTCGCCAGTATCCAGGGTGTCGTCTCGTCTATGTACCTGTTCGCGCGGCCTATTACAGCCCAAATCTCCTCGAGCGCCTGGTTGAAGCGGAACTTGTCCATGTGCGTTTCGACTTTTTCGCAGCATTCAAGAGCAAGGGTTCTGAGTTCTTCATCCGGACCCTCGGAAATGGTATGGACTTCAACAATCCCGCCGTTGTATTTCTCGACCATTGCAACGCTTCTTGAAACGAGGTTGCCGAGGTCGTTGGCAAGGTCGTGGTTTATTCTGTTCAGCATCAATTCGTTGGTGAACGCACCGTCGGAACCAAATGTGTACTCCCTTAAAAGGAAGTATTTAAGGGCATCCACCCCGTAGCGGTTTATAAGAACTGTCGGATCCACAACGTTTCCTTTTGACTTACTCATCTTGCCGCCGTCTATAAGCAGCCAGCCGTGCCCGAGAACATGCTTTGGGAGCGGAACCTCAAGGCTCATCAGCATTGCAGGCCAGATCAGGGAATGGAATCTTACGATTTCCTTCCCGACAAGATGATAGTCCGCAGGCCAGTATCTTTCGAATTTTTCGCTGCTTTCTCCGTCAAACTCGGGATAACCCAGAGCGGTTATATAGTTTGAAAGCGCATCAAGCCATACATATATTACATGCTTGGAATTGATAGGCACCTGCACGCCCCAATCAAAAGACGTTCGGGATATGCAAAGATCCTCCAGCCCCTGATCTATAAAACCGAGCATTTCGTTGACTCTGCTTTCGGGGCGCAGGAATTCTCCGCCCTTCAGAAGTTCCACCAGCCTGTCCGAATACTTGGAGAGTTTGAAAAAATAGGCTTCTTCTTTTGTCATCAGCACCGGTCTTCCGCAGTCGGGACAGCAGCCGTTCTCGAGCTGGGTCTGCGTCCAAAACGCTTCACAATCTTTGCAATACCAGCCTTCGTAAGCGCCCAAATAGACATCGCCTTTTTCGTACATCTTATTGAAAATGGCCTGAACTCTTTTTTTGTGGCGCGGTTCTGTTGTTCTTATAAAGTCATCATAGGAAATTTCCATGCGTGCCCACAACTCTTTAATTCCGTCAACAATATGGTCAACGTATTCTTGCGGAGATACGCCTTTTTCTTCCGCTTTCGCTTGAATTTTTTGTCCGTGCTCATCGGTTCCGGTCAAAAACATTACATCATAGCCCTGCAATCTTTTAAAACGGGCCATTGCGTCTGCCATAACGGTGCAATATGTGTGACCTATATGCAGTTTGTCGCTGGGATAATAAATCGGTGTGGTGATGTAGAAAGTTTTTTTATTCATAGAATTCTCCTTAAAGCAAAATCAAGGCGTGGGCATACGCCTCGCCTAATCATGCTTAATTTCAACCAATATGATAGCTACAAACATTATAGCACAACCGATAAGCTCTCTGCTACTCATTGTCTCTTGTAAAAGCAAGTAACCTGAAAAAGCCGCAAACAAGGATTCAAGGCTCATAATAAGCGAGGCTGTAGCCGGCTCCGTATACTTTTGCCCCACAATTTGCAACGTGTAGCCGACTCCGGCGGAGAATATCCCGCAGTACGCTATTGCGACCCTTGCGTCCATAAGCGCTGCCGGTGTCGGCTCTTCAGCGGCAAACGCCCATATCCAGCCAAGGACTGCGGAAACAGCAAACTGTACGAAGCTCATTTGCACCGCGTCCACTTTGCCGCCGAATTTGTCCGTAACCAGAATGTGACCTGTAAATATGACGGCGCAAAGCATTACTAAAAAATCTCCTTTGCCGATGGTGAAATCGTCTTTTATGCTTAAAAGATACAAACCCACCGTGCCTAAAAATACCGCAATCAGCACTAGGGGTTTCGGTTTCTTCTTAAAGAAAAGCCAGTTGGCCAAAGGAACGAGAATTATATAGAGAGCTGTTATAAAGCCTCCCTTTCCTGCAGTAGTATAGACCATACCCATCTGCTGAAAACTGTTCGCAAATGTCAGAAGCAGACCGCAGATCAAACCGCCCGTAGCTGTCTGCTTGTTGATTTTAAAGGCCTTCGACGGTCCTTTGATTACAATCAGAACTATGCCCAAAACAATAACGGCAAGCGTACATCTTGCCGCCATGAAACTGATCGGGCCGATGTGATCCATGCCGGTACGCTGAAACACAAAGGCCACGCCCCAGATAAGTGCTGTTATAAAAAGCATTGCGCTTCCTAATACTTTTTTGTTTTTCAAACCTGAATACCGAAATCCACTAAAAAATAATATTTATAGATTATATCATTCTTGCGCAGGCTTAACAATTATTGTATTATTAAATGACCGTGTGTCTGTGTTATTAAAGAGGGGGTTTAAAATGTTCGGCAGAAAAAAAGCGGAACCTGTAGTAGAGCCTTTTGTTGAAGAAAAGGAAAAAGAAATCGAGGTCTTTACGCCGTCGGCAGTTACCAAAATCGGCCCCGGGATTACCATGGTCGGAAATTTTGAAACAAGTGACATGATAGAACTCAACGGCACGATTCGCGGAAACGTGCTCTCCGACAAAAGAATCACCATTTCCGAAGCAGGGCGTCTGGAAGGCAACGGACGCATGGAATCTTTGATTTCAAGCGGTTTTGTCAACGGGACCATAGAATGCCGCAATCTTACCCACCTTACTTCAACGGGCAAGCTGGACGGAAATCTTATGACCCAAACGCTTACCACGGATGACGGCTCGGAACTTACAGGCACTCTTCATCTGAAGAAAAAGACCGTAAAAACAGCGGAGGCGCTTACTTCCGAAGGTCCGGCAAAGGCATTGGAAGCTCCTGCGGGAGAAAATCAACACTAACTCTTGTGCGCCTTTAACGAGGCTGGCTTTATTTCTTTTCTTTGGGATAGATTATGTTTACCTTACCGTTCTTTATGACGGCCTTATAACCGCGCGGAAATTCTATTATCTTTCCGCCGGTATTTTTCTTTGTGGCTTTATAAAGAGCATTTATGTGCTTTGATCCTATGTCGGTTTCAAGACCTGCCTCGGCAAGAGCTGTGGTTACCACCCGCGCGAAAATCGACTTTTCGTCCTCTCTTGCGGAATCCGCAAGCCTTACCAATGCATCTATTACGCCGGGATTGAGTTCCTGCAGCGCAGGAAGTATTTCCAGGCGGATTTTATTTCTTGTGTAGTCGGTCTGAAAGTTTGTTTTGTCTATAAGCGGATTTAACTTCTTTTCCACGCAGTACTTTTCTATTTCGTCCCTTTCGGTATCAAGAAGAGGTCTTATTATGCCTTCCGGAGTTTTATATTCCATGGCGCAAAGGCCGCGAACTCCGGTACCCCTTATAATTCGCATAAGCACGGTTTCGGCCTGATCGTTTTTATTGTGGGCTATCGCAATCTTATCCGCTCCCCTTGAAAAAAGATATTCTCTTCGGATTCTTCTTCCCGCGTCTTCGGTGCTTAAACGATTTTCCTTTGCGTAAGCCGGAACGTCAACCTTTACGGATTCAAACGGAATCTCCCATTCCTTGCAAAGCTGAGTAAGCCATGCCTCATCTTTGTCCGCTTCTTCTCTTATCATATGATTCACATGGAACGCAGAAAGCGTAAATCCGAGCAATTCTTTAAGCTCGTTTAATATGTGAAGAAGACACAAAGAATCGGGGCCTCCCGAAAGACCCACAAGCACCTTATCGCCTTTTGTTATAAGGTCATGCTCTTCTATTGTTTGCTTGATCTTGAGCTTTAAATCCATTCAATAGTATTTCTTCTCCACTCTGGCGCCGATGCTCGCAAGAATATCGTGCATGCAGGTTTCGGCAAGATCTGCCAAATCGTCCGCGCTTTGGCCCTCGCCTATAATGGTTGCCGTCTCGCCCATGCGGATTTCTCCGGGAACCGCACTGACGTCCACGACCATTTGATCCATGCAGATAGCACCTAAAGACCTGCACTTTATTCCGTTTATTATTATATAGCCTCTATTGGTAAGAGCTCTCGGAAGTCCGTCCGCGTAGCCTACGCAAATGCTTGCTATTTTAGTCGGACCCTTTGCGACATACTTCCTTGAATATGAAACCGCGTCGCCGAAATCTATCTCTCTTACAAGAGATATGGTCGCTTTCCACTCCATTACGGGCTTTACGGGAAGAGGAACATCTCTTGCCGTATTATAACCATACATCAACGCGCCGCAGCGCACTGCGTCAAAACTTACCTGCGGATACTTCGCTATGCCTCCGGAATTTGAGATGTGCCTGGTACCCGGCTTGATTCCTCTCTCCGAAAGAAACGATAAAACTTTGCAGAAGCGTTCTATCTGAAGCCTGGTATAGGGATCTGCTCCGGCGGAACTGTCATCCGAAGAACTGAAGTGGCTGAATATACCGGTAAACTCCAGCCCGGGCAATTTGTAGACACCCGCTATAGCTACTATCTGCTTAAAGGTCTTGCAGTCAAAGCCCACTCTGTTCATGCCGGTGTTGAGCTTAAGATGACAGTTTATTTTTATATCCAAAGCCGTAGCCGCCTCGGAAAGTCTTATGGCATGCTCCGCGCTTACAACAGTCAGCGTTATGTTTTTCTCCACAGCGATAAGAGCATCCTCAGGGTCCACATAGGAAAGGACTAATATATCCCCCTGCATGCCGCTGTCCCTAAGGCGCAGCGCTGCGTCGAGGCACGCCACCGCAACCCTTGAAA
>CAYFUZ010000042.1:5694-8177 GCA_964346675.1 uncultured Oscillospiraceae bacterium | reverse complement strand
TTCAAAAGGTTCGCCTATACCCATAACCACAACATGGCTGATTCGTTTTGGTGTCGCCTTAGCGACAAAAGCAATTTGAGCAAGCATTTCGCCACTTGTGAGATTTCTGGCAAAACCGGCCTTCGTCGAAGCACAAAACTTGCATCCCATACGGCAGCCGACCTGGGATGAAATACAAACTGAAGCGCCATAGTTGTACTCCATGTAAACACACTCAAGCGTATTCCCGTCCTCTAAGCGAAAAACATACTTTCTGGTCGCATCAAGCTGAGATTTATGCTCTTCTATACAAGTTAAGATATTGAAGACAAATGCCTCGTCCAATTTCTGAATGATTGTCTTCGGTAAATTGCTTATCAGTTTCGAATCCGTAATACCTCGATTGAGCCACTCCTCCAGCTGTTTGAAACGATAATTCGGCCAAGCCTGTTCGTCAAACCAGAACTTCAAATCTTCTCTGGAACAGTCATAAATATATTTTTTACCCACTCCATTCATGTCAAAGCACTATCCTTTCAAGCTGAGCAATGAAAAAACCTTCTGTACCGTGTATATGCGGATAAAGATTAAGTATAGCGTTTGTCCCCTCCAACTGTTTTTTAGTAAAGGGGTTTTCTGATAAAGTAAGCGGTAAGGCCTGAAAAGCCTTCATCTTAAATTGACCGTCTTGACGAATCAAAAAGGCTTCGATTTGTTCTTGATTCTCCTCCGGATTAAAAGTACAAGTACTGTAGATTAGGATACCACCCGGCCTTAAGGCAGAAGCCGCAGTATCTAAAATAGCGGCCTGAGTCAACAGTAGGCTTTTATCACAGTGTCCACTGCTTAGGCGAAGTTCTGCCTTTCTATCAATCAGCCCTAAAGAAGAACAAGGGACATCCGCCATGACAAGATCGTAAGGGCTCTCTTTCGCTGCATTGAAGACTAAAGTTGCATCTCTTACATCAGTCCGAAGACCGGTAATTCCCAACCTTTTTTTATTTTCTTCAATCTTGTTTACTCGCTCGCGATACAAGTCAGTCGCTAAAATATCCACTTTCCCTGTAAGAAGATCATAAAGGTGAAGGCTTTTTCCGCCCGGAGCGGCACAAAGATCAAGGACACGCTTAGGCTGATGAGCAGCTGCGATAACAGAGGGTAATTGTGCCGCCCTGCCTTGTACAATAATGTCTCCGTTTCTCCAGCTACTAAGTTCTGTCAGGTTTTGATGACCAAGCTCTATTTCATAAGTCAAATCCGGCCAGAGACATGGAAAACACTTTACCCCCTCATCTGATAAGGATTGTAAAATCTCCTCTTCTGATCGTATATGAGGACGGAGCCTGACGGTCAACAAGCGAATCTGATTAATGCTTCTCCAATAGTCATCAATCATAAACCGGTCGGCCGAAAGAGGTTTCGCCTGCAGATATTGATTAACTTCTTTATAAAGCTCAGGTACTACGCCGGCAGCCGCCGCTCCTTCCGTAGGAAACGGAGGCCTGCTTCTTAACAAACCTCTCAGAACAGCATTAGCATAGCCACTTAAACCGCGATGTCCGTATTTCTTGACAAGATTAACACTTGTATTCACAACCGCTTGTTCCGGAACATGAGGCGAAAAATAGATTTGATAAGCGGCTAGGCGTAAAGCGTTTTTTAGCAAAGGATCCAAGTCCGAAAAGCTTTTCCTGCTAAAGGAACTCAAACATAAATCCAAGCCTATTCTCTGCGATAAAGTGCCATAATACAAGGCCGTGGCTAAATTCTTTTCACGACTGTCCAGCTTCGATTTTTCAATTAATGAGGAGAGAAGAAGCGTACTGTAAGCACCTGTAGTTTACGTCTTGTAAAGAGCCTGCAAAGCCAAATCTCGTCCATCGGAAGCCGTTTTAAAGCGAATCGGAATACGTTTTGACATTTTATCCCAGAACCTCAGAACCTTGTATCCCCTGCCTATAATCACCGGCCGATAATCGCCTGGCTCCTTCCGCTTGAACTTCGATCAGCTGTAATAGAGAATGATTTTCATGGCCGCACAGAACATAGAGCTCACGTTTTCCGACACTAATGAATTGACCATACTCCATCCTGGACAAGTCTCTTTTGAGATCTTCACTTAAAATATCAAGACTTTGAGCTGAGGCACGGTGTATTTTGAAACGCTTACCCGCCAGATACGAAAAAGCACCCGGCCAAGGATAAGTCGCTCGTACTAAGTTGGCTATGCTTTGAGCATCCTTTCTCCAATCAATCAGCCCGTCTTCTTTTGTAAGCATACGTGTATAAGTGGCCTTGTCATGATCTTGTTCGACTGCGTTCAACTCTCCGCTTGCAATGCGAGGCAGTTCTGAGACGGTAAGTCGCGCAGCAATTTCTGAAAGCGCTAAACTTAAATCCGGATAGTTAATGTTCCGGTCAATTTTTATCTTCTCCTGTGCGAACACTCCGCCATGGTCCAGTTCCGCATCCATACGCATCAGGCTCACACCGGTTTCCCGATC
>CAYFUZ010000042.1:0-5684 GCA_964346675.1 uncultured Oscillospiraceae bacterium | reverse complement strand
CCGTTAAGCAAGGCCCACTGAATAGGGGCGGCCCCGCGGTAATAAGGAAGCAAAGACGCATGTAAGTTCAGCGCTTCGATTCTAGGTACTGCCAAAACATCTTCAGGCAAAATACGGCCATAAGCGCAGGTAAGTAAAAAATCCGGCTCCAATTCGCTTAAAGCTTCTCTTAAAACACCATCCCGGACCTTAGAAGGTTGCAGGACAGCAATCTTATTCGCTTGAGCTAGCGCTTTGACTGGTGTCGGATACAATTCTCTTTTTCGCCCTTGAGGTTTATCCGGCTGACTTACCACCGCTAAGACCTCAAAACGCTCATCTGCTATAAGTGCTTCCAAGGGCTTAACCGCAAATTCAGGCGTCCCCATATAGACCAGTCTAATCTTCTTCAAGCGCAAGATCCTCTTCTCTGACCAAATTGCCAATCACTTTATCTTTAAATAGAACACCGTCTAAATGGTCATTTTCATGGCAGATACAAACTGCAAGTAAACCTTCTGCCTCAAGTTCAAAATCTTCTCCCTTTTCATCCGTTGCTTTTACTTTTACTTTGGCAGGCCTACAAACTTCTCCGAACATACCGGGAATACTCAGGCATCCTTCCATCGCTGTCTGCTCACCTTCCCTCTCGGAAATCTCAGGATTAATAAACACCCGAAGACCTTTTCCATCGTGCATATCAATGACAAACATACGTTTCAACAAGCCGACTTGCGGAGCAGCTAATCCGATTCCATTCCCTGATGCATAGAGCGTGTCACCCAAATCTTCAATTTGTTCCAAAACACGCGGAGTAAGTTCTTTAACCGGCTTAGAAATCTTTTTCAGTGTTTCATCACCGTCATGTAAAATCATTCTGATGGCCATAGTTTCTCCCTAAGTTATTAGTAAGTATAATTGGATTATAAGCTTTTTAGCAGTAAATGAGCAAAACTCTGCCTTATCATCACTTATTAATAATCATTTCTTAATAGTTGCGAATCTTAATCAACTGCTCGGATATTTGCTTTCGTGCGGCCTCATTCAGTTGAGCCTGTTCTGCGAACTCATCCCATCTGGAAAGACTTATTTGAACCGCCTCAATCGCTAATTCCGCATCGGACTTTTTAACGCCCATACTTTTCGCCGAAGCGAGAAGGTCATCATAAAAAATATGATCTCTTTTTCCATTGACTGTCATTTGATGCGTTCCTGTCCACATACCATCAGAATTATAAGCGTAAGTCACATCATAAGCCGGGGCCAAGGACCATTTTCCGCTTCGGTTCATCAAGAATGAGATGTTTTTGACATGGTCATCCCGGTTTTTGGCAAGCACATTAAAAACCATTCGTCTGTAAAACTGATAAATCTCAGTATTGGAAATCCGTAGTTTTCTCATGACTCTAACCGCCTCTTCGTAGCTGTGTGCGCCGGCCTGATTAAAGTCAAAATGGGCTATTCCTCCGAGCGTCTGCATATGCCGCTTGTTCCCCGTTATAGAATCTCGGTCAAAGCGTCGGGTCATAAAATGCCTGCGATCCTTTTCAGCATAGAGACGACACTCACTCATCACAAGTCCGGCTTCTATAGCCATGAGATAGTATGCATATTCTATGCGTGTGTATTGGGGTACATCCTCCCCCTCTTTATCCGCATTTTGGCTTACACCGTCAAATTTAATAATCCAGTACCCGTAACCCTTTCCGGCTTCAATCTGTCCGGATCTGATATCCCCGCTTTCTTCATTCCAAGCAATCACTGCCTTAGCTCTTGCCCCTCCGGCGGAAGAACCGACTTTAATGATTTCCTGCATAGCGGTTTCACTGATCGGGATACGCAGCTCTTCCCGCGAGCTGAGTATTTTTGACGCCATCTGAACCAGTTTTTCTATCTCAAGACTTTCCGACTCAGAGGCATTCGGACCTCGTGCCGGTCTGTATTCCAAGGCGCCCATACCTCTGCTTCCTGTGTAGCATAGACGCTCTACCGGATTAAAGGACTCCGGACTGCGTCCCTGGCTTTCCAGAAAAGCATTAATAACAGCATGTCCGAATTTATCCGGTAGGCTGTCGGAAAGCATTCCGGGCAATCCATGAAAACTTCGCTTTGACAATTCCGGAAAGCTGTAAACACGTCGAGAAAGAGGCATGGTTATCGGTGAGACTTCAATACCCGATGAAAGAAAGGCGGAATCGTATTCGAAAGCGCCTAAAACGCTCTCATTATCAAAAGCAACCGTTCCGATTTTTGTGCCCCAAAGAATCACTTCCGCGGTCGTCATTCCTCATCCCCCCATTTCCAGCCGGTCTGTGCTTCCTGCTGAATCTTATTCCTGCTGCTTGCCCGTTCACGCGGCTTTCCTAGCGAAGCAATCTGACTCGGACGTATCTTTTGTTCGGGTATCATGAGTTCCAGGTTTTGAACCTGTCCCAGGGCACGTAACACTTCGATGAGGGTAGAAAATGAAACATCCTTCCCCGTCTCAAGATTACTGATGGTCCTCTTTGACAAATTCGTAAGTTCAGCCATCTCTTTTTGTGTGGCGGGAAGTGCTATACGGGCAGCCTTAATTCTGCTTCCAAGCTCATTTAAAATCTCCTGTGTTGAAGAATAAAAGTTGATTTTCAAAGGACACACCTCCTCAAACAGAATAATAAACTACAAAGAATTAAAATGCAATATTTTGCTACTAATAATCTTTTTTTTATATAAGATGTATTATTTTGCAAATTAAAATACGATAAGCATTCGATTTAAGCAGGATCCAAAATGAGTGATAGAGAAATGTCAGGACTGCTTTTTACCTGTCTCAGCAGACGCATGACATAAGATAAAGCGGCTTCATCTGTGGATTTAATCCTGATTTGGAATCTGGATTTACCGTAAAGCCTGGACGGGTATGCCGGTTTCAAAGGGAAGAGTTTAAGCATTTGAAGATTATCCTGGTCTTCAATTGCTTCAAGTATAAGTGACTCAAGATATTCTCCGTGTTTTCGTGCGCTCGGACTATCTACGCAGCTTACAATAATCGTGGCCATTGACATAAAAGGCGGGTAGCCCAAAGTTTTTCGAAAAGTCATCTCTTCTTCATAGAAAGCTTGATAATCCTGTCTTGAAGCCGCAAGTAGACTCGGATGCTCCGGATCAAAGCTTTGTAAATAAACCTGACCCGGCCTGTCCCCTCGACCGGCACGTCCGGAGGCTTGTGTAATCAGTTGAAAGCCACGTTCATTGACGCGGTAGTCATTACCGTTTAATAGCTGGTCACAAGCCAAAACACCGACCACTGTAACATTGGGAATATCGTGTCCTTTGGCAATCATTTGCGTACCGATCAGAATATCCGCTTCGCGGTTTTTAAACTGATCCAGAATTTCTTTAAAAGCATATTTGGAAAAAGTACTGTCTTGATCCATTCGAAGCACTTTTCGTCCCGGAAATAAGTTCTGAACACTCGCTTCCACCTGTTGCGTTCCCAGTCCATAAGCTTGTATGCGCTCATCTCCGCAGCGAGGACAATGTGTTGGCGCCGTTTCCATATAACCGCAATAGTGACAAATCAAACGCCCGCGTCCCTGTCTTCGTGCTTGGTGATAAGTCAGGGCCACAGCACAATGGGGGCAATAGGGTTTATGGCCGCAAGATCGGCAAAGATATAAGCCCGAATAACCTCGCCGATTAATAAAGAGCATCACCTGTTCACCACGCATAAAACAGTCTTCCATCGCAGCGAGTAAAGGGCGTGAAAAGAGAGAGCTGTGTCCTGCCCCGATTTCTTTTCGCATATCTACAATGTTTGTTTTAGGAAGTTCAGCGGAACCGGCACGATTCTTTAGTTCAAGTAAGAGACTTCTGCCTGTTTTAGTTCGCGCATAGCTTTCTACGGAAGGTGTTGCTGAGGCTAAAAGTAGAAGGCATTGGCGATCTCTTGCTCTGAGGCGAGCAATGGTCCGCGCATGATAACGTGGATTCATATCCGACTGATAACTTGTTTCATGCTCTTCGTCGACAACGATAAGCGCCAAATCTTGAAGTGGCATAAAAATAGCGGAACGCACACCGACGAGCAGACGTACTTTGCCGTTTAAGATACTTTTCCATTGTTCAAAGCGCTCGCGCTGACTGAGACGGCTATGCATAACCGCCACCCTTTCGCCGAAGCGCCCGGTAAAACGCTCGATCATCTGAGGTGTCAGAGCAATTTCAGGGACTAAAATCAAACACGAGCGTCCTGTATCAAGGACTTCTTTGGCTAATTGAAGATAAATTTCCGTTTTTCCTGAACCGGTCACGCCATGTAGTAAGTACTCTTTCAGTCTTCTCTTATCGGAAGAAGGGTTTGTCAATAAGGCGGAGATCAAAATATTTAAGGCATAAGCCTGTTCCGGTGTAGGTGGCCAGGCCTCTTCTGAAAACTCAGAATGAATCGGAGGCGTTTCCTCTATTTTAGTCCTTAAACCATATTGAATCAGACCTTTTTCAGCCAGACGCTTTAAGACAGCCTCCGTGATTTGAATGCTTTCTTTTATTTCAGAAACTGCCGTTTCTCCATACTCCAAGAGCATTTCCATCACTCGTTCTTGTTTCACGGATTTGAATTCGCCCATTTCAAGCATACTGAGAGCGACTTCCTCATCAACAAGAGAAACCGTTCTTTCTTCTTTATCTCTCAGATTGCTCTTCAAATTAAAGCCCGGCGGCAACATGCAGCGTATAGCCTCACCGTAGGTACAGGCATAGCGCAGGCGCATCATCTCGCAGAGTTGTATCTGCTCAAGACGGAGTACAGGAGTCGGATAAAGTAGTTCATGTACTTCTTTAAGGGAAAAAGATAATCTTTCCCGGTCCGCCTCACGTACAAGCCAAATGTAGCCTTCTTTTTTACGATTATTTTTGCCAAACGGAACCACGACGCGCATACCTATTTCAGGCTGGCAGAGATGCTCGGGCCATAAATAGGAGTAGCGGCGATCAAACAGTATGGTCGCCTCACGAAGTACGACTTCTACAATCATAGAAAACCATCCATCAAGTCAAATAAGCTCAGTTGAGCCGAGTCAGGAAGTTCTGCTAAAACAGCTGCGTCCGTCAAGGCTTGAATGGCTGCAGGACCGAGTTGAGCCCTTCGCCCTAACTCCTCTTTGTTATGAAAAGGTCCGTCTTGCTCACGTGCAGTCACCAAGGCACTGGCCATGCTCGTGCTGAATCCGGGAATAATATTAAAAGGTGGTCTTATTTCGGTTTTATTTACAGGAACAAAACGACTTGCCTCCGACTCCATCAGATCAATCGGAAGGAAAGTGATACCACGGTTATGCATTTCTTCCACCAACTCCAAAATGTAATACGTGTTCTTTTCCTTGGGACCGGCCGTTTTTTCTTGAATAATCCTTCTGTAATGACGTCGATTGACCAATATCTGCTCCAAATCCACACACATTAAAGAGCTGTCAAACTCATCGGCTCTTACAGTAAAGTAAGCAGAGTAGTAAGCAGCCGGATGATAAATCTTGAACCAAGCAACACGAAGTGAAGAAATGGCATAGGCTACCGCGTGCGCCTTCGGGAACATGTATTTAATCTTTTTACAAGATTCAATATACCAGTCTTCAACACCGTTTTGGCGCATAAGTTCCTCATGTTCCTGACTTAGACCTTTCCCTTTCCTCACCTTTTCCATAATGTCAAAAGCATCTTTAGAC
>CAYFUZ010000041.1:0-8955 GCA_964346675.1 uncultured Oscillospiraceae bacterium | reverse complement strand
ACGGCACCCATGAAGAACATCTCAGTAGGATTCAAAACATCAGATGTGTAAGCAAGAAGCTGGGAATACCAGTAGCTATAATGCTTGATACAAAGGGTCCTGAATTCAGAATCAAAACCTTTAAAAATAGAGAGGTAACCTTAAAAGCGGGCGACACCTTTGCTTTTACATCCGAAGATGTTCAGGGTGACGAGACAAGGGTCGCCGTTAATTTTGAGGGGCTGGAAAAGAGTGTTCATCAAGGAGATCATATACTTGTGTCAAACGGACTGATGGATTTTCTGGTAAAAGAAATCAGCGGCAGGAACGTAATCTGCGAGGTTTTAACGGAGGGTGTTCTTACGGACAGAAAAAGCATGAATTTCCCGGGCAAAATAATGAGGAGTATCTATTTGAGTGAGCAGGATAAGGCGGATATTCTTTTCGGAATCGAAAACGAAATTGATTTTATCGCATGCTCGTTTGTCTCCCAAAAGCAGGATCTTGCGGATATACATAAATTTCTGGAAGAAAACGGGGATCCCGACATTGAACTAATAGCAAAAATAGAAAATCAGCCCGGAATTGATAATATTGAGGAAATCTGTGAGCTCTGTACGGGCATAATGATAGGCAGGGGCGATATGGGTGTGGAAATACCGGTTGAAAAATTGCCGGCGGTCCAAAAAAGTCTGATTCAAAAATGCAGGTTGCTTGGAAAAGAGGTTATTACGGCAACGGAAATGCTAGAATCGATGGTGTCGTCACCAAGGCCGACAAGAGCCGAGGTTTCGGATGTGGCAAATGCAGTTTATGACGGGTCGTCAGCTGTGATGCTTTCAGCTGAAACTGCTGTTGGGAAATTTCCCGAACAGACAGTAAAGATGATGTCTTCAATTGCTAAAGCCACCGAAAAAGAAATCAATTATAAAAAAAGATTCCGTGTTTATGAATATGAGCTTGAAAACAACATTGACTCTATATCGCATGCGGTATGCGGCATGGCGATAGACGTAACTGCCGAGGCAATTGCGGTTTGTTCCCTTACGGGGATAACGGTAAGAATGGTGTCAAGATTCAGGCCTCCTGTCGATATAGTGGGAATAACCCCCAATGAAAGAACTTACAGGCGTCTGGCGCTGTCATGGGGAGTAATCCCGGTACTCAACAAAACATTCGATTCCGTTGATGAGATGTTTGATTTTGCGCAAAAGAAAACTGCTGAAGTCTTACAATTGCAGAAAGACGATAACATGGTGATAACCGGAGGTATGGTTAATGGAGTGTCCGGAAACACAAATTTAATTAAGGTAGCAGAGGTGCTTTAATTCTTAATGATGTCTTTCCAGCCAATTGGCAATTTCGGCGACGGATTTTTTGTTGCCGCAAAGATAAAGAATATCATTTTCAGCAAAGGTATAATCCGGTCTTATGGTATCTACTACCGTTCCGTTGTTTTCAATTGCGATAATATTAAGGCCGAATTTTTCGCGAATGGATACGTCCATAACGGTTTTTCCGATGTATTCGTGCGGCACTACAAACTTTGCAACGTTGATTAAATCATTGAGTTCCACAAAATCAATTCCTTCTCCCATATCCAATCTGGCTGCAAGGCGTTCGGCTCTGTCTTTTTCGGGATATACAACTTCCGCGCCCAGTTTTTCGAGAATTTCCCCGTGTTCACTTGTATTGGCTTTGGCGATGATCCTTTTGACCCCCATTGCATGCAACTTCATGACAGTCAGGATAGATATATCCAAAATTCCGATACATACGATAACAACATCGCAGTTTTGGAAACCCATATCCTCTGATGTTAAGGTGTATAAGCAAAAGGACTTAGTTTTAGAGGTAAATAAAACTTATAATCCTCTAGAGTTAAATTTAGATGAGTGGGAATTATATCTTGATATTTTATGTGGAGAAAGAGAATACCAAAAGGAAGCAATTAGGAATACAATAATTTTCTTAGCCTCAGGTAATTATGAAAACACTGAACAATTAGCTATTGAAAACTTTAACAAAAATTCAGTACTTCAAGGTAAATACTCAAATATAAATAATTTTTTAGCAAATCTTCAAATAAGAAATAAACTTCATGCAAATATAGACTTAGCAACAGGGGAACGTGTCATAAGAATTATTTAGTATAATTATATTTAATATGCTAATCAATTGCATATATGTAGATTTAAGCGACGTTAAAGGAGATGAAATTAATGAGTTATACTATTTTTGGTTTGTATTTTTTAATTCAAGCAATTCTTAACGCATCAGGAAACAATATATTTTTAGGTAGAGATTATCGTAATTCAGAAAGAGGAAAGACATCTCAGAATATGATGATTTTACCATTGACATTGCTTGGTTCTGGTTGGGTCTTTATGGGGGCTTTATACTATGCATTATATGAAGGAAAGGGGTCTACCTCATTTTACGTTTGGCTCGGCATAATTACAATTATAGCTTTTATAATAATGATTTTTAATAAATATAAATTTAAAAAGATGTATAAATCTAAAAAGAAGTAAAAATAACCTTGTTTATATTTACTTCATATTATTTATAAAGTACGTCGCATCAGCAATAAAAATAAAAGACTATAGAATCAAACTTTAGCGGTTCAGACCTAAAAATCTGGGCCGCTTTTTTTATTTCCCCTAGAAAGGAGGCCAGTTAGATGGTAAATGATGAAGTCAATAATATGCTTCTTGCTCAAATTTATCTCAAGAACAGACAAGACGCAGCGGCGTTCAATGCCGTGTGGAATGCATGGCTTCCGGAGGGCTGCGCTCCCGCTCGCATCTGCATAGAAGCAAATATGCTTAACGATGCGGTTTTGGTAGAACTTACCGTAATTGCCGCCAAGTAGAGATACTAATTGAAGTCAAAAGATAAATGTCCTGAACGGCATCTGTCGTGCAGGACATTTATAGTGTATAATAAATTCAGTGCAACGGTGTTGATACTGTTATTGTGTCGCCGTGAAGTTGCACATGTGGACAAAAAATAATGGCTAATGACAAACAGGAAAAAACCAATGTAATGCGCCTGCTGGATCAAAAATAGATTAGCTATAAGGCCTATTTTTACGGAGACGGAGCGACTGCTTTGTCCGGAGTTGAAGTGGCGCAAGAACTGGGGCTCGATTCCGGAATTGTTTTCAAAACGCTCGTTACCGCAGGTGGCAGAACAAAGCGGAGCTTTGTTTTCGTTTTGCCGGTTGAAAATGAATTGGATTTGAAGAAGGCGGCGCAGGCTGTCGGAGAAAAGAGCATCGAGATGGTTAGGTCAAAGGATTTGCTCTCTTTGACCGGTTATGTTCACGGCGGCTGCTCGCCCATAGGAATGAAAAAGCCTTTTACTACGGTGTTTCATTCGACTGCAAAAAATATTGAAAAGATTGTGTTCAACGCGGGAAGAATCGGATATCAGCTGGAGCTGAATCCCGGGGATTTGCCGAAAGTGATTGATTTCAGCTATGCTGATATCTGTGTTGATTAATATAAGTTTATTGATAATGAAAGAATTTGAGATAATTGCGACATCAACCTTCGGGCTGGAGGCCATAGTTAAAAGAGAGGTCGAAGCCCTTGGATATGAGATTACGGATTCGAGAAACGGCCGTATTACATATAAAGGCGATGTGAGAGCACTGGTTCGCTCCAACCTTTGGCTGCGCTGCGCGGACAGGGTCTATGTTAAAATGGGCGAATTTACAGCCAATACCTTCGAAGAACTTTTTCAACAGACAGGCAAAATCGAGTGGGAAAAATGGCTTCCGGAAAGTGCCCACTTCAGTGTTACGGGAAGCTCTGCGAGATCGGTGCTTCACAGCGTTCCTGCCTGTCAGTCTATTATAGAAAAGAGCATTGCTACAAGGCTCTGCAAGCTTTATAAACTGGAACGCATGCCTAAAAACGGCCCTGTCTATACGGTGCGTTTTATGCTGCAAAAGGACGAATGTGTACTTATGATAGACAGCAGCGGCAGGGGTCTTCACGATAGGGGCTACAGGGTTAAAAACGTGCCGGCGCCTATAAAGGAGACAATGGCCGCGGCACTTGTCAGCTTGTCTTTCTTTAAAGAAGGACGAATGCTTTTAGACCCCTTTTGCGGTTCGGGTACTATTGCAATAGAGGCCGCAATGATAGCAAAAAACCAGGCTCCGGGACTTTCAAGAAAGTTCGATTGCAGCTGGTGGGAGAGCGTTCCGGAAAGCGTATGGAAAGAGGAAAAATCCGCTGCGTTTAAAGCCATAAAACAGGACGCAGAGTTTAATATTATAGCGTCAGATTACGATTCGCGTGCGATAAAAATTGCCAGACGAAATGCGGAAGAGGCGGGCGTTGATGACAGCATAGAGTTCAGGCAGGAAGATGTAAAAAACATAGCTGCCGCTGATTTCGGCGCAGAAGAATATGGTATAATAGTATGTAATCCTCCTTACGGTCAGCGCATAGGCGACTCCGAAAATCTTGACGAGCTTTATTCCTGTCTGAAAAAATTCCTTGAGAAAAACAAAGGTTGGTCCTTGTTTCTTATAACTCCGGATAAGAGCTTTGAAAATAAAATGGGGAGAAATGCCGACAGAAGGCGCAAGCTCTTCAACGGAGATATAGAAAGCTGTTATTATCAGTACTACGGCGAAAAGCCCGGAACGGAGAATTGTCAATGAAAAGAAAAACCGCAATAGTAACAGATGTACGCTACAGGATGTCGCTGGCTATTATAAGAGATCTTGCTCAAGCCGGAATAAGAGTTGTTGCCGTTGAGTTCGACGGCAGCACACCGTCTCTCGGTTTTTACAGCAAATACACCGATAAGAGTGTTTTTATGGATGAGGATAAATATCTTGATCAGTTGTGGCAGCTTTGCAAAAATGAGTACATTCAGACCGGCGAAAAACCCGCTCTGATACCGGTCAGCACTGCCACCATGAACCGCCTTGCAAAACGGGAAACAAGGGGTCGTTTTGAAGAGGTTGCAGGGCTTTGTATACCAAGTGAAGAACAACTATTGCTTTTAAACAACAAGGGGAAGCTTCATGCTTTGGCGGAAAAACTAGGCATTCCGGTACCGAAAGAATACAGTGTAAATGACAAGGATATTACGTACCCTTGTGTTGTAAAACCTCTTTTCGGAGAACATTACGGCATAAAGGCAAAAGACAGGTACAGGATAGTAAACAACGAGATTCAGATGAAGGCGGCCTACGCGCGATTTACTAAAATGTGCGAAGGCGAGGAGCCTGTAATTCAGCAATACATAAACGGCGACGGCTGCGGCTGCTCGGTGTTCGCAAAAGACGGTAAGGTTATGGCGTCTATAACCCATAAAAGGATAAGAGAATATCCTATAAGCGGCGGGCCGTCCACTTGCTGCCGGGTAATACACAACGGGGACCTGCAGGACTATACGGAAACCTTGATAAAGGCAGTGGGTTTAAGCGGCGTGGCCATGTTTGAATTTAAACAGGGCGCGGACGGGAATTTTTATCTGCTGGAATCAAATCCGAGGGTGTGGGGTTCATACCCGCTTACAAGATGCGCGCGCTGCAACATAACGCATCAGTGGTTTGCCGAGAGCTTTAAAAACGGTAATCCCGGAACTCTTTACAGGGCGCCGTCTACGGACTTTAGAGATGTTAAAATGAATTTTATGCTGACAGATATAAGAGCAGGGGCTGCGTACATAAGGGATGGCAGGGTCGGTCTTGGGCTTATGGCTTTTGCGGATGCCCTGAACCCTGCGGTAAAAGGCGGCCTGTTTGAGTGGGGGGATCCTAAACCTGCGCTCAAATATGTAATCGGTTGGATTAACAGAAGGGATGATTAATGGCCGGTGAAGGTAGATTTTCACGTACATTCAATTGAATCGGCGGACGGCACGATGACTCTATGCAGGATTTCCGAAGCCGCCGCAAAAAAGGGCATAGAAGTTGTTTTTATCTGTGATCATAATCGTGTGACGCTAAAGAGTCCCGTTTATATGAACGGGGTTTGGCTTATGCCGGGCTGTGAACTTTCCTGCAAAAACGCACACATGTTGGCGCTGTTTTTTAAGGGAAATCTCGGTCTGGAAAACTATGATGAAAATAATTTGCCCGAAGTTGAAGATACAATAAAACGCATTCACTCGTCAGGAGGATTGGCGGTTATAGCGCATCCGTTTGCTCATGGGGGAGTTGTGAAGCGAAGTCCGTATGATTTTACGCTTCATCCGGATGGCTGTGAAACGATAAATGCCAGGGCGTGGATGAAAGATTCTTCAGCCAATAAAAAAGCTCAGGAATATGCAAAGTCCAAGAATCTTTTAGTGACTGCCGGTTCGGACTCGCACCTTGAACAGGAGATAGGAAACGCATATACTGAAGTTGATTGTACGGGTATAGAAGATTTAAGAACCGCCCTCGAAGAGGGGCGCAGCAAACCGGTGCTGGTTCAAGATACTAAAAGAGTCTATAAGGGTTGGTCTCAGCTTGAAAGAGCTAACAGAAGCGGGCGTTCAAGCAGAAAACTCACTGCGCTGACACTGCTTTTTAAGTGCAAAATATTAGATTTGATGGGGAAGTAATGTCACTGATTTCCAAGAGCATAGGTCTGGCAAAAAAGTTTAAGCATAGGTATGAGGACAGGATTAGGGCCAGCACACCTGTTTACATTTCACCTGTAAGAAGAATCAACGGTGTTAAAAGCTGCGAACGTGTATGTGCCATGAGCTTTGATGACGGTCCGTGCATGCAACATCCCAATCCCAACAACTATGGAGGTCCTCTGACGCTTTGTTTAATAGAAGCGCTTGAGCGTCACGGCGCAAAGGGTACCTTCGATTGTATAGGGGATACCTCTGAGAACTATCCGGATGTCTGCGGCAAAGAAGGTACCGCCATGTGGGGTGGGGTAGCGTATGACCACTATCCGGATTTCGGAAAGGACAACTTGGGCGGAATTAAAAACTGTCCGGAACTTGTAAAAAGAATTCTGGACGGTGGGCATGAAATTTCCAACCACAGCTATTTTCACCGTATATGGGGCGCAAAACCTCTGATTTACGGCAAAAGAAAACATTTAAACGGGATAGATGAGGTTATGGCCGATTTGAAGCGTCTTCATTCGATTTTGAAAGACGATTACGATTATGAAATCAAGTTGTCAAGGCCGCCTCATTATGTGGATAAAATAAACAAAAATTTTACCAGCTACGATGCCTACGCCATGCTCGGTTATCAGTATCTGGGTGCGGGCCCCGATGGAGGAGGCTGGCTTCCTGGAGCTGATTATAAAAAAGAGGTAGAGGCAATGGTTAGAGTCATAAGGGATGCTCTCGAAGAAAATCCCGACGCATTTTGCGGTGCTATCATATTTCAAAAAGACGGATGCAATATGCTGAGGCGTACTCCTGTCGCCGATGCGCTTGAACTTCAGCTTGAAGAACTTGACAAGTATGGATACAGGGTATTGACGGTAAGCGAAATGATACTTGCGAGTCCCTTTGAAGATATAGCTTTGGGAGACGAGGGCTTTGATGAGGCAAAAGCTCTTTTAGAAGCAGGTTGCTGCCCTGCGTTTTCGGACAATTGCGTACATTATGAAAAACCGATTACGGAAGCTGAAGCCGCTATGGTACTTTTCGGATGGGAAGCTGCCCGCCGCAGAGTTGCAGATAATGCAAAAAAGGGAAGCGCCTATAAATATGCTCTGGATATAGCTGATAAAAAAGGTGTGAATCTCAAGAATCTCGTGTATAATGACGGCAGATTAGCGGTTTACAAAGCGCTTTCAAGGATGATGTCCGGTTCGGATTTCAATACGGATAATTTTCTGACATAATTCATATTGATATTATTGTAGAATATGACAAAGCGTTTTTTTCGTTACATTAGTATAATTTAAGCGTATAATTTAATTAAGTGGTTGGTAATGCACATAGGTATATTTTAAGGAGACGGCCAATGAAGAATTGGGACAATCTAATCACAGTCGAGCAAATGGAGGAGGCAACAAATTCACTTCTCGAGACTGCGGCAAAACTTAACGCCGATACATGGCAGCAGAGGGTTAAAAATCAGACCCCTCACTGCAGGTTTGGCGAAGAAGGAACTTGCTGTCGTATTTGCACAATGGGACCATGCAGAATCACGCCGAAGGCGCCCCGCGGAATCTGCGGATGCGATGTTCACGGTATAGTAGCGAGAAACTACCTGCGCTTTACAGCAGGAGGAGCCGCTGCTCACTCTGATCATGGTCGCGGCATTTGCCATACGCTTCATGTTGCAAGTGAGGATGGCGCATATCAGGTTAAGGACCCCGAAAAACTCAAGAGAATAGCTAAGGAATGGGGTGTTGAAACCGAAGGCAGGGATATTTACGACCTTGCAAAAGAAGTTGCCGAAATGGCACTTATGGAGTACGGCAAACCGTTCGGTACATCCAGATGGATATCCAGAGCTCCGCAGCACACACAGGATCTTTGGGAAAAGGCGGACATTCTGCCGCGCGCTATCGACAGGGACATTTCCCAGTCTTTGCTCATGACTCACATGGGTTGCTCCTCGCTCCCGGAAGCTCTTTTAAGGCACGCTCTCAGAACTGGTCTTTGCGACGGCTGGGGCGGCTCTATGTGCGGAACGGAGTTTTCCGATGTATTGTTCGGAACTCCGAAGCCCATCGATACAACGGCCAATCTCGGAGTAATGGAAAAAGATAATGTAAATATCGTAGTACATGGTCATGACCCGTCACTTTCGGAAAGGGTTGTATGTTACGCCAAGGACCCCGAAATGATTGCACTGGCAAAGGCTAACGGAGCCAAGGGTATTACGGTTTCAGGCATCTGCTGCACCGGTAACGAAGTAGGCATGAGGCACGGAGTTCCCATGGCAGGAAACTTCCTGCAGCAGGAAAACGTAGTTCTTACAGGAGCCTGCGAGGCTATCGTTGTAGACGTACAGTGCATATTCCCCGCACTCGG
>CAYFUZ010000040.1:0-9826 GCA_964346675.1 uncultured Oscillospiraceae bacterium | reverse complement strand
TCGCAGGTAGCAAAACACGAGCGACGATACAACAAAACAGCCAAAACCTCACTGAACTTTAAAAACCCGAATCAGATTGTAGAAGAGTATTTCTCAATGTGTAACATATGTCTTGACAGTTAAGATTGGCTCTTATAAACATTGCGAACAAATGTTTACAAGTACATTCCGGTGTGTTATAATACCCACGAAAAGTTATCACTGCAGCTGAAAAGGAGCTTGTGATGTCAGGGCTTAAAATCAGGGAAAAGAAAGTTCTTGAGTTTATAAAGCAGGAAATCAAACGAAACGGTTATCCGCCGACGGTTAGGGATATAGCTGCGGCTCTTGGGATAAAATCAACTTCTACTGTCCAAAAATCCATGGAAATCTTGCAGGAAGAGGGCTATATAAGAAAACAGGCCGGAAAGCGCCGGGCTTTTGAAATTGTCAACAATGAGTATGGCGACGAACGGAAATCAAAACCCGAACTTGAAAACCTGAATGTTGTTGAAGTGCCGATAATAGGCAGGGTTGCGGCAGGAACCCCGATACTGGCCGAACAGAATATTGAGGGCAGTTTTCCGTTGCCTGCACAGTATGTTGGCAACGGCAATAATTTCATGCTGACGGTGCATGGTGATTCTATGATAGAAGCCGGAATCATGGATGGCGACTACATTCTCGTGCAGGAACAAAAAAGCGCGGATAACGGGGATATTGTTGTAGCAATGATTCAAGGCGACTATGAGCCCGAATCCACGGTGAAGACCTTTTATAAGGAAGGCGGGCGAATAAGACTTCAGCCTCAAAATTCCGCCATGCGCCCTATTATTGTAGACGATTGTCAAATATTAGGATTGGTCAAGGGTGTGTTCAGGTATTTTAATTAATCGGGATTTTAATTTCGCACTTGACAAGGTGCGTGTAAATTAAGTAAAATAGTCGGGTAAACAAGCAGAAGTTATCCGCTTCTCGCCTTGCGGTTCGGACTGACAAGGCTGATATTATCCGACTTTTAAAGTCAGTGTTAATTCAGGCGGAGCTTGTGCATTCCGCTTTTTTATTTTTTGGAGGAAAAGGCTATTAGTAAGGAAGCTCTTATAAACGAACAGATTCGTGCAAAAGAAGTGCGTCTTCTGGACGAAGAAGGTAAGCAGATTGGCATCGTAAGCATCAAGGAAGCTCTTGAGAGGGCTCACGAAGCGAATTTGGATCTTGTAAACATTTCGCCCAATGCTGCCCCGCCGGTCTGCAAAATTATGGACTACGGCAAGTATCGCTATGATCAGCAGAAGCGTGAAAAGGAAGCCAGAAAGAAACAAAAAACCATGGAGGTTAAGGAGATACGTCTTGGCGCTTTTACCGAGGAACACGATATCGACACAAAATCCACATTGGCTGCAAGGTTTCTTGCTGGAGGTGACAAGGTCAAGGTTTCTATGCGTTTCCGCGGTCGGGCTATGGGTCATGTCGACAAGGGCAAGGAAACCATGCTTGAATTTTGCAAGAGGGTTGCCGAGTACGGAAATATTGAAAAACAGCCCGTTCTTGAGGGCAGAAATCTTTCTGTAATCATAGCACCTAAAAGTGAAAAGGAAAAATTAAAAGCGGCAAAGGCTGCAAAGGCTGCTGAAGAAGCTTTAAAAAAGGCTCAAGCAGCGGCGGCAGAATCACAAGACGAGCAATAAATAGAGAAAGGACACGAAAAAATGGCAAAGGGCGCAAAAATGAAGTCCCACAGAGGGGCCATGAAGAGATTTAAGATCACAAGAACCGGCAAAGTAAAAAGATACAAGGCATACAAGAGCCACAACACGGCTTATAAGTCACCAAAGAGGAAGATGAACCTCAGGCAGGCAACCTATCTGACCTCGGCTGATTTGAAAAGAATTAAGAGTGTGCTGATTGGAAAGTAGGGGGTAGAACATGGCAAGAGTAAAAGGCGGAGTTAACGCCAAAAGAAGACATAAGAAGGTTTTGAAGCTTGCTAAGGGCTTCTATGGTGCCAAACACAGGACATTCAAGGCTGCTAATCCGGCAGTTATGAGATCATTAAGATCTGCTCAGATGGGCAGAAAACTCAGAAAGAGAGAATTCAGAAGACTGTGGATTGCAAGAATAAATGCTGCCGCAAGAATGAACGGAATATCTTACAGCAGACTTATGGACGGTCTCCGAAAGGCGGGTATTGCCGTTAACAGGAAGATGCTTTCCGAAATGGCTATCTACGACGCATCGGGCTTTACCAAACTGGTTGACGCAGCTAAAGAAGCTCTTAAATAAAAAAAATATTGCGCTCGACCCCACCGGGGCTGAGCGCTTTTTCTTTTAGACAGACAGTGGCACGAAAAAAGTAGCTGCGGGCGTCTATTCTTTCGCAGCCTTATCCCTAAGTTCTTTTGTTATCTGGTATGCTATTCTGGGGTCGCCGTCATATTCGTCGCCGGCACCTTTTAAGTGTATTATTCCGCACTGCTTAAAACCGTAAGTTTCGCAAATATATTGCATCTTATGATTATCTGCGTGAGTGTCTATGCGGATATTGTCGCATTGCTCAAGTGCCCAATCGTAGATGAAGAAAGCCAGGCCCCGGGACTTGCCGCTGCTGGCTATTCTGTGAATGGTTCCGTAAAGTTCCTCATTCAGCCATTGACCTTCGATTATTTCATATGAAGAATCTGTGCCTATGATATAGGCGTAAACTGCAAGAATTTCGTAATCTTCTTCATCCGTTACAACAAAAAGCCTTTTTTCTTCCACATCATATTCCAGCAGTTCCCTTGACGGATAGTTTTCATTCTTCCATTGGTCGGGGTTGCCGTTTGCGGCCATATATTTACGCGCATTCGCATAAATATTAAGTGCCGTGTCTATGTCTTTTAATTCCGCGTTTCGTATTTTCATTGATTCCTCTTGAAGTTATTAATGCGTTCCAATATTTATTTTGTTCAATTTACACTTCTGTCGCCTCTGCAAGCTCAATTTCAGGATGGCGTTCTATGTAGAAGGAGAGAGTGAACGGATTTGCAAGCAGCAAAACAGGCCTTTCAAAACGATCGAAAACCAAGGTTGTTCTGGAGTCGAGCGTGGCCTTCAGCTTGTCCAAATCAGGATTTTTGACCCATCTGGCAACGGAAAAATCAAGGCTCGTCATTCTAAGCGCCGCATTATATTCGTTTTCCAGTCTGTACTGGAAAACCTCAAACTGCAGTTGTCCTACCGCGCCTATGATTACTTCGTTGTATTCGTTTCTGTATACTTGGACGGCACCTTCTTGCGCCAACTGTTCAACTCCTTTTTGGAATTGCTTTTGCTTCATTGTATCCTTTGGGGCAGCCATTGCGAAGAGTTCTGGCGGGAATGTGGGAAGCGGTTCAAAGAATATAGGATCCTTTGACGTACACAGGGTATCTCCTATCTGGAAATTACCGGTATCATAGATTCCTATGATATCTCCGGCGTAAGCCTCCTGTAAGTTTTCCCTTTCATTGGCCATAAGCTGAGTGGATTGTGAAAGTTTTATGCTTTTCCCGGTTCTTGAAAGAGTGACAGTCATTCCGTGGGTATAGGTTCCGCTGCATATCCTAAAGAAGGCCAGGCGGTCCCGGTGAGCAGGATTCATATTTGCCTGAATTTTGAAGACAAAGCCCGAAAACTCCGAATCTAAAGGATTGACACTGTCTCCATCGACAAGTTTTCTCGGACCCGGATAAGGTGACATTTCAAGAAAATTCTCTAAAAAGGCCGTTACTCCGAAGTCCGCCAGAGCGGAGCCGAAGAAAACCGGGCTTAACTCGCCATTTGAAACCCGGCTCCTGTCAAGCGGATAGCCGGCGCCATCGAGCAGTTCAATCTGTTCTCTTAAGGATTTGAGGTTGTATTGAGTAAGTATCGCTTCGAGTTCAGGTCCGTTTACGCCGTCCGGCCCGAGTTTAATAGAACTTTTTTTTCTATAAAGATAGACTTCGTTTGTAAGCCTGTTGTATATGCCTTGAAAGTTAAGTCCGGAGCCTATGGGCCAAGTAACTGCCGTAGCAGGTATCCCTAAAACATCTTCAAGTTCACTTATCAGTTCAAGCGGGTCGCGCGCCTCACGGTCGAGTTTGTTTATGAATGTAAAAATTGGTATCCCGCGCATCTTACATACGGCAAAGAGTTTTTTTGTTTGCGTTTCAATACCCTTGGCTGCGTCTATAACCATTACGGCGCTGTCAACCGAGGTAAGTATACGGTAGGTGTCTTCACCGAAGTCATTGTGGCCCGGTGTATCCATTATGGAGATAACCTTCCCGGCGTACTCAAACTGCATTACTGAGCTTGTAACCGAAATGCCCCTTTGCTTTTCTATTTCCATCCAGTCCGATGTAGCAAACTTTGAATTTCTGCGAGCCTTTACAGTTCCTGCTTCTCGGATCGCACCTCCGTGCAGCAGCAGCTTTTCCGTAAGAGTCGTTTTGCCTGCGTCCGGGTGTGAAATAATGCCGAATATTCTTCTTTTTTCAATCTGTTCTTTTCTATTCATAGCTGCGAAATTATATCATACAAATTCGTATTGATAAACCACTACATATAGTATAAAATTATAAAATAAAGCGAATACTTGTGTAGTGATGCAAGGAGAAGTACTATGAATTGTCCATACTGTGAAGAAACCGACACAAAAGTTATAGACTCAAGGCCGACGGATGAAGGCAAGGCCATAAGAAGGCGCCGTGAATGTCCGAGCTGCGGAAAGCGGTTTACAACTTATGAAAAGGCGGAAGAAATGCTGTTCATGGTTATTAAACGCGACGGAAGCCGTGAATCCTTTGACAGGAGCAAAGTGTTAAACGGCATAATGCGTGCCTGTCAAAAACGTCCTGTCAGCATGGCTCAGATGGAAAGCATAGTAGACGATATAGAGCGAACTCTCAATAATATGATGGAAAAGGAGATAAGCTCCAAGATAATAGGCGAGATAGTAATGGATCATCTGAAGAACCTCGATCAGGTTGCATATGTAAGATTCGCCTCCGTTTACAGAGAGTTTAAAGATGTGAACACTTTTGTGGCTGAAATCGAGAAGCTGTTGGGCAAGAAAGTGGACATCGAAAAACCGGGCTCAAGCAAGAAAAACAACTGAAAAAGGATTGATAGAAAGTGAATAAATTTATAAGAATAGGTATAGACGGTCCTTCGGGCGCCGGCAAGTCTACCATGGCGAAACTGCTGGCCGAAGATCTAAACATAGACTACATAGATACCGGCGCTATGTATCGCGCCATAGCTCTCAAGTTGCTCAAAACAGGTACCGACTGCAGTGACGAAGATGCTTTGCGGAAACTTCTGGATGCAACCGACGTAGATTACAGCGGCGGACGTGTTTTTCTGGATGGAGAAGACGTAAGCGAATGCATAAGAAATCAGGAGATTTCCGAGCTCGCCTCGCTTTCATCCGCACTACCTCCGGTTCGTAAAAAGCTTGTTGCCTTGCAGCAGGCCATGGCAAAACGAAAGAGTCTTGTTATGGACGGCAGAGATATCGCGACTGTTGTAATTCCTGATGCCGAATATAAGTTTTTCCTTACGGCTTCTGCAAGAGTAAGAGCCCTTCGCCGTGCCAAAGAATACGAAGCTAAGGGTCTTCCCTGTGATCCTGTTCAGATAGAAGCGGAAATAAACGCCAGAGACCGCAGGGATTCCAACAGAGAGCACAGCCCTTTGCGTAAAGCCGATGGTGCCATAGAAATAGATTCCTCGGATATGAGTATAGATGAGGTCATCCGGGTAATGAAAGGGTATATAAAAGAAAGTCAAGGCTTTTAAAAGGATAACGATTTTCATGATCATAATGCATGTGGACGCAAATGCGGCTTTTTTGAGTTGGAGTGCGGTCGAGGCCTTAAAGCACGGAGCAAAGACAGATTACCGCGAAGTTCCGTCGGTTGTGGGCGGAGATGAGTCTAGTCGTCACGGCATAGTGTTGGCGAAATCAATACCTGCCAAAAAATTCGGAATATCTACAGCGGATACACTGGTTGACGCTCGAAGAAAATGTCCGAATCTTATTGTAATTCCGCCTGATCATGAACTTTATCATCTCTATTCCGATGCCATGTATGGCTTATTGTCGGAATATACTCCTATCATACAGCGCTACTCCATAGATGAGTGTTTTTTAGATTACACCGGTTCGGAAAAGATTTTCGGTGATCCTGTAAAGGCGGCTTACGAAATCAAGAATCGCATGAAGGAAGAACTGGGTTTTACAGTAAATATAGGTGTTTCCGTCAACAGGTTGCTTGCAAAAATGGCTTCGGAGTTCGAAAAACCTGACAAGGTTCATACATTATTTCCCGAGGAAATAGAAGCAAAAATGTGGCCCCTGCCGGTTGGTGAACTTTTTATGGTAGGAAGGCGCTCTGCGGATAAACTGCGTAAAATGGGAATATATACTATAGGCGATTTGGCTCACGCAGATATAGGAATGCTCGAAAGCAATTTTAAAAGTCATGGTACACTCATGCATAATTATGCTAACGGAATAGACAATGAGCCTGTTGTGTCAAATAAGTATGTGGACCAGAAGGCCTACGGGAACTCTATGACTATAGACCACGATGTAAAGGATAGGGAGGAGGCTCACCGCTATCTGCTGCGTTTATGTGACAAAGTCTCTCAGCGTCTGAGAGACGCTGCTTGCAAGGCTTCTCTGGTCTCGGTGACAATAAGAAATTCCGAACTGGTGTTTTATGGCCGTCAAAGACAGATAGATGTTCATATAGACAGTACGGATGATCTTTATGCTCAGGCGGTAAAGATTTTTGATGAGTTCTGGATGGGGGATGCGATAAGATTGCTTGGGGTCGGTGCCGGGAATCTCCTGTACGAAAACGATAATGAACAACTCAGTATATTCGGACAGGAAACAGCGCAAAGCAGCGCAGCCGACAAGGCTGTGGACGCAATCAGGGAACGTTTCGGAAAGAATGCTATAAAGAGGGGTAGTCTTGTCGACGGGCCTGCCGAGCTTCGCAATAAAAAACGTATTACCTAAAAGATTAGGAACATGTACTGCGATTTTTCTTGACATAGCTCTGATGAAATGGTAGTATTGCCAATGCGGTCTAAAAAAAATCTGCTTATGGCGGTGTAGCTTAGTTGGCTAGAGCGTCCGGTTCATACCCGGAAGGTCGGTGGTTCGAGTCCACTCGCCGCTACCATTTTTTGTGGTGGGTGTCGTCAAGTGGTTAAGACACTGGGTTGTGGCTCCAGGATACGTGAGTTCGAATCTCACCATCCACCCCATAAATTTTTACAGTGAATAGGGGTATCGCCAAGCGGTAAGGCACTGGATTCTGATTCCAGCATTCGGGGGTTCAAATCCCTCTACCCCCGCCAATTTTTTTAAGGCGACATAGCCAAGTGGTAAGGCACAGGTCTGCAAAACCTTTATTCCCCGGTTCAAATCCGGGTGTCGCCTCCACATAGACACAGCTGTTGATTATTGTATTGACGGCTGTTTTTATTTTTAGAAATATTATTTCTCCCATAAAAAAGCCCCTTTTCAAGGGGACTTTTCCTAATCCTGTATTTATTATATTATATTTTTGTGTTGATTAAAACATAATAACTTTCGGTTCACTTCCAAAAGACGAAATCGTCGTCGGGCGCATACATATTTTTCAAAGAAGGATATGCCTCCAGCATATGCTCCTGAGCCGCAATACTTGCATCGGAAACAACTGTTGCTTCATCACGAACCAAGAGATAATTTAAGCATGCACTGTAATTTGATTTTTACCGTTTTCTTTCGATTTATAGAGGGCTTCATCAGCTTCT
This sequence comes from uncultured Oscillospiraceae bacterium, assembly GCA_964346675.1. Lineage (GTDB taxonomy): Bacteria > Bacillota > Clostridia > Peptostreptococcales > Anaerovoracaceae > RUG13409. Next base: position 2,023 of record CAYFUZ010000040.1, on the reverse strand, counting down.
TTGTAAAGCGTGTCAAAGTCCTTGCCCCCATTATAGAAAGTTACCCCTATGCTACTGCTTACGGTTACGGTTGCTTCAGTACTTTTTACATCTCTATTCATCTTTATACGAATATCCTCAAGCCTTTTTTCTAAAAAATCGGAGTTGTTGTCAAACGGAAGGTACAACATGAATTCATCTCCGCCGAGCCTTGCTACTACATCGGAATCGCGGACCGAATTTTTAAGTATTGCCGCAGTAGTTACAAGTACTTCATCGCCCATTTGATGCCCAAGTATATCATTGACGCTTTTAAAGTTGTCTAAATCCATCATCACAAAAGCGCCGCTTTTATATAAATTGTCTTTAATTAAAGAAGTTATTGCATGAGTGCCGCCCGCCCGATTGTATATCCCCGTCAGTTCATCGGTTCTGGACTTTTCTATAAGGCTCTGTCTTGCGGCAAATATAAAGCCCATGATTATACCAACAGCCAAAGACACGGCAACGAAAGCCGATATTTTAAGCATAATTCCGAAATCATCATACCAACCGTCCTGCGGTACAATGGACAGTCTGAAGTCGATGTTGGATACGGAAAATTCGGAAGATACAAAATCTTCATATTTGGAAGTTCTGCCGGAATAAATCTCAATGTAATCCTTACTGTTCGGCAGTTTTTTCTAAAACAAAATCGTATTTTAAAATGTCATGCAGGTTATTTGTGCTTTTGGATATTACATCCGGAAAACTCATTGTAACAGATACCAGGCCGCTATATTGCAGTTCGGAGGAATCATCGGGAATTCTAACTGCGAGTCTTGCGGAAAAGGCTTTCCCGCCTTGTTTTAAATCATATGGTCCCGTAAGAACCACATCTTCCGACTCCGCTGCCAATCTGGCATCCTCGTAACTTTTGTTTTCCGGGCTTAATAAGTCCAAGCCCAGAACAGACTCATTTCCTTCCAATGGATATACATTTGTGACAACGGAGTTCGGAGCATATAGTATGTTGCGAATATCGGGATTGTTCAGTATTCGATCGCCTATTATTTGCGGATCCACATACTCTCCGCCGGCACCGAATATCAAAGCTCTGAGTTCATAAACGGAATTTATATCGATTATAAATTCATTTTTTATAGAAGCGACCTGATTATCCAGAACGGAAACTGCCTCAAGCTTACGGAGTGCTTTTTCATCGGATATCAAGTTAATCATATAAGTGGTGCTAACAGCCAATGCGATTAATGTTGATACAAACATTATTTTAATGCTCTTGTTTTTCCACATGCTGACAATCCCTCTCGAGCTTCCCATACAAAATTAAAGACAACATGTCAATAAAAAGTGCGTAAAACAATTCAATTAAATATTACCTCAGAATCAGATTTTATCAAAGGTTTATTTTGCGGTTCGGGGACTATCCGGAGATTTCCGGCTTTTTTCTTGCATATGCCTATGATGCAATAATTACGAATTTATTAATTTTGCTTTCAAGCAAAACCGTTCAAGAAGGGAGACATGAAAAATGCGTAGATTTATTGTAGATACAGATACTGCTTCCGATGATGCGGCAGCGATAATGATGCTGGCTTTGTCAGAAGATATTGAGATTATGGGCGTAACTGTTCTGGCAGGAAATGTGGGGGTTGAACAGGCTGCAAAAAATGCCCTCATGACACTCGAAGTATGCGGCGTTGATGCGCCGGTCTATTTGGGTGCAAAACGTCCTCTTTTCCACGAACGCAAAGAAACCATAAGTGTTCACGGTATAGACGGGATGGGAGACAGAGATATTATTCATCCTACGAGAGAATCCGAAAAAGAAAGGGCCGTAGACTTCATTCTGGAGTGTGTAAAAAAATATCCGGACGAAATTGAAATAGCGGTTCTGGGTCCGGCAACAAATATAGCGTTAGTCATACTTACAGACAGAGATGTGATGAAGAGAGTAAAGCGCATATGGTCTATGGGAACTCCGGGCTTTGGTCCCGGCAATGACACGCCCATATCCGAATATAATGTGTTTATAGACGCCAAA
>CAYFUZ010000039.1:5541-10464 GCA_964346675.1 uncultured Oscillospiraceae bacterium | reverse complement strand
CATAAGCCGCATACATACAATATTCGAAGACAAGCTTTCAGAAGCTCTTAATTTGAGCAGAGTCTCAGCTCCGCTTTTTCTTGAGAGCTCAACGGGTCTTAATGACGACCTGACCGGTGTAGAACGAAAAGTCGAATTCGATATCAAGGAAGACGGCCGCAAATGCCAGGTAGTTCAATCTCTTGCGAAATGGAAACGCAAAGCTCTTAAGGACTATAATTTCTATATGGGCAGAGGTCTTTACGCAGTCATGAACGCGATTCGCCGTGACGAAGAACTGGATAATATCCACTCGGTTTATGTAGACCAGTGGGACTGGGAAAAAATCATATCCGATGAAGAACGGACTGTCGATTATCTTAAAGACACGGTTAAAAAAATAGTTTGTGCCATCTGCGACACTGAACTTGAACTGAGAAAGCATTATTCGGCGCTTTACAAATTAAGTTATAAGGACAGAAACGTTGCCTTTATTTCCTCGCAGGAACTCGAAGATTTATATCCGAAGCTTAGCTCCAAGGAGCGCGAAAACGCTTTTTTAAAAGAACATAAGACTGCGTTTATAATGAAAATCGGCGGCAAACTCAAGTCAGGAGAACCTCACGACCTTCGAGCTCCGGACTATGATGACTGGGAACTCAACGGCGACTTGCTGTTCTGGAACGAAATTTTAGAGCAGGCACTTGAAATCTCCAGCATGGGGATCAGAGTTTCCCCCGAAAGCCTTGACAGACAGTTGACGCTAAGCGGCTGCGATGACAGACGAATTCTTCCTTATCACAGTGCGCTTCTTAATGGGGAACTTCCCCTAACCATAGGCGGAGGTATCGGGCAGAGCAGACTTTGTATGCTGCTTATGGGAAATGCTCATATAGGCGAAGTGCAGTCGGCAGTCTGGGACGAAGAAACAAAAAAACGGTGCGAAGAACACGGCATACTCATACTATAAATTACTATATAAAATGTCCGAAGTTACAGAACGCAACAAAAAGGGAATAAACTCGTTTATATTGAGAATCTATGCCTTGGTTATTATGACCATAGGAATGATTTTTACATTCTTTCCAAAAGCGGGTTTTGAATGGCTAACTTATCTTTCATGGATAGCTTATCCTGTTTTTGCCTTCCTTATTGCTGAAGGTTTTTCAAAAACAACAGATAAACTGAAATACTCCGCAAGACTGGTGGTGTTTGTTCTTCTGTCGGAGATACCTTATAATTTTCTTCTGGGAGGCAAACTAATCTATCCAGAAGCTCAAAACGGAATGTTTACTCTTTTACTCGGGTGGATTACTATCTGGATACTTGATGAATTTCATAAGCGTGTAAATAACATTATACTGAATGCGGTCGCTATTTATATTGTTTCTTTCGGTGCTTTCTGGATAACCAGAGAATTCAACTTCCAGTTTTATTCCTTCGGAATTATGTTCGTAGTGATGTTCTACATTTCGCAAAGAATTACCTATCCTCGTATAATGCAATTTGTAATCCTGCTGATTTTAGTATTAATAGTCACTTCGGAAGCATATATAACCTTCACATTAGGAAGGGTACAATATACCGTTACCTACAGATTCTTGACCATCTTCGCTCTTATACCAATATGGTTTTACAACGGAAAACGCGGTCCTAACAGCTTGCCGTTGAAGGTGGCTTTTTACGCTTACTGGCCCCTGCTTTTAACCATATTGCTTTTAGTTAAAAAGCTGTAAAAAGTTCTTTACAAGTTTTATGCGTTGTGTTAGTATAGCAATGTTGATTTGCGGTATTGGCGGAATTGGCAGACGCGTACGGTTGAGGGCCGTATGGTTAACACCGTGATGGTTCAAGTCCATTATACCGCACCAAAACAAAACCCCTTGGCGCATACACGCCTTAGGGGTTTTTAAATTTCATCTTGATAACCTTGAATTTAACGCCCGGGAGAACACTATTTTTGAAGCTGCATGGTGTATCGCCTCAGCACTATTCTTCCTTTTCTGTATAAATAGCGCAATTTGTAGAGCTTTTGACCCTTTTCATAGATGCGGTCTATTTCTTCGTCATGCGCTAAAGGATTAGCTTCAAAACTTTCGATTTTCGATCTCAGGCTTTTAAATTGCAGACAGTAAAGCATTTTATACCACAAGTCGGATTCCCGGTCACTTTCACCGCGGTTAAAGGAACTGAACTGCTCCTCCATGGAACCGAACATCACAGCATCCATTTCCTCCTTTGTGTAGTGTCCCTGATCTATTGCAATCTGAACAATGTCCGTGCCCGGCAAAAAATTCAAACCGTGAAGCTGAAGTTCATATGGGGTCTGAAGACGCTTTCCTAAATAATAGCTGTCTTTAAGATCTTGAAGAGTTTCAAAAGGATGCTGGAGCATGAAATCGTAGGATGTCCAAAACACTCCGGATGCCCTTATTGTTTTCGTTGCCTCGACTATATCGTCGGAAGTTTCGTACCTGTGGAATATTTCTCTTCTTATGCGTTCGGAACCCGTCTGAATGCCCATAATAACCTCTGTAAGCCCCACTTTTACGAGTTTTTTAAGAACTTCCAAATCTGTCATCTTTGGGTGCGACCATATAGTAAAAGGATAGTTTATATGCCTTTTGTATTCGACACAGAATTCATCGACCCAGCCCGGAAGATTCGGAAATATTTCATCGTAGAAATGTACAAACTTAACGTTCTTACACTCTTTTTTGGCGACTTTAAGTTCATCTATAACGCTTTTAACCGAACGGGTTCTTACGCCGCGCACACCCTTTGGAAGAAAGTGCTTAAGATTGTTGCTTGCGCAGTAAGAACATGTAAACGGACAGCCTCTTGAAGCTACGACCTCATAACTTAAAGTATCGAGCTGAGGGTCACCTTCTTTAAGGACTCCGTCGCCTATATAGCAGGCATTTTTCGAATTGATCGTTGGAATGCCGTATTCGTCGATGTCATTCGGGATATCATCTATGGGATTCAGTATTATTTCGGAATTTCTTTTATAGCCCAAGCAGGGAATATCGTGCCAGCTCTTTCCCTCGAAAATCGCATCGGCAAGCTTTACTATGCTTCTTTCGCCCTCACAGCGGAGTACGCCGTCTATTCCGCGATTAAGAAAATACTCGGGGCACATAGTTGAAAACGCACCGCCGCAGAAAACCGGTATGTCAAACTCGGTCTTGATCATGTCCGTTACTGCATTGACGGTATCAAGGTACATTGAACTCATGGCGGAAAGTCCTATAAACAGCGGCTTCTTATCCTCTATATCCTTTTTTAAAAGTTCAAGTTCCGTCTCGGTGGTGGGTTTGGGATTCTGAGAGTTAAAATCCTTGTAGAATACGTTTCTGACATTGTAGCCCGCATTTACCAACGCAGTTTCAAGATACCTTACCCCCAATGCCTTCTTGTTATAGAACGCAATTAACATTACATTTTTATCAGCCATTATATCCTCTTTTAATCATTCTGCGCATTGCTGCAGAGCATTGCGGCTCCTATTATTCCTGCGTCATTGCCAAGCTGCGCCGGCACTATATCATACTCTTCCCTGAAAAAGTTTCTATCTTTTACGAACTTTTTGAGCGGTTCATAAAGTATGTCTCCCGCTGCGCTAAGACCGCCGCCGAGAGCAATTATTTCGGGATCGAATAACGAACAAAGACCTCCGACAGCAGTGGCAAGATTGTCGACATAAGTATTAAATATGTCAATCGCTATTCTGTTGCCCTTATGAACCTCGTCTGTCACATATTTGGCTCCGGCGTATTCGGGACCGAGTCTTTCTTTGCCCTGTTTTGCAAGCCAGCTTGCCGCCGTGTAAACCTCCATGCAGCCGCTGAGACCGCAGGTACAAGGGTCTGAATCTTTTTTAAACGGCAGATGCCCGGGTTCGGTACCGTGATTTCGTCCGCCGTTAAACAGCTTCCCGCCAAGTATGATTCCTCCGCCGAGACCGGTTCCCAGGGTCAGAAGAATTGCATTTTTGTATCCTTTAAACGCACCCGCGTAAAGTTCTGCCAAAGCCGCCGCATTGGCATCGTTTGCAAGCAAAATCCGGGTTTCGGGAAAATATTTACTCATTTCATCAGCGAACGGCACATCAAACATCTGAAGGTTAAATGCGTTTTTCAGTACTCTGCCGCTTGTGTCGATACTTCCCGGAAGTGCAATCCCAATGGATGCCAGATCGGACTTATCAAGAGAATAATTCGACAAAAGTTCTTCAACAGCCGTAGCCGTCATGGAACAAAGCTTTTGAAATTCCCCTCTCGGAGTATCAAAAAAAAGCTTCATTATAATTGCCGGACTTTCGCCGCTGCCATCTATAAGACCGACCTTTACAGTTGTGCCGCCTATATCTATGCCTGCGTGTATCATGTCACCTACCTGAACAAAGTCACTGCTTCATGAAGATTTTTTATGTGTGTTACGGTTCCTGCAGAGGCCAGCTCGCCGTCCAAAGACCAGTTGATCGGCTCATCAGTTGTAAAGACTACATTTTTTGCCTTTGTGAAGGTAAAAAGCGGGCTGCTGAAGTCCGAGCTTGTAGCTCCGCTCACTATTTCGCCAAGCTCTATAAGATCTCTCGGATACTTAACCAGGATTAATTCAAACAAGCCGTCTTTCAGGTCTACCAAATCGTCACTGAGCCTTACAACTCCGCCCACTGATTTGGTGTTGCTTACCGATGCGAAGATATATTCATCCTCGTATTCCACTCCGTCAGCCTCAACCTTTGCATGGATTTTCTTAATATTGCTTATATCCTTGATTCCCTGAAGTATATAAGCGAAATGCCCCATAGTATTTTTAAGCTGCTGCGGCGCACTGTAAGATGCCGAAGAGAAAGCCCCGAAGGTCGCAATATAACTGAAGTGCCTGTCCTCTCCAAACTTACCAACATCAATAGGTACGCCGTATTCTTCGGTAATC
>CAYFUZ010000039.1:0-5531 GCA_964346675.1 uncultured Oscillospiraceae bacterium | reverse complement strand
AACGTAGCATTTGTTATATTTGTCGAAAGACCGAGAGTTTCCGCAAAATCGTTAGTAGATCCGCACGGAATATAGCCCAAAGGCATATCAGTACGACCACAATCCTTAAGCAGTCCGTGAAGTACTTCGTTTAAAGTACCGTCACCTCCCGCACAAACCACAAGATCATAACCGCCATCCTTTGCCGATGCCGCTATTTCCGCGGCATGTCCCCTGTGACCCGTGATACCCACAGTCACAATATAGTCCGATTTGCAAAAAATATTCACAATATCGTAAAGGGCGCCGTGTAACTGTAATCGACCTGCAACCGAATTTACTATTAATAAAAGTTTTTTCATCTATGCTCCCCTAAAAAGAAGATTGCCGTATTATCAGTCTACCCTCATCAACGAAATCATCTTTAACAAAACGAAGCTTAAGACACGGATAGCACTCACCGAAATACTCTTTGTTGATTCCCTTGTGGCCGACTGCCTGTGACATACAAGCGGAGTTAATATGAATATCCAGCTGCGCCGGCTTGGAAGTATCTTCGGGAAAAAGCTTCTCAAGCTCTGTTTCTATCTTTTCTTTATATATTTCGCCTTCAACAAGTTCGCGGAAGGCGGGGTGATAAGTGTCGCCTGCCACCCTGCTTTCTGCATTCCCGTTGATTAAAGCCGAACTCTTAAGGCCAATACGAATTACGTTGATGCCAGCATTCGTAAGAGCTAAATACATATCTTTGACGGTTTTTACAAGCTCATCCCGGGTAGGAGGAATATATTCCCCTCGTCTGTACATTTCATAAAGCGGAGTCTGCGTTATTATTACGGTTGGATACAATCTTGCAATCTGAGGCCCTATACCGATAGTTTTTTTTACAGATTCCATACAAGCTTCGTGGCTGTCACCGGGAAGACCTATCATAAGCTGTATACCCAGATTAAAACCGTACTCTTTAATCAACTTACAGGGCTAATCTCCGAATCCCGTGAAGTAATTACATGCTGATTGCAAAACACGCAGTTATGGAGACAGCCCCTATGCGGTATGAAGATAGGAATAATAGCATGCTTTTTCATTATTCATAGCAGGCTAGTGCAATTATTGCATCCGCTATTATCTTGGCATTGAACACAAGCTGATCAATGGAAATAAATTCGTTGGCTACATGGCAATTAGCTTCGCAAATCCAGCCTTCGGGACCGAAACCGACCGCGTTCGGTAAATGTCGTGCGTATGTACCCCCGCCCATTTTTATGGGTTTGGAATCAATGTCTCCCGTGCGTGCCTGATAGACCTTCATCAATTTTGTAACAAGTTCACAGTCATCGGAAAGGCTGTAACCCTGACTGAAGCTCCACATAATCTTCTCACAACCAAGCTCTTCAACAAAGAGTTTGTCAAGTTTTTCGCTTACCTCTTTTTCCTTCATGGAAGTAGGAACTCTCAAATCCAAAGTCAGCTCAAAACCGTTCTCATCCCATCTTATGACGCCGGGATTAATCGTCATCCTTCCGGATTCATCGATTACGTCCAAACCAAGAGATTCACCATGATTTTCCAGCCTGAATCCGCGGTACAGAGCACTTATATACTTCTTGTCCTTTGGATCGAGTTCCATGGCATTCAGCATCTGAAACATCATCTGAATGGCGTTTCTGCCTTCCTGCGGCAAAGACGCGTGAGCCTGTATGCCCACCGTGGAATATGCCTTGCCGTCTACTGTGGCACTGCACTTGGCAGGAACTACGTTTGCCGCTTCACCGGCCCTCATTCCTATCCTTGAGTTGTAACGTCTCTTATATGTAACGTGAAGTATGCTCTTCTCGGAATTTGAAAGCGGAAAAGAAGAGTCCGGAGAAAAAGACATATCCGGTATTCTCTCATGCTTTTTGTAATATATTATACATTCCATTCCGGATTCTTCATTGCAGCCGAGGAAAATTCTTACCCTTCTTTTGAAAGTAAGGCCGCTGTTTTTAACTGCGGCAAGTGCATAAAGCGCTGCAACTGCCGGTCCTTTATTATCAATTGCTCCTCGCCCGTAAATTTTCTCGTCATGAATTTCCGCAGCAAAAGGAGGATAGTCCCAGCCGTCACCTTCCGGAACCACATCGAGATGGCATAATATACCAAGCATTTCCTCGCCGCTTCCGTCATCAACTATTCCGCAGTAAGAATCCAGATTCTTTATGTCAAAGCCCAGATTATCAGCTGTTGATAAAGCGCTGTCAAGACAATTATACACCTCCTCGCCGAACGGTTTTCCCGGCAACGGAGAAGCTTCCACGCTATTGAAACTTATCAATGTCTGCAGCGTTTCTATCATTTCATCCTTGTTATCATCTATCCATTTTTCAACCTTACTGTTCATAAAATTTCTCCAATTCTTCTTTAACTCTATCAACAGGGAAACCCACTATGTTTGTAAAATCTCCTTCATAATAATCCACTAAAGATGCCGCATTATCCTGAAGACCATAAGCGCCGGCTTTATCATAGGGTTCATCGCTGTCGCAGTAAAGTTGAATACGTCTTTCCTGTTCGGCATCCAGCACCTTGAACACAACCTTGCTTTCCACACAAAAACGCTTTTCCGAACCCTGCTTTATAAACGACACGCCCGTAATAACGTGCTGAGGTGTCAAAGATTCTTTTCTAAGCATCCTTATCGCATCCGCTTTATTGAGCGGTTTTCCCAAAATTTCGTCGGGCAAAGCAACCACTGTGTCAGCCCCTAAAACTATCGTGTCCGCAGGGCGTCCGAGTTTATTGAAAACGGCAATTGCCTTTGCATGAGCCAAAACCATACAAAGCTCTTTGGCTGCTTCCTGCATATTACTGCCGAAGTAGTTTTTCATTATATTTTTTTCTATAGCGTACTCATCAATATCGGCTGTAACGATTTCGTAATCGTCGCAAACCTGCTTCATAAGCAGTTTTCTTCTCGGTGATTCGCTGGCAAGTACAATTCTCATGGCGTTTAATTATACTACATTTATGTGCAATATGGTAGCAAATTGCAATCAGATGAAGTATATTCACGCTGCCTTAATGCTGAAAAAAGTCAAAAATATTGTCGCTAAAAAAGAGGCTTCTAAAAAGGAGCCTCTTTAATATTACTTTTGTCCTCGGATTATAAATCCGCATGCCCGAAGCTGAAAATTACGCTCTGGCCTTTCTGATTTCATCCATGAATACAGGAAGAACTTCGAAGAGATCTCCCACCACACCGAAGTCGGCAATGCTGAATATGGGGGCATCCGGATCCTTATTAATTGCAACTATGCAATCAGCACCGCCGATGCCGGCTGCGTGCTGAATGGCACCGGAAATTCCGCATGCGATATAAAGCTTTGGCGCAACAGTCTTACCTGTCTGTCCAACCTGATGAGCATGAGAAATCCACCCCGCATCAACCGCTGCGCGGGAAGCTCCAACCGTAGCACCAAGAAGCGCTGCGCACTCCTTGATAACGTCGAAGCCTTCGGGTCCGCCAAGGCCGCGTCCGCCGGAAACTATGATTTCAGCACCTTCGAGATCAACACCTGCGGCATCCATATCTTTCATTACTTCGAGAATCTTTGTTCTGATTTGGTCTGCAGGAACGTGTATATCTTCTTTTATGATTTCAGCATGGGGAGTAACAGGCTCGCACTTCTTAAATACGGAAGGACGAACTGTACCCATCTGAGGTCTGTTGTTCGGACAAAGAATTGTCGCCATGAGGTTTCCTCCGAACGCAGGACGAGTCCACGCAACGTTTCCGGATTCTTCATCAATATCAAGCGATGTGCAGTCTGCCGTAAGACCTGTGTTAAGTCTGCAGGCTACTCTGGGTCCGAGGTCTCTTCCGTTATTTGTAGCGCCGATAAGAACAGTTGCCGGCGCATACTTTTTGAGAATTTCCACGAGAGCGATGGCATAAGCGTCCGTTGAATAATCCTTATATTCCGGTCCTTCCACAACTATAACCTGGTCTGCATCATGTGCCGCAGCAGCATCTACAGCCTTCTTTGTGTCAGCTCCGATAACCACGGCAACGAGCTTTCCGCCCTGCTTGTCGGCCATCATTCTGCCCGGTGTCAAAAGTTCAATACCTACGTTTTTATATCCGCCGTCAGGAGTTGTTTCAACAACGACAAACAGATCATTTGTTTTAGCTTCCATTGTATCTTCTCCTCCCTTTATTATACGATACCTGCATCGGACATCTGCGCAAAGAGGAGCTTTGCGGATTCTTCAGCAGTACTTTCAGCAATCTTAAGCCCCGACTTCTTCCTCTCAGGAACGAAACTCTTCTTTACCTTTGTCGGAGAACCTTTAAGTCCGCACCTCTCAGCCGGAAGACCGCCGTCCGCAAACCCGAGCCGGGGAATTTCAGCCCTGTTGGCCGCCATCTTTCTCTTGATGGTCGGATAACGCGGATCCCATGACGGCTTTGTGAATGTCAAAACGCAAGGCATCTTAATGCCGATAATCGCTGCACCGTCTTCCATTTCCTTCTTAACCTTAACCAGGTCTCCATCCACCTCTGCCTCAAGACCGTAAGTAACCTGAGGATATCCGAGATGCTCGGCAATTTCGGGACCGACCTGAGCGGTATCTCCGTCGATAGCCTGCTTGCCGCAGAAAATAATGTCGAACTTTCCTTCGATTTCTTCAATCTTTTTAATTGCGGCAGAAATAATCAAACTGGTGGCAAGAGTGTCGGATCCTCCGAATTCACGACCGGATACGAGATAAGCCTTGTCCGCAGCTATAGCAAGAGTCTCCTTAAGAGCCTCTTTTGCCTGTTCGGGGCCCATTGAAACCGTCACAATCTTTGCATCAGGATTCTTATCCTTGATACGAGCAGCCGCTTCCAGCGCATAACCGTCAAACGGGTTGAGAATGCTGGGAACACCGGCACGCATAAGTGTGTTGGTAACCGGATCAATCTTAATTTCGGTTGTATCAGGTACCTGCTTGACGCATACAAGCATATTCATGATGTGTTTCCTCCTATAAAAAATATTAACTAAAGGCTTTAAGCCAACCTAGCTTTGCATACACCTCAATTATAACACAAGAGCGTATATTTACCATGTTTTCTTTTTAACAAAAATTACTTTTGCTTACTGCGCGGCCTCCGGGCTGTCGGACAGATACTTTATGGCGAAGTTGTAGAAGTTATTTTCCACTATTCTTGCGGTGCAGTCGAGCTTGTTGGCCGCCACCTTTTTCATTGTCTCGACGTAGGCGTTCATTTCATCCTCGTTTTCGAAGGCCCCTTCCGCGGGCGTAAAGGTCTGGGTGAACCTGTTGTAGAAGCCACGGTCGGTTTTCCAGCAGCGCGAGGAAAATACCACCATGCCCTCTTCGTCGGAAAGCAGGTCGGAGCCGGCCAGCATTCTTGAGTCGTACTCAAGGCCGAGCAGGTTTGAAACAGTCGGAAGTATGTCGACCTGGCAGCAGACCTTGTTGACTATGACCGGGTGCTTGTCCGCAAAGGCGCCGCTCCACATGATGAGGGAGCTCTTGTAAACGTCGAAATCGATGCC
>CAYFUZ010000038.1:4168-10615 GCA_964346675.1 uncultured Oscillospiraceae bacterium | reverse complement strand
TTCCTTCTATAAATAATATTAACTAAAGGCTGTCGTAGGACAGCTTAGTCTTGCATATATTGTACATTATAACACAATAATGTGTATTTTCTATGATTGTTTAAAAAAAACAAGGAATCCAAAGTTAAGCGTAAGATACTACGGATCACATACGAGCTGACTCATGCCAACCCAATCCCGCTTCTTTTTTCCATATAAGTAAAATTAGAACAATTAAAAGCAGAGGAATAATATTGCAGATATACATCGTCTCATATCCAAATAAACTCACAAGCTTACCGGAAAAAACGGGACCCAGAGTAAGTCCTGCATCGAATCCAAGATAGAAAGTATTTGTTCCCGCCCCGCGCTTTTCCGAAGGCACAAGCTTAATACATAAAGTCTGAATCGAAGGAAGTGCCGTACCATAACTTAAAGCGTAAATTGCCGCTGCGAGATAAAGGTCTTTGGTACTTTTAATTCCCGCCATGAAAATCTGAAACAAAACAAACAGAACTGTAGCTGGTATTATTGTAATAACCACACCCTTTGTGTCTGTAAGTTTATTTAGAACCGGTCTTACAGCAAGCATCACTGCCGCATTAATTAAAAAAAGTATGATACCCCAGATATGTTTTTGCGTTCGGTGTAGAGAACTATAAATGAATATACACCGGCAGTTGCAAGTATCAACAATACAAGCATAATTGTCGTAACAACAGCTTCCTTTGCGAACGCTCCTCGTACACTGACATTAATTTTGTACTTTTTGCTAGGATATTTTAACAAACAACCCGTTATTAGTCCGAGAAAACTGAAAACGCCGCAGAGCATAAATGCAGCATTTATACCGTGTTTATCACTTACGACGAGCCCTATAACCGGTCCTAAGGCAGTTGCAACCACACCGATTAAAGAAAATATTCCCACACTGGATGCTATTTTGCTCTTGGGTACCGAATCGACCGCCATAACCATCGTAAGCGCACCGCAAAAGCACATTCCGATACCGTATACCAGTCTAAATATCATAAGAAATGCAACTGAATTCGAGAACGCATGTCCGAAAATCGCTATCGTGTAAAGCGCCTCACATAAGAGCAATAAGTGTTTTTTATTTACACTATCGATTATCGAGCCCGCAAACGGCCTTATAGCAATAGCCGCACCGGAAGATAATCCAATAATAATCCCCACAGTTGTGGCGTCAATGGCCATATTCCCCGTTTTTACCTGAAGTAACGTTGTAATTGAATTTTGTCCCAAATACGAAAAAAATTCATCAATATGAGAACCAAGTAATTATGCGTCCATAGACTTTCTTTTTTGTTTTCCATTTTATTATTGAAAAATCCTTTAATTACCTAGTTCCTTTTAATATATTTTATTGCAAAATCGTAAAAATTATTTTCCACAATTCTCGCAGTGCAATCAAGTTTGTTGGCAGCCACTTTTTTCATCATCTCAACGTAGGAATTCATTTCTTCTTCATTTTCAAACGCACCCTGTACAGGAGTAAATGTCTGGGTAAACCTGTTGTAAAGACCGCGGTCGGTCTTCCAGCAGCGGGAGGAAAAAACTACCATACCCTCCTCATCTGAAAGAAGATCCGAACCCGCAAGCATTCTTGAGTCATATTCAAGACCGAGCAGATTCGAAATTGTCGGAAGTATGTCAACTTGGCAACAGACCTTATCTACAATTATCGGATGACGGTCTGCAAAATCCGCGCCCCACATAATCAGCGAGCTTTTATAAACGTCGAAATCTATGTTGCTTTCATTAATTGCGGTAAGGGCCTCCGATGAGCCGAATTTCTTGCCCGCAAGCTCTTCTATGATTTCCACACTGCCGTAAGGAACGTGATCGGAAACAGCGACAATAAGAGTCTTTTCAAGTTGTCCGGCCTCTTTAAGAGCTGCAATCAGATTCTCCATGGCCTTATCCATCTCCATAATGCTTGCTACATAACCTTTGGTTTTTTCGCTGTAGGGAGCATCCGCAAGAGCCTCTTTATAGGGACTGGTTGCGTAGTTCCAGCCGTAAGGTGTATGCCCCGAAATGGTAATATAGTAAACATTGAACGGCACTTCGCTGTTGACGTAATCTCCGACGGTATGGTCTATCATCACGGAGTCTTTCTGCGGCCAGAGGAATTTTCCGCTTTTGTTCTTTTCCATATAAAGACCGTTTTCGGCATAAAGCCACTTGTAGCCCAAGTTTGTGTGTGACGCATTTCTGCCGTAAAGGTCATAGTTGTTATGATAGCCGACATTCATGTAGCCCAGACGTCCGAGCTGCTGCGCTAATGAAAAATAGCAATTCGTTTTGAGCTCACCCGTTCTTGTCATTGTGATTGGGCTGCCGTTCTTTGGGTAGAGTCCGAGCAGGTTCTGACATTCACCGTTGCTTGTGCTTGTAAAGTGCAGTGCCGTATAAAAGTTCGGAAACACAAAACCCTCATGGCTCATTTTATAAAGTGTGGGGGTATATTCCGGACTGATAGCATATCCGGTGAGTCCCTCTACGGTAATAAATATTACGTTGTGCCCCTTCAATTTGCCGGTATATGCGTTCTGCTTTGTCCCGGTAAGAGATCTGAAATAACTGATAAGCCACTGCACATTTTTATTTGAAGCTGCTGCTTCCATTGCATCAAAGTCAAAGGGCATCACATTGTAAACCGCTTCGGGAACAGGGTCCGGTTCTTCCGAAATTATTGGTGGGTTTACTTCGGCATACCCGCCCTTTGCAGGCCATATCATGTGCTTGATGTCAAGACGAAGCATTGTCAACAGACCGAGCTGTTCAGCCTGTTCATTAAAATCCGAATCGGAATTGTAAAGCATTTTAGGTGTAACATCCGCTTTGGACGGAAGAGTAAGAATAATCATGCTCGAAATATAAGCTGTCAAGGCCAAGGCCAGCGACAGGATGACAACTGCGGAATTCTTAAGGCGCTTCTTTTTGCCGCTTCTGGTACTTCTGCGCTCTCTCGGACGGACAGCTAAAGGTTTCTCTTTTGCAGGGATCATAGCCTGAAGTTTGGATATTTTCTTTGTCCCGGTAAGCAGGAATGTGATAATGGCAGGTAAAAATATAAGAATAAGCGCAAAAGTTGTGCCTATAACGGTCTCCGTTACCACGCCGCTAAATTGGTCCAAATGATTTCCGGCAGCGATTTTAAGCATTGAAGCCGGATAAAAAGTCTGGAAAATTCTTTTCAGAACATATTCGGTGGCAAACAGCAGACACATAACAAGGCTGACGATACGGCAGCCTTTTCCGAAATTTTCATTACCGAAAAACCCTATGACAGCGGTGAGCAATGCTCCGTAGCATATGGTGAATCCTAAATATATTGGTAAATATTTTATACTGGTACCCGTTGCTAAATGTATCACTATCTCCAAATAGAGCAACATTGTTGGAATTGCAACGAGTTTCATGTAAACCGATAGATTTTTCATACCATGTATTATAATATATAATCATAAAAAGTAAATGTACTTTTTATGATATTTAAAGGTTAAAAACACAAGTGTTTATTATTAAAAAGGAGGATTATATTATGAAATGGATTTGCCCGGTTTGCGGTTATGTGCATACAGGTGATCAGCCGCCTGAACTTTGCCCTCTGTGCAAGTGCCCCGGAACAAAGTTTAAAAAGCAGGAAGGCGAAATTGTTTTGGCAGCCGAACACGTTTACGGCGTAGGAACAAATCTTGAGGCCTGCAGCCCCGAAGACAAGGAGTATATCCTGGAACAGCTGAAGGCTAATTTCCACGGGGAATGCTCTGAAGTAGGAATGTACCTTTGCATGGCAAGAATAGCTCACAGAGAAGGGTACCCGGAAATAGGACTTTACTGGGAGAAAGCAGCCTACGAGGAAGCCGAACACGCAGCCAAATTTGCCGAACTTCTCGGAACCGCGCTTGAACCGCACATGACCACATCCACAAAAGAAAATCTTGCATGGAGAGTGGACTGCGAATACGGCGCCACCCAGGGCAAGTTTGACCTTGCCAAGAAAGCTAAAGAATACAACCTTGACGCAATTCATGACACGGTTCACGAAATGGCCCGTGACGAAGCAAGACACGGCAAGGCATTTGAGGGTCTGCTGAAGAGATATTTCGGATAAAAATTCGGGATATTGCTTAAAAATCAAACGAGAGAACGGAAATAATCCGCTCTCTCGTTTTTATTATTAATCCACGCTTACATCTATAAGAGTAAGCCTTACCACGCCTTTTACCCCGCTAAGCTGTTTAAGCATATCGGAAACATCCATTTCAATGGATGATATATCCAGCGTAACCACTACAGATGCACGATCGGAAATAGGAAGGTTCTGTGTTATTGTCAAAATATTCGCGCCATATTCCCCTATGGCGTTAAGCACACGACCGAGTATTCCCTTTTGATGGGTCAGTACCATGGAAATCACAATACGCCTTGATACATCCCCGGCATCCGGCTCAAATACTGAATCCTTATATTTGTAATAGGTACTCCGCGAAATACCGACGATTTTAACCGCTTCGGAAACGTCCGAAACGGCTCCCGACTGCATCATCTCTCTTGCCTTTATGACTTTTTCAAAGTATTCGGGAAGTACGGATTTAGAAACTACCAAACAATTGTTTTTATTTTTCATAACAACAACTCTGCTATCTGAACAGCATTGGTTGCTGCACCCTTTCTTATCTGGTCGCCGCAGCACCATAGCGCCAAACCGTTATCATGTATAAGATCTTTCCTTATTCTGCCGACAAATACTTCATCCCTATCGGAGCATAAAAGCGGCATCGGATATTTTTCACCGGCCGGGTCGTCAAACAGCTTTACTCCGGATCCGTTTGCAATTGCCTCTCTGACATCTTCAACACTGAGATGGTTTTGGGTCACGAATTCTATTGAAATCGCATGGCTTCTTAAAACAGGAACTCTTACGCAAGTACAGCAAACCCTAAGCTCCGGAAGATGCATAATCTTTCTTCCTTCATTTTGAAGCTTCATTTCCTCAGAGGAATAGCCGTTTTCGCCGACGGAACCTATTTTCGGAATTAGATTAAAAAGAATCTGGTGTGCGAACGTTTCCACATTAATATTATCGCCTTTAACATACTCCTGCACCTGTGATTCCAACTCGGCAAGCCCTGAAGCGCCTGCACCCGAAACTGCCTGATACGAGCTTGCAACAATGCTTGTTATCGGACTGAGTTTTAAAATAGGAGCCAGCGCCGTAGCCGCTATAATTGTCACGCAGTTGGGATTTGCAATAATACCTTTATGCAGCTTAATATCCTCGGGATTAGCTTCCGGAACTATCAACGGAACATCAGGGTCGAGCCTGAACGCCGAAGAATTATCAATATAAACAGCGCCCGCAGCCTTTATAAACGGCAGCATAGCCTTTGAAATATCGTTTTCGGCCGCACCCAAAACTATGTCACACCCATCGAAAGCTCCCTCGCCCGCCTCTTTAATGGTAAAATCTTCGCCTCTGAAAGAAATCGTCTTTCCTGCGGAGCGCACACTCGCAAGCGGCACGAGTTCCGAAACCGGAAAATCTCTTTCTTCTAAAATATTTATTATTTCGCGACCGACAACTCCGGTCGAACCTATTACTCCAACCTTATACTGTTTCATGATAATCATCCTTTCTTGGTAAATGATTCGTATAAAATCCTGATGGTTTTTTCGCAGCTTGCGTCATCCACTCCTATTATTATGTTCAGTTCCTCCGCGCCCTGCGAAATCATTCTGATATTGACATTATTGTCACCGAGAGCGCTGAATATGCGTCCGGAAATACCGGGTTTGAATGCCATCATTCTGGAAACGCAGGCTATCATAGAAAGTCCCTCCGTTACTTTAACCGTTCCTTCTCCGGTAACTTCCTCAATCTCGGCCACCAAAGCATATATAAACGGTTTAACAAAGTCTCCCCTTACTATCAGTGAGAATGCATCCACCCCCGAAAGTATCTGTTCGACGAATACGCTTCTGTTGTCCAGCACTTTAAGAACGTTTCTATATACTCCGACATTTCTTGCCAGATTCTCGAATTTGACGTCTATAACTGTGAAGCCTTTTTTTCCGGCAATTCCGGTGATAAAGAACTCATCGTCATTTTCTTCATCGAATTTTTCGGCAATAAGTGTACCCGGATGCTCAGGATTATTCGTATCCTTTATATTCAAAGGGATACCCGCCTGCTTTACCGGGAAAACCGCGGCCTCGTGAAGCACTTTAGCCCCCATGTAGGTAAGCTCTCGTAGTTCATCGTAGGTAATCTGAGGGATTGGTCTCGGATTTTCCACTATTCCCGGATCAGCCATAAGTATGCCCGGAACATCCGTCCAGTTTTCATAAACATCTGCGCCCAGAGCGGCCGAAACCAAGGCTCCGGTAATATCCGAGCCTCCCCTGCTCATCAGAGCCAACGAGCCGTCCGGCATG
>CAYFUZ010000038.1:0-4158 GCA_964346675.1 uncultured Oscillospiraceae bacterium | reverse complement strand
TCCGAAAAATCCCGGCACGACCATTTTGCCGCCGCAGTCGTTAAAAGCAAGCTTTACAGCCTCGAAGGTTTTTCCGGTATCAACCGTCTTGTCATAGTTGAAAAATATATGCCCGAAAGCATCTACAAACGAATAGCCCAGCACAAGAGCCATAAGTTTTGCGGAAAGATATTCGCCTCGTGAACCAAGGTAATCCTCTCCTGCGCCATTCCTGATGTTGTGATCTATTTCAGAGAATTCAGACTCTATGTCCAACTCTACACCTAATTCGGAGACTATCTCTTTATATCTTGATTTAATCACATCCAAAATACTCGTATAATCTACGCCGTACTTAATATGAGCAAAACACAGATACAGAAGATCCGTAATCTTGTTGTCCTTCGAAAAACGTTTTCCCGGAGCGCTTACGACAACCGCGCGCCTTTCGGGATCGCAAAGAACAATATCCCTAACCTTTAACACCTGTTCGGCATTTGCAAGCGAACTGCCACCGAACTTTAAAACCTTGAGCATAGAGCCCTCCCCATTGAACTTCCGGCAGATGTCAGTCACTCCGGCTAATTTATTTTGCACAACATATGTCCTTATGACAAAGACATTTGTCCTTATATGACGAACATTATACACTCGCCCTGTGCCCGATGCAAGGATTATTTTATAAATTAAAAACCGCATCGAGCGGATGCGTCCGGAATTAAATTACCACTGCTTCCCTTTGCAGGCATGCAATCTTTACGTTATAATTTACTTGTTAACTTCGATTTTTTGTGACCGCTTAAAAGCGGCAAATAAGGTGCCATGGAAAAAGATAAATTATATGATATTTATAAGACTTTACACAAAGATATGGACCAGGTAGGATACCGTCCTTTGATACGATCCGCCACCGCAATCTTTGATGCACCGGTTCTTTTAACCGATGAGCGCTACCAAATCATTGCTATCTATCCTGAAGAAAAAATCGGCGACATCGTCTATGATACACTGCTCGAAGAAGGTCAATTACCCGACGAAATTATCGCAAGCTTTCATGAGGCCTACTTGAGGGATGCGGGAAAGCGCTATGAACCCTTCTACGAAAACGAAGGCTTGGTTAAGAATTGTCCTAGAATTTTTGCCGAGGTTTACGATGAAAGTAAAATTTTCGGACACGTGGCAATTTTCTTAAAGAATAAATCTCTGGAGTCATGGCATCTGGATGCCGCGTCTATTTTAACTGATGTCCTGAGAATTAAGATGAATCTGTCGCAGCAAAACTATGTCTCCCATGGCAACACTCTCCACCCGCTCCTTGATTCCGAGGCCAGTTCCCAATCTAAAATGCGGGCAATAACTCAAATTTCTCCCGCAAAGGAGGAAAACTTTCTTTTGCTGGTAGCCCCGTTGGACCAAGCAAAATCGCAGCATGCCTTTGCCGCTCTGGCTATCAACTATTGCCTGCATCGCTTTCCGGATGCCATTCCGACGGTTTATAATGATGATCTGGTTGTCTTGTTTATATCCAAAGATTGTCACCGCAACTTGAAGGAACAAGCTGAATGTTTTTCCAACTACTTAAAAGAACACTATATTCTTTCCGGCGCCGTTTATCCTGTTAAAGATTTGTATAACCTTACCAATGATTATTTTCTCGGACGCTTAACCGCCATCTACCGATACAGGGATGAAATCAATAACTATAACCTGAATACCAATTTATACTATTATCATAATTTGGCGCCATATCCCATATTTTTATACTTGAGTCAGCAAGAAGGTATGCGATACAGCCTTCATCCTGCCATTCGGGAAATACAGGACTATGATAAAAAAAATAATACGGAATACTACAAGACCCTAGCCGCCTATTGCAAGTGCCTTTTTTCAACAAATGAAACAGCCCGATATCTCCATATTCATCGGAACACCCTGAATTATCGTATCGGCAAGATTGAGGAACTTTTCCGTTTGAATTTGCAAGACAAACGCACCCTTTTACACCTTATTTTCAGTTTGGAAATATTTATCTACAATTAATAAAGACCGGCTTTCAAATTGCTTGTAAATTACTCGTTTGTTTTTCGCAATAATGAAAGCCGGTCTTTATTTTTTATAGGTATACTTTACAAATACTTATCTGGGTCTAACCACGTATTCAGAAATCAAATCACCTTTTAAGGTTGCGCAGCCGATGCATTCCAGTTTAACATCTCCGAGGAAAACATCGTATTCCATTGAGTTCGGATTCAGTTTTACAATCTTCATATTCACTTTGTAATTCTTCATGACTTCAAAAAGAGCCTTCTCTAAAGCCAATCGACCGTCTACAACCAAATCGTCAACACCGATTGTACGGGCACCGCCATCGTTAAAATGGCAATCTTCCGTAAAAAGAGCTACGGTGCCTGCAGTATCTCCAGCGCACATGCAAGATACATATTTTTCTAATATTTTCATACCGTTCTCCTTCTGTAATATTAATTAAATCTTCATGCCCAGTCTTGCACCTTCGTAGATAGCTTCCAGTGCACTTCTGGCTTCCTTGGCGTCACCGATTACATAGACTTCCTTGGCCAGTTTGTCAGGATTTTTGAAAGTTTTAATGGGCTTGGATCCGACTGCGAATATGATATGGTCGAATCCTGATAAAACAATCTCTTTACCGTCTTTTTCTGCGTGAACGGAATTGCCTTCAATGCTCTTTACCGTCGTGTTTGTATACACTTCGATACCTTCACGCTTGAAGCGTGCCTTCATATCGTCACGAACGGTCATATACAGGTCCAGAGCAATGTCTTCTCTCATTTCTACCACTACAACACGTTCACAGTAATCTTTGCAGAATTCCGCAGTTTCAGCACCTACCATACCTCCGCCGATAACCAATGCACTGCCGGCCAAAATATTTTTACCTACCAGCACATCGTTAGCCATGAATACATTCTTATTGTCCTTACCCGGTATATTCAATTTAAAGGGTTCCGCACCGGTAGCAATAATCAGAACGTCCGGCTTTTCTTTCTTTACAAGGGCCTCATCAACTTCTGTGTTGTAAACCATCTTTACATCGTTTTTCTCGCACATATGCTTGAAATACTTGATAGCCCTTGTTAATTCCTGCTTGTGGGGAGGATAAGCAGCAATTAAGAACTGACCGCCTACTTTGCTTTCGTCATTTTTCTCATAAAGGGTAACATCGTGGCCTCTTTCCGCTGCTATCCATGCTGCTTCCATTCCACCAACTCCGGCACCGACAACCATTACCTTTTTGGGATTATCTGTCGGCTTGTACTGAACATCCTGACGGTTGTTGCTCATCGGGTTAAAGATGCAGGAAACACCCCAATCTCCCTCTTGCAGAGTGTCATGGTCATTAAATGACATACAACGCTGTGTGCAGCCAACGCAAGGTACGATACTGTCTAAATCTCCACCGTACATTTTGTTGGGATATTCGGGATCTGCTATGGACTGACGACCCAGGCAGACAAAATCAGTGTCGCCTCTTTCAATGGCCTGTTCAACCACGAAAGGATCGGAAAAACGACCGGCCAGCATTACGGGAACATCAACTGCTTCTTTGATGCGTCTGCATATACGCCAGTTCCAACCCTGCGGCCATGCGGTCGGGGGTACGATAACATCCCAGGAAGCATAAGTCCCTGCGGAAACGTTGATAGCGTCTGCTCCATAGGACTCAAACAAGCGGGCTGTCACAACGGCTTCTTCCTCTCCAAGACCGCCTGCCCTGCCTTCAATAGAATCAACTCTAACGATTATTGCAAAGTCCGGACCGCACTCCCTGCGAATCCCTTCTATAACCAACTTATGGAAATAGGTTCTTCCTGAAACACCGCCGCCGAATTCATCTATTCTTTTGTTGGTACGCGGGCTGAGGAACTGCAAACCCATGTAACCGTGGGCACAGTGAAATTCCACACCGTCGAAGCCGGCTTTTTTGCAGCGCACGGAGGAATCTATGTAAGAATCAATTAATTCATAAACCTGCTCTGTGGTGTACTGGTTAACCGGTTCACGATAAACAACTGAAGGAATAGATGATGGTGCCGTCGGTGTCTGCCCGATCATAGCTGACATGGTTTCTCTGCCGGCATGGTGCAACTGCACAATGGCCTTGGCGCCGCCGGTATGTATAGCATCGGCCAGTTTAGTTAA
>CAYFUZ010000037.1:0-11691 GCA_964346675.1 uncultured Oscillospiraceae bacterium | reverse complement strand
TTCTTTTACTCCGGGAAATCAGGGATTTATTAAATAAACAATAAGCTTATCACGGAAGTGGGTGTGCAACGTGGATATATACAGACCGGTTGATGGCGTATATCGCTGTATCAACAACCCACAAAACAAGCGCAGATACGTTCTGAAGGAGGAAGAAGGGTTTTATCCTGCTTTGGTTCCGGTTGACGGTCAGCCTTATAAGCAAGTACCTGTTTTAGATTTTTCAGACAAGAGTGCCGCAGTGCCGGACCAAGCGATGACGAATGCGTTGATTTCCAAAGCAACCGTCGAATGACATCAGATGAATGAGTGATAGGATATTTATGCCGTACATTGTTACAGAAAGACGGTAGTGTTATGAGTGTTAAGAAAGATAAAGTCACTATTACGGTAGACAGTGACGAAAAAGCAGACAAAGCAAAACGGATACTCTGGGAAACAGTTGAGCTGGCGGATTCTCCTGAAATTGCAGGGCTGATCCGGTGGCTTATTCCCCATATTGACATTATCGTAAAAGACAATAGCCTATCAGCGACGACCAGGAAGTGCGTATGAAAGAATATGCCAATATGTTTTTATCCTCTAAGAAAAGTGCGGAATTAGAAGAACTGACCGACGGCCACCCCCAGCGGGTATCCTCTTATTTCCGTCTCTTTTTGCAGATAATGGCTGACCGGGTTATCGGGTCCTCCATCATACGGGAGGATATTCCTCTCATGGCGGAAGCATCTAAGCTGCATGATATTGGAAAAAGCTTTATCCCTCAACACCTGTTGGAATATCCCGGTAAGCTGACAAACCACGCTTTCGATATTGTTAAAATGCACACGGTTTTGGGCGCACAATTCCTCAGCAATTTTGATAAGCTTCTTTTCTATGGTTATATCTTATCATACTGTCCGATATTTTAACACCGACCCCAATCAGACTTTTACCGGAAGTTATAAGGTGCAACAAAAAACACCGAAAGGCACCGATTATGAAATAACGATTGACGGTATTGAAGGATACGCTACCGTTGCGCCTACGGAGTATTACGACGGATCTAAAGTTCCTACATTGCCAATTAACCTTGGTGATTATGCATTGTATTTCATTCCCGTCAATAACTGATTTTACAAAAACTCTTGAATTTCTAAGCAAAATCGTTTATTTTGTATTCAAACTCAAGTTCACATTATCCACAGTAAAATTATTCTTGTTATCAACGTCGATAACAAAATGATAACAAGGGCGGTTTAACACAGGATAATACAGATACATCGTGTATCAAAAAAATCAAGACTAACGAGAAGTAAAATCATATAAACAAAATTGTTTAGTCTCGGTCGAGTGGGAATAAGCATATAAGCATAAGAAATAGAAATACGGCTTAGAATATAGTGCTATAATTAAGAACGTTAATACCGCATGGTATTCAGGATGAAAGAAATGCAAAGTTACAAAAAGCTTTATCGAAGCAGAACAAACAGACCGCCCATGAACTAGAAATTTTTAAGTTTATATGTTTTTTAAAGCCGGCTATCGTTATGAAAGTTGGCTTTTATTTTTCCTATTATATTTTATTTTTCCTATTATATTTTAAAGGTGTTAAAATATAAATACCTTCAGTCCCATGGCAATATTGAATATCGGAGGTTTGCTATGAAGATATTGATAAAAGTTTTGGCAGTAATTTTTCTTGTATTAGCGCTGAATGCTTGTACCAAAAAGGGAGGGCATAATATGGGAACAGACCCGAATATCGGAACCGGAGGAACGGTTGACAGAAGTTTTGACGCACCAAAGGAGATTAAATCAAAGGATTTAACGGCCATGGACAGTGAATTTTTTTACACAATACAATACAAGCCCTTTGATTGCGCCCGTATGCATATTAAACTTGTGCGAAACGAAAAAAACGAACTTATCCTGAGCGAAGAAGATTGCTACAACGTGAGTGTCAAGGTTGGCGATGAAGTGCTTAAAGGCGCTCAGGAGCTTATCGAAAAATTTGAGTTGTCGAAGCTTAACGGAACGGATAAATATACATCGGGACTTCCCGAACCCTATTCGCTGCCCATGTATTTTAAAGCCGAATACGAGAGCGGAGAAAGCATATATTTCAGTATGAACAGCAGACCGAATTCTTCCTGGTGCAATGAACTTGCGTATTATTTTTTAGATGTGTTTGAAGAATACGGCGAAACCTCCGTTTTGCCGCCAAGAGAAAGTGTTCAAATAAGCAGATTGGACATAGCATATTTTGACGGCGCTTTATACTATCTATACTACAGTGAAATAAGTGAGAAAGATGAAGTTCAACTATTCAAGGGTGTATATGAATATGAGAGAAAAAACGTGTATAAAGGACTGTGCGAAAAATACATAGACGTTCCGGAAAACTATTACAGCGAGCTTGAGAACTTTTTAAAGGAATTGAAGGCTTATACACTTATAAACGGCAACAACGAAGATATTTGGGCAACAAAAACTCCCGGAGTTAAGAGCTTCGATATATGTATAGAGCACCCCGACCTTTCACATAATATGGGAAGCTTTGAAGGAGAAGAAATTACACCCGAAATACTTGAAAAAACACAAAAACTCATAAACTTTATCGATAAATATTTTGAACAATAAATTCGGATTCATGAGATTCTTATAAAAAATGACCAAACATCAAACCGTTACTCATCCGTTTCGGCCTCTTTTCCAAGCGGATTCGACAATTTTAATCCTGGGGTCCTTCCCTTCTGTTAAAACCAGAGAATACGGTTTCTTTTACGGGCATCCCCAAAATCGTTTCTGGCCTTTGCTTGAGCGGATTTTTGCGGTGAAACTGAGCACGGAGATTGAAGAAAGAAGAACCTTTCTTTTGCAGCACAATCTTGCCGTCTACGACGTCATTTACCGCTGTGATATCATCGGGTCAGGAGACGCCAGTATTCAAAATGTAATTCCCTCGGATTTAAGCCCTGTATTTAAAAATGCGGATATAAAGCAAGTTTTCTGTAACGGAGGAACCGCCTACCGTTACTATCAAAAATATCAGGAGCGGAGAACAGGATTTAAAGCCATTCAACTGCCCTCTACCAGCCCCGCCAACGCAAGGTATTCTATAGAAGACCTATATCGTCAATGGAAGATAATAAGAGAATTTTAAGCTGAAAGAAATGAATTTGAAGGAAAGAGCGAAAAAGCTAAAAACAGATATCCCCGCTTTGTTTTTAGCATTGAAAGACAAAAACACCCCCCTTCCGGCTAAAGTGCTGGCGGGAATTACTGTAGCGTATGCGCTATCTCCAATTGATTTCATACCGGATTTTATACCCGTGCTGGGGTATTTAGATGACATCATCTTGCTTCCGACACTTATTACGTTAACCGTTAAATTTATTCCGGAGGAAGTACTTGAAAGAAGTCGTAAGCAAACAGAACATATGCGGCAGGATGAAAATCCGAAAAAATGGTATTATGCAATACCTGTTCTTTTTCTTTGGCTCATTATTGCAGTACTGATTTTTAAAATTGTCAATCGGAATTTGCGGAGCTTGTAAGAGACGGCATAAAAACCGCTACTTGTTCCGCGATCCAGCCTACAAAAATCTAATGTTATCATTCCATGGTATATGTTACAATTTAAGAGGATAATGCGCACTATTGCGCTGCAAACCGCAAATTAAACTACACCTTAATGAGGAGGCGTAATTATGAAAAAAATTATTTCGCTTATACTGGTGCTGCTTTTATTGGTAGGACTTACCGCCTGCAGCAAAACAGGAGGTTCAGGCGGACAGACGCCCGAACCCGCTGAGCCTAAAGTAGAAAAAATAGAAATGCAGTTGGAGCATGACAAAGAAGCTCAAATAACGGGATATATAAAAGCTTTTGCCGACGACGGAAGCATTGTGTGGGAGTACACCACAAACAGATGCCCGGTGGGACAAAACGACCTTATTCAGGAAATAGGTCTCAGCTCAGCAGGATATATGTTTCTGGAAATGGGGTCTGTTTACTGTTTAGACCCGGCTACCGGAGAAGTTCTCTGGGTAAACGAAGATTTCGGCGGGGACGGAGCTTCCTGGGATTTTGACGACACAGGCAATCTTTACCTTACCGGATATTTCGAACCTTGGCTGTTCTGCGTTGGCCCCGACGGAAAAACCCTTGCCGATTACAGGGCTATACCTGAGGAGTATGAAGATTATTTCTACTGGCCGGCATCTCTTTCTTTAGACAGCGACGGAATGGTCCATATACACTACTTCAGCAACGATTTGATTCTGATAGTCGAACCTTTCGAAGGAGAAGTGATTGACACTTACTGGTATACGGAAGCTTTGGACGAAGAATTCCTTACAGGAGAATGGCTGGACGACAAGTATAATCCCACTGTCAGGCTTATAGTGTACGATAATCTTGATTTTGAATTCTTCCTTAATGTGGATAGCAAAACTTCTTATTATTACGAGGGTCGCTTTGATCTGGATATCCTAAGCGAGGAATACAGCCCCGGACCGGATTGGCTGCGCACCGAACTCATCTATACCGATGACCCCGTAATTGATGAAATAGGCAGCGTGGGAGATTTTATAGTGACGTATTCTTCGCGCGATGGGGAGGATGATTACATCTATCTTGTTCAGGTAAACAACGGAGATTCGTTCCTGAGTGTTAATCTTGATGAATTCGGGGTTGTGCTGTTCAGAGTATCCGAGTCTGCGGGACCGGTGGGCTAAAGCGAGGATATAGAGAAAAGTCATGAAAATTTTTAAAAAAGTGTTGCCGATTTTGGGGGTGATTGTTGTGTTGTTCGGTCTTTTCGGATATTTTCAGAGCAAAGCGAATGGTGGTTTGGGTTTAAGAGGACCCAATGGAATAGGATTCAGAGGAAAACCGAACCCCACCAAGTTGGTCGGATTCACGTATTCCTATAGGATAAGCAGGGGCGCCGGGAGTTATACTTATAAAATCGCGGATAATGAGTTCTCCTATGAAGTGATGGATAATGAAAAATATGCCGGAATTACTGCCCACGCGGATGAAGAACTCCTTGCCAAATTAAAGGATTTATATATCGAGAACGAAAGCTATAAGTGGGACGGTTACAGTAAGTCCGCCATGAATGTATTGGACGGCAAAGGTTTTCACATAAATTTTCTTTTTGAAGACGGTCAAAGATGTTCTGCAGACGGAAGCAACTGTGCCCCGGAAAACTTTGATCAGTTCCATGCCGGGATGCAAGAACTGCTGAAGCCTCTGGCAGATGATATCGTTGAACGGGGGAAGCAAAAGAAAATAGCCGAAGGTTTTCCCGGAAAAGTTGATAATGTCATGATTTACTTTATTCAGCGAGGTAAATCCGGCTCCGACGAATATTTTTTCAGTTTTCATCCTACGGACTCCGAAGGCAAGGATAATCTTGAAATCAGAATTCACAGTGTCAGCGGAGAGTTTCTGCCCAATGGTGATTATAAATATTATGGACATCTTGATAATAAATATGCCGATTTCAGCAAACTGGACGAGCTGGTTGAAAAGTATCAGCTGATAAACTGGTATGATTACGATGTTGCCGCCGAGGATTCGTCCAATGCGGAATGGTTTCAGGTGCATATCGGATTTGATGACGAAAAGCGCCTGAATGCCATGGGAACCGAAAAGCCCGAGAATTACGATGCATTCAGGCAGGAATTTTTATCGTACCTGATTGAGTTCATTGACAGCATAAAGGATGTATACAAGCCGTACACGTCCAATTAAAAACAACGCGGAACCGAAATAATCATAGGGGAAATCGGAATTCGTGAGGAGCCAATCATGGTAAAAAAGTTATCATTACTTTTTATTTGCTTGCTGCTAATTCTTTCGTCAGCGGGCTGCAGGAAAATAGATTCCATCGATGAAGATATCCGTCCTAAGACAGACGATGTTGTTAAATGGTTTGATTGTCTTCACGGGGATGAAATGCTGTGGGACGACATACGCGAAAATTCTCTTGATGAATATCCCGGCGTTACCTTCCGCTGGCATTACGGAAAACTGGAAGCCGTAACGGATAAAGAAATCGTTACGATGTATACCGGAATGCCGATTTGGAGCGTTTATTTTTGCGACCTGACCGGAGACGGCAAGCCGGATCTTTGTTCATCTCTCAGCATCGGCTCCGGACTCATCGATAATCGTATTATTATCTATGATTATGCCAACAGCGCAAGCTATGAACTGTCCGATAGATCGAATTATGATTATGTACTGAATATGCAGGACGGAGAGTTGGTGGTTGAAAAACGGAAATGTATGCAGGAAGAGTTGATTTCATCCGGTAAGTTGGTATATCAGGACGGAACCATACAAATTATTTATGATGACAAAAACAATCCTGAAAAACACAAGGGTGACGAGCCTCCCTCATTGTCTTATACATCAATCGTTACCTATGCAAACTGGACGGAAGACAGCCTTATATTTACTTCCGCGTTGAACAGCAAAAACATGATGGCTAGTGCTGCAAGGCATCTTCCTATTTTTAAGATTGAAACAAAATCGGAACTTGAGCAATTTGAGGCGACATTCGGCGATATATTCTCTATGGCGCATAGTTATGCCGAAGTACCATCTTTCAATGACGTCATATCCGTCTACGATGACAGTTTCTTCGCCGATTACACGCTGATGCTGTGTTATGTTTCCGCAAGCAGCGGGTCTTTTCGTTATAGCGTCCGGGACATTTACGTGGAAGATGCTAAATTCGTTATGGATGTGGTTCAGACAAACAATCCGGAGGTATATACCTTTGACATGGCGGGATGGCTAGTAATTGCAGAGGTTTCGGATTCCGATATTAAAGATTGTACAGAATATGACGCTCGCTTTGCAGGGATATTGGGCGACACCGAAATCAAACAACTGAAACAGTTGTGAACTGTATGGCCGTACCTGACTTTGATGATCAGAAAGTTTCTGCCTCTACATAATAGCAAACGGCTCCGGATTGTTCCGGAGCCGATGGATTTTTTGATGCTTGTATTTTTCTTACGCATCTTTCTTCTGCTTTTTCTCTCCGATGCTAAGGAGCAGATTCAGCAGAATTCCGAAGATTGCGGCGCCTGCTATGCAGGGAATTTCTATTCCGAAAAATGGAATGGATCCGTTGAATGCATATTGTCCGCCCAGACCTATTACCATAATCGTTGAAATTACTGCGATGTTTTTGGAGCTGAACATATCAACTTTCTTGTCAATCATAATCGCGATTCCCTGTGCGGCAATAGCTCCGAACAGATAGATTTCCAGGCCGCCGATAACTGCAATCGGTATGCCGTAGATGGCATTTACAAGCGGAGTAAAGAACGATATAACCATCGAAAGGATAGCTGTTGCAATCAAAACCGGAATGGAAAACACTCTGGTAATCGCCATGGCGCTGATATTTTCACCGTAATTGGTTCCTGCAGGACCTCCGACGAATCCGGCCACCATGTCGCCGATACCGTCTCCGATCAGGTTGTCTCCCAGCCGATCCGCAATATTATACCGCTTATTGCTGCCTTTTTTCTTGGCCAGATCGTTAACATAGATATCCAGCTGGTAAACGTGCGCCGTGGATTCAGGGATGGTCGCAATGGCAATCGGCATAATCGCTGCAACTGCGATTAAAGTCGGTTTTGGCAGAGTAAAGACCGGTGGCGCAAAGATTCCGCTGCCTGCGGATTCTGAAAGTACCCTGAAGAAGTCAATACCTGTTGCCTGCTTTACAATAAAAGCAACTATTACACCGAGAATGGGGCCCAGCAGCAGCGGAAGCTGGCTCAGCACCCCCTTCAAATAAACGGAGAACAGAATGGTTGCCAGAAGGGTTACCAGAGAAATAATCCAGGCCATATTTGATGCAAGGGCAAGCTGGGAATCGGGAACTGCGGGCGCAGTGGCTGCGTCAGAGAGAGCATTTCCCGCCAGCGTTAAGCCGATTATCATGGCCACCGGGCCGGTAATCGTTGCCGGAAGGAGTTTTTCAATAGCGTTTCTTCCGAGTTTTTTCACGATAAAACCGGCGGCAATTGAAACCAGACCGGACATGATAATTCCGAACTGCGCAACTGCAATTTTATCGTTAAGTGTCATTTCAGCGAGGGCTTCGGATGCCATCAGCCCGCCGATTGCGCCTATATAAGAGAAGCTGGATCCGTAGTACAGAGGAATTTTCCCTTTTGTTACCAGGATAAAACACAAGGTGGCAAGACCGCTCGCAAATATTGTTGTTGAAACATGAAAGCCGGTAATCAACGCAACTGTAACGGTTGCGGGAAACATTACGATAAATTGCTGAATGGCATAAAGCAGCAGTTTCCATACCGGCGGCGTTTCATCCGGAAGATATCCGATAGCGTGATGATTGTTTTTCATAGTAGCATCTCTCCTTTTGTATACTTATTTTTTTCGTTATGCGTTCATCGTTTCCGGTTTACGTGTTCTATAATATATCTTCTTGAATACTTCTCCCGCCAGGAACGGTAAAATAATACACGGGAGTATAGTTAACCAATCCATCACGTCAAAGGAAATGGTATTGAAGATTATATCCAGTGCCGGTACATAAATAACCAGAAGTGTCAGAAGTACACAAAGGACAGTCGCCTTATTCAAGGTCGAGTTTCCGAATATGCCAATCTTAAACGCACCGAAATGTTCTGAACGCATGGAATAAGCTTTCAGCAACTCCGCGAAGATAAGAGCGACAAATGCGTATGTCATAGCGCCGTATGACGGAACGATATAAAGTCCTTTATAGTCATCTTCAGCTCTTAAAATTTCTCCTGTCTTGACATTCACCAAATCTTTTTTACTTGTTGCTTCCGGATACCCTTCCATTCCCTCAACAGTATCTTGTACATACATATATTGAATACTATGATCATGCGTATCGAGTTTTCCGTCTCTTACACCGTATTTTTGAATGCCCAACTGGAACGCAATAAATACGCAGAGGAATATAGCGATAGAACAAACCGCAACGGATGCTACCATTTCACGGTTCATAATCTTATCGGTTTTCTTTCTCGGCGGGTATTGCATTATATCAGCCTCGCCTCGTTCTTGCCCGAGTGCCAATGCGGGGAAACTGTCGGTTACAAGATTCAGCCACAAAAGCTGTATAGGCAGCAGAGGGATCATATTGGGACCCATTACAAGCATGGTGATAAAGATTACAAAAATTTCCGCAACGTTGCACGACAACAGGAAACCTACAAATTTTCTGATATTAGAATATATAATCCTTCCTTCTTCAACCGCGCTTACAATTGTTGCGAAATTATCATCTGTAAGTATCATATCCGACGCGCCTTTTGCGACTTCCGTTCCCGTGATTCCCATGGCAACGCCGATATCCGCTTTCTTGAGCGAAGGAGCGTCGTTTACACCGTCTCCGGTCATAGAGCAAATATTGCCCTCAGCCTGCAGCGCTTCAACTATCTTAACTTTATGTTCGGGGGAAACTCTTGTGTAAACAGCGGTATGCCCGCAGGCTGCTCTTAGTTCCTCATCGCTCATCTTATCAAGCTCGGCACCGGTTAGGACATTGTCGCCCTCGTTCATAAGACCTAAATCTTTTGCTATGGCAACGGCCGTGTCTTTGTAGTCTCCCGTAATCATAACGGCCCTTATGCCGGCGGCCGTACATATCGCAATCGCGTCTTTTGCTTCGGGTCTTGCAAGGTCTATCATTCCCATAAGGCCCGCAAAAGTCATTTCCGTTTCGGCGGAATCAAAATTCCCGTCGGGATGGCACTTATATGCAAAGGCAAGAACTCGTAACGCAGTTTGTGCAAACGCCGAATTTGCCTTGAGAATTTCTTCCTTTCTTTCTTCCGTCAAAGGAATGACTCCGCTTTCTGTCATCTCGTTAACACATCTGTCAAGAATTATATCGGGTGCGCCTTTGGTAAGAGAAAGTTTTCCTTCCGCGAATCCTTCATGGAAGACAGACATCATTTTTCTGTTGGAGTCAAAAGGCAAATCGCCTAAACGAGGATATTTTGCCAGGGCCGACTCATTCGTAAAGCCTTTTTTCGCGCTGCAGCTTAGTATTGCGCCTTCGGTCGGGTCTCCCATGATACCCCAAAGCCCGTCCTCTTTTTCTACGAGTACTGCTTCGTTGCAAAGAGCGCTGATTTCCAGCAATCTGTCCAATACGGAGTTTTCACATTCCCGGCTTCCGTTCTGAGACCTGATTTCACCTTTCGGTTCATATCCGGTCCCTGTTACGTCATAAACAGTATTTCCCGTATATATTTTGGTAACCGTCATCTCATTTTGCGTAAGTGTACCTGTCTTATCCGAACAGATTACGTTTACACTTCCGAGGGTTTCAACAGCCAGCAACCTTTTTACAATCGCGTTCTTTTTCGCCATTCTGTTCATACCCAAGGAAAGAACGATTGTAATAACCGCTGTCAAACCTTCCGGTATGGCCGCTACCGCTAAGCTTACGGAAGTCATAAACAGGTCAAGCGGGTCTCCGCCTTTGATGAATCCGACAACAAAGGTAATGATTACAACTACTACACAGAACGCAGCTATAAATTTCCCTAACTGATTCATATTTATCTGAAGAGGAGTAAGCTCCTGGGTCATTTCGGCAAGTCTTTCCGCAATCTTACCCATCTCGGTGTTTTCGCCGGTTGCAACTGCCACGGCTTGTCCTCTGCCGTATGTCATAGCGGTGGAGCTGTACAGCATATTATGCCTGTCTCCTATACCGAGAGTCTCATCTGTTTCAAAAGTCGCGTCTTTTTCCACCGGCACGGATTCACCCGTAAGAGCGGCTTCTTCGACCTTCATATTCGAACTTTCGATAATTCTGGCATCTGCGGGTATGATATCTCCCGCCTCAAGTATAATGATGTCTCCCGGAACCAAATCGGAAGCGTCTATGATACTTTGTTTGCCGTCTCTTAAGACTCTTGCATGCGGCGCGCTCATCTTTTGCAGAGCTTCTACCGCTTGTTCCGCTTTTCCTTCCTGATAAACTCCTAAAACCGCATTTATTATTACTATTGCGAGTATAATTACGGATTCAATCACATCTCCCAAAAACCCCGAAATCACGGCCGCAATTATAAGAATAACGACCATGATGTCTTTAAACTGTTCTAGAAGTTTTTTCCACATCGGTTCTTTTTCAGCTTCCCGAAGTTTATTCTCACCGTATACGGCAAGTCTTTCTTTAACTTCTTTTTCCGTTAAACCCGTTTCGATATTTGTTTTTAATGAATCGATGACGGATTCCAAAGAACCTGTTGAATAGTCTTTCTGTGTTTCTTCCATTCAAAAATCCCTCCTGTTTGTTCCTTTTTACTCTATTACCACACAAATACAAAGGGTTTTTATTTCTGACGTTTCTTTATAAAATAATATAGGGTTTTAACAGGAACACCTGTTCCGCCGGCGGCTATATAGCCGTAGGCTTTTTTCGCCCGTGCCGTACCGACTATATCAAGGTGAACCCAGGGCTTGCCTTCGGTAAAGTGTTCTAAAAATGCGGCAGCGGCGCTGGCACCGCCGCCCTCTCCTTCAATAGAGTTTTTCAAATCGCCCATATCTCCTTTAATCATTTCTCTGAAGTCATCATCTAAAGGGAGCTGCCAGATTTTTTCACCCGTAAACTCGGCCACGTCTTGGAGTTCTTCCAAGAACTGCTGCTTACTG
>CAYFUZ010000036.1:0-12879 GCA_964346675.1 uncultured Oscillospiraceae bacterium | reverse complement strand
ACGCAGGGGAATTGGCCGAAAGACAGCGCTCAAGTGAAGAAAACTACCCCAAAGAAGCCTACTACGGAGCCTTCAATCTTATAGGCAGCCACGATCGTGAAAGAATTCTCAGCCTGATGGGCGGGGATAAAAAAAAGATGCAGATGGCAGTGCTTCTTACCTTTGTTCTCCCCGGTGTCCCGGTCATTTATTACGGAGACGAAGCCGGCCTTGAAGGCGGAGTCGACCCTGATAACAGACGAAGCTATCCATGGGGTCACGAAGACTCCGTCCTTATGGAGTTCTATAAAGAACTGTGCCGCTTCTACCATGCCCATGAAAGCCTTAAATCGGGTTCTATGCGCATATTTGCCGTCAGCCCCGAGGATTTGATCATTGAAAGAAAAACAGATACGGATTTCGTGGAAATTCACATTAACCGCAAAACGAAAAACTGTGAACTTATAAACAAAAAATCTGACACAACGTAAATTAAAAGCGGAAACATATGTTTTCCGCTTTTATAAATTCTTCTTCAAAATATGATGCCGGTATGATATCATATTCATTGCTTGCGGGTGTGGTTTAATGGCAAAACTCCAGCTTCCCAAGCTGGCATCGAGGGTTCGATTCCCTTCACCCGCTCCATGATATGGCAACTGATAAATCTTATCAGTCGCTATATCGTTTTTTTGTTCTCGGAAAGCATTGTATTCCAAAGCATTAAAAAAAGCAGAGAATGCAAATGTTCTCTGCTCTCGATATACATGAGCTTTTTCGTAGTCTCCTTATGTTCGGAGAGTGGATTTATTCAAAAGCTATCGTTTCACTCTCACGATAAACTGGAAGTTGTTGCTTAGAAATTATAGTAAGGATGTTCCTTATACGCTACAGGCAGGTTTTCTCCAAAATCTGTCCATCCCAGATTTTTGATCATTTTCGATTCGCAATCGGGGAAAATGTGCTTATTCAAATAATCAATAAAATCGCTTTCTGTATAGCAAAGAATGCCTCCTTTTCTATACTTTTCGGCATCCGGACTGTTACGGAGCCAGTTTGAACAAAACTCAAGGCAGTATTCTTCCAGGTTTTCAGCAACAACATCCGGAACTAAGTATAAAATACTGTCTCCATCTGCGCTAAGTATTACTTCTTTCATGCTTTTATCCTTACAAACTCCAACTTATCGTCCTCTTGTAAATGAACCGCCGCCTCTGTAGGTGTTTACAATGCAGGTGAATTCCCAGCCGCATTTCGGACATTTTATAACATGATAAATGATATCATCAATCCAATATCCGTCTTTCTTATGTTCTCCTATAGGGCAGTTGCCTTCGACCAAGATAAAGTTTTCTTTTTCTATCAGTTCTTTAATATATTCTATGGTTTCTTCATACTTTTCAACGTCTGCATAATGAAAATAATTGGCCTTGGGGAATACCATTAACGGCCAGAAAACATTACCGGCTTTATCCTGTACTTCTATAACAATAAATCCGCGTTCGCATTCCATGATTATTTTATAATCACGGGGGGAATAATGATATTCCAAATAAAATACGCACATTTGAACGGGTCCCCAATACTCAACGAGCTCGACATCTTCACCAAAAATATCAAGCATGATTTTATGACAGTTTCTCATGCTGTTGGCGGATATGGATTTTTCTTCAAGTATAAGTTCCATATTAAATCACGTTTAAAAGAATGGTAGCGATATATATTATCAACCTTTGATACGCATTGTGGAATATATTTGTTTTGATTTTATATCTTTTTCAACCTTTGTATTCCACGTGTTAAATTTTATCTTAAACATTTAATTTGTTCACCTGCAATTGCATCTTTAAAATAAATTTTGCTCGACATAACATTGGCTTTTTATCTTTAAGCCCGGCAGGCAGGAAGCGCTTATTGAAGAATCTCCTTTATTGCAATTCACTGAAAAAACTGCCATAATTTAATTATTGTAAAAACACTGCGAGGAGAGTTTATGATTTACATTTTCGGCCACAGAAATCCTGATACGGATTCCATTTGTTCCGCGCTGGCACTTGCGGAACTCAAACATCTTCAAGGAGTAAACGCTAAAGCCTACCGATTGGGTCCAATCAACAAGGAAAGTTCATTTGTATTGAAATACTTCGGTGTAGAAGAGCCTCCTTTGCTTGAAGATGTCAAAACTCAGATAAAAGATGTCCCTTATAACAAATCGGAAGGTGTAACGGCGGACGAGTCAATAGATGAAGTCTTCAACAAAATGCACCGGAATGCGCAGCGTTCCCTTGCCGTAGTGGATGAACAGGGATATCTTACAGGACTTGTAACCATGCATGATCTGGCTATGAGAATGATTCAGGGTGATATATACCATCTCGACACATCGCTCAAGCATCTGAAAACCATATTAAAGGGCAAGGAGTTGACGCCTTGTGCGAACAGATACTGCGGAAAAATCTCCGTGGCGGCATATTATCCTACAAATAAAAAATTACTCAGCGCTATGACCCCCGAAAGAATCCTAATCGTAGGTGACCGCTATGACGTCATCGAAAGCGCCATTGAAAACGGTGTTCCGATGATTCTTCTTTCCGGCGCTCACACACTTCCGGAAAATATATGTGAAAAAGCAAAAACAAGCGGTACCGGAATTCTGTCCTGCGATATGGACACCTACACTATCTCAAAACTTCTTGTTCAGTGTAACGAAATCGGACAAATTGCGATTACCGAAGGTCTTAAAATTTTCAGGGAAGACGATCTTTTGGAAGTGGCGATAGAGGTGATGGAGTCCACTAATTTTTCCACATATCCGGTGGTTGATCGGAACGGCAAATATCTTGGAATTATCGCAAGAAGGCATGTACTCATTTCCTCGGGAAAGAACGTGATTTTAGTGGATCACAATGAATCCGCACAGTCAGCGCCGGGAATCAAGCAGGCAAATGTCCTGGAAGTTGTGGACCACCATCGCATTGGAGACCTGTTCACACACGAACCCATATACTTTAGAAATGAACCTGTGGGAAGTACCTGCACGATAGTAGAAAGGCTCTACGAAGAGGCCGGAATAGATCCTGAAAAGAGCATAAAAGGCCTGCTTTTGAGCGGCATTCTTTCGGATACACTTAATCTTCTTTCTCCCACTTCAACCCTTATTGACCGTGAGGCGATAGCGCGACTCGAAAATGTGGTGGAAAACCGCAACGAGTATGCGCAAAAGATGTTTATAATCGGAAGCCGCATAGAACCGAGTGAACCTATGGAAGAGTTGTTAAAGCGTGATTTCAAACGATTTGATGTCAGCGGCAGAAGCCTTGGCATTTCTCAGCTTTATACTATGGATAGAGACAGCATTCTCATGCGGGAAACAGAAATTCTGGATACTCTTAAAGAAAATACCCTCAGTGATGAAGAGATTCTATCCTCTATGCTTGTTATCACCGATATTCTCGCGCAGGGATCCTATATCTATGCCTACTCCAGACAGATGAGTTTTCTGACGCGCACATTCGGGGATGATTTCGAGCAAGGACAGTTCCTTCCGGGCGTACTCTCCAGAAAGAAACAAATTGTTCCGGTCATTATGCAGAAAAACCCGAGCGGAATCTAGCGGGGCTTGATTATCGCCTTCTCCGCCATCTGAGTCAAAACAAATGTTATGAGCAGAGTGACTCCGAAGCGTATGTAAAGCATCCACTCATCAATTTCGGAAATATAGGCCGGCAAAAACTCGCACACGGCGCAGGCCGCTACTACCCCCAAAACAGCAAGTGCTATTCTCTTTGGATTAAGCAGTTCCTTGAACGGAATATCGGGAAACGCAGCCTTAAGGCCTATGACCAATGCCGCTATTGTTACTATTGCTATGCACACCCAGAACAAAAGTTTCCCCATAACGGGCGTAACAAGGGTTTTCAGAGCTACATTCAAAGCCGTACTAAGAGCGTAGCCTATGGTGTGTATATACAAACTCAGCATGCTTTCCCCTTTCTTTGCTTTTATTTTTTTAATTTCTTCTTCGGGAGTTTCCGCAGGCACAAACTCCGCCTCGGGCGGAAGCGCCTGAGTTTCAACGGTCAAAACCGGCTCCGGCAAAGCATTGGGAGAGTCATCATCTGTAAGCGACTGCACTATTCCGGCAGTTGCAACAAACAAAGCCAGACCTATAGCTACCGCACCTTTAAATTTTTTAATTTTTGATTTCATGCTTTTATCCCGCCTTTTTATGGTAAAAGTACGCCGCTGCAAATAAAATCACCGCTGCGAGTATCCAAAAACACGCTATAAGCATCACGCAGTGCAGAAAAAATTCCTCGGGCAGTATATTAATTATTTCATCTTGGCCGGGGTCAAACAGCCAGTCGGAATTATTGAAAAACAGCTTGTGAAACAGTATAAATGATTTTTCAAACGATAAAAAGGCTCCCGCCGAAAGCAGAGCGGGAACTGCCATGCTTGAAAACCCCGCCACGACAAACAGCTTGACGCTTTTCTTTTTATAAAAAAGCGCAAAGCAAAGAATTACTATAAGGCATATCATACCCGCCGCAAAAAACGAATTGAATATCGGCTTGCAATCGGCAAAATGCCCTGCTCCCTTTTCACTGAACTTCATGCTCGGAAGGCTGAACTCACCCCGATAAAACGGATTGAGATAATTCATAACGGCCTTGTAATTCTCAATTATAGCCTCCCGGCTGTACCCGGTTGTTTCAAGCAGTTTCAGAGCGCTTATATCGTTTAAAAACGGCTGGTCCGTAATAAATATTACAGCCAGCCCTACAGCGGTCGACAATATAAAGCTGCAAAATCCTATAAGCACGCCCATTTTTATTTAATCATCGCTTTTTTCAATCTTAGCCCCGAGAGCTCTGAGCTTGCTTATGAAATCGTCATAGCCTCTTTCGATATGATAAATATCGGACAACTCGGTTTTGCCGCTTGCGGCAAGTCCCGCAAGAACCAATGCTGCGCCCGCTCTGAGGTCGGTAGCTACTACGCTTGCTCCGGCAAGAGGGTGCTTATTTCCGGGCACAAAGGCCGTATTACCCTCGACCCTTATATTAGCGCCCATTCTGGACAATTCAGCCGCATGCATGAACCTGTTTTCAAACACGGTTTCAATTACGGAGCTCTCGCCTTCTACGGTTGTAAGCAAAGCCATAAACAGTGCCTGTGCATCCGTCGGAAAACCCGGATACGGAAGCGTTTTAATCCCCGTAGCCACAAGTTCATTTATATCCCCTCTTACTCTGAGTCCGTCCACCTCGTCGTTCACAACTGCGCCGCACTCTATGAGCTTGGCCATTATAGGCCTTACGTGATCCGGAACGCTGTTCTTTACCAGTATGTCTCCTCTTGTTATCGCGGCGGCAATCATGAAGGTGGTGGTTTCTATTCTGTCGGGAATTACCGTATGCCTTGCGCCGTGAAGTTTTGAGACACCCTCTATTTTGATGGTATCCGTTCCGGCCCCCTTTATCTTGGCTCCCATTTTGTTTAGGAAAGATGCAAGATCTACTATTTCGGGTTCTTCCGCGGCGTTTTCAATAGTCGTACCTCCGTTAGCCAGGACGGCTGCCATCATAATGTTCTCGGTGGCCCCTACCGACGGGAAGTCAAGATACACAAGAGCGCCCTTTAGTTCATCAACATTTGCGGAAAGCTCACCCTCGCCCTGCACTATATAGGCGCCTAGACCTCTTAATCCTTTAAGATGCAGATCGACGGGTCTGTTTCCTATGGCACATCCTCCCGGAAGAGAAATCACTGCGCTGCCGGTTCTTGCAAGAAGAGGTCCCATAACAAAGAACGAAGCCCTCATTAATTTTACAAGATCATAAGGCACATGCGAAGAATTCAAGCCGGAACCGTCAACGGTAATTGTATGCTCCTTCCAGTTCGGGTCAACCTTCATTCCGATGGATGAAAGTATCCTGCACATTACCTCCACATCTTTGAGGTACGGAACATCGTTGATTTCGCAAACACCGTCCGTGAGTACGGTTGCCGCAAGAATGGGAAGAACCGCATTCTTGGAACCGCTTATTTCGACCTCTCCGACAAGAGGTCCCGATTGTTCAATAATATACTTAGCCATAATTGATTTTATTATAGCATATAATTCCGCCTTGTAAAATATTGTTGCTTAGTGCATAATTGTTTTATAAAAGATAAAAAGGGGGGAGGATTTATCACAATGCCAATAACATTCACTTTCACTTTAACGGAACTGCTTACCTGGATACTGCTCATAGTAGCCGTGGTTGCTATAATTATTATCATAGTTATGATACTTAAGCTTGCAAGGAATATGGTGCCGCTTAAGGAAACCATAAACAAGGTAAACAAAGTACTCGATGATGTAAACGTTATTACCGAGAATGCCAAGGTGGGTACCACCGATGCCAAAATTGCTTTAAAAAAAGTCTCGGACTCAATGTCCGACCTGTCAAGCATAGTAAGCACCAATAAAGGAACTATCGCCGCCATGACCGGAATTATTAACGCCGGCAGCAGTCTTGCCAGTCTGTTTTCAAACGCACAAAAACCCAAGATAAAGAAAAAAGAGTAGTTCTGAAACCGGGTACAAAGCAAAGAAAGCCTTAGCTGATCAAACAAATTATAAAAGCTGTGCGGGGAATCATCCCCGCACAGCTTTTTAAGTTTTAATTGTATAATTATTTACGCTTATCAGCAGATGCTACTCCGCCATCACGTATTGGATGATACGTGCCAGGATAGCTGCCGTTTCCGCACGGGTTGCGTTTTCCTTGGGAGCGAACGATCCGTCGATTCTTCCGCGAATCAGCTGCGTTGTCTGACAGAAGATCGCTCCGTCAAATGCCCATGTAGATATTGAAGCGGCATCCGTGTAGTACAGAGTTTTATCCATGACATACGGAACCTTTCTGAGAACTCTGGCGTAGTTATAAATCAGAGTTGCCATCTGTTCACGATTTATTTCATTATCCGGTCCGAAGAGTCCGCCGCCGTAGCCCTTGATTATTCCAAGCGATGTGGCCCAATCAACATACTTTCCGTAATAGCTGTTGTAATCACAGTCTGTGAACATGCGCTTT
Organism: uncultured Oscillospiraceae bacterium; assembly: GCA_964346675.1. GTDB lineage: Bacteria > Bacillota > Clostridia > Peptostreptococcales > Anaerovoracaceae > RUG13409. The sequence continues at coordinate 5,815 of CAYFUZ010000036.1, read as the reverse complement.
TCCGGATCCCGGATTTCGCCGTAGCTGCGTTCGTAGAGACGTCCGAGAACGGTAACGAACATCGCTCGGGTTACGATTTGATTAGGATCAAAGGTTGTAGCTGAAGTGCCAAGGAAGATTTCTCTCGCCGTCACAAAATTGATACTGTCTTCGGCCCAATGTCCGGCTATGTCGCTAAAGCTTCTTGAATTTTCACTGTCCTCGATTTTGGTTCCCACAGGAGCGAGATACTCACCTGCACTGATATCTCCGTCTCCGTTTATATCGTAAGCGAATCCGATAAATATCCTTCTGCCCGCAGCATCAAGATAGTACGGAAGTCCTTTCTCAGGTGTGAATTCCGCGCAGATTTCCGTGTTGGCATAAACCTCATAGTCATTGCCGTTTATAAAGTCGAAGCCGTTTATTGTCAAGCTCCTGAGCATCATGCCGTCTCCGGGTATCGCATTAATACTAAGCTTGGTGCCGATCTGCACAGTGCTTCTGTCCGCTATCTCCTGATCGTCGGCTATAACCTCCATTCTGCCTATTCCGCTTCCTGTTGTGCGAATCACCACGACATACTTAGCGTCCGATACCGCTCTGCCAGCTCGTTGTCGTACTGTTCTCACCGGTACTTATGGTTATATACTCGCCGTCTATCGGCTTATGCAAACCGCAAGTATCCTTGACAAGCCCACGCTTAGCATCATATACATATGTGCTGATTGTACGTCTGGTGTTGCCGGTATGCTTGAGACCAATTAAGCCTACGCCACTGGCAAATGCCGCCAAATCACTCTGAGGCTGCCCGGTAGCAATCAATTCCTTGTATCCGTCACCGTTCAGGTCGCCGGAAATAAGGCTTACACGCACTTGCTCGCCCAGCTCACTTTCGTTTAAGTTCAAGGCTGTGCCGGTCTGCAGCATGCCGCTTTTCCCGCCCCACAGTACAGTCGCCTTGCTCTTTTGGAGATAAGGTGAATGAAATGTAGTACCTCCCTGTTGATAAAATACTGCGCTGCCGCCTGAAATTGCCAAATCGTCAACACCGTCACGGTTAAAATCGCCGGCGCAGAGGGAAACCATGTTGGGTACAACATCGGCACTGAGCGCATGGCTCCAAACACGGCTCCAATTAGAAAGATTGAACCAGTCGTTTGCACCTGATTGAGAAGTTTTTTGATATTTGTAAATATCGACACGGGCCTTGCCTTTTTCGCCGATGTAAACGGCAATCTCGGCAACCCCGTCTCCGTCAAAGTCGCCTGCGGCAACCTGAAGCAGATTCTGCCATGCGACGTCAAGTTCTAGTTGTACTCCGGCAGAGACATGGCCTGCGGGCACCGTATTGACGGGACTTATCGCTCCCACCTGTTTGGTTGCGCTATATACATTGTCCACGCCGTCATAAATACACAAATACAGGTTCGAAATAGCCGTACTCGTATAGTTTATATCGGTGTAGCCGACATATACCGCTTCACCGTTGAGTCCGTCACCATCAAAATCGGCACTTGCCACGGCAAACATTTTCAGAGGGATATTCCCTCCGCCGCTGGGTACTCCGGATATTGATGTCGCAGAAACACTGTTGTTGTCTTTCCCGTAAATCTTTGTTCCTGTCGAAGATGCCGTCAGAAGTTCAAAGACCTGATTTCCGGTCAACTTATCCCGACCGTACGGGTTATCCGTAGTTTCTGCGTCATAGCTTTCCGGTTTTATCGTGGTGTCGAATCCCAGAGCGGAAAATATATCCGCATCCTGCCCTTCGAACCCTACTGCCAAGTTGCTTGCCGCAAATACCGGCAGCATTACATTTGGCACAAGACCCAGTACTATGCCGCATATCAGCAACACACTGAGGACTCTTTTTAAAAACATACTTCTTTTCACTTGTATATCCCTCCTTATACCCTGTGTCCTTTTTTCTCGTCAATGTATATTCCGTTCAATTTGTTAAGGTGCTTTATTAATATGCTTCTCCAAGCACCATTTTAATGATTTCTCCGAATCCGAGCTCCGCCACTACCATTCCGTTTTTGTACCATCGGACGAAGTTCCCATCGGTATTCGCACTTGTAAAGATATCGGGGTTAGAGAGCACACCGAAACGATAAGTGGCAAATCTCGGCATCATATCCAACCTGACCGAATTACCGCTTTCGAAAATAACAAGCAAAACACCGTCTTCCTGCGGTTTTACTTCTGCAATCGGTTCTCCCATTTCCATAACCTCCAAAAATAAGATACTATCTATCAGTGTCATTTTATCTTCAAACTTTTTTTTGTAGTGTGACAATATGTCACTATTTTTTATTTTTTTGCAGTTTCGGATTATCTTCTATGAAAAATAACCGTAAATTTTTTCGGAATCTACGGTTAAACTCATTCAAAAAAGGGATGTTGCCTTGCGTCAACATCCCTTTTGTCTCTTTACTATTTGATTATTATTTAATTTTTACGTTATTTTGGCACTGACGGTTTATTTGCCGTAAATTTTTTTAATTTCCTCGGTAAATTCCCCGTCGTCGGTTCTTACCGCAAGTTCGGGAAGTACCTTAAGCTCCTTGCCGGCGCCTTTAATACATTCGATTAACAGTATATTCGGTGCCTCATTGCTGCGCGGAGCTACCATTCTCAGACGTTTAGGCTCAAGCTCGTGTTTTCTTGAGGCTTCAATTATATCCGCAAGCCTGGACGGCCTGTGAACCATGCAAAACCTTCCTCCGCTTTTAAGAGCCGCCGCTGCCGCTGCGACAAAATCTTCAAGAGTAGCCGTCGTTTCGTGTCTTGCGGCAAGTTTTGCGCTTGCACTGCTGCACAGACCTCTGCCCTTTTCAAAATACGGCGGATTGCAGCTTACAAGATCAAAGCTCCCGTCAAAGGGAAGATTTCCCCTCTCCGCTATATCCGCGCATATAAATCTCAGATTGTTCAATCCGTTAAGGACTGCATTCTCCTCGGCCAAAGCTACCGCCGCCTCCTGAAAGTCAACGCCGACAATCTCGGAAGGGTCACAAAAAGCGCTTATTATGACAGGAACAACACCGTTTCCGGTGCAAAGATCAAGTATCTTTTCCCCGTCTGCGGCATTGCAAAAATCCGCTAAAAGAACGGCATCCACCCCGTAACAAAAGGCATCGGCGTCCTGCTTTAACCTTCTTCCTCCGAAGCCTATTTCATCAATGCGATAGCCCATTAATCTTCAAGAGCCTTAAGCTCTTCCTCGGTAGCTTCCGCTTCTCTGTTTTCTTCCTTCCTGACTTTGTCGCTGCTTCTCTTTTTGGAGCTTCTGGTAATCTCTTCCTTGCCGTAAATATAAAATTCTGAAGAAAGCTTTTCGGAACCGTCGGCGCTCCCTTTCTCGTCGAGTATCAATCTGGTCTTAATCTCATTTTCGAATATGTTCACATCGTAAACTACAGCTTTGCCGTCGCGTGTGGTGATATGCTCACCTACATCCGGCATGCCTTTCTTGAGACTGATATATGTTTCGTTCTCGTATTGCAGACAACACATAAGCCTTCCGCAAATTCCGGAAATTTTTGTCGGATTGAGTGAAAGATTCTGAACTTTGGCCATTTTAATCGAAACCGGAGCAAATTCATGAAGCCAGGTAGCACAGCACAGCGGTCTTCCGCAGCAGCCTATTCCTCCCATCATCTTTGTTTCGTCTCTTACACCTATCTGACGCAGTTCTATCCTGATTCTGAATGCGGAGGCCAAATCCTTTACAAGATCTCTGAAATCAACCCTTCCATCGGCTGTGAAATAAAAAATTACCTTGCTGTTGTCGAAAGTATATTCAACGTCGACAAGCTTCATTTCAAGCCCGCGCTTATCTATCTTCTCCTGACAAACGGCGAGAGAATGCTCTTTCTTGGCTAAATTCTCCTCGTGTTGTTTTTTGTCGTCCTCATTCGCCACCCTTATAACCGGCTTCAGCGGCTGAACAACATCCGATTCGTCAACAAGCGAAACCTCCATGGCCACCGTTCCGTACTCAATACCTCTTGCGGTTTCTACTATAACATCGTCGCCGAGAATAAGATTCAGGTTGCCCGGATCAAAATAATAGATCTTTCCGGCACCTTTGAATTTTACACCGCATACTTTAACCATAATACCTCCTTACACACGCAAACACATCTGCTTAAGCGTATATGTCACGTTGTGCACCTGTTTCAAATACCTTCTGCTGGTTTCAGCCTGTCTTAAAGCTCGTGAAAACAATGATATCTCATCTGTTCCCGTGAGCAGCTCCTTCTCCAGCGCCTCTTCAAATGTATCAATGAGCTCAATGGCCTTTTCACGCTGCCTGTCTTTTTCGGCAAGCACCGGCTCAATGGCAGCCTTTTTTTTGTAGTACGGCGCGCGGTCTTTTACAAGCCGTACAAGCAAATCGGCCGCAGCTTTTATTTCCTCCGTATGATGTGATTCGGCCTCCTCCAACATATAGCAGGCACACCTGCTTCTTACGGTCGGAAGTACGGCTTCAATCCTTTCCGTGAGCAAAATTATTACAGCCTCACTCACGGGTTCTTCAAGGGTCTTTAAAAGCTTGTTTTGAGCTTCCTTGCGCATCAAATGTGCGTCGCTGACAAGTACTGCGTAACAGCTTCCGAAGGGCTTAAAAGAAAGTCTTTCCACAAGCTCTTCTATCTGTGAAACAAGGATACTTTCCCTGTCTTCGGGCTTTTCCACGAGTATAAAATCCTCATGATTTCCATGCATGAATTTCCGTTCGGAAAGCTCATCTGCGCACAGAACCCTAGCAGCCAGCCACATACCTATTTCGCTTCTTGCAGCGGCATTTCCGCCGACAAACAAAAAAGCATGACCGCTTCGCTTGAAGGAAAGCATGGTTTCCAGCTGCTCAGCTACTCTTTTATTGTTTTGCGGTTCTTTTATCAAATTCATTCCTGATTTGCTGTTGAACTTCCTCGATGTTTTTGGAAGCATCTATATTAATATACCTGTCTTTATAAGTTTGCTCGAGAACTTTATAGCCGTTATATACGCGTTTTCTGAACTCCTCGCTCTCAAGCTCAAGCCTGTCATCTTTTTCTGTTGTCATGTTTCTTTTCTTGGCGGCCTCCGGAGAAATATCAAGAAAAAACGTCATGTCCGGCATAAAGCCCTGAACCGCGATTTCATTTACCGTATTAACCTGTTCTCCCAGCATTCTTCCGTAGCCCTGATAAGCTATTGACGAATCGATGAACCTGTCACAAACTACTATCTTTCCGTTTTCCACTGCAGGACGCAACAGCTCGCTTACGTTCTGCGCTCTTTGCGCCGCAAACAGAAGCATTTCCGTAAGAGGAGTCTCCTCGCTGTATTCGGTGTTCATGATAAGATTTCGGATTTTCTCGGCAATCTCGGTGCCGCCGGGTTCCCTTGTAAGCAGCACGTCGTATCCTTTTGCCCGTAAATATTCCGCAAACAACTTTGCCTGAGTTGTCTTGCCTGAACCGTCGGGACCCTCAAAACTTATAAAAAAACCTCTATTCAATTTCGCTACCTCTGCGCCTTCTGTAGTTGTCATTTATCTTTTTTTGCTTGATCCTTGCCTTGTTTTCTTTTTCCGCAGCCTGCTCTCTGGCTCTTTTATCGGCGCGGTTCATCAAAACTATGTCTTTAAATATACGTAAAAATAACCATATACCAAGAACGATTACGGGCAGGCACATCAAAACAAAAACAATGTATTCCGCTATTGTATACATATAATAAATTATATCATAAAAACAGCACCTGTAAAACAGGTGCTTAAATAAAAAGCCGCGACGTCCTACTTTCCCGGGTCGCTTCCAACCAAGTATCATCGGCG
>CAYFUZ010000035.1:0-13406 GCA_964346675.1 uncultured Oscillospiraceae bacterium | reverse complement strand
TTACGTATTCAACGAGATTCTTTACTACCTGGAAGTTTTCAGCCTGTTCGTCCGGAATTTCAATTTCGAACTCCTCTTCGATAGCCATAATGATTTCTACGGCATCAAGGCTGTCTGCCTCAAGATCTTTTGTCAGACTTGTTTCCATTGTAATCTCAGATGCATCAACATCGAGCTGCTCTGCGATAATATCGCGAATTTTTTCGAATACCATTTTCTCTGTGGTCCTCCTACTGTGAATTTGCGGCGAGCCCTTTAGCATCGCGGCGTTTAATGATCATGTTTATAGCGATACCCATTCCGAGCAAGGTGTAGAAGAGCGGCATTACCGATACGGTACTGTCGTTGACCATTCCTGTTACCATAAAACCGGTAGCGCCAAGGAAGGTTCCTGCACCCGCAAAGAGCAGGTAGTCGTTTCCGAAGTCTCTTTTTCTGTAGAGCTTATAGCTCTGAACAAGATAGATTCCGTACAGCGCAAGCAGGGCCAACAGGGAAATGCAGCCTGTGCCTATTCCTGCATGCAGGTACATATTATGAGGTTTATCAACTATAAGATACAGATTGGCGGCACTGTTGCCGTTTTCGTTCCATTTACGTGCATAGTCGTGCTGAGGATATACGGCGCAGTAAGTGTCGGCACCGGAACCCCAAAGCAGTGTGTGTTTGAGTAGCGGGAAGGAGTGGGCCCAGATGCTTCCTCGACCTGAACCGAACCAGGGGTTGTTTTTAAATCCCCAGGTTTCCACCTTTTCGAGCTTGACCGTCTTTCCTGTTCCGGCATAAAAGAACATCTCGCCGTTTTCCGGAACAAAATTCCATGCATGACCTGCGGTTGTTATTTGAACGAAATAGCGGTTTCCGTCGTAGGCAACTGCTACTGTCGCATAGTTCCGGAATCGATCGTCATTAATCTCGTGGACTGCGCTGTCTTCTATCTGGATTAACTCAAGGACTTTTCCATCCTTATCGCAGACGCTCAGACTTTTTACAGTATCCGATTCAAGTTCCGCGGCGACAATGAGCTCTTCTCCGTTGATTGACATTGTTACGGTGTTGCCGTTAGTTAGCATGTAATCTATTGTCGGGGCTACTGAGCCTGCAGAGGGTTTTGTTTGAGGTTCACTTTCTTCTTCAAGATTTACGGTAGAATTAAGTCCCAGAACGGATTTTACCGCCGCTGAAATTTCTGGCCACCATCTTCCCACGGTTGTAGCCATTACAATGGCTACAATTAAAAACACTATGAGCAGGGGCTTGATCCATTTAATAAGCTGTTTATTAAATAGTATTATCGCAACAATAAATGCTACACCTATACCCAGGTATCCGCCCGAGGACTGAGAGCCGATCAGATTGTATATCATCAATGCTATAAGTAAACCAAGCACAATTCTTCTATGGAGTTTTCCGTCCTTGTCCTGCATTTCCCTTAAAAACAGCATCGTGTACAGAGGGACAAGCAGGGTGAGGTAGAAGGATACATAGTTTATGTTATAAACAGTCTGGTAAATCTCCTTATTAACAAACGTAAACCTCAGGTAAAGTTCGCCGTTTGCGGCCGCCTGATCTATTGCCTCCCACGTTGTACCGCCGGCAACAAGCGGCAGGTTGGGAACCAGAAGCTTTTGTCCCCAAACCGTTCTGTAGAAGTCTTGGTCAAGCGCCTGTGAAATGCCGAGCAACGACAACAAGGTCACACTTATTGCTATTGGCACTAAGATCTGTTTTACGTTCTGCTCGGTATTGACGCTGTTTATAGTTAGAAAAAGCATTATCATATAGCAGAGAAGCGGAATGGTTCCCTCAAAACGGTCATTCCATCCCCAAAGAGCAAATACCTTATATTCACTGAACACATACGAGAGTATGACAAACAGCGAATAAACTCCCATTGGAATGTACGCATAGCTACGCTTGATTGCCAGAGACTGAGTGGTGATTCTGAATAGTATCATAAGAAGGGCTATGATGGCTGATACTATCACCATTACCATTTTGTTATAGCTGAAAAAATCCGATAACTGGCTCTCGTCCGTCTGGGTAGTCCAGAAAAACTGGGACATAGGCCTGTAGTATGTGTGCATACGTACAACAAGTATTACCAGAGCGGCGAAGCATGCTATGGGAATCATATTGAGTACGCTTGCGCTTGAATCGATACTTACAGCGTGACTCATCGCAAATGCATAATCATTTCTGTAGTCGATAAGTTTTGGTTTTGAAGTCTTTGCCATTTCTTCCTCCAAACTTCATGTATAATAACCAAGTCATTATATAATAAAGTTATTTCATATGCAAACAATTTACTTTGCCAGCCATTTCAAGTATAATAATAAAGTTATATCTACCAAAGTGTTTTTTAAGGGTATGAGTAAAAAAAGACTTACAACTGCGCAACTGGCGGTCGTTCTTTCGTTTATGACTGTCATTTCCAAGCTGCTCGGCTTTACCAGAGAGCTTATATTGGCAAACTATTTTGGTGCCGGAATGGTTACCGATGCATATACCATGTCTCTTTCAATACCGAATAATCTTCTTTCCATGATAGTTTCGGCTACTCTGACTGCGTATATGCCGATTTTTTCAAAGAAAATAGAAACAAGCGAGGAAGAAGGAAACAGGTTTACAAGTCAGGTTGTAAATTTTTTGCTTATAGCAACGACTGTGGTGGCTGTTTTCGGGGGAATTTTCGCGAAGCAGCTGGTGGCGCTGTTTGCTCCGGGTTTTACGGGAGAAGCTGCGGAACTGACCGCTTTCTACACCAGATTTGCGTTTATCATGGTGGTTTGCTCCGTCTTTGCGAATGTTTTCGGATCTTATCTTGAATATAAGGGCGCCTTCATAGCCCAGCAGATATTTAATTACACACAAAATATTTTAATCATAGCGGTTATTATAATAAGTGCCAAGGTCGGTATGCCTCAGCTGCTTATTTTCGGAATAACATCGGGCTATTTTGTAATGGGACTGGGTAAATTTTATCTCGCCCGGCGGGAGGGTTATCGTTATACACCGGACTTTCGTTTTTCTGAATCCGCCAGGGATGTAATGGTGCTTGCCGTACCCGTATTTATAGGCAGCAGTCTGAACGAGATAAACATATTTATAGACCGTATTCTGGCTTCGAACTTGGGGCAAGGTACCGTGTCGGCACTCAACTACGGAGTGCTTTTTTCCAATGTAGTTACATCGTTTACCGTCATTGTATTTGTCACAATACTCTACCCAAGGTTGGTGCAGGCAATTACGTTTGGTGAATATGACAAAGTTTCGAACATAATGGATAAAGGGATTAATCTTATAATTCTTATCTTGACGCCTATTATGATGGGGTCTATGCTGTACAGCAACCAGATAGTTCAGGTCGTTTACGAAAGAGGAGCTTTTACCGAAGAGGCTACCCGGCTTACCGCGACAGCATATTTTTATTATTCGATAGGCGTGGTTTTTACCGGTGTGAGACTGCTTCTTGACAAAGCTTATTTCGCTATGCAGGATACGAAGATCCCGGTACTGTGTTCGGGGGTTGCAGTTTTTGTTAACATTGTTTTGAACCTGATACTTGTAAAGTTTATGGGGCACGCCGGGCTGGCCCTTGCTACAAGTATCAGCGGTATAATCGCCACTTGTATGTTGTATATAATGTTCGGCAAAAAGTATCCGAACATCACGTTGCTTACGTCATTTAAGAAGCCGGGTCTTGTTGTGCTGTTTTCCGTCCTGTCTTGTGCAGTTTCCTATGCGGTTTATTACTTTGTCGGAAACGCTGTTTGGATGCCCCGTATGGTGCTTCTCGGGCTTGCGGTGCTGACGGCAATCGTGGTATACTTCATTCTCCTGTATGCGGCGAAATTCGAAGAACTTGACTATCTGGCCAGTCTTTTGAATCTGAGCAAAAAAGAAGGATGATATGGTTAGTAGACTGAAACTGTTTGCGCTTGTGCTGCTTGATACAATACTCGCTAATGTTGCGTATATACTGGCGCTTTTGATAAGGTTTGAATTTTCGGCGTCTTCGCCGACGTTCGAAGCATATTTCGCTGTATATGCAAAATATTTTTGGGCGCTGACAGCTATTAAAATCATTGTATACTGGCTTATGGGGCTTTACCGGACTTTATGGAAATACGCCGGTGCCGAGGAGCTTGCCAAGATAGTAATAACCTGCATTGTTTCTTGTGCTTTTGCCACTTTGTTTTTAGTGCTTGCAGGTCAGGCGCTGCCAAGAGGGGTTTATGTCATAGACGGCCTTTTGGATGTCACCTTTGTGGGTGGAGTGCGTTTTGCGTACAGGCTTATGCGAAACCTTAAAACTCCGGGGACTTTTAATATAAGAAGAACGCCTCTGGAAATCGGCGGCGGTGTTGCCGGAGTTGACAGGGTAAAGCGAATTATGCTTATAGGCTGCGGAGACGCAGGAGCTTCCATGATTAAAGAAGTCGCCATGCACAGGGACCAGCCACAAAAGGTAGTAATTGCAGTAGATGATAACAGCGCTAAAATAGGACAAAGGATTGCCGGGGTAAAAATTGCCGGCGATCGCACAAAGATTCCGTATTTGGCTGAACATTACTTTATAGACGAAATTATTATTGCCATTCCTTCCGCAACAAAAAAACAGATTGCGGAAATAGTAGAAATCTGCCACAAAACAAAGTGCAAAATTAAAATTATGCCTTCCCTTATTGACCTTATAAATGATAGGGTAAGCATTAAGGACCTAAGGGACGTAGATATTGAGGACCTTCTCGGAAGAGAGGCGGTAAGTGTTGATCTTAAGGGCATAAGTTCTTATTTGGAGGATAGAATAGTTCTTGTTACCGGTGCCGGCGGGTCTATCGGTTCAGAGCTTTGCCGGCAGATAGCAAAATTTAAACCCAGAAGGCTTGTACTCTTTGATATTTATGAAAACTCCGTGCATGAACTTCAAAACGAGATGCGGAAAAAATATCCGCATATTGAACTTGACGTTAACATAGGTTCGGTAAGAGAGCGCGCCAGAGTCGAGGAATTGTTTTGCAGGTACAGGCCGCATGTGATATTCCATGCTGCGGCTCATAAACATGTTCCTCTTATGGAGCATGATCCTAAAGAAGCTGTGATAAATAACGTTCTCGGAACAAAGAACTGCATGGATATGGCCGAAAAGTATGTAGCGGACAAGTTTGTTCTGATATCTACAGACAAAGCGGTAAATCCCACATCCATTATGGGCGCCACAAAGCGCATCTGCGAGATGATGATGCAAGATAAGGCTTCGCATTCAAAGACGGTATGCTTTACCGCAGTTCGTTTCGGAAACGTTCTCGGAAGCAACGGTTCGGTTATTCCGACCTTTCGAAAGCAAATAGCCGAGGGTGGTCCCGTAACTGTAACGCATCCCGAAATTACCCGTTATTTTATGACGATACCGGAAGCCGTTCAGCTGGTTATTCAGGCAGGAGCCATGGCCAAGGGCGGCGAAATATTCATACTTGACATGGGAGAGCCGGTTAAAATAATGGACCTTGCGGAAAATCTAATAAGACTTTCAGGCTTTACTCCTTACGAGGATATAGATATAGTTATAACAGGACTTCGCCCGGGTGAAAAACTCTACGAAGAACTTTTGCTTTCGGAAGAAGGCATTAATCATACCACCCATAACAAGATATTTATAGGACATCCCATTGCAATCACAGCGGAGCTTCAGGAGATTTTGACTGATTCGAAGAAGTTCGAAGAGACAATTTATTCTTTAAGGAGCTTATCCGACAGCCAGGTGCAGGAATGGGTTAAGACTATGGTACCAAACTATAAAGAAACGCCTAATGAATAAATTAAAAATTGACAAAAAAACAATAATTGCGTTTTTGCTTACATTTGTGATTGCCACATCGGTGCTGCTTCCCGTGCGGGCGATTGCGAATAAAGTTACGCAGCAAACGGTATTCAATCCTTCCGAAGGTCATGTGCTTAAGGAAGATATGCAAAAGGTACCGGTGGATTCGTCGAGTCCGTTCTACGAAGCTTTTTCAAACAAGAACAGATTTAATTTCCTGCTTCTCGGGGTGGCCGAAAAGAACACGGACACTATTATGGTGGCTTCCTACGAGACTGAAAAACAAAGCATCGACATCATCTCTATACCGCGTGACACTTACTATCCAAGAAGCGGCTATAAAAATTATGCATATAACAAAATCAATTCAATTTATAAAACAGAAGACATTGTAGGTCTTGCGACAGCGGTTTCGGAAAAGCTCTACGGTATGCCGATTGACTATTATGTAATAGTTGAGTACGAAGACATCAGAAAGATTATGGATGCCATAGGCGGCGTAACGGTTAATGTACCTTTTCATATGAAGTACGATGATCCTACTGCAGATCCGCCGCTGCATATAGACATTAAAAAAGGTGAGCAGCTTATAGATTCTTCAAATGTTGAGCAATATTTAAGATTCCGCCACGGTAATCCGGGTTATCAGAGTTATTTCAACGGCGACCTGGGCCGAATTCAGGCTCAGCAGGAGTTTGTAAAGCTGGTAATGAAAAAGTGCCTTACAGTCGGCAATATAGCTAAAGTTGCAAAGGTAACCCTTCAGAATGTTCAATCCGATATAACGTATCAGGCAGTAACCAGGCTGGCCAAGCTCGCGGCAAGCGGACTCAGCGTGGATAATGTAAATAGTCACAGGCTTCCGGGAAATGATAAAACAATAAACGGTTTGTCATTCTGGGTTCCGGATGATAAAGAAATTTATTCTATGCTTCAGGGAATACTTATTCCAGTCCAGGACGAAGTCAGCTCAGGTAGCGCCGTTTCGGGTGCGGCAGTCACACAGCAATGAAGAAAAAAATAATTATTATTACAGCAGCCGTAACGGCGGTCATATTACTGGCCGCTTTTACGGATGTTCCGAAAACGCATTGGGCGTATTCGGAGCTTGAAAAAGCCCAAAAAATAGGTCTTGTTACCGGCGTCGGCGGCGACAGATTCGAGCCTGACGCAAGAATAAGCGTTCAGGAGGTTGCGGCGCTTATTTACCGCGCTTACGGGAGATACGGTTCTGCGACCGATTTTAATACGGATTACAGCTCGGAGAGTGCGCTGCAGCTTCAGACTGCTGGTGTAAGCGACTGGGCAAAACCGTCTGTGGCCTACGGCCTGAAACACAATTTTTGGACTGAGAACGAGCTTAAGGCCGGCGGCGGCGCATTAACTGGAGCTCCGGGCAGAGCGCTTGTAGCACAATGGATTTACAGAACATTGCCGGGTAAAAAGGACTTTGGTCTCAGGATACTTCCATATGCGGATAACAGCAATATAGATCCTGCGTATTACACGGCTGCGGATGTTCTTTGGAAATATGGAATAATGCGCGGAGCGAGCGGATATTTTTATCCTAATGACAGCATCTCCAGAGTAGAGGCTGCGGTTATAATGGGCAGAGTTGTAGATAAGCTCGGATTGCAGTATCCGGTTTACAGTCTTGAGCCGTTCGTTTATGAGAGCGGTGTCATATCAAACTTCGATTCAAAGTACAGGCGTTTTTACATGGGCTCGAAACTTTTAAACATAGCCGAGGACGCTAAAATAGTACTCGACGGTGAAAGTGTATCATTTGAAAGTTTAATCAAATTAAGCGGGAAAAAAATAACGGTTTCACAATATCTTGGAGGGACAAACACCGCAAGTGTTATTATTCAGACCGGTCCGATGGGGATGAGCGGAAAGATAGAAAAGATTATTCGCTGTGACTTTGGACCGTTTGAATCCGATCCTCACGACCTTGTCAGCATAAACGTAGGTGGTGTAAGTGTTGACTATGTTAAGAACAAACATACCGATGTATTGCGCAGCATTCAGGTAGGAAATACAGTACAGTTTATAGCCGACGGAATTTATCTTTTGGAGATTAAATAATGGAAATACAGGATTTAAAAGTGAAAAAAGTGGCAGAGCTTAGAGAAATTGCCAACGTGCTCAAAATAGAGGGTGCGGACAAGATGAAAAAGGCGGAGCTTTTAGCCACGCTTATTGCCATGGCGGAAAGTGCGGCAAACGCAGAGAGTGAGACAAGCTTGGAGTGTGCGGCAAATGATGAAGTAGCAGAAGAAAAGCAGCAGGAAACTCGTCATAAAAGCGATAACCGTTATGATACCACCGGCATACTCGAAATTGCGGACGGAGGATTCGGCTTTTTAAGATATGACAATTTTCTTACTTCCGAAAAGGACGTTTATGTAAGTCCGACGCAAATCAGAAGGTTCAACCTGAAAACGGGCGATGAAATCTACGGTGTTGCAAGAAAACCGAATAAAGATGAACGCTTCGGCGCACTTCTTTATGTTCACGCCGTAAACGGGGACGAGCCGGGCGTTGCCAGAAACCGCAGAGATTATTCCGAACTGACTCCTATTTACCCAAACGAAAGGATAGTGCTTGAAAAGGGAAGCGCCACGCTTTCAATGAGGCTTACGGATCTTGTCGCGCCTATAGGCAAAGGTCAAAGAGGTCTTATAGTAGCGCCGCCCAAGGCGGGAAAAACAACACTGCTCAAGCAGATTGCAAAGGCAATAGAAAACCAAAATCTTGATGCGGAGCTTATAGTGCTTCTCATTGACGAGCGTCCCGAGGAAGTTACGGATATGCAGCGTTCGATTAAGGGGCAAGTAATTTATTCAACTTTTGATGAGCAGCCGCAAAATCACGTGCAGGTTGCCGAGATGGTTCTTGCCAGAGCACAAAGGCTCGTGGAACACGGTAAGGATGTTGTAATACTGATGGATTCAATTACAAGGCTTGCAAGGGCTTATAATTTGGTTGAGCCTCCGTCGGGCAGGACTCTGTCGGGAGGTCTTGACCCCGCCGCCTTGTACAAGCCCAAGAAATTCTTCGGTGCGGCAAGAAACATAGAGGAGGGCGGAAGCATCACAATACTTGCAACTGCGCTTGTCGAAACGGGAAGCCGCATGGACGATATGATTTTCGAGGAATTTAAGGGGACAGGAAATATGGAGCTTCATCTTGACAGAAAGCTTCAGGAAAAAAGAATCTTCCCGGCTATAAACCTGAATAAGTCCGGTACCAGAAGAGAGGACCAGCTCATCAGCATGGAGGAACTTGAAGCCGTATGGATGATGAGAAGGGCAGTTTCTGACTGGGGTGTTGCCGAGGCCACGGAAAGGATAGTAATGGAGCTTTGCCGCACCAAAACAAATGCGGAGTTCTGTCAGCTGTTCAGAAAGATAAGACTGTAGTAGGATGGATTTAGACAGAATATTCGTTAAAAACTGCGCTCCGACCAAGGTCGGCGGACAGGCAATCCTTGAAGGCCTGCTTATGCGCGGAAGCCGCGCCATGGCTATAGCCATAAGAAAACCGGACGGAAACATCCACCTTACCGTAGAGCCTTTATCCGGCAAGCGTAAATGGGGAAACGTACCGGTAATAAGAGGTATTTTTTCGTTTGTGGACGCCCTTGTGACCGGAACGAGCGTTTTGTTTTACGGCGCCGATCTTCTGGAGAAATGGGAACCTAAAGAAGAAAACAGTACTTCTGATAAAAAAAACAATGGCCTGAGCCGCGGAGCCGTTTACATTTCGGTTGTGCTTGCTATAGCTCTTTGCATAGGTCTGTTCATATTGCTTCCCACCTTTGTTTTAAGTCTCGTTAAAAAAGCGGGAGTAAGCAACATACTGTTGCTTAACCTTATAGAGGGAGTATTTAGGATTGCGCTTTTCGTGGGATATGTTTGGGTATGCACTTTTTCTCCCGATATAAGGAGAACTTTTGAATATCATGGCGCAGAACACAAAACTATACATTGCTATGAAAGCGGCTTGGAACTGACTCCTGAAAACGCACAGAGCTTCTATACTCTGCATCCCAGATGCGGAACAAGCTTTATGGTTTTCGTAATGGTTATTTCCCTTCTTGTTTTCAGTCTCTTCGGATGGCCTAATCTTTGGCTGAGAGTTATAAGCAGGCTCATAATGATACCCTTTATTGCCGGACTTTCTTATGAACTTCTGCAGTTCACGGGAAGGCACAACAGCCGGCTTGTCAAGGTTTTAAGTTTGCCGGGAATTCTTCTTCAAAAACTCACAACCAGAGAGCCCTCTTTGGAGCAGCTCGAACTTGCGATAACTGCCATGGAGGCAGTTCTTCCGTCGCATGAAGACGCGAGCATCTCTTTAGAGTATTGGGTAGGAGAGAGGCTTAAAGACGGCACTCTTGTAAAAAATGAGACCGAAACAGCCGAATATGCGGCTTCAAGGGAAAAGAAGGCACGATGACCATAGGGGAGTTTTTAAAAGAAACTGAAACACTGTTTTGCAAGGCAGGCGTGGAGAATGCTGCGCTTGAGGTTCAGATTCTGGCAACTCATATACTGTCCTGCGGAAGAAGCTACCTTTTCGCGCATAGAGATGAAAACTTCGATGACAAGATGCTCCTTAAGGCGGCAGCCCTTATAAAAGAAAGATGCGGAAGGCGTCCTCTTCAATACGTCATCGGAAAGGCAAACTTTCGCGGCATAGATATCATAGTTGATGAAAGGGTGTTGATTCCAAGACCCGAAACGGAAGAACTGGTTGAGGAAGCGTTAAGGCTTCTCTCGGACAAAAGAAGGCCCAAGATCTTGGATCTTTGCACGGGTTCGGCCTGTATAGCGATTGCCGTGGCCTCCGAAAGGCCGGATGCTCTTATCACGGCGACGGAATATTCCCCGGAGGCGTTTGAGCTGGCAAAAGCAAATGCACGTCCGTACCGCAATATAGAAGTTTTGCCGGGAGACTTGTTTGAGGCTCTCAAAACCCCGAATGAACAGTTTGATGCGATTCTTACAAATCCGCCTTATATACCTGCCGGAGTTATAAAAGATCTTAAGCCCGAAGTGAGGAACTTTGAACCCGCTATGGCATTAGACGGCGGAGATGATGGTCTTGAACTTATAAAAAGAATTATAAATAGTGCTCCCGGATATATCAAAGGCGGGGCTTTTATGCTGATGGAAACGGGAGAAGATCAATCCGAACAGGTCCTACAGTTGGTGAAAGCGGCAGGCGGGCTCAAGGGAGAATATCTTATGGACATCCACGGCAAAAAACGAATACTCAAAGCGATAAAAACATTCTGAAATAAGGGCTTGCACAGCGCATGCGTCTGTGATATTATATCCAAGCGTTTTAATTTAGTAATTAAGGAGGAATTTGAGATGAAAGAAGGAATCCATCCAAAATATATGGACTGCAAGGTTACCTGCGCATGCGGAAATACATTCTCGACAAGGTCTACAAAAGAAGAAATCAGGCTCGACGTTTGCTCTGAATGCCACCCTTTCTTCACCGGTCAGCAGACATTTGTTAACCGCGGCGGTCGTGTGGAAAAATTCAAAAAGAAGTACAACATTGACTAAATACAGCGACTTATTTAAAAGTTTAAACCCGGCTTGTATAGGCCGGGTTTTTGGCTTATATTAGTGTTACTATATGCAGCAGTTTGAAGTACTTAAGGGCGGGCTCGGCAGCAAGCCCGAATACAGCTTTATAGACGGCGCGGTTACAGACACCAGGCTTATGGGTGTGCTGGGTCTTCGTGTGCATTTTCTTAGGCACGGCGTGGAGGGAACGAGTGATTTTTATTGTTTTTTCTACTATGATGTTGAAGAGCTTGGCTTAGACAGCGTGAGTGTTTACGAACTCGCCTCCGAAGAGGCTGTTAATCTTGCCACAAAAGCCCGATTCGGAGGGTTGGGCGCCGTTATGTGGCCGCTGAACGAAAAAGAGTGCCGCTGGCTGGTGAATCGGTTTGTAGAGAAGACAAAGGAACTAGGCGAGCCTCTTCCTGAAAACATAGAATTCATTGATTTTATGTTGGAGGACCCTCCGGTTTTAGAACAACCCGAAATAGACCGACTAAACGGAAAGATGTGCGCTATGCTAAAAAACGATTACAGCGTGGTTCACTATTATCTTATGAGGGGTTTCGGAAAAGATGACGAAGGAGCTAAATTGCTTCGCTCCCCATATTCGGGCGAGTCCGCATTTGAGGATTTGTCGCTTTCTTCTCATGCTACTTTTCTTAAGAATACCATAGATGAATTTCACAACAATGACGGGCGCATAAGCTATATGTCTCAGTCGCTTGTTGAGACGGACAGAAGTCATTACATGGTAACCAGCGAAATCAGGGTCGAGGGAGGGAAGGTAACGGAGGCGCGTCAGAAAAGCGTCTTTGCCGTTTCTCTTGAGGAAGCGTCAATGCTTCTTTCAAGAGCCGAATACTGCACGGTCTACAGCATATTGATTCCCATGGAGGACTTCGATATTGACTTTGCGATCTTTTCTATAGGAACCACCCGCAGCTCGCACGAGAACGGGGACATGTATATGGAGTTTAAAGCCGACAACGAACATGTGAACAACAGGATATTCAATCTTTACGATGATATACAGACTCTTTTTTACGTCAGTGATTACGGCGAGCTTGTAGTTGCGGCATATACGCTGGAAGATATATCCGATGCCGAGCGCAGAATACAGCTTCAGCTTGCGTCCGATGTTCAGCTTACAGTCAAGATGCAGTTTGCCCATAGCGTTCTTTATGATTTTGCCCAGAGCGAATTCACAAGCTTCAGTCAGTTTGTTAAATCATTCGATTAGTGTATGAAATTGAAACCGAATACGATTGTAATAAAATATGGTTGACAAAATCGGACAGCTGATATAGATTATTAACGAACTTAATAAGCTCATCAAGAGAGGCAGAGGGAATAGGCCCGTTGAAGCCCGGCAACCTGGCAGCGCCAAGGTGCTAAATCCTACAGAGCAATCTGGAAGATGAGGAAATGAATTAACCTGCCTCTTCTTTCGAAGAGGTTTTTCTTTTGCTGAAGCATAAGAGAAACCTTGGTAACAAGTTTAAACTTGGAAAGGGAATAAAATAATGTCAAGAAGATTATTTACATCAGAATCCGTAACAGAAGGACATCCCGACAAGATCTGCGACCAAATTTCAGATGCCATTCTGGATGAAGCGCTTCGTCAGGACCTAAACTCCCGCGTTGCCTGCGAAACCTTTGTGACAACAGGTCTTTGCTGCATCATGGGTGAAATCACTACAAAGGGTTATATTGATTTTCAGGGTATCGCCCGCAAGGTTATAGCGGATATAGGCTACACGAAATCCGAATACGGATTTGACGCTTTTTCTTCGGGTATACTGAGTGCCATAGACAGTCAGTCTCCGGATATCGCAATGGGAACAAACGACGAGGTGGGCGGTGCCGGAGACCAGAGCATAATGTTCGGCTACGCATGCAATGAAACAAAGGAACTTATGCCGATGCCAATTTCTCTAGCTCATAAACTTTCCGCAAAACTTGCCAAGGTGAGAAAAAAGGGAACACTCGGT
>CAYFUZ010000034.1:0-13418 GCA_964346675.1 uncultured Oscillospiraceae bacterium | reverse complement strand
ATAACTGCCGAAGATTTCTATGGAAACATATCGACGCATGATATCAAGCTGACTCTGAATCAAAAACCTGTCACGGCTGATATCAAGAGTATTACCCAAAACACAGGCGATGGAGACGGAAAGGCAAAGCTTACCGTTGAAGGCAAGCAAGGTGCGTCAATTAAATTTTATAACCGAAACGGCGACGGCAGTTATACGGAAATTGATATTATCGGAATCAGCGGACAGACTATCACACAGGCAGACGGCAAGCTGGATATAAAATTGTCTCCGGCGGATATTAAGCGTTTTGATAACAATAAAATATTCATCACCCAAACCGCCCCCGGCGAACTGGAGTCGGCCAAGATTGATGCGTTGGAAACGATTAAGCCGGATGAAAACAAAAAGATTGCAAGCGGCGGCGCGAGCACTATTGATCTTAAGCCTCCGACACCTCTTTACGTCCCGCAGCCCAAGACGGGAAGCGATATTATAAAAATAGCCAACTTTTCGGTAGATGACAGCTTGCCCGATATCAGCGATGTAGACAAGATTATTCTGAATGTCGGAAGCCAGCAATACACATTATTACGCCAATATGATACCGCCGGCGTTCCGACAGGTGTTTGGCAGGACGGAGACGGCAATACTTTTACCGAAGGAACTGAACGTGTTGTTTGGGTTAACCCAAACACCGGAGCCTCCAAAGCAGGAAATGTTACCGTACTGAACTTTAAACTTCCGGGCGGCAAAAAGCTTACTGAAATGAAGCATTAAGCCGTGCGGAAGCCGTTACGGTTATTGTCCAACTTTTAAAATTTGATATTTCAGATACAAGCGATCTTCCATATGCGGACACCGCAAAAGGCGGTTGGTACAACGGGTACCTGAACGCAGCCATACGGCACGGTATGTTGCTGAGTAAAGAAGATAACTTAAGACCCAATGAACCTATCACAAAAGCGGAATTTGCCGAAGTTCTTTCCGCGCTGTACGATGGAAACAACGCTGCTGATATAACATTTGAAAGCGGAGGTTTCAGCCCTGACAATGAAATTACCCGGGCTGAGATGGCCACTATCATGAACAGGCTTTACAATCGGGCTGTAGACGCAAACGGCTTGAAAAACATAAAGCAGACCGTGGCGAAATTCCCCGATATATCTCCGGATGATTGGTATTATTTCGAAATAGTAGAAGCTTCCGCAACTCACGAGTATGGAAGAAGCGGAAAGCGTACCGAAGATAAACGAGACCTGGAAACATGGACCATCGTTTACCAAAGATAGTATACCGCAGACACATCTTGTCTACGGATTTCCTTACTCTGTACGCAGTGCTACTACCGGGTCCTTCTTTGCTGCGCTTCTTGAAGGAATAATTCCGGCAATAAGCGTAAGCAGCATACTTATAAGAACTAAAAGCACTGCGACCTGCGGCGGCAAATAAGCATTAAGGTTATTCAAACCCGTAAGATGGTGCAAAATCATATTGATTGGAATGCAGAGCAGGTACGTGATTGCCACGCCTAATACTCCGGAAGAGAAACCGATAATAACGGTTTCCGCATTAAACATGCTGGACACGTTCTTTTTCGAGGCGCCTATTGCGCGCAGGATTCCGATTTCCTTTGTGCGCTCCTGTACCGATATCAGAGTGATTACGCCTATCATGATGGAAGATACCACAAGCGACACGGCAACAAAGGCAATCAGCACATAAGTTATTGCATTGATGATGGTTGTGACGGAGGACATAATAAGACCGACGTAATCCGTGTAACGAATCTCCCTAAGCTCATCGACTGTTTTATTATATTCCGCAATAGCGTCCTCTATTACATCCTTATCGGCAAACGACGCTGCGTAAAGATTGATTGTGGCCGGGCTGTCAAGGTCGACGCATCCGAGCTTCAGCATATTTTCTTCATAGGAAGAATCCGAAAAATCCAGCACATCGTCATAAAGTGCGGCACACTGCTCATCCGTATACTGCGCCGTTTCAATATCAAGGGCCATGACCAGTTGCTCCGGGGTCATGGCTGCAAGGCGCCTGATACTTTCCGCGGCATATTGCGCCTTGAATTGTTCTGCTGTCATTTCCGAGAACAATTCTTTTAAATTTTCCTCACTCATCCCTGAAACATACGCCTGAACATCCGCCGTTCCCATACCGGTTTGCGAAACCATTGCTTCCTCCAGCATTTTTTCCATATCCGCACGGGTCATGGACGCAATGGTTTGTTCCACAGTCTGCTCAACCAGAGCCGGATCGGGAATGCTCTTAATCCTGACATATGCGGCCGCTTTCCCTGCAGCATCGAGCGAGGCGATGTGGGCGCGGAAATCGCCGGCCTTCTTTTCTTCATTTAAAGTATCTTCCGAAGTCCGGAATGGAAGTCCCGAAAAAATATCGACAAACGGGTCCTCCTGCTGCGCTTGAACGGCAGACGACTCCTTTGAGCGCTCAATGATATATTCCGTTAATTTATACGTATAACCGATTGCGCCGTATTCCATTGCGGCGATAGCGTCTTCATCCGGTTTTGCAATGCCTACAACGTGAAGATCCAGGCCGTTGTCATAGAGGTATTTCAGACCCGCAGTTGTATCGCGCAAATCAATGTAGGTTCCGCTGCTTTCGTCATAGATGAAGCAGTCCGAATTCAGAATAGTGCGGAAATCCGTGCTGCAGATTTCCTCGTAAGACCACTGCTGCATTTCATATTCGACGCCGCTGTGCTCTTCCGCCGCTTTCATCAGAGCAGCTATTTCGTCGCTTGACTTAAGGCCGAGCGCATACAGTGTTATGTCATCCAATTCATTGTTTTGATCTATAAATAATACTATTTCATCGTAGCGGGTCGGCCAGTTTCCATACACAAGGTCATATTGCTTTTCCGTAACAGCACTGATTAATTTACCGTCTTCCCCCGGAAGCAGTTCCCTCCAGAGGGCGATGGAAGACTCCATAAGAGAACTTGTGCTTCCAAAAGCCGATTGATCTCTTAATGCTATCATGGCGGACATGTCCGTGCCGGTATAATCTCGCATTATATCCACCATCAGCTCCTGCGTATCGGAGCGGATGATGTCTCCGTCCACATTTTGCGTGTAGATCAGCAATTCCGTATCGTAGCTATACTGCACACCGGAAAGCGCAGCGCTTAGGTTGCTCGTTTCGTCAGCTTTCTGTTCGTCAATATATGCCTTAAAAGCTTTAAGATCATTCTTCTGTTCGTCAAGCGAATTGAGCGAATTCAGCATATCGTAAATCATTGCTTTTTGATATACGGCATCATTTTCGTGCTCCGAAGTGGAATGCGCCTTTTCC
Source organism: uncultured Oscillospiraceae bacterium (assembly GCA_964346675.1). Lineage (GTDB taxonomy): Bacteria > Bacillota > Clostridia > Peptostreptococcales > Anaerovoracaceae > RUG13409. Next base: position 10,103 of record CAYFUZ010000034.1, on the reverse strand, counting down.
ATAAAGGTTGTAAGAAGCGTTGTGGTATCGACGTGCTTTGCTTCTATGATTAGCGGATAGGAAGACAGCGTCTCTTCCTGCACCGATTCAATAAAACCGGTCGTGCCCTGAGATACGGCATAAATAAGCGCAATTCCTATAATACCGATAGAGCCGGCAAAACTGGTCAGCGTAGTGCGACCCCTTTTGGTGAACAGATTTTTCAAAGAAAGCCCAAACGATGTTCTAAGTGACATGGAAGGCTTTTTCTTTTTTATTTTTTCAGTTTGTTCATCACCAAAGGCTTCGCTGCGCAGTTCCTCTTCCGACAAAGGCGCGGAATCCTCCGTAATCCTGCCGTCAAGCATTTTAACTGTTCTGGTGGAATAGGTCTCGGCCAGATACGGATTATGCGTCACCATAACTACCAGCCGGTCCTTTGCGATTTCCTTCAGGATATCCATGACCTGGATACCGGTTTCCGTGTCAAGAGCGCCGGTAGGCTCGTCCGCCAGAATGATATCCGGGTTGTTGACTATGGCTCGGGCAATTGCAACACGCTGCATCTGTCCTCCGGACATTTCACCCGGTTTTTTCCTGATCTGATCCGCCAGACCCACCTTGCTTAAAGCCTCTATAGCACGCCTGCGCCTCTCCTCTTTTGATACGCCGGAGAGCGTCAATGCCAGCTCCACGTTTTGCAGAACAGATTGATGGGGAATCAAATTATAGCTTTGAAAGACGAAACCTACGGAGTGGTTTCGATAAGAGTCCCAATCTCTGTCCTTATATTCCTTTGTTGAACGTCCGTTTATAATTAAATCACCGGAGGTATATTGATCCAAACCTCCGATGATATTAAGCATTGTCGTTTTACCGCAGCCCGAGGGACCCAGGATTGCCACAAATTCACTTTTCCTGAACTGCAGGCTGACTCCTTTGAGCGCTTTTACGTCCTCGCCGCCGGCAGGATATATTTTTGTAATATCTTTTAATTCAAGCACAGTTTACTCCCCCGACTTTTGTCTCTACGCGATACAAGCATTTACATAAATCATACTCTTTGTATCGTTTGACGTGATTATACTCGCATGAACACAAAAGTCAAATGAAGTTGAAGCCGGGCAGCACCAATAACAGCAATTCTAAAAATAAGATTCTCTATTTCCGCTCAAAGACCCCTGCTGTAGGGAGTATGGCAAGCCGAACAGACAATTTCGCCGTTTTCCAGGCGGGCGAAGCTTTCGGCGAACCTTTCTCCGCATATTGAGCAGGTGCAGGTTTTGAAAATCCTGGCTTTTTCCGGAAGAACTTCCGGCGTCTCCTTGACATCAAACATTTCATGATAGTCGCCATCCATTAGCCACGCAAGCCTTTCCTCCTTGTTTTTCTCGGGTGTTGCCCTGAGAACCAGGCGGAAAGAAGTATTGTCGCTGCGGCGGTAGAAGGAAAAAGCGTTTTTACCCTGCATATCGAAAATAAGGTTGCCCTTGCCGACTGTGCAACCCAACAGAGCCTGTATCGCATCAACCCCACAGGCATCTGTCTCTGCTATGCAAACTATTTCTTCATCCTTCGCCCGATTGTTATCTCCGAACAGTTCCTGAGCGTAGAGAACTGCCCTGAAGCCAACCGCGAGACCGCCGCAGTTGTGACCATGAAATTTTACACAATCGTTCCAAAGTGATTCATATTCTTTCTGCATTTTTTAACCTCATTGTACTTCCTGAATAACGTTCTGCCTTTCTTCGAAATAACGACTTATTAGGAAGAAGGACAGGGAAAGAAGCATTATGCAAAAACCGGGTGAAAGCAAATAGCCGTATGCCTGTCTTATAAACGCTCCCCTCCTATACGCAAAGTTAATCATAGTTCCCCATGTCGGGTAATATAAATCGCCGAAGCCCAAAAAGCTGAGCGAGGATTCCATCATTATACAGCTGTTCACTCCCAGCAGGAAGCGCGACAGCAGCACATCGGAAAGGTTTGGCACTACATGGTATAAGGTTATGTGAAACCTGCTGTAACCCTGAATTACGCAGTTCTCGATATAGGGCTGCGTATTTATATTCAATACCTTGGCCCGCACTGTACGCGCCGTGCCTACCCAACTGAACACGGCTATAAGCATTATCAAACTTTTGCTCGAACTCCCCACAAAACTTGCAAGTACAATCAATGTTACCAATCTGGGAAGCAGCATAAATACATTTATAGTTCCGTTTAAAAAACCTGCCGGCGGATTTTTCCCGGCCGCCGCAGCACCTATGCTTGCCCCTAAAAACAGTGTCAATATGCTGCTGATAAGCCCTACAAACAAAGTCCGGCGGGTTCCGTATATTATTTCCGTGAACACATCGTATCCCAGGGCATTGGTTCCAAGTATATGCTGCGCCGAAGGCTTCAGCCAGGCGGCAAACATTTCCTTTTGTCCGTACGAAGTAAAAACTGTCGGAAACAAAGCCGCCAGCAAAAATACCGCCAATATTACTATGCCGCAGCAAAGCGGTATAATCCGACCCCTTCTCATAATTCTTCCCCCAGCCTGACTCTGGGGTCTGTAAGTATGCATATCAGGTCCGTAATAATTATTGATGCGGTCATGACTGCGGTTGTAACAAACAAGATGCCTTGCATCAGAGGGTAATCCAATGTAGATGAACCTAAAATCATCTTTGAACCAACAAAATCAAGCCCGATTATTTTGCTTTCAAAACCGTTTAATCCTATGATTGCGTTGCAGCATCGCGAATGACATTTGAGCAAAGTCGTCATCTCGACAATTGGTAATTTAACTGATATATTCGCGATTTCCAGTTGTCCGTTATATTGCCGTGTATTTATTCTTCCGCCAAAAGAAGGACTATAATCTTCAACATCACCAATATATTCACAGCCCACAAGCAAATCATCGGATGCATAATCAATCCTTGCTCCGGTGTCCAAAACCGCATTACTCTCGTGATTATTGATTTTAAGTGGCATGGTAACGAATGTATGTCCCATGATTCTTTTAATGTTAAGCGGCACCGTTTCAACACTTTCGTCAGCAGGTAAGCATTTCCCAAAACTGATGCGATTTAGATTCTTGTCAAATATTATACCCCTACATTTTTGAAGAATATCAAGTCCTATTATTCCGTCTGTTTCCATACCGGCAAGTCTGTCTATCTCCGGTTTGCTCAATCCCATTATGTTGTTCGAAAGATTATAGTGCTTACGATTTATCGTTAAGAAGGGGCAGTTGCGATGTCGGAAAAAGTAAAACTAATCGTAGAACCCGTATTGATGATAAAATACTTACCCTCAATTACGGCAATATGATGACCATTTGAAATAATATATTCATAGTCTGACATAGTTTCATCCTCCTTTGGATAATACTATTTATCTCATCGAAGCTATACAATAAAACGGACACCGAAAAATATCGCTTGTATGTAATACTATTATTATTTAGTCACAAAAGCTGAAAATATAATTATATCCATGAAAAAACGTCGCAAATGCAGTACATACACATAAGAGAAATTCTATTCGGGAAAATACAAATGGTTTATTGAGATTGTGTACCAATCTTATTAACGCCTTTATGGCACTGACACTATTCTTGAGTCAATCGCAGTTGCTATTCGACTTTCATTTCTATATAGTTTCCCGCTTGGATTAATCTCATCACATTTCTTGCAATATATATATGTTATATAGAATAGCTTCTGAAGAGTTACACCTTGGTCCGTCAAAGAATATTGTGTAAGATAGTTCTTTTTTCCTAAGTTTTCATTAATTATTCTGTTTCCTAAGAATTCATAGTCAGCTTGATGACATGGCAAATAATCACATAACATACACATCAAACGCCACTCATTATGATTGTACTTGGTAAACATGCCTTTCTTCTTTGTCACAGGCAAATTAACCTGCCCGACAAGAAAATCTTTTTCGATCTCATCTTTCAGCCCTTCAATTATCATTTGCGCCCAGTTTTGTTCCTCTTTGCTTATAATACAATACTGTTGCGGGATTTGAAGTCTGTTTTGTGCCGGTAAAACATAATCATTTAAGGCAAATTTAAAAGTTTGAAGAAATTCTCTTGCTGACTCATCCTTCACTGCTTTTCTATTTCCTCATTAAAGATTATATATTATCAATGCTACAATTAATACAGCTGAAACAACTACACGCTCTAGGAATTCCGACATGATTTTCCTTTTCCACAACTATCAACTATATATTCCCATTAATGATGCGCAAATCATATCATGATATCTTTTCGTTCATTTATGGGTACATAGGTATTTACATTGATATTCGATACATATGCCGGACGTATAATCTTTTCATCTCTGATTTGTTCCAATCTGTGCGCGCACCAACCCGCCATTCTCGCAAGCGCAAACATTGGGGTATAGAGCTCTTCTCTTATGCCGAGTATTTTATAAACAAACCCCGAATATAAGTCGACATTCGCGCAAATCGGCTTCTCTCTTTCCGCAAAGATTTTCTTCGATATATTTTCTATATTGTCAAGAAGCTCGAATTCTTCCGTATTTCCTTTTTTCTCCGCAAGCTCACCCGCCATCTTTTTGAGTATGGTGGTTCTCGGATCGGAAATTGTGTATACGGCGTGTCCCAAACCGTAGATAAGACCTTGACCGTCGAAAGCTTGTTTATTTAAAATTTTTCTTAAATAACTTTCCAACTCTGTCTTATCGTTGTAGCTGCAGTTTTGCATTATGTCATTTTTCATGTTTTCCACTTTGTGGTTGGCGCCTCCGTGTTTCGGGCCTTTGAGCGAACCAACCGCAGTAGCCAGTGCCGAGTATATATCGGTGCCCGTGGATGACACAACGTGTGTCGCGAAAGCGGAGTTGTTACCGCCGCCGTGGTCTGCATGCACTATCAAACAAAGATCGAGAAGTTTTGCTTCGGCATCTTCAAAAGTACCGCTTCTTCTCATAAGATGCAGCATATTTTCCGCTGTGGAGCAGTTATCTAAAGGATTGTGAATTACAAGCGATTTGCCTTCGTAATAATGCTTCATCATTTGGTATGAGTAGGCTATCATCATGGGCATCTTGGATATAATATTTAATGACTGCATGATATTGTTTTCAAGAGTCATATCCTCCGCATTATCGTCATATGAATACATAGACAGTATCGCTCTTTGAAGCTTGTTCATTACGTTCTTGCTCGGGAGCTTAAGAAGTACATCCTGAGTAAAGTCGTTAGAAAATTCACGCTTTTCTCTCAGTATATCCTCGAACGCATCAAGGTCTTTCTTTGACGGCAGACTGCCGAACAGTAGAAGAAATATAGTTTCTTCAAAACCGAATCTGTTCTCCTTTTGGAAATTATGTACCATATCTTCCACGGATATTCCGCGATAAAACAGCTTGCCTTCTATAGCTATCTTTTGACCGTCTCTTATTTCATAGCCGTCTACTGAAGCCACCTTTGTAATACCGACAAGTACGCCCGTGCCGTTTGCGTTTCGAAGTCCTCTTTTTACTGAGTACTGATCATATAAGGCGGGGTCTATATATGTGTTTTTTTCTACTTCTTTAAGTAATCTGTCGCTTAGAAAATCAAGCTTTGTTGGCGTTGCTTTTTTCATGGTCTTTTCCTCTTCTGCTAATTATAAATTTTTTATTATATAGTCTGTGTATTCCGTGGTTGAGGCTTTTCCGCCGATGTCCTGCGTGCAATTTTCTCTTTCCTGAAGCACTTTGTATATGGCATCGTACAATCTCTTGCTTTCTTCTATATAGCCCATGTGCTTAAGCATCATGCTTGCGGAAAGCATAAGAGCTGTGGGATTTGCTATGTTCTTCCCCGCGATATCAGGTGCCGTACCGTGTACAGCTTCAATCATAGCGTGAGTGTCGCCTATATTTGCCGACGGAGCAAGTCCCAAACCGCCGATAAGCCCTGCGCAAAGGTCTGACAGTATATCACCGTAGAGATTTTCCGTAAGTATTACGTCAAACCTTGTAGGGTCTATTACAAGCTGCATAGCAATATTATCTACAAGAATTTCTTCAGTTTCTATCTGAGGAAATTCGGAGGCGACTTTTCTTGCCACTTCAAGGAAAAGTCCGTCCGTAAGCTTCATTATATTTGCTTTGGTTACTATAGATACTTTTTTGCGCTTGTTTGCTACGGCGTATTCGTAAGCTTTCCTTGCTATCCTTTCGGATTTTGCTCTGGTGATTATCTTGATGGAGTGCATCTCGTCATCGGAGATTTTCTTTTCCACCCCCACATACAAGTCTTCAGTGTTTTCTCTGAATATCACTATGTCCACGTCCTGATATTTGGCATATTCGTTGTAAGTTTTGATGGGCCTGATATTGGCGTAAAGGTCGAATTTCTTTCTGAGTTCTACGTTTATGCTTCTGAAGCCTTCCCCGATGGGTGTGCCTATAGGACCTTTAAGAAACACCTTGTTTCGCTCTGCGCTTTCAAGTAAACCCTCTTCCAAAAGCCTGCCTGTTTTTTCGTAGACAGCTATACCGGCTCTTTTTATATCAAACTGCATCTCCGGTATTAAATGTTTGATTACCTTCAAGGTACAGCTCGTTATTTCTTCGCTTATGCCGTCGCCTATTATGACGGTCATTTCTTTTGTCTTGTCCTGCATTTTATCGTTTCCTTTTATAATTCATCTTTTATTTTAAATATTCTTAACATAGTTTAAATATCCGCCCTGCTTAAGAACGTCTGTCTGTCTTTCGGAAAATTCGGATATTAAAATTATTTCTATATTCTTTGTTTTATTAATAAGCGTGGCTTTGCCGTTTTCAATCGCGTTTTGAATGTCGGAAATTTCTATATCATCCATGAAATCTATTTTTTCATAGTCTTCGGCGTCTTCAAATACCAGCGGTATTATCCCCGAGTTTATCAAATTGGCAAAGTGTATTCTTGCGAATGATTTTGCGACTACAGCTCTTACGTTGAGGTACAAAGGCACAAGCGCCGCATGTTCACGGGATGAGCCCTGCCCGTAATTTTCTCCTCCCACTATTATGCCTCCGTTATTCTCATCCGCGACTTTTTTGAAATCCGGAGTTATAGTGTTAAACGCGAAATTCGAAAGATGAGGCACATTGGACCTGAACGGCAGAAGTCTCGCGTTTGACGGGCAAATATCATCCGTTGTGATATTGTCGCCCGCTTTCAGAATAACTTTGCCTTCTATTTTTTCGCCCAGTGCTTCTCCTACAGGCACCTCTTTAATATTGGGTCCCATGATTACCGGGCCGTTTTCATCCTCTTCCGTGGGATAAATAAAGTACGCCTCGTTTTTGCCGTAGGATTTCAGTTCCTCTACCCCAAGGTCCACATCCAGATTTTCGGGAGTGGCCAGATATCCTTTGATTGCCGATATAGCCGCCGTCTGCGGTGATACAAGATACACTTCGGCATCCGCGGTTCCGGACCTCGCCTTGAAGTTGCGGTTAAACGTGCGCAGTGATACTCCCGCGGACCTGGGCGCCTGACCCATACCTATGCAAGGACCGCAGCCCGATTCCAGTATTCTCGCTCCTGCCTTGATGAACGCAGCCAATGCGCCGTTTTCCGAAAGAATACGCATTATATTTGCCGAGCCCGGCGATATAACCAGGCTTACGTCTTCATGTACTTTATTGTTTTCAAGTATTTTTGCCGCCTTCATCATGTCGGTGTACGATGAGTTGGTGCATGAACCTATGGCTACCTGATCTATCTTTAAATTTTCTATCTCGCTTACTTTTTTTACATTGTCGGGCAAATGCGGACAGGCCACCATAGGCACTATGTCATCGAGATTTATCTCTAAAATTTCATCATATACAGCATCCTCGTCCGGCTGGAGCGGCGTATAGTCTTCCTCTCTGCCCTGCGCTTTTAAGAATTCCTTTGTTCTGCCGTCACTTGGGAATATGGATGTGGTGGCGCCAAGCTCAGCACCCATATTTGTTATAGTGGCTCTGTCGGTAACGGAGAGGTTTTTGACTCCTTCGCCCGTATATTCCATTACATATCCCGTACCACCTTTGACGGTAAGTTTTTGCAGTATTTTGAGTATGACGTCTTTGCCGTTGGCGTAGTCGGCTAGCTTCCCCGTGAGTTTTACGTTGTAAACTTTGGGTACTACTATATTATAGAAACCCTTTGCCATAGCCACAGCTACGTCGAGCCCGCCGGCGCCTATAGCTATCTGACCCAATCCTCCGCCCGTAGGCGTATGAGAGTCTGAACCCACAAGCACGGTGTTCGGCTTGCCGAATCTTTCAAGGTGTACCTGGTGACAAATACCGCCGCCTGCCTTTGAATAAATAATATTATGTCTTTTTGCCACGGATTTGATGAATTCGTGATCGTCCGCGTTTTCAAATCCCTGCTGCAGCATGTTGTGGTCTATGTACGCCACGGACAAATCCGTCCTGACCGCCCCTGCGCCGAGTTTTTCCAGCTGAAGGTATACCATCGTACCTGTGGAATCCTGAGTCAAAGTCTGATTTACTTTTATTTTTATTTCATTTCCCTGTTTTAATTCTCCCTCGAGCAAATTTTGAGAGAGGATTTTCATCGTCATACTTTGTCCCATGTTTCCCCCTTTATATATCTAAGCACCGCAATATAGTTTTTTCGTTTATTTTTAATATTAGCCCTTATTATAAGCCGATACTTATCTTTTGGCAAAGATTTTATGTGTTTTGCGGCTTTTTTATTGTTTTATATTCAAAATTTACAAAAAAGAAGGGCTCTTCAATATTAACTTGACGCTCTTCTTCAGACATTAGATTTCTTTATCGGCTAAATACTTGCAAAAACAGAATAGAAATAACGCTCGTTATTATATAATGACAATCGCATTGCCTTTTTGTTGTTTGCACTTCTTTTTAACTTCGGCAATCTTCTTGGACAAAACCGCGCTTTCGTTAAAACGGTCATTGTAATTAGTGATTACGGCCATGGATAAAGTGGCAATCGGGAACTCATCTACTAAACCGTTTCGGTCTTTCGAAATTATATAACCGCGCTCCCAGTCCGAAGGAGAATAGAAAGGTTTAATCAATTCGGCAAAATTGTTCGTAACATTTTCACAAAGACTGTGCACGTTTTCTTTCTTTTGAGGGCGGGTAATAATTACAAAATCATCCCCGCCGATGTGCCCGATAAAATCTTTCTCGGAACAAGATTCAACCATCGCCTGCGCTAATGCCTTTAGCATGGCATCGCCGGCGGCAAATCCGTAAGCGTCATTATAGGCTTTGAAATTATCTACATCTAAATAAATAATCGCATAAGGTTCTGTTTCCTTTATTACCGCTTCTATAGCCTGATAAACCGGACGGATATGTTCTCCGTTTAAAATTTCGTCTAACACGTTTGCGGCATCCGGAACTGACGCTTTTTCCGCAGACGCAACATACGGGTTCATCTTTTGCTCTGATTTACATACATTATCCTGCATTATATCAAACTCCTTTAAAAAAGTTCCCCCCGTAAAACAACTTCTAAATTGACCGAAAGGTAAAATTGTCGTTTAATTAGTCTTTTCACAACATCCTGATTGTTGAGATTCTTTTCTGTTTTAATAATGAGTGTAACACAGCAGTGTAAAAAGAAATCCCTAGTTATGTTAAGTAAATGAAAAATTTAATTGGAATAGTGTGAATAAGCGATTGGGGCATCAAAAATTACGACGGTTGATTATTGCACGATTGCAAAGACGGCATCCAACGTATGCAAGCGAGTCTTGGTTCAATCTCTCTCTTCGTAAGTGTGTTTTAATATAAGTGTAAACGATACTAAAAAGCCGATGAGTAGGTGTCCAATTATCTTTTGTCACGCACATCACCTCATTAAGTTCCTTGACGCTTTCAGGGCTGATGAATGGTGGCATCCTTAGAGAACTGCTCTTTTCTTGCCTTCTACAAACCACTTTCCGTTTTCTTCATCGAAAAGGAAGGTTTCCGTGCCGCATATCATCACCGTGTAACGAAGCCCTGTTCCACCGACCTTGGTCGATGCCGCACGACAGCAGTGCCTTACACGGTCGATCTCGTAGACCTCACCATCTTCAAATTTGATTTTTCGGGGTCGAGCCGTTCCATCCGTCTTATGGG
>CAYFUZ010000033.1:1650-14056 GCA_964346675.1 uncultured Oscillospiraceae bacterium | reverse complement strand
TCGTCTCTGTCGGCGCAGAACTTGCAGAGCCTTGTTCTGTTCGCGGCTATGGCCTGCTCCACGGTTCCGACCGTAAGCGTGTCAGTTCTGTTCAGAGCGCCGCAGTCTTCGTGCGTGTGGTAAACTCTGCCGTAAGGAGTCCAGCATACCTGATTTTCGCCCAGAGCGCTTACAGCCGCCAGCTTTTCCTCCGAAGAAACCGGATTGAAGTCGTAGCTTGCCACGCCGCCTATAAGAAGGGCTATGACAGCCGCAACGGTTGCGATGGTCTTGGTCTTTTTATCAAGGTGCTTGTCCGAAAGAAGCAGAATTATGTAGGGCACAAAAGCAAAGCAGCAGACTATCAGGCCCATGTTGTTCCACAGCCAGAACTTGAGCTTGTTCTGCTTCGACGCCGGCTTTATGTGGTTGGCCTTTTTCCAAAGCTGCGAGCCCACTATAACGAAGATGAGGTCAAGGACTATGAAGCCTATCAGCTGCCACATGGTCGGAAGAAATTTAAGATTGAATTTTCCCAGCAGCACCAGGATTCCCAGCACCTCGCAAGCAATCGCGAGCACCCAGAAGATTACCGCGCCAAGCCTGAGCCCGCCGGCATTCCCTACAGGTTTAGCCTGTTTAATTGTCTGACCGCTTTCGGCGGATACAAATTTGTGTTCTTTTTTTGTTGCCATATTATCAGCCTCCGATTAAATTTGATTGATTGTATAATATTATTATACACAAAATCGGAGCCGGTTTGTTAAAATCGTCAGTAAAAAGAGAGAATCGCGGGCGGGATTTTTTAGAACACGGGATATCCGGCGATACGGCTGTGCCTGCTGTTTGCGGATTAAGGCACTTTTTGCCGGGCATTTGCGGAATACGCAAGGAGGCTGTTTGGGCAAGCACGCAAAGCCCTGTTTTGAGGAATAAGCAAGACTCTGTTTTTGTGAATACGTAATACGCTCTTTCCATTTGACTTTTGCCTCGAAAACGAAGATAATTTCCTCGGGGAAATCTGTTGTTTGATTTTCTCTTTCAGCTGATTATAAACCAATCGGAGGTATACAATGGATATCAACAGTTTAATGCAGACAATGCTCGCGCCGGGCAGCGTGGCCGCCATGAGCAAAAAGACGGGAGCTTCCGCCGACACGGTTTCGGGCATACTGTCCGCAGCTCTTCCGACTCTTCTTAACGGAATAGGGCAGCAGGCGCAGGGCAAGGACACCCAGGCGGGCTTTGCTCAGGCCTTAAGCGACCACGCCAAAGACGACACGGACGACATAGCGAGCTTTATGGACGGGGTAGATTTAAGCGACGGCAGCAAGATTCTGGAGCACCTTTTAGGCGGAAAACTGAGCAGCACGCAAAAGCAGCTTGCCGGGCAGAGCGGCACAGACAGCCGGACTACATCGAGCGTGCTTTCAGCGGCGGCCCCCCTGCTTATGTCGCTTCTTGGCAAGCAAACCCAGACGGAAGCAAGCGGAAACGATTCCGCAGCCCTTGTCGGAAGCCTTGTAACAACTCTGCTGAAGAACGTTGATGTGTCGGAGCTGCTCGGAGGTCTTATGAGCGCAGTAAGTACCGACACCTCGGCAGGCAAATCAAAATCCTCGTCCGCAAAATCTTCGTCCTCCAGGAAGAAGACAGCGGCAAAAAAGAACGATTCGGCGGCGAGCCTTATCGGAGACGTTCTGAGCACCCTGCTCAGCGGAAAGAAGTAATATCAAAAATCAGCTCTTACCGGCCGCCGCAGTCCGCGGCCTGCCCGAGCAAAACTTCAAGGCCGTGCCCCAAAACCGGCAATATAAATTCAAGGTCTTCCCGACATGCCTTAGGGCTGCCGGGAAGATTTATTATCAGAGTTTTTTTTCTTATACCCGAAGTCTGCCTGGACAGCATGGCCTTGGGCGTCACGGACAGCGAATACCAGCGCATAGCCTCGGCAATACCCGTCGCCCTGCGGTCGCAGACCGTCTCCGTGGCCTCCGGCGTAAGGTCTCTTTCGGAAAAGCCCGTACCCCCGGTGGTAAAAACCACATTCACGCGGCGCTCGTCCGCCAGCCTGCAAAGCTCCGTCTTAAGCGGCTCAATGCCGTCGGGCAAAAGCAGCGTCTCGGCAATTTCGTAGCCCGCCCGCTCCAAAAGCTCCTTTACCAGCGGCCCGCTCTTATCCTCGCGCTCCCCGCCAAAACCCTTGTCGCTGAGCGTAATAATCGCAAAGCTTTTTGGCGCAGCCGCTATGACCCTGCCTCGGACAGGCCCTCCCCGGGATATGGCCTTTAACTTTTCGCGCACTCTGCCAAAGCCTTTCAGTTTCTGCCCGGATTATTTTACATTCTATCCGCCGGCACTTAACTTATCAAGATGTTTTTATATCAATAACCGCCGGGTTCGGGTTTGCACTCAGGGTTTTTCTTGATATTCAAGTTGATGTTTATACAAACGCAGGCTTCAAAGCTTGATTTCCTTTATGACTTTATTCTGTCTTCTTGCTATGAATATTATGATTATGCCAAGCACGACTCCGATAATATCCGTATAGCGTTCCGGCCAACACGTCAGGAAACCGGCAATCGTTAACGCAATCCGCTGCCACACATTAAGCAAGCCGGCAAATCGGGCATAGGCCCCAAGCCCCGAAGAAATCATCCATGTACCTATTGCCGCGCTGACTGCCGATACCAAAACCGATGTAATGCCGCCCTGCCCTATGAGTTCGGGATTATATACAAAGAAAAAAGGTATGAAGAATATCACTATGCCCAGCTTACAGGCAGTCCAGCCTGTTTCCCACGGTTTGGATTTTGAAATTCCGCATGCGCCGTAAACCGCCAAGGCGACCGGCGGTGACAGATATGAAATCATGCCCCAATACAATATGAACAGGTGTACCGCCATTACGTTGAAGCCGACCGTCGTCAGGGCGGGAGCCATGACAATCGCCAGGAAAATATAGCACGCCGAAGGACTCATTCCCATACCCAATATGAAGCAGGTCAAAGCACCCGTAATTAAAATCAGGAAGGGATTGCTTCCGACAACGGAAATAAGCTCCCTGGAAAAAGACAGCGCCACGCCGGTAATCGACAACGCACCGAGTATAAGGCCAACGCCGGACATCATGCCGACGAGATTGCCGATTGTACATCCTATATTTTTTATGAGCTCAACGGCTTTGGTTTTATTAAGCCTTGTCCGCTTGTTGAAGAACGAAAGTATTATAAGCGCCGCCGATGTTAAATACGGAGCCATACCTTCAAACTTGAGCACCACGAGCAGATAGGTAAGTATGACAAAGGCAAATATAAAGAACCAGCCGTCCCTTAGGACCTTTAACACCGGCTTTGCCCTGCTCTCCAGCCCTGTATCATTTTTTATACCGTGCACCATGGCATATGAATCTATCTGAACGTACAATGCCAGATAATACAATATGGCCGGTATGATAGCCGCGCCTATGACCGCGGCGTACGGAACCCCCAGGTTGGACGCTATGAGGAAGGCCGCCGAACCCATTATGGGCGGCATTAGCGTGGCTCCCGTTGATGTGCAGGCCTCTATTGCGGCAGCATTCTTGGGGTCATATCCGGATTTAATCATGGCCGGAATAGTCATAGAGCCGGTTGTCATAACGTTCGACATAACGCTTCCGCTTACCATGCCCAATAGCCCGCTCGATATGCAGGCAACCTTGGCCGGTCCCCCGACGGCCTTTTTCATAAGGGACATCGATATGTCCAGAAAGAAATCTCCGCAGCCCGAAGCCTGCATGCAGGCCCCGAAAATGCTGAACCCAATAAGCAAATTGCCGAACGTTTGCAGAGGCAGACCGAACACGCTTGACTGACCGAGTATGTGCATTCTTGCAAGCGTAAAAAAGTCGTACTGCATTCCGAAAAGGAAGCCGGGCATGTGTCCGGCCACCAGGGGAAACAGCCCGAAAATTAAGCATATTACCGTCAGCGCCGCTCCCCCGCTTTTGCTCAAGGCTATAATAATTATTATCCACAGCACCACAGCGGCAGCCGTAGGCAGCGTGGGAGCAGAATACTCCCACGCGTTAACTGTCGATTCCAACGCCGTAACACCCAGATACAAACAGTCGACGAAGGCAATAATCGCAATAACAATGTCGTACCATATGATTTTTCTGTTCTTGGGATTTATCAGCACGCAAATCGGCACGAACATTGCGCATTCGTAATACAGGAATGAGGATAATATGGGCTTGAAGCCGAATACTTGCAGCGAAAAAATCTGGTTTACGGCAAGCAGAACCCCCATGACAGTCAAAATGCAGATGACGACTGCAAGCCAGCGGCTTATACGGGTTTCGCCCGGCTGAAGCTTTTCCGGGATAAATACAGACATATACTTCTCCTACTTAACGGCGTCTCTTATTGCGTCCCAATATGCCGTAAACTCTTCAGCCTTTTTGCCGGATTTCGCAAAAGAATCAAGGCAATCGTTCCAGGCCTTTGCATATTTTGCTTCGTACGCAAGAAGTTCGTCCTGACGTTCCTGCAATTCGTCCGTCCAATATCCTGCGTCCTTCAGATATTGAAGCGCCCCTTCATGGTAAGGCGCAATCATGGTTTCAACCTGAACCGCCTTTTCCACAGCGTGATTACTAAGCTCTTCGCTGTATGCCGTAAATTCATCAATGCTCAATACCATTGCCTGCGCAAATCCGTAAGCAAGGTCATACGGACAGTTATCATACGTCACATAGCAAGGTCCGCACATTCCGAAGGTTCCCTTGGGAACTCCCGGATATCCTATACAATTGGAATACTCGTGGTAAGACATGCCGGGGTTTATAGCCTGAACACGCTTCCAGCCTTCTACATTATCCGCCCTGCTTTCAATCATTCTAATCTTATGAACCTGCGATACCTCCTGGAGCGCGGCGGAGTTCACCCCGGCAAAGCACAGGTCGGCGCGTCCCTCTGCGAAGGCCTTATAACCGTCTGCAACACTCGAACAATTGCATTTTTCAACATCGTCCCAAGTCAGGCCCGCATAGGCCAGCATGCACTCCACAACCAGGTTCGCGGAATCATTCCCCGGAATGTACGTAACCCTGTGCCCCTTTACGTCCGGGAAATCCTTAATGTCCGAGTTCTCCAGAACATACAGGCCCGTACCCGACTTTGATTTTGTTGAATACAAAATACGTATCTGCTGCGGTCCCCAATCAGACGTATTAAACGGCGCCCTTCCCGGAATAATCAAAGTCGCGGTGTTGGATGTTGCCGCTACTATGTCAATGGACCCTGCACGCACCGGCGCAAATCTTGCCTTGTCCGTGCTTGCAACAATCTGTCTTGTTGTAATGCCGCAGGTCTTCATTATGCCTTCGCAAACCCCGGCGACCATGCTGAATGTAACGGAACCTACGTCATATGTGCTGACACCGACAACAGCGGGAATTTTCAGCATAGAAATCGGAACCACCCCTTCGACGGGTTTTTCCGTTTGTTGGGTCTCGTTTCCCTCCTTTTTCTGACAGGCAACAAGGCCGAACACACAAGTCAATACAAGCAGAATTGCCAATACTTTTTTCATCATGTACCTCCGTCAAGCTTAATAGTAACATTTTAATATATCGCTCTGGACTATAGTCTATAATAGTCGAGAGAGTAAACAATTGAAATGGTAAGAAGCTTCTCAATTATGTTGATTAAACTTCTATATAAGGCTTATATAATCACTCGAAAGCTCCCTGCTCGTAGGCATTGTCTATCCATGCCTCCGTTTTGTTCAGAAACTCTTTTAATATCCGGCGGGTATCTTCTCCCACAGAATGCGCCATTTCCTGCGTGTCGGACACTTCCACACCCGTATACTTCAACGGCATAGCCGGCACAACAAAACATTCGGGGGTTTTGTTTTTTTCTCTGAACTTCACTGTAACAAAGGCCCTGCGGCTCCTTAAGTGAAGGTCCTGCTCAACAAGCTGCTTCGGTGTTTGGATCTCGGCAGCCGACACCCCCACAGCCTGTAATTCCCTGCGGATTTCCTCCGCTGTGCGGCAAATTGTCCACTCCTGAACGGCCTTATCAAGCCGCTCCTGATTTTTTACACGCATTTGCATGCTTGAAAATTCTTCGGATTTGGTCCAGCTGCCGCTCGGGTCAACAAGCGCTCTGAAATTTTCCCATTCCTCTTCTGTTGTAACGGCAATATGGGGGGCATAGCTGTCGGAATAGTGATGATTTCCTATGAGTCCACGCTCCATTCCGTTAATTTGATAGTCCAGTATGGCAGGCCCCAGATACGAAGCCGCGCTTTCTACCTGGCTCAAATCCAAAAACTGCCCCTTTCCGGTTTTCCTTCTGTACTCGACAGCAGCCAATATGTAATTGCATATTGACAATGACGCAAGATAATCTGCCATGGGCGGATATTTGTCAAAAGGCTCCTTTTCACCCTGATAACCTACACAGCTTACTATGCCGGTCATAGCCTGAACCACCGGGGCAAATGAAATGAACTCCGCATACGGCCCGTAGTCACCGAAGCCTGAAGCGTTGAGCACAATTACATCTTCCCTGATTTTAGTCAGACTCTGATAGTCCAGCCCCAGCTTGTGAAATGCCGACACTCCAAAATTGGAAACCACAACGTCTGTCTTTTTTACAAGCTCGTATAAAGTTTCCCGTCCGATATCACTTTTCAGGTTAATGGCCATGCCCAGCTTTCCGGTGTTGAAATTGTTGAAGGCCCAGCCACCCTCGATTCTCGGGTCTTTATTACCTTTGCGTTGATTTCCGGTCCTCAGCACATCCAGATTCTTTTTTGATTCAACCTTAATGACAGTGGCACCCATATCGCTCATCAGCTTCGTGGCATGCGGCCCGGCAATTACCCAGGAAAGATCGAGGACCGTAATATCCTCTAAAGGAAGTATGTTCATCTTTCCCCTCCCATTACACTATTCGTCTTTCCCTGAACGCCATAATCTCCTCAGCGGAATAACCAAGGCCTTTCAAAACGCTGTCCGTATCCGCGCCAAGCAGCGGAGCGGGCTTGTCTACCGACAACTTGCAATCACTCATAATTACGGGAGCACCGGGGTATTTGCAGCTGCCTATGGCAGGATGTTCAATCTCGACAAAAAAGTTCCTCGCCTTCAACTGAATGTTGTCCAGCATGCCCGACGGCGTATCTACCATACCTACCGGAATTTTCCGCCGCTGGCCCTCCTCCATAAATTCCTTTTTGTTATACTGCGCGCCAAGCCTGTTGAGCGCGTCGCAGAGGGGCCGATCCCATAAGGTCAGAACCTCTTGTGCGTAAGCGTCGTAGCGCGCGTCGCCGAAGGCCGGGTCGTACACGCCCTTTTCTTTGAACCAATCCGTAAGCTGCCGCCATTTGCACGCAATCGTCAGGAAGCACAGGCCGTCCCGGCAATTCACCAATCCCTGGCGCACACCGCCGGAATGCTTATCCGACACTCTCCGTTCTACATCGTGCCCCAGAACCTGCGGAATCCCCAGGCCCTGACTCGTCCACAAGCTCATGCACTCTTGCTGCGAAATATCGATATAGGCGCCTTTTCCGCTTTTAAGTCTTTGGTGGTACGCGCATTGAATGCCGAACAGGCCATACATGCTGCAAGCGGCGGCCTGTATATCGTAGCCCAAATGCAGAGGCGGCTTATCCCTGTACCCCACGGTTGCCATTAAGCCCGACATTGCACCCGGAATCAAATCCGTGGCCGCCTTCCATTTGCTGTGCTCGCCAGTCTGACCGAAAGGGCTTACCGACAGCATTATCAACTTGGGGTTGACTGCGCTCAGCTGTTCGTATCCCAAGCCGTACCCACCCATTACTCCGACGTCAAAAGTCTCTATCAGTACATCGGCCTCTTTTATCAGGCGCAGAAAAACCGACTTGCCCTCTTCGGAAAATATGTCCAGAGTCACGCTTCTTTTTCCGGTGTTGTAATATGCAAACGACAGGCTGCTTTCCTTGCTTTCGGCGCGATTATCGAACGGCCCGCACCGGCGGGCGTCGTCTCCGCCGGGCTTTTCGATTTTAACAACATCGGCGCCCATTGCGGCAAGCTGTTTTCCGCAATACGAAGCCCTGATGTCGGAAAGATCGAGAACTCTCATGTCTTCATAAACGTTTGCCAACTTATCCTCCTATTTTTTGCCGTTTGCGGATTCAAGTTTTACTACAGCGCTCGACGGACAGCTGTCCACTCCCTTTTGATTTGCGACATGTATTTCAATCGCAGCATAGCAATTGCCCTCTTCAACGTACTTGTTTACAACTTCTCCGGTGATGTAAATCAAATCTCCGTGAAAGATAGGACGCCTGTGCCTATGCGACAAAGATACCATTACCGCGTCGTCGCCCATCCAATCGGACACATATTCCGAAACATACGCCTCTGTCATGGCCGCATACGATAATGACTTGGGGAAGCCCATACTTTGGGCCACCGAACTGTCCAAATGCATCATCTGTCTGTGGATATATTCATTAGTCTTTGGGTCGCGGGGGCTTACCGCCAGGCTGTGCTCTATTGCGTTCCATTTTGTTGCACCGTTTCCGTGCTGTGCACCTATTGCGCACAGGTAGCCTATCATATCCATAAGGTCGAGCGGCCCCTTTATCATAGTGGGAAGCTTTTCTCCGAGACTGACTTCTTCGTAATATCTGACCCGTGCTCCTCTGGTGTATTTTCCGTTAAAATACTCTTTATAGTAGTTGTGCACGACATCGAGTTCTTCGTCGCCGTATTTTTTGAATCCTTCCTTTTTGTACAGACCGTTGTCTCCGGGTTTCAAATCACCGGGATACGTGCAGGTTATTACCGTATTTCCGGTGGCAGTAGTCACAACCTTGCCGTCCTGCCTGACATAATGTCGTTTCGAACGCATAGTTAAAAGCCTGTATTTATCCGCCTTTTCGGGCGGAAGAATTTTCTCCTCAACGCCAAGATACTCATCCCTGATTGTATAAGAATCCCCGGAACGCATGACGTCGAAGAATTCATATTCCGTGCCGCCGTATAGGTGATTCTGACCGGGTATATTGCGGCCTCTCTGCAGATTACCTGTTTCGGCAATGTAATGGACAAACCTTCCCTGCGGAGCAATCATTGTTCTCCATTTGCTCCTTCCGGCATAATCCCTATCCGTGTACAACGGATTGTTGGAGCCTATGTTCCATGCAAAGGTCTTGATTACATCGTCAGTTATCATTGAATGAACCTGCGGCCAGGAGCCGGGCAAATCTGCGCCGGTCCGCACCGTTCTCCCTATCTTGTTGTTTTCTTCCACGATGTACTCGTCAATAACTTTCATCCATTCTTCTTTTGTCACAGCTAACACCTCTCTAAAAAATTGATTCTTTGCTGATTTAATTATTTATCACGCTACGTACTATTTGAAATATTAAAAAACTATGATAAAGTATCTACAAGGTAAACCTTAGTGTTAAGATAGTTCTATATGAAGCCTTGTTTATTGCAATATACTCAACTGCGAAGGTGATAAATTTATGTTGATTGAAGGAGAATGGCGATTTATAAATAATCTTGTTTACAGACTGAATACCACAACCACACTTGACCAATTCTACAGAACGCTGCTGCAGCAAATCAGGGTTCTTATTCCGTATACGGAAGGCCGTATTTACAGAATGGAAAGGGACGCAACTAACCTGTTCCCGACAGGTGGCATTAGAATTAACAAGCAGGGAGAAATAACCGAACTGGAAAATGACCAGGCGATTTCATCCTTTGAAGCCAGCGCCGACTTCTTCTGGGCAGACTATTTGTACGCGCCTACACCAAAAACTTTCAGAAACTCAGATTTGGCCGAGGCCTTCAGAAATTTTACGCACACAAACACATATCAAATTCGGTATCTCAAACAAAATATATATCATGCCTGCAAAACCGTACTGATTTACGATGATGTTTTATACGGAACAATAGCTCTGTTCCGCCCTATCGATTCGGAGGACTTTTCGGAGCACGACCTTGAAATCTGCGAGGCTTTTAAATATCACGTTTCGTACAAACTGTCGCTGCTTGCAAACAAAGAAGAACAACAGCCAAATGGCGAGGAACCCGCGGGCGAAGCTCTCAATAAATGCGTCGTTGAAGCCTTGGCAATGAAATATTCCCTTACCAAGCGTGAAGAAGAAATACTCTCTTATCTTTTAGAGGACCGCGAAGACAGCTCCGTTTGCGACGAATGTTTTATAACTCACTCAACACTGAAAAAGCATATCTACAACATATACTGCAAAATGTCCGTTAAAAATCGTCTTCAACTTAAACGCGCCGCCAATGCGCTAAAAGATAAAATT
The DNA here is from genome assembly GCA_964346675.1 of uncultured Oscillospiraceae bacterium. Lineage (GTDB taxonomy): Bacteria > Bacillota > Clostridia > Peptostreptococcales > Anaerovoracaceae > RUG13409. Next base: position 3,733 of record CAYFUZ010000033.1, on the reverse strand, counting down.
CAAAATCCTGTTTAGGTCTTTATTCTGCAAGGCTCGATTTTCCTCTGCCCTGTCGTCAAATCCACTTATTGACATTCGAGTGCTACAATGATATATTTTTAGACAATAGTGCTATATTTTAGAAATTAGTACTACGTTTTTCGTTTATTTTCTGCTGCTACAGAATTTTTCGGGCAATTTGTCACCATTTTTGGTTGCAAAGGCCTTAATAGGAGATTATAATTGAGTAAGAAAGATAAGCTGTTGAGGCGCTTCCTAAGCATTCCAAAGGATTTTAGATAGCAGGACTTGGATACTTTAATGACCGAACTTGGCTTCGAGAAAAGTAATGCAGGGAAGACTTCCGGTTCCAGAATCAAGTATATAGATTATAAGACAGGCTGCATAATAAAACTGCATGCGCCTCATCAAACTTACGTAGACATTGTCTACTTGAAATTTATTCTCGAAACACTGGGGGCCGCCGGATATGACTTACAAAGGTGAACTGATGATGAAAAACTACTTGTCCTATAAGGGCTACGACCTGGAAATTGTGCTTTCAGAAGATTGCAGCAAGCTTTTCGGAAAGGTTGTCGGTATCAAAGACGGTCTTTTTTGTGAGGGTGAAACCGTAGACCTGCTTCGCAAGGATTTTAAAGAAACAATCAATGACTACTTCGAAGACTGCAAGGCTCTCGGCAAGACACCCGAAAAACCTTTCAAGGGCGTCTTTAGTATCAGGACCAAGCCGCAGCTTCACCGCGCCCTGGCGCTTGAAGCCGACGCTGACGGCATTTCCCTAAACGCTCTTATAAATCGGCTGCTGACCCAGCATGTCGAAATTTCAGGTAAAACACTGTAAATGTCATCTGCAAAATATGCGCACCCGGAGGTTGTACTCGGGTGCGTTTTTTAACGTCTTTTTATTTATATCTTGAATTTCTTTCTAATAATTATCAGAATGGAGGACTTTCTATGCTTGTGAATAAACGCAAGGAATTTAAGTGTGATTGCACGTAGGATATAAAATGTAAAGAGTGTGTTTCCTGACCGCAGGGAGCCGGGAACCCACCAGGCTTGACGAGCACAATCAAGCTTAGCTGTCACAAAAGCAGTAAAGCTTGACCGGGGATAAAAAGTGATATGTACTACAACCAACACAGTTAATTAAAATCACAAAATGTTGGTTGAAAGCAGGGAGAGATACATGTTAATAATAGAGGATGTTCTCCTGGAAGAATATGGCCGCTTGCTACGCATTATTTCTGCAATAGAGAAGGAGCAGAGCGATTTACCAAAAGGCTCAATACAGATAAAGCGGATTCATGGTGTCAATTGCCATTATCTTCAGTTCAGGGAAGGCTCTAAAGTGAAAAGTAAATATATTAACAATAACGATGTTGAGCAATACCGCGATTTAATTTCTAAGCGTAAACATAATGATGAGCGGCTTTCCGAATTAAGAAAAAACTTGAAGCTGATTGAAAAAGCAATTGGAAAGGATTTAATTGATGAACATACAACAAAAGGAGTTTATTAGATTTATTAAATTGCTGAATGACAATGATTTATTACCACATGTCATAGCTATCGGGTCATGGGCTGAATTTCTATACAGAGAATGCAATTTAAGCCTAAAATATGACTGAATGGAACTACGAAATTCGACTGAATGAAATTAGAAAATCTGACTGAACGGAGCTTAGCAAAAGGCAAATCTATATCGACGATTCTGTTGGCAGCTTTCAGAACAGGCAACCTTGATGCTTATAGGACAAAAGAATTGCTGCTAATCCAGGCGGCTTCTTTTGATTACACTTGGCTGGGAAAAATCTCAATATGCCGACTTTTCTTCTCAAGGCAACGCGAACTATCGGATAATGTAGCGGGATACATAAGCTGCGTTGCCCTAAAATCCCAATATATAAGCTTTTGGGCAACGAAACAGCGTTTTCGTTGCCCGTTTTTTCCTGTGGCGGACAAAAAGGGCAATAATCTGCGAAAAATCAGACTAAAACCGACGAAAATTACAAATAATGTAAATTTGTTGCCCGTTTAAGCCTTTTTTTGAGAAATCGGGCAATAACGTATTCGCAGGGCA
>CAYFUZ010000033.1:0-1550 GCA_964346675.1 uncultured Oscillospiraceae bacterium | reverse complement strand
GTTGCCCGTTTAAGCCTTTTTTTGAGAAATCGGGCAATAACGTATTCGCAGGGCAGTCCTAAATATAACGAAAACCGGAAGTCCCATTTCCGGCAGCAGGGCAACGCGTACTATCAGTAACGCCTAAAAGCGCAGAACACCATTGTCCGCTGAGCGAATTTATTCATATTCAGACATTGTCAATCAGCTTACCCTACCCATAGAAAAATCAACGGAAATAATCGCCGCCTTGGGCGACGTGACAATCAGCTTACACTACCCATATAAAACTCAAGCCTGTGTTGGGCGCGGGCGATTCTTTTTACTCGGGATTTACCCCCAGCCCCAGACCCCAATTAAGTTTGGAGAAATCACAAATAACTCCGGAGAGCCTTTAATATTTAAAGCGCAAATTTCCTAAATGAAGAATATATGTCTGCACACCATTATCCGTTATGCTTCTGCATAGATAACCGCCAAGCTAAATCGGTGACGATTTTCGGGTATCTAACACACAAGCTCGGCCTTCGGACCGAGCTTGTAAAAGACTTTATTGAGTTGATACTCTGTTTTCTAATTGTGTCAAGCCCAAATAACTTTGGCGCGCCGGAACTAATCCACGCGCCAGACGCAGGGTTTTCTTTTACAACAAAGCCCGGGCGATATATGCCCGGGCTTGTTTTTGTGTTCGTTGACCTTTCGGTTTGTTAAGGTAATCTGCGCGGTGCTTCCTGGCGAAGCAAGGGCAAAATTACTTATTTAAGCGGTTCGCTTATTACTTAACTGCGCCGTCAACAACAACCAGCTCATAGAGGGAGTCGCCGTTGAGGTCAACGAATGTAGCAGTCTTGCCAGCCTTAAGTGCCGCAGCAAGATCCGTTGTAGCCTCAAATACCTTTGTCGTTGCGTTGTACGCATAGATTACCGGGTTGAGTACGGAGAACGTTCCTGCCGGAGTTGTGGTTGTTACAACGCCGTCGTTTACGGACAGACCGGCTGCCGTTATCGAAGCAAACGACGTAGTGGCGGTTGGAGCAACCTCAATAGCCTGGAGGGCTGTTACCTTGCCATCCGTGAGTTCGAGCTGAACAATCTCGTTAGCTGTGAACAATGTGGATGCCATGCTGGTGTATGCTCTGTAAGACGCACCGTCCTTGAGCATTTCGAAGTAGGAACCGTTGCCGTCAACGCCTGCGCCCAGAATTGCAACTGCCGCAACCGTGGTTGTGGAGGACGGACCCGATACCGCGCTCTTAAGGATGAGAGTGCTGATCTTGCCAGCCTTGTTGAGCTGGTATGTAACACCTGCGTAGGTGGTTCCAACAACATCAGCAACGGTCTTAACGCTGTAAGCGCCAGCCATTGTTACAGTGATGCTGGAGGAAGTCTGAAGAACAACCGCTACAGCGTCGGACGCGTAAAGGTGAGAATCGAAGCCGTTCGGAGTAAGCTTTGTAGCTGTGCTCGCCTTGGTGTCATCGAATTTATCCGCAGTCTGGAATGCGCCGAAGGTTGTAAGGAACATGAGCTTTCCGTTAGCATCGAGTTCGTACTTAACGATGTCTCCGGAA
>CAYFUZ010000032.1:0-15364 GCA_964346675.1 uncultured Oscillospiraceae bacterium | reverse complement strand
TATTAACATCAGGGTAATAAGGGCGAATCGAAATAAAGCATGTATATTTTTCCTATTTGGAAATATAGTCTCCGTAAATCATTACTTTTGAAGGCAGCGTCTGTTCCTGCAGTAACCCCGACTTTACCCGTTTGCGGCAAAAAAACACCCTCTTGCGACAAAAGACCGTCGGAACAGATTCTTATATATAGAATATTTATAAAACGGATTCAACAGTTATCTCTAAGGAAAGGTAAAAGTGATGGCAAACAAAACATGGCGCAGGCCCAACCCGCACAAACCTAACTTCGGTCAGGAAATAAGCAGCGTACCGGCCACCCGCTTCTTTGACCAGCTCTCCTACATAGGAAACCCTATGGTAGGGTGCTTTGTTCTTGAGGGCTCGGACGGATTTATTCTGCTGGATTGCATGGAGCCTTACGAAAAAAACCGCGATTGCATAGTCGAAGGAATAAAGGAGCTCGGATTGGAGCTGAAAAACCTTAAGGCTATACTTATAACTCACGGACACGGCGACCATTACGGAAGCGCGGACTGGTTCCGCAGCCAGACGGGCTGCACAATTTATATGTCAAAGATTGATTATGAATTCGCGCAGCAAGACACCCGCAACCGCACAGGCGTATTGAAGTGGGAAATCAACGATTATCTCGATGACGGCGATGTTTTTGAGCTTGGCGACATAAAGGTCTACGCCTTCAAGAGCGGGAACTTTTTCCGCGCAGCCGGCATCGGCATATGCGCAGCGCGGGTGGAAGCTGCAGCCGCTCGGTCTTTTGGCTATACTTGGCATTTCACCGAGCAACGGCTGGCGCTTGCGCGTCTTTTCCACCTGCGGATCCGGAATCGGAATGGCGGAAAGCAGAGCGCGGGTGTACGGATGAACCGGGTTTTCATAGAGCTGTTCGCAAGTGGCTGTCTCAACAACCCTCCCGAGATACATAACTGCAATTCTGTCTGAAATATGCCTTACAACAGACAAATCGTGAGCTATAAATATGTAAGACAGGTTCATTTCCTGCTGAAGTTTTTCAAGCAGATTCAGAATCTGTGCCTGAACGGAAACATCGAGAGCGGACACAGGTTCATCGCAGATTATAAGCTCCGGCTCGCTGGCAAGAGCTCTTGCTATGCCTATTCTCTGGCGCTGGCCTCCGGAAAGCTCGTGCGGAGCGCGGCTGTGCATGGCATAATCCAGACCCACCATCCCGAAAAGCTCCCGAACCCTGTTGTTATAAGCTTCCTTTGAAGAAGTGAGCTTGTGAACAATCAAAGGTTCTCCCACTATATCTCCTATGGTCTGATGCGGATCCAGCGATCCGAACGGGTCCTGAAATATGAATTGTATTTTCTTTCTGATTGTCCTAAGCTGCGACTCCTTCATGACTGCAAGGTCCATACCTTCAAACATAATAGAACCGCCGCTTGGATTAAGAAGGCGCAATATGCATTTTGCGACGGTCGTCTTTCCGCAGCCGCTTTCTCCTACAAGACCGAGAGTTTCACCGCGGCGAAGCGTAAGATCAACGCCGTCCAAAACCTGCAGCATACTCGGCTTTTCGCCTATTTTTTTGCTTTTGACCCTGAAACTCATGGATAAGTCTTTAATCTCCAGTATGGTTTCGTCGGACGGTCTCCTGCGATCCAGCCTGGTGTCGCTCTTCTTCATTGAGCGGTCGAGCTGAGTGTTTATACATGCGGTGCAGTGACCGGGCTCGCGCTCTCTTAATTCGGGAACCCCTTGCTGAGCGCATTCGGGCAAAGCCTGCGTGCAGCGCGGCAAAAACGGACAGTGTTCGACAGGCTTATTAAGATTCGGCGGAAGTCCGTCAATGGGAACAAGCGCGCGTTCTCTGTCGTCATCAAGACGCGGAATCGAATTCAAAAGACCTACGGTATATGCGTGGGACGGGTTTCTGAATATCTGCTCCGTACTGCCGGACTCGACAACACGCCCTGCGTACATAACGTAAATCCTGTCCGCATAACGCGCCACAATGCCCAGATTATGGGTAACTATAATAAGCGCCGTGCCGGTTTTCTTAACTATATCCTGCAAAGTCTCAAGAATCTGCGCCTGAGTTGTAACGTCCAGAGCGGTAGTAGCTTCGTCGGCGATAAGCAGCTTCGGGTCGCAGGAAATCGCCATGGCGATCATTATGCGCTGGCACATTCCGCCGGAAAACTCGTGCGGATATTGGCCGTATCTGCTCTCGGGGTCGGGAATGCCGACCATTTTAAGAAGCTCCACAACACGCTCTTTGGCCTGGTTTTTATCAAGACCCTTATGCAGGCGCAAAGATTCTGAAATCTGTTCGCCTACAGTAAGTACCGGATTAAGAGAGGTCATGGGCTCCTGGAAAATCATTGCCACTTCGGAACCGCGGATTTTGCGTATATCTTCGCTGTCCTTGTCATAAGCAAGCAAATCCCTGCCCCCGAAAAGAACCTCTCCTTCAACTATTTCCGCAGGCGGCATCGCAAGCAGCTGCACGGAACTCATCTGAGTGACGGATTTTCCGCAGCCGCTTTCGCCTACAATACCTACGATTTCTCCGGCATTGACGTAATATGAAACACCGTTCACCGCAAACACGGTTCCGCACTTCATTCTGAACTCGGTCTTCAGACCGTTGACTTCTATAACTTTTCCGCCCATTACGAGTTCCCCCTTATGCGCGGATCGAGCGCATCTCGCAGCGCATCTCCGACTATATTAAAAGAAAGCACTATAAGCATTATCGCAAGGCCGGGAATAAGGGAAATCCACGGAGCATTTCCCAAAGCCGGCATACCTTCGCTTACCATGCTGCCCCAGGCCGGGTTCGGCGGAGCGATTCCTATGCCGAGAAAGCTGAGCGTCGCCTCTGCCATGATAGCTGTTCCCAGACCCATAGCCGCACTTATAATAAGCGGGGAAATACAGTTGGGAACAAGATGCTTGAACATTATTCTTGCGTTGCTTGAGCCTATAACTCTGGTAGCGGTAATAAAATCCCTGCCTCTTACAGCCAGAACCTTGCCCCTCATCATACGGACATTGCCGGGTATGGTGGAGATGCCTATAGCTATCATCAGGTTGGCGTTGCTTTTATTGTCAAGCGCGGTACTGATTGCGATTGAAAGAATAATCGGAGGGATTGACATAAGCGCATCCGAACAGCGCGAAATTATCGTATCCACAACACCGCCGAAATAGCCGGCCAAAAGTCCCAAAATCATTCCGAGACCTCCGCCTATAAGCACCGAAATCAACGATATTGAAAGCGATACCCTTGCGCCGTGAAGCATTCTGGACAATATATCCCGACCCAGGGTATCCGTGCCGAGCAGGTGTTTCGTGCTTGGCGGCATCCTCTTCTCCTTAAGAGTAATCTTGACCGGGTCGTAGGGCGCCAGCACGGGAGCCAGCAGGGCGCAGATTATAAATACGCACAGAATAATCGCCGCAACTTTAACAGTAGGACGGGTGAACAAAGCACTCCAGAAAAGACGGTTTTTCATTGCTGTTCACCTCCTGCTGTTCTGATTCTCGGGTCGACAATACCGTAGGCTATATCGACCAGAAGCGATGAAATTATGATTACTAAAGAAATAATAACTATGTATGCCTGAATTATCGGGATGTCGCGGTTTATGATTGCAGTGTTCACGAGCTGTCCCATGCCGGGAATATTGAAAATCTGTTCAATCATAACCGAACCACCAAACAATGATGCAATGCTTATACCAAGAACCGTCAGTACCGGAATCAGAGCGTTCTTAAGAACGTGTTTTATCAAAATAACTTTCTTTTTCAGTCCCTTTGAACGGGCCGTTCTGACATAATCCTCATTAAGCACATCCAGAACCGAGGCTCTGGTCTGCCTTGTAATAGTAGCTATACTGCTGAGCGACATAACAAAACATGGCCCTATCATGTGGAGCAGCGAGCTTTTGAAATCCACGCTCGGAGGAACATAACCCTGAACAGGCAGCAATCCGAGATTTAAGGCCATAATATAAATAAACAGTATGGCCATCCAAAATGATGGCGCTGAAATTCCTATATTGGCAAGCACGTTTATAAAATTGTCCCAGAATTTGTTTTGGTTGATTGCCGCTGAAATTCCGAGAAAAAGACCTACTGCCAGACTGAAAACAAGAGCCACTATACCGTGAGAAAAGGTTATCCCTATACGGTCGCCTATCATTTCGGAAACCGGGATTTTATAATAGAATGACTTGCCGAATTCTCCGCGCAGCAGGTTTTTAACCCACAGCAGCCATTGAACAGGCAAGGGTTTATCTAAATTAAGTTCGGCACGGGTCTGCGCCAGTAATACCGGATCGGAGGCGTCTGTGCCCAAGTAAATCAGAGCTGCATCGCCCGGCATTATATCAATTAAGACAAACGACACAAAGGTGACCAGCAGCATCACTATTACAGCCTGCAGAACTTTTCGAATGATGTATTTTGTCATCCGTCAGTGTTTCTCCTTTCGTCGAAAGAATATGATTCATATGATTCAATATTTAAGGAACGGGGGAAACGTCTTACGACACTTCCCCCTTATTAATTATATTGTTATTAAGTAATTACTGTTTCCAAACCAGACCGAATTGAGGCGTCTGATAGTCCAGAGTATAGCCGTGAACGTTATTCTTTGTGTAGAGCGCAGGTCCTATAGTCCATACACCCAGTATTGTGCAGTCCTCATCGAAGAGATACTTATTGGCTGCCTTATATTCGGGAACAGCGTCAGCAAGAGTCGGCTGAGCGGCAGCGGCAACAATGTTGTCGGTCCATTCCGCAGGCCAGTCAACACACGGGAAGTACTTGGCATTATTAGCACCCATAAGACGCGCAATTCCTGTAAGCGGGCAGTATGCTGTGAGCGTTGTAGCCATATCTACAATCCAGTTTTCTTCCCAGGGCTTAAGGATACATCTTTCAAGATATGCGGCACCTTCGAGCGGAAGAAGTTCGCACTCAACGCCCACATCTAATGCTACGGTCCTGTCATGCGTCAGATGCGACCCTTCAAGCCCATGGAGAGAAATCAGGGATTGAACCAGATGTGGAGCGAAAGCGAAGACTGCCAATACCTGAACATCTGGGCTCCGCATCACGATGATGGCAAAAAGCGTCCGGTCTTCGTATATATGCACGGCGGAGGTTTTTTCTCGGGTTCGTCCATGGAAATGAATTTCTTTGACGGATTCAACATGGCAAAAAAGGGCGATGTACTTATGGTTTCCATGAATCACCGCCTGAACCTTCCGGCTCACCTGAATCTGGCCGACTACGGAGAAGAATTTTGGAACTCCGCAAATGTAGGTATCGCGGACCTGGTCTGCTGCCTGAAATGGATCCACGAAAACATCAAATTCTTTGGCGGCGACCCCGGCAATGTCACCATCTGCGGCCATTCCGGAGGCGGAGGCAAAGTGCTCTGCATGTATCAGATTGAAGAGGCGAGCAAATATTTTTCAAGAGGCATAGCACTGAGCGGAACCTTTGACGGAGGCCCGCTTAACGACGATAAAGACTCAAGAATTATGGCAAAGGCCATACTGGATCATTTAGGGATAACAAAGGCAAATATAGATAAAATCTATGAACTGACATACGATGAACTGCTTGCAGGTTTCAGAGCCGTGGCGAAAAATCTTACAGAACAAGGCATAAATATAGGAATGAGTCCTGTAAAAAACAGTTACTTCGCCGGGCTTCCTCCGTTTGCCTCCGACTTTGCAGACTACGCTCTTGATAAGCCGCTGTTGATTTCGTCCGTACTCGGCGAATTCAACTTTAAAGTAAATATCCCGCTCGACTTCAAACAGAGTGCAACAAAGGAACAGAAAAAACAGTTAATAAAAGAACGCTTCGGCTCGGACGCCGACGAACTTATACGCCTGTTCGAGCTGTGCTACCCCGACCACGACATAATAGACCTGATGTATCTCGACGCGGATTTCCGCAGACCGACCTGTGAAACGGCAATAAAAAAAGCCGCAAAAAGTCCGAATGCCAATACCTATATGTTCCTTCTGGCTTACAATTTCCCGACCGAATGCCGCATAACACCGTGGCACGGTGCGGAACTTCCTTACATTTTCCTGAATGCCGAAATGGCGCCCGTTTGCAACGAGGCCGTTTACGGCGAAAAACTTCAAGCCGCATTCAGCGGTATGGTCCTGAATTTCATAAAATACGGCAATCCCAACAACGACAGTATGCCGGAATGGAAATCGGTATCTCCGGAGCATCCGTACACAATGGTAATAGACCGCGAAATCACCTTGCGGGAAGCACATGACGAAGAACTTATCCAGCTCTGCAAAAAGGCCTGCCCTCCGCTCGTATTCCACCCGGAGCTATAGCATAGAATCAAAAGTCTCGGCATATAATATGTGCCGAGACTTTTTACTTGTACCATAATCTGTAATTTTTCATATACGTCCGTATAATTTTGTCATATCAAAGATTTCTTTTGAAAGCTTGTCCGTAAAGTCCTCGGGCTGTGCTCTCCATAGCCAGTTGCTCCCGAAGGTTCCAGGCGTGTTGATTCTGCTCTCGCTTCCGAGTTCAAGCCAGTCCTGCATTTGCGCCACAAAAAGCTGTGAAACACTGCTCATTCCGCCGCGAAGCATTCCACGAGCAAAGCCTTCTTCGTTATTGAGACCCAAATAAGCTTTAACCTTGCTGAGTTCCTGCTGGGAAGCTCCGTTTTCTTTCCAGCCCATTACGGGTTCGTTATCGTGCGTGCCTATGTAACATATGCTGTTGCGTTCAATGCGATGCGGCAGAAAATTGTTTTCTGCGTTTCCGTCAAAAGCAAACTCAAGAACCCTCATGCCGGGAAAGCCGGAATCCTTCAGCAGCTTATCCACCTCGGGAGTCGAAAAGCCTAAATCCTCGGCTATAAAACTAAGACCCTTGAACCAGTCTCTGATTACTCCGACCAGCTTCATTCCGGGTCCCTTGACCCAACGGCCTTCCTTGGCGCTCTTTGAACCGTAGGGAACCGCCCAGTAGCTCTCAAAACCTCTGAAGTGATCTATTCTTATAACGTCATAGAGCTTTTGCGCTCCTCCGACTCTTCTTATCCACCAGCTATAACCGTCTTCGGCCATGCGCTTATAATCATAAAGCGGATTGCCCCAAAGCTGGCTTTCTTCGTTGAAATAATCCGGCGGTACACCCGAAACTTCCAAAGGAAGGTTGTCAGAATCCAGCAGAAATATTTCAGGTTCGGCCCAGACATCCGCCGAATCAAACGCCACATATATGGGCAGGTCCCCTATGAGCCCCACACCCTTGCTGCGTGCGTATTCTCTTAAATCATTCCACTGTTTAAAGAACAAAAACTGCGTATATATGTGAAAGTTTATGTCATCTTCAAGAAGTTTGGTGTATTTTTCTACCGCGCTCTGCCTGTGAAGCCTTATATCCTTATCCGGCCACTCCGGCCAGGAAATCATTCCAAAGTGTTTTTTTACAGCCATATAAAGCGCATAGTCGAAAAGCCAGCCGGCGTTTTCATCAGAAAATGAACGTATTTTTTCTTTATCCTTTTCCCAGCCCCTTTCAAAGGCCATGCGCAGCAGACTGAAACGATTCTGATAAAGAATCCCGTAATCAACGCGCGAAGGGCTTTCCCCCCATTCAAAAGAATCTATATATTCCTTTGTCAGAAGACCCTCTTCCGTCAGCAAATCCGGGTCTATAAAATAGGGATTTCCCGCAAATGTGGAAAGACTCTGGTAAGGAGAATCTCCGTAGCTTGTCGGACCGAGCGGGAGCATCTGCCACCAGCTCTGACCGCCTGCGCTTAAAAAATCTATAAATTCCTTCGCCGCCTTGCCGAACGTACCTATTCCGTACGGCGACGGCAGTGAAAATACCGGCATCAATATGCCGCTGCTTCTTTTCATACTCTGTTCCTTATACCATTTCTCCGCGTAAATTCGTACCCATCAGATTTTTTATGGTTTCTTTATCATAACCTTTGCTGAATAAATAATAAAGCTTTGTAACAGCGGCTTCCGTTGTGATATCCTTACCGCTTATTGCGCCTGCGCTTTTCAGCGACATGCTGGTTTCATAGGTTCCCAGGGTGACAGTACCTTGAGGACATTGAGAACACACCGTCAAAACCGTTCCGCCCTCAAATGCTTTTCGGATAATCGGCAAAAGTGCATCACCCTGCTGTGGAATATTGCCCGACCCGAATGTTTCTATTACTATTCCCTTAAGCCTCTCCGTCATAATTGATTCAAAAAGTTCAAACTGGATGCCCGGAAAAATTTTTATGACGCCTATCGGAACATTATCAAAGGGAACGTAGTTAAAGGGCCGTTCGCTGTTTGCCTTCGCGATGTACGCATCGTTATAGGAGATACTTATGCCTGCCTCGGCGAGTGCAGGATAATTTGGAGAAACAAAGGCAATCAATCCGTCTGCGGAATACTTAAGCGCCCTGTTGCCTCTTAGGAGCTGTCCCCCGAAATAGATGCAAACTTCGCTTACTCTGCCGCTCGCCGCTATAATAAGCGAAGTAATTATATTATCTCTGGCGTCGCTTCTTATTTCGCAGAGCGGAATCTGAGAGCCCGTAAGAACTACCGGCTTGGACAGATTTTCCAGCATAAATGAAAGCGCCGACGCAGTATACGCCATAGTATCCGTTCCGTGTAATACAACGAAACCGTCATACTTATCGTAGGCTTTTGAAATAATGAGACCGATCGCGTTCCAATCCGCCACGCTCATATTGGAGGAATCAAGCAGTTTTTCGGATTCCACAAGTTCCCAAAGCGGCATGGAGTCTGCCTTGAGCGCATCCATATTCTGAAGCGCAGCAGAAAAATATTCGCCGTCGGGCTTGTAGCCGTCCTCGGCCTTTGTCATTCCTATGGTGCCGCCCGTATTTATTATCAATATCCGTTTTTTCATATTTTTAATATTACCCTTTATCGCCTGCTTTTAAAAGCTAAACGATAATTCCTCCTCCAAGCACCGTGTCGCCGTCGTAAAACACCGCAGACTGTCCCGGAGCTGCACCCTCTTTGGGTTCGTCGAACTCCACGCTCACACGGTCCGAATCAAGCTGTGTAACAGTGGCGGCGGACTCCTTTTGCTTGTAGCGGTTCTTGACTCTGCAGCGAAGCGATCCCTTCGGAGCTTCACCCGAAATCCAGTTCACGCATACAAGTTCTATGTTTGTTTTAGGCAGTGCTTCTTTGGGTCCGAGCACTATTTTGTTTGTTTCTGCATCTATCCGAAGAACGTAAAGCGGATACTCACAGCTTATACCAAGACCCTTGCGCTGTCCTACCGTGTAATGAATAATCCCCTTGTGGCGGCCCAGTAAATTACCTTCACTGTCCGCAAAATCGCCCGGAGGGCAAAGCTTTCCGGAATAGCGTTCCACAACCGCAGCGTAATCTCCATCCGGAACAAAGCATATGTCCTGGCTGTCGCTTTTGGACGCATTTGCAAAACCGTGACGCTCCGCCAAATCCCTGGCATCTTGCTTTGTCATCTCACCCAGCGGAAACACGGTACGCGAGAGCTGCTCCTGCGTCATCGTATACAGAACATAGCTTTGGTCTTTTTCTGCGTCCAGCCCTTTTTTCAAAAGATAGCGTCCGTCTTTTTTTTCTATTCTTGCATAGTGGCCGGTAACTATAATATCACAGCCAAGTTCATCAGCCTTTTGAAACAGCCTGCCGAATTTCAGACAGCGGTTGCATTCAATGCAGGGGTTTGGAGTACGTCCTTCAAGGTAGCTGCTGACAAAATTATCGATCACCTTTGTCCGGAATTCATCCTTAAAATCAAAGACATAAAAAGGCATGCCCAGACGCGAGGCCACGCTGCGCGCATCGTCCGCATCGTTTGCGGGTCGCATGCCCTTTTCGTCAAGCTCCGCAGCCTCTTTGTCATAAAGCTCCATAGTGCAGCCTATGCATTCGAATCCTGCTTTTTTCACGAGAAGAGCGGCCGCGCTGCTGTCAACGCCACCGCTCATAGCAATTAATGCTTTCATTCTTTTATTGTTTCTTCCCAACCACCTGATACATTTTATCGTCGGATATTTTTACGGTAACCTTCAGGTAGGACGCAAAGAGTTTTTCCAGTTCATCTTCGTGCATAAGGCCGTTTGAAACTTTTCTCGCCGAACCGCTGTGATGATTGTCCAACGCTTTTCGGCTCATACCGTGGGCTATTGTAAGCGTTCCTTCCGGAGCAAGCATACCGGAAAGTCTTTTAATAAGGCGTGCCGGGTCGGAAAAGTGAGGGAAGGCGTTATATACGACTATATTATCATAGCCACCCTCGAGCTCGGCCGTCTCCACGTCACCGCAGATAAAGCTTATGTTCGGTTCGCTGAATTTTGCCTCTGCTCGCTTAATCATCTCGGGAGAGATATCTATTCCCGTTACTGACAAAACTTTTCTGTTAATGTAATCGGTAACCAGAACTCCCGTGCCGCAGGCCACGTCGAGAACTTTTGATCCTTCTTTAACGCCCGCATTGTCAAGAATCCGGTTTATAACATCCTCATGACGCACAAGGTCGGCATCCCAGTCTTCTGCACAGCGATCGAAAAATTCGATTACGTCCTTTTTCTTTATCATTTTACTTAAAGAATGTCTCCGTGTCTATCTTTTGATATCCTCCAAAGCTTGATTTGCATGCAAATATTTCATCAGCCAGCTTCTTTCCAAGGAAAGCTTCCGTGATTTCGTCGGTCTTTGCAGCCATATCAATGTCCGCGAAAAGCTCCGGATAAACCGTTTTTGCCGCAAACCACGCATTCGCAAGCGCTGTTTCGTAGTTGGTGTAATAAGCGTTGTACGCCATCTCAAGATAAACCTCGCCATCCTTCCATGCCTTGCATGCATCGAACATTTTCGGGTTCTCCTGATACAAAGGTCCTATGTTTTTTACCGCAGCAGCATCGATGATCATTATATCCATATCTTTGCCGAGTGCCACAAACTTTTCAGTCTCGAGCGGCTGTATCCCCTGCGCCTGCAAACCCGCATCCGCTACTGCGTTCTTTATATTGGCCCCTTCAAACGCCGCGTAGCTTGGGCTTGTCATAAGATGATTCGTCGTTCCCCAGTTGCCGAGGCCGCAGATATACACGCTCTTTTTTTCTTCATCCTTGACATTCGCCGTACGCTTCGCAATTTCGGATATCTCCGAATCTATAAAGGCATTGAGCTTTGCCGCTTTTTCTTCTTCTGCGAATATTTTGCCAAGCAAGGTCATGGTCTGCTTAAAGGATTCCTCGTAAACACCGTTGGGTCCGGCTTTAAGCGTAACAACCGGAACCCCGAGCTGCTGCTGAAGAGCGTTGCCCTTTTCAACATCCTCGTATTCGGAAATTACTATGTCCGGATTGCATGAAAGAATCTTCTCGGCCTCCGCGGTCTGAGCGCTCGGGCCGCCTACTCCGCACGAAGGCAGCTTGCTGAAAGTTTCGCCGAAAGCAAGAACGTAAGGCCTTGCAACGGAATCGAACATCTTGGGTCTTTCGGAAAGAGTTGTATTATCTATATCCTCGACCCCGCAAAGAATATCAACGCTGCCGATATAGCTGTACATCCTCAAAGCACCCGCGCCGATGCAGACTACCCGCTTGTAGCTTCCGGGAACTACGCTGACCTCGCGACCTATCATATCCTTGATGACTATCGCTTCCTCTTTTTTCTCCGGCTTTACAGGCTCTTCTTTTTTACATGCGGAAAAGCAAAACACCATTGCCAGCGCTAAAAGCAGCGCGGCGATTCTCTTAAGCTTCATATCGTCTTCCTCCTAACACGATTTTCTTCCCGTCCAGTTCAATTATTCTGGCGTTTATATTGAATATATCTTTAATTACTTCCGAGCTGAATGTGTTTTCATCTCCGGCGTATTTGATTGTACCGTCCTTCATGAAGAAAAATTTGTTTCCGAAATACATAGCCTGATTTAAGTCGTGCAGCGAACTTAGAATGGCTATGCTCTTCTCTCTTGCAAGCTTTCTGGCTTCTTCTATGATAAGTTCCTCGTTTTCCATGTCCAGATTTCCGGTGGGTTCGTCAAAGACCATAAGGCGCGGAGCCTGAGCTAAAGCGCGGGCTATTGCCACCTTCTGCTTTTCGCCTCCCGACAGGTTTTCCGCATTTCTTGCGGCAAAATCCTGAAGATGCATTTCCTCGAGTATCTCCCAAACAGCTTCACGGTCCTCTTTTCCCGCCCTGAAGCCGAAATTCGAAATTCTGCCCATAAGCACCGAGTCATAAACGGTCAGCGCTCCGAAATGTATGTGCTGAGGCACATAAGCCACAAGTCTTGCGCGCTCTGTATGAGAAAGAGTGCCTAAGTCCTGCCCGTCGAACAGTATCCGGCCCTTTTGAGGCTTTTCTATGCCTAATATATTTTGGAAGAGCGTGGTCTTACCCGCCCCGTTTCTGCCGAGGAGTATTCCTATTTCGCCGGCCCCCAGTTCGAGGCTGAGGTCTTTTAAAACAGGCTCAAGGTTTCTTCCGTAAGAAAAATGCAGACTTTCTATTTTCAGCATTCCGCAGCTCCTTTCTTTGAAAAAATAATCGCAACAAAGAAAGGCGCACCAAGAAGGCTTGTAATGGCGCCTACGGGAAGCGCTGTTCCGCCGCCGAGACTCCTTGACAGAGTATCCGCCAAAAGGAGCAGCAAGCTCCCGCTTAAAGCGGATGCCGGAAGCGAAAACCTGTGGTCCTGTCCCAAAAGTTTTTTCGTGACATGCGGGCAGATGATTCCTATAAAACCTATGATTCCGAGAAACGAAACACAGACCGCAGTGACCATCGATGCCAGAAACATAGAAACAAATCGAAGTTTGCCGACGTCAACGCCCATGCTTTTGGCCGCCGCGTCGCCGCTCAAAAGAACATTGTAGCGCCAGGAAAATATAAAGAAGAATACAAGGGCAATCAAAACAACGGCAAACATTATAGCATCGGTTTTATATGTGGCGCGGCCGAGATCTCCGAAGTTCCATATTACCGCGGCGGAGATACCCACATCGCTTGCGAAAAACTGCAATATGGTTGTAGCTGCCGTCCAGACGGAGCCGACCGCAATCCCCGCCAGAACAACCACGTTGGGAGAGAACGCTCTGGTCTTGCAAAGTCCGAGTATAAGCAGTATGGACAGCATGGAAAAAATAAAAGCAAGAAGCGATGTGGCATAGGGGTTTGCGCCGCTTGCGTAATTTGAAACATTATGACCGGTTGAAAGGAAGCCTCCGGCAAAAGCTATTATTGAAAGGTTGGCGCCGAACACAGCGGCGTTTGAAACGCCTAATGTCGACGGCGAGGCCATGGAATTATTAAGATTGGTCTGCATTACAAGACCCGCTGCGGAAAGACCCGCACCGGCAATAATTGCCGCCAGAACGCGCGGAGCCCTGATGTTGCGGATTATGCGAATCTGCGTATCTGAGCCTTTGCCCAAAAGAGCCTGAACGCATTCCGCCACAGTCATTCCCGAAGATCCCACAAAGAGACAAACAAAGGCCATTACAACAACGGCAAAAAACAGCAGCACGCAAACTGCGCGCTTCCTTGAATACTTAGCTTTTACAAGTTCCTGCTTCAATATATGAATGCCTCCTTAATTCGAACAGACATTATTGTACAAAATCGCAAAGCTCTTGTGAACCCCCCTGGGGGGATATAAAGAACACCGCAGGAAGCACCGCTTAACCGCATAAAAATTCGAGCCCGCATTTGTTTGCGAGCTCGAATTAAGATACTGATTTTGATTTAGCTTCTTAGGCTTCATTCAGAACCGCTTCGTCACCATCCCAGCTGAGCTTTACATTAAGGCCCGCCTCATCTGTAATCTTCTGCATGTAATCGAAGATTTCCTGGCCGGTCTTTCCTTGCCCGTGAACATAAGGAATACCGCTCTTCTCCGTCTTCATGAGTACAACGCGGTAAGACACGATCTTCCCATCCTCAATAATAAGTTTCGCAACCGGGCAGTATATCGCCTCCGGCTGGAACGGGTAAGTCGGATATTCGGGATCCGGAACAAAGCCGAATCTCGCAATTCTTTGCTTTACCCACTCAGCGTTATGCGCATCGCCGTGAACCTGACCCTTAAAGCCGGGCGCAAGCTGCGGCGTGTACATTACAAAGTTGTTCAGGCCGTGATAGATAGCCTTGCCTTTATAAATCTCAAAGCCGTGAGATACATGGCTGTGAGACGCCATAACGGCATCCGCGCCGTTGTCGATGGCTATATGCGATATAAGCCTTTCCCAGTCGTTGACCAGAACGGGTCTGTGAACATAGCCTCTGTGATGATAAACAATCAGTATATCGCACTGTTTTTTAGCTTCGCGAACCTCTTCGGCCATCTTGAGCAGGGCCGACGGATCCACATAATTTTCGCCCATAAAGTCTTCATCAAAATGAACGGGCTGCTTAAGGCTCCAGTTGTCGAACTCCTGCTTGCCGCCAACCGCGTTGTAGGCCAGAACTCCTACCTTTACTCCGCCCTTCTCAACAAAGGCCGGTTTTCTTGCTTCGGCCTCGTTCATGCCGCCGCCCGCGTGCGCTATGCCGTTTTCCTCGCACCACGCGATAGTGTCGCGGACGCCGTCCTCCTTGAAGTCGTAGAAGTGGTTGCCCGACAGCGTAACCAAATCAACTCTGTCCTTTACAGGGTCGAGCGACTTAGTCAGGTTGCCCTCGACAGATCTTTCAACAGGCTTTGCGACATAGGCTTCTTCGAGCTGGAACATACGGAAATCCGCTCCGTCCAAAAGGTCTATAACTCCCTCGCAAAGCTTTGCCGGAGTAAGAACGGGGTCGGAACTGGGAATGGAGAAGTCTCCTCCGAATATCAATGTCTGTCTGTTCATTTTAACTCCTTATTACTTCCTTACTTTGTGGGCATAACCATTGTATATTCAACGCCTGCAAAGAGCGCATCGAACAGTCCGACCCAGGCCAAAATAGCTGTAACAACTACCAACAGTATAGCAATAGTTACCATCGGAGCAATCAACTTGTTTCTCTGCTTTTCGTCCGTGCAGCCTATTGTAGACATCGTGCCTCCCATGGAGAACGGGCTGAAGCCCGCATACTGCAAGCCTACCATCATGCAAACAGCCAGCACCATGGGGTTGCAGCCTGTTGATGTGGCAAGACCCGGAATAAGGGTAACCATAAGAGGCTGCACAACCCCGCCGGAAACCACCAGCGACAGCGCGCCGCAAACCAGCATGAATACCGGAGCCACAAGGCTGGGGGGAACGCTGGTTCCGAGCCATTCGCCTATGGTCTGGGCTATGCCTATCTTGGCCGCAAGGCCCACAAGCGTACCCGTTCC
>CAYFUZ010000031.1:0-16812 GCA_964346675.1 uncultured Oscillospiraceae bacterium | reverse complement strand
GAAAAAGGCAGTAATCAGAGCGGCTGAAATGGTAAAACGAGGTGCAGATACTATACCTTTTTAGATGGTACAATTAAAGAAAACGTGATGTTGAAAGTAATGGAAAGAGGTGAAGCACAACAATGCCTTTTAGCATAATCCGTCAGGATATAACAAAAATGCAAGTTGATGCCATAGTGAATGCTGCCAACACCGAACTTAAAATGGGTGGCGGAGTTTGCGGAGCCATTTTTAAAGCTGCGGGAGCCAAGAATCTTCAAGTAGCCTGTGGCAAGCTTGCTCCGATTAAAACAGGCGAGGCGGTTATTACTCCGGGATTTGACTTACCTTCCAGGTTTGTTATTCATACGGCAGGTCCAGTTTATAAAGAACATAATCCCGCAGAGAGTGAAAGACTCCTGCGTTCCGCTTACACGGAGTCTCTTAAGGTTGCAATAGAAAACAAATGCGAAAGTATTGCTTTTCCGCTGATTTCGAGCGGAATTTACGGTTATCCCAAGGAAGAAGCTCTTAAAGTTGCGGCTTCCTCAATACGTGATTTTCTGGAGGAATATGATATTGATGTAAGTCTTGTGTTGTTTGACAAATCGGCGTTTGTCATAAGCCGTGAGCTGCTGGGCGATGTCAAAAGCTATATAGATGAACATTATGTTGAAACCCACGAGGTAAAAAGAAGGAGTTTGCTCAATGCAGCACGAAGAACTGCATCTGAATGTGCTTCACGCCTTTGCGAGTTCAGTGTTCAAGAGACTGCCTCTTCAGTTCCGAAATCCGATTCTCTCAAAGATTTAATAGGAAATCTTGACGAATCCTTTTCAGATATGCTTTTGCGCCTGATTGATTCAAAAGGATTGACGGATGTTGAGGTTTATAAGCGGGCAAACATAGACAGAAGACTTTTTTCAAAAATAAGGAGCACTAAGGGTTATATGCCCAGCAAGCGTACAGCTATTGCTCTTGCCGTGTCACTGGAATTATCGCTCGATGAGACAGATGCTTTACTGGAACGGGCGGGCTTTGCACTGTCCCGTGCAGTTAAATTCGACGTCATTGTGGAGTATTTTATAGTAAACGGCAAGTATGATATTTTTGAAATCAACGAGGTGTTGTTTGAATACGATCAGCCGCTGCTGGGCGGATGAATCGTATGTAACATGAAACATTAGTTTAATTTGGCACATGTCAGATTTGTCGCTTGCGAAACGACCGGGACTTTTTAATAAAGTAGTATCCTGTGATTAGAAAAAAACGTTTAGAAATTGTTTCGAAATGAAAGGGGACAAATGAAATGAAAAAAGGATTAACCGAACTCGTGTTTATTCTCGACAAAAGCGGTTCTATGAGCGGATTGGAGTCCGACACAATCGGAGGCTTCAATTCAATGCTCGCAAAACAAAAAGAAGTCGACGGAGAGTGTTACGTTACAACTGTCTTTTTCGATAACGATTATGAACTTATACATGACCGCATCGACATCAAGGCCATCAGTCCGATTACGGAGAAAGAGTATCAGGTTGGCGGTTCGACAGCTCTTCTGGATGCAATCGGAAGAACCGTCAATAAAATCGACAATGCTCAAAAACATACTGCTGAAGAATACCGCGCGGAAAAGGTCATGTTTGTTATTATTACAGATGGTGAAGAAAATTCCAGCCGCGAGTACACATCCGATAAAGTTAAGGCTCTCATTGAACGGCAAAAGGAGAAGTATGCCTGGGAATTCGTCTTTCTCGGAGCTAATATCGACGCGGTTGAAACTGCCGTAAGGTACGGTATTTCAGCAGATAGGGCAATGGGTTATATTTCAGATAGTAAAGGTACGGGTCTGAACTTCAGAGTTATGGCAAAAGCGGTGACCAGATTCCGTGAGTCGGGAACTGTTGATGCAGCGTGTTTTGAGGAAATCCGCGAAGACGTAAAACAAAGAGGCGGCGGGCAAAAGCCGGGAAAATAAGTATCTGTAATTTTTATACAAAAAGGCCCGTCAGTTTAAATACCGGCGGGCTTATTAAATGTATTCTGTTATTTGTGTCTTGCGTCTTACGTCTTACATCATTTCCTTAAGATTATTATATTTCCAGCGATGATTTTCATCGGTAAGTCCGCTCAATGCGGCTCCTATTGCCGTAGAAAATTCAGCTTCAGGCGGAATTATGATTTCTTTTTTGTATAAATCCGAGAAGCGATATAAGGAATTCCTGCCGGCTTCCAATTTTAACAGCGAGCCGACAAAAACGATTTGATCCAGGTTTTCTAAACGAGAGGCCATAACAGCCACTGTTCCTACGGATTGAAATACCAGATTGACAATACCGAGAGCCATGTCATCATATGACGCTTTATTATTTAACTTTCCGAAATTGGACGCTGTTATATCGGCAGCCAGACCTCCGATATCAATTGTAGATAAATCACCGATTGTCAAGTCTATGTCTTGCAGATCTCCTCTCATTGCCATTTCGGAAATCAAATTAAAATCATCTATGTCAAGAATCGCCTTTGAAAGACCCATAAGCGTACCGCCACCTACACCTGATCCGATGATATGTTTGGCTCCGAATCTATTGGTCGACACCAAAGATGTTCCGGTTCCCATGGAAACAACAATAGCTTCATCAAGACCAGATAAATATAACCCGCCAAGACCCAGAGATAAAAATTCGTCTACTTTGTGCGAGGGCAAACCGAGTACATTATGTGATATATGTGAGGAACCGACGCCGGTCATGTAAACTTCTTTAACATCGCCGAGGTGCAAATTATTGAGACTTAAAAAACTTCCAATTCCGCCATATGTCGCAGTTGTCGGGTCACTCGCCTTAACCATCGTCTTCTGCAGCATTTTTTCGCCTGAAAATCCGACAATTTTTGTTGTGCTACCGCCAACATCTAAACCTATTACAACGCTCATTACTACTCCTTCCTCGTTTCATAAGTATTTTTTATATAATCATTATAATCATCTTGCATATTAATTTTACACTTAAGCAATCTTTAAAACAACGATGAGCTGAAAGGGGCATATCATGAAAATCGCTACACCTTTAATATTTTTAAAACAAAATCTGTCTATTTATCTAAAAGAAACAGGTGATATATGTTTATATATACCAAATATTAATACAAATTTTAATTAATAGTAGTGGTCGTAATAGCAATATATGATTGACAGTGTTATAATACTAACAATTATATATTATTATTGCTCTTTTGTTAAAACTTAAAATCTACTTACTAATTCAGAAAGGAAAAACAGTTTGCCAAAGTAATATGAGGCAGACTGGAAGAGGATTAAGACTATGATGGACAATAAGAAAAAAATAGGTTTGATTGTTTCAATACTGGTTTTAATAGGGATGTTCTTCGTCCCTGTGCCTGAGGGATTGACGGCAGCGGGAGTGAAAGCAATTGGAATAACTGTGGCTTTTTTAATTTTATTGATGACGGAAGTCTTTCCTCCCGCTGTTACATGTCTAATCGTTATTTCATTGATGCCGCTGCTGAAGATTACTGACAGCTTTTCAGCTTCATTAGGCGGCTTTTCGCATCCGGTAATGTTCTTCATATTAGCTTCTTTCGGTATATCCGCAGGTTTTACGGCTGTGCCTCTTTCAAAACGAATCTTAGTGAAGCTGATGAAAGCTTTTGGTAAAAATGTTAAAACGATGCTGTTGGCAATTATGGTATGCGC
Source organism: uncultured Oscillospiraceae bacterium (assembly GCA_964346675.1). Taxonomy (GTDB): domain Bacteria; phylum Bacillota; class Clostridia; order Peptostreptococcales; family Anaerovoracaceae; genus RUG13409. The sequence continues at coordinate 13,121 of CAYFUZ010000031.1, read as the reverse complement.
GGCTCTTGTGTCATCTCTGATATCCAACATACCGACGACAGCGATTTTTATGGCAATTTCTCTAAGTTTCCTTGAACTGTACGAAAATGAGGAAGAAAAAAAAGCGTACCGGCAAAGCATTTATGATTGCGATGCCTGTTGCAAGTATGATAGGGGGAATGATGACTCCTGCAGGCTCTTCATTGAATCTCCTTGCAATAGGATTGCTGGAGCAATTGTCTCCCGGCAGTACAATTACATTTGTACAGTGGATGTGTGTAGGCACTCCGCTTGCAATCGTTTTGGTTCCCATAGCTTGGTTTATTATGGTTAAAGTATATAAGCCTGCGGAGATTGATAAGGATAAGGTGCTCGGCTTTATAGACAAACTGGAAGTACCGAAAAAGGTGGGCAATAAGGAAATCAAGGTGATAATCATTACCCTGGCAATGCTTGTCCTTTGGATTCTCTCATCCTGGATACGCTCAATAGACGTATATGTAGTTGCATTGATATCAGTGGTTGTTTTCCTGATGTTAATTCTGATACCCATTGCGCCGGCACTCATAACAGTGCTTGCAGGACCTCTTGCGACAGTAGCGGTTTCTCAGGGATATTCGCCAGAAATATTGTTCCTGACTCTTGCACTGTGCGCATCCAACTGCTATCTCTTCCCGATTGATTCGGTTCCGTTGCTTACATACGGTACCGGCTATTACAAAATGACTGATATGCCGAAATCAACGGCAATAATTCAAGTAATTATGATAGTCATACTATCGGCTTGGCTTCCGGTTATATCGAAACTTTTGGGAATTATTTAGAGCCTGCGTTTCTTTTTAAACACGAAATAAGGGTGCCAAAAGCGAGACGTATCAGCGGAAAGATTTCAAAGCATTTCTGGGTGTGCATTAACATTGTAAAGGCCCAGTTTTATAAAAGAGCGCTAGTGGAACAAAAAATAAATTATTCGCGTAAAGATAGTCAAAAGGAGGAAACATATGCTATTTTACAAATGCAATAAATGCGGTAATTTTATTACCTTTTTAACAAAAAAGACTGCGGTAACTCCGATGTGCTGCGGTGAGACCATGAATGAAGTTGTTGCCAATACGACAGATGCTGCGCAGGAAAAGCATTTGCCGGTGATTACCCTTGGCGAAGGTACGGTAAAAGTAAATGTAAGTTCCGTTGATCACCCGATGCTTGAAGAACATTACATACAGTTTGTAATTCTCGAAACAAATCAGGGTTACCAGAAGAAGGATTTACACCCCGGAGACGCACCCCGCGCCGTGTTTGCGCTGAGCGAAGGTGAACGGCCTGTAGCAGCGTATGAATATTGCAACCTTCACGGGCTTTGGAAAGCGGAGTGCTAAGGAGATAATTATGACAAAGTATGAATGTGAGCCCTGCGGATATATATACAATCCACAGGCAGGTGATTCTGACGGCGGAATAGCGCCGGGGACTCCTTTTTCAGAGCTTCCAGCAGATTGGGTGTGTCCGGTATGCGGAGCGGGCAAAGACGAATTCAAGGTGGCGGAATAATATTGTTTGAAGTAGAATGGGAATACAGATTATTGTACTCTCATTCTGTTTTGTATTGCTTAAGGCCGCAGACGATAAATATTTGATTTCGCTTTCCGATATTTAAGAGGATTTTTAAAGTTTGTCAGCATTTTTAACTAACAGTATCTTGCTGGGCGCCGGACTTGCGATGGATGCTTTTTCGGTTTCAATTGTGAACGGCTTGAATGAGTTCAAAATGAGTAAAGCAAAAACCTGCGGCATAGCAGGGACTTTTGCTTTTTTCCAATTTGTCATGCCAATGATAGGATGGCTGTGTGTTCATACAGTGGCTGAAAGCTTTATTTCATTTCAGAAATTCGTTCCATGGATTTCTTTGATATTGCTTGTTTATATAGGCGGCAAGATGCTTCTGGAAGGAATATCTTCGCTGAAAAAAAATACGAAGGAGCATAATGAGTACCCAGAGCAACCATGCGAGTTGCGTGTCCTTGGTTTTAAGGAATTACTTCTTCAAGGCACCGCTACATCGATAGATGCGCTGTCGGTCGGCTTTACCATAGAGGATTACAATGCCGGTATGGCGTTTCTGAGTACAGTAATAATAGGCGTCATTACCTTTATCATTTGCATGTTGGGTTTGATTTTCGGGAAGAAATTCGGCGAAAAACTCTCGTGCAGGGCTACCATAGCAGGCGGTGTGATTTTGATGGCTATAGGAATCAAAATATTTGCAGAAGGTTTTGCAACATAGAAAGAGCGGTGTGGAAATAAAAGAATGAACGAATTTAAAGATGATTGCAGCTGCGGCTTAATCGAAAAAATAGTAAATATATTTAAGTCAAACATTGCCGAGAAATCTGCGTTTTCTTGTGATATAAATACAGACTGTCCTGTATGCGGGCAGTTTAAACTGAATGAAATCGGTCAATATGAAATTTGTCCTATCTGCGGCTGGGAAGACGATCCCGTGCAGCGCAAAGATCCGGATTTTCGAGGAGGCGCCAATAAGATGAGTCTCAATGAGGCGCGTGTGGAGTTTATAAGCAGGTTTGCAGATGAGCAAAAAAACGCTTAGAAGTATTGTTGCTCTGCTGCTTGTAGCAGCGATTTCAGCGGGTTATTATATCTACTTGAATAGATCCAAAGACCTGCGGGGAAGCGATGATACAGGCGAGTATATAGAATACAGTTTCAGAAACCGAAAGCTTTTGGAGCAGCACTATGAAAAACACGGTAAGTATATGGGTTTTGATTCGCCGGAGGCTTACATTGATGGAGCAAACAGGGTCATAAATGATTCGGATTCGCTTCACAAAAAAGAGGCGGAGGACAATGATGATATCTACTATCTTGAAGCGAGCAATGAATTTGTGGTAGTCTCAACAGATGGTTATATAAGAACATATTTCAATCCGGATTCAGGAATTAAATATTACGATAAACAATAGGGAAGGGAGGTTTTTATGATTTACGAGGAACTTGAAAAATTGGCTAAGGAATGCGGATTTACCTATACGGCACCGCTGGATCCTGAAACCATAGAGCTTAAAAAGGAAGTTCGCGATATGTGTGCGGTAAATTCCTGCGGCATGTACGGAAAGAGTTGGAGCTGTCCGCCGGGATGCGGGACTCTTGAAGAATGCGCTGAAAAGCTTAATAGTTATAAGCACGGAATTTTAGTTCAGACTGTGGGGAATCTAGAGGATCTTTTCGACGTTGAGGCCATGATGGAAACGGCAAGGAAACACGACGAAAATGTAAGAAAAATGCAGGATGAACTGCTTAAAAGAAAAGAGGAGGTTCTTACATTGGGTGCGGGCGCCTGCAAGCTTTGCGCAAAATGCACTTATCCCGATGAACCCTGCAGACAGCCGGAAAGGATGCATTCTTCCATGGAGTCTTTTGGCATGGTAGTGCTTGAAGTCTGCAAGGCGAACGGGCTTAGTTATTATTACGGTTCGGATCATATTGCTTATACAGGATGTCTTCTGTATTAAATCAACGCATACAATGTAAATTAAAAGGCGGCCGCAGGGCCGCCTTTTGTATTGATTGCCGTCTTTAAAGGGTTGCCGTATATTTTTCCAAAATGATTTCGGGCTTGTAGGAAAGTTTTGCTTTTCTTAAGCCCGGAATGCCGAGCTCGTCTTCCCGGTTCATATATTTAATATCCGGATATTTGTCCCGTATGTATTTGCTGAATTCTCTGTTGATTATTGTGTATGCGCCCTGAATATCACCGTAGGCTTTTTCAAAATTTACGTTATAGGTATCGCTTTGAGCTATGCGTCCGCCTATTGTAAAGGCCATTACACGGCCTTCGCTTCTGATTAATCCTCCGTCAAGCTGTAATGCTTCATAGTTATCAAAGCACAGCTTTATTGCCAGATTCTCGTATTCGAGAGAATCTTCGCTGTCAAAATCACCGTGATTTTGACTCAGCTGCAAATTCTCTATTTCCATACATTCGCATATATTTTTACTGTCAATAATCTCAAAGCTCCAATCCGGATAATTTTCTTCGAATCTGTGTATGTTGTTTCTCTTCTGATGAAGATGTCTGCCTTCAAGAGAGCAAAGTTTGTCGATATCGTATATATATTCAAAGCTGTTTCTTTCCGGAGTAAAGGTAAACACATCGGGAAAGTTTGCGTCAAGCTCGGAAATATCATCCGGCGTCAGTGCCGTTAGACAGAAACGCATTCCACGCTCTCTGGCGTCATCCATAAGCAGTTCGACGGCGGGAATTTTATTTTCCCCCGCAGGGTAGAGGTAGATGTTTCCGTAGAACTGAGCCAGCAGAGAACCGTTTCGGATTGCTATGGCCGTTTCATATTTGCCTTTCCAGGCGAATAGGTTTTGGAAAGAATACTCACAGCTTCTTCCACGGTATTCCGAGAGAATCGCATCAACTTCATCTTTGTCCGCAATGACTGCGGGTTTAAAATCAATCATTTTTTTATTTTTCCATCATTTTTAGTAAACGGTAATAACAAAGCATAGAATTCCAGCCTTCCGGCCAGCATTAATAAGCACATGAATATTTTCATTGCGGCGCTGTATCCGGAAAATCTTCCACCCACGTTGTTAATTAAATTTGCGGCCGAGAGCATGGAGTCTCCAAGCGAAGGAGCCTCAAAAGATATTATGAACATACCGACAAAAAAGAAAGTTGCATATGTCACAAAGTCTTCTAACACAGAACTATTTACGTTTTCCGATACGCGCTTTGAATTCATTTTCACGGAAACTACCGCAGCAGGGTGTATCCTTGAAATGAATGCTCTCGAAACCAGTTTTGCGAGTATAAGTAATCTCATAACCTTTATGCCGCTGCCTGCAGATGCCGAGCATCCACCTATAAAAGACATTAGTGCCAATGTCATTTTGGAAAACGCAGGCCATTCGCTTATTTCCGTTATACGAAAACCTGTGGTTGTTCCGAACGAAACACCTTCAAAGATTCCGTAGTGAACAGCATCTGAAAGGTCCAAGGTCTTAGTGAAATACAGATTGCTTACAACAAGCGCGCATCCTCCGAACAGTATGAATATATAGGCGAAAAATTCACTGTTATTCAGTATATGCGAGCAATGCTTTTTGATTGCGTGGTAGTAAATTGTGAAATTTACACAACTTAATATCATGAATATCAGTATAACGGTTCGGCTCGCTCCGGGCAGAGATTTCGCAACGTTTCCTCCTGCGGTAAAGCCTCCGGTTGATACTGTGCTGAAAGAGTAAAGCAGGGCGGAATATATGTCAAGCCCGCAGATTAAAAGCGATATGAAGCAAAGCAGTGTCCCGGCTGTGTATGTTGCAAGAAGTCTTAGCGCTATGCGGTTAAATCTTATACCGCTTCTGTACAATTGCGCAGAATTGCCGGATGATCCGAAACTGCTGTCGGAATCAAAGCTCTTAAGCATTGAAGCAAGAAAAACAAGCACTCCGGCACCGCCTATCCATTGGGTAAAGGCTCTGTAGATTTTAATCGCCTCGGAAAGATTATCTTCCGAAGAGAGAGCTGTGGCTCCGGTAGTTGTAAAACCCGAAACACTTTCAAAGAACGCGGAAGCAAAGGAATTTGTTGTTCCGCTTATAAGGAAAGGCAGACTGCCCAGAAGAGATATCGCGATAAAAGTCAAAAGCGCAATCCTTAGAATGCCTCTTGTGTCCATGCGGTTTTCAATTTTGAAAAGCTTTGCAAATATATTCATTATCTGTTCTTGTTCCAGAACTGCGGAGTAAATAGAAGTATTATAGTAAATAACTCAAGCCTGCCGATTATCATTACCATGCCAAGGAACAATTTGATGATTCCGGGGAAAAAAGCAAAATTCATGCTTGGTCCTACGAGATTGAAGCCCGGTCCTATATTGCTGATGCAGGCCACCACCGATGATATTGATGTTATTGAATCGCTTCCGCTCAAGCTCACTATCAGGCTGCTGATAAGTATTAGTCCCATGTAGAGTATAATGAAACCCACCACGCCGTTTTCCGTATTGCGGGAAACAATTTTGCCTCCTAACTTTAATGATGTCAGTGCTCTGGGGTGCAGTTTTTTCTTTGCGCCTCTTTTGAGAAACTTGGCAAGCATGACTATGCGAATTACCTTTATGCCCCCGCCGGTAGAACCCGCGCAACCGCCTATCAGCATGAGCATAAAAAGAATCACTTTGCAGGGAACAGGCCAAAGGTCATAGTCGGCGGTTATGTAACCTGTTGTCGTTATAATACTTGAAACCTGAAAGAAGGCATAACGAAGAGACTCGAATATATTGCCGTATAAGCGGGTAAGAGTAAGCATAATCGCAATAAAAGCGGTGGAAGCACCTATTATAAGACTGTAGGCTCTTACTTCCAAATCGTTGAAAAAGGTCTTGAAATCTCCCGTAAACAGTTGATAATACAGTCCGAAATTAATGCCGGCAAGCATCATAAAGACTCCTATAATCATTTCGACCCTTACATCCTGATAGTAGCCTATGCTGGTTGGATATATAGCAAGTCCTCCTGTACCCACGCTTCCGAAAGTGTTTACAAGAGAGTCGAACCATCCTATTCCTGTCGATACGAGAAGCAGGGTCTGGATGATTGTCATTCCTGTGTATATTATGTATAAACGCTTCGCCGATCCGCTAAAGGATGTCGTAATTTTCTCCATGGTAGGACCGGTGGTCTCTGCTCTCATTATTTTTTGCCCGCCTATACCAAGCATGGGAAGCATGGCAATGGTAAGTACCAGAACACCCATGCCGCCGATCCAGTGCGTAAAGCTTCTCCAAAACAGCATGCCTTTAGGAAGTATGGAGGGATCCGGAAGTATGGTGGAACCTGTAGTTGTAAATCCCGATGCTGTTTCAAAAAAAGCATCACAGAAATTTGGTATGCAGCCTGAAATCACAAAGGGAAGCGCTCCAAGCGCAGACATGGATATCCACGCAACGCCTACGATAAAGAAACCGTCCCTCATTCGAAGAACGGAATTATCTTCTTTAGGGAGAAGACGAACAACAAGCAAACCCGCAACTATCATAGGAACGGCACAAACAAGAATGCTCATAAGCGACTCGGTCTCCCCGTAGTATATGCTTACCGCGCAGGGCACGAGCATGGCTGTTCCCACAACGGACATTACGGCAAACAGTATTTTAGTTATAGGTTTTTTATTAAGAACCATTTTACAGAGTCGAACCTGCTGTTTCGGTAAATAATCCTTCAAGGGAGGCACTGCTGGATAAAAGGGAAAGAATCAGTATGCGATCTCCGGGGAGAAATTTGGTATTTCCTCGTGGTATTATGACCTTACCGTTTCTGTAGGCCGCCGCAAAAATTACGCCTTCCGGAACATCAAGCTCTGTCAGAGACTTTTTTGTGAGCGGCATTTTATCTTCAGCCTTGATTTCCACAAACTCCGCTTGTCCGTTAATCTGCTGATTAAGCAGAACTACGCCTTTGGGTCTTATGAAGTGCAGTATCGCCGCGCCGGACATATCCATCGGGTTGATGGTCATGGCAACACCGAGTCTTTGCGTAAGAGGTGAGTAGCTCTTTCTTGATATTTTTGCGACTATATCTTCCACGCCTTCGTCCTTTGCTATAAGTGAGAGCAAAAGGTTTTCTTCATCAAATCCGGTCAGCGCAACAAAGGCATCCATGCTGCCCAGATTTTCTTCCCGGAGAAGGTCTAAATCGCTTGCATCTCCGTTGAGAATTAGTACATTATCAAGGGCTCCCGAAAGATACTCACATCGATTTTCATCCTTTTCTATAAGTTTTACTCCTATGCCCTGATCCGCAAGTTTTTTTGCAAGAAATAAACCGGTGTTTCCTCCGCCGGCTATCATAACGCGCTTTATGTCTGTCTTTGTCTGCATATCTATGAGTTTCGGGGCCATTTCGTCTATGGTTTCCGACTTGCCTATAAGATATAGCATGTCACCTTCGAGCAGTTCCGTGCTTCCTGTCGGAATGACTATTCGCCCTTTTCTTGAAACGGCTACGATAAGCAGATCCCGAAGCATGGGTGCCACATCTTTTACAAGTTTATTTTTAAACTCCGGCATTTTTTCTATGCCGAATTCAATAACGGAAACACCTTCGGCATCAAAACGGCCGTAGGCAAGAGAATATTTTTCCGTAAGGAATTTATGTATTTCGGAAGCGCAGGCCATATCGGGATTAAGGATATCATCTATGCCCATGCTTGTTTTTATGAAGTTAACCTGATTTACATGTTCGGGAGCTCTGGCTCTGGCCACAACAAGTGGACAGCCGAGTTTTTTCGCGAAAGCCGCAATTACGATATTCTTTTCATCATTGTTGGTTGCGGCTACAAGAAGGTCGTACTCTTTTATCGGTAGATTGATTAAGACTTCCGTTTGAAGTGCGTCAGCGCACATTGTAAAAATATCGTATTGATTGGAAGCCGCCAAAATGCGGGATTCGTTAAGGTCTATAAGCGTTATTTCATTTCCGCCGCCTAAAAGTGCCTCGACAATGGCGTTCCCAAGTTTTCCGGCTCCGATAACAGCAACTTTCATAATATTTGCCTCCTTAAGCTTGACACCATATTATACCATATCGCCAAATAGTGTGATATAATAATTGGCATTGTTAAAGGCTAAGAGGAAAAATATGAGTAAACCTGTAGTTGCCGTTGTGGGCCGTCCGAATGTCGGCAAATCCACATTTTTTAATAAAATAGTTGGAGCCAGAGTATCTATAGTGGAAGATGTCCCGGGAGTCACAAGAGATAGAATCGTTGCCGAAGCCGAATGGTGCGGCAAGCATTTTTTGCTTATCGATACAGGCGGCATAGATCCGGAAGACAAGGATGTTATCCCGCAGCAGATGCGTATGCAGGCCGAAATAGCCATGGATATGGCGGATGTGATACTGTTTATCGTTGACGGAAGAAGCGGATTAACCAATACCGACCGTGATGTGGCTCACATGCTTGTCAGAAAAGGCAAGGATGTGATTTTGGTCGCCAATAAAATAGACGGGCAAAAGCTGCCGGAAGATTTCTATGATTTTTATGAGCTTGGTTTTGGAGAGCCTTTTCCCATATCGTCGACCAATCAACTGGGACTCGGTGATCTTCTTGACGAAATTATCGCAAGGATTCCTGAGCAGGCCTTTGAAGATGACGACGAAGACGATATTAAAATAGCGATAATAGGACGCCCTAATGTAGGGAAATCTTCCATAGTTAATGCTTTTTTGGGAGAAGAGCGTGTTATTGTCAGCGATATAGCAGGAACTACCAGAGATTCCATAGATACCCCGTTTGAAAGAGACGGGCAAAAATATGTACTTATAGATACTGCCGGAATACGCCGCAGAGCAAGGATTTCGGATGAGATAGAAAAGTTTTCTGTCATACGGGCCATGGCGGCCATAGAACGCTGCGATGTGGCTCTTATGGTGCTTGACGCGGTAGAAGGGCTTGCCGAACAGGATAAGAGAATAGTAGGCATGGCTCACGAGGCGGGCAAGGGAGTAATTATTGTGGTAAACAAATGGGACCTTGTAGTTAAGGAAACAAATACCATGCGAGACATGGAGAACCGGATAAAAGGAGAACTGTCTTTCCTCAGTTATGCCCCCGTAATGTTCACATCCGCAATAAAAGGGCAGAGACTGCTCCCGGTAATAGATACGGCGAAAGCGGTGGCGGAAAACAGAGCCATGCGCATTTCGACAGGACAACTGAACAGCCTCATAGCCGATGCGGTCATGATGAACCCGACCCCTGTAGATAAGGGAAAGAGACTGAAAATTTACTATGCGGCCCAGATAGGAATTAAGCCGCCGCTTTTTGCTTTTTTCGTAAACGACAGGGAACTTATGCACTTCTCTTATGCCAGATATCTCGAAAATAAGATAAGAGAGGGCTATGGTTTCGCCGGTACGTCCATTAAGATGGTATTCCGCAACCGTGGAGAAAAAGAGGCATAACGTTGAAGACATACAATGTGATTACCTTCGGTTGTCAAATGAATGAGAGAGATTCCGAGACGCTGGCGGGCATGCTGCAGCAGATGGGTTACGCTTATGAGGAGAACTTCAAGTATGCGGACATCGTAGTCCTTAACACATGTTCAGTAAGGGAGAATGCGGATAAGCGTTTTTTCGGAGTTCTCGGTCAGCTTAAAAATCCGCGCGAACAAAATCCGGGAAAGACAGTCTGTGTCTGCGGGTGCATGATGCAGCAGCAGCATATAGTAGATACGCTGAAGGCGAAGTATTCGTGGGTTGATCTTGTTTTCGGAACGCATAATATAGCCGAATTCCCGCGACTGCTTAAAAGCGTAAGAGACGAGAAGCAAAGGCTTGTAGATGTTTGGGAGCACGGAGAGGCCATAATTGAAGATTTGCCGGTAAAGCGTTCCTGCGGTTTTAAAGCCTATGTAAACATAATGCAAGGCTGCAACAACTTTTGCACCTATTGCATAGTACCCTACACAAGAGGCCGGGAAAGGAGCCGGGCGCCGGAACCGATACTGGAAGAAATAAGGGGTCTTGCGGCTTCGGGTTGTAGGGAAATAACGCTGCTCGGACAGAATGTAAATTCATACAGCGGCGGAATAAGCTTTGCACAGCTTTTAAGACGTATAGATGATGTCAAAGGTATAGAAAGAATCAGATTTATGACCTCTCATCCAAAGGATCTCTCGGACGAGCTTATAGACTGTTTTCGGGATTTAAAACACCTTTGCAGGCACATACATCTTCCGGTTCAGTCCGGCTCAAGCGATGTTTTAAAACGCATGAACAGGAGATACACCAAGGAACAGTACATTGAGCTTGTGGAAAAGCTCAGAGCGGCTTGTCCTGAGATTGCGATATCCACGGACATAATCGTGGGCTTCCCCGGTGAAAGCGATATTGATTTTGAGGAGACTCTGGATTTGGTAAAAAGAGTTCGCTATGATTCGGCGTTTACCTTTATATACTCAATCAGAAAGGGTACTCCTGCCGAAAATTACGAAAATCAAGTGCCGGAAGAACTTAAGCATGAACGTTTTAACAGGTTGATAGAGATCGTACATGATATACAGCAGGAAAAGGCTTCGGTTTATCAGGACAGTATTGTTAAGGTCTTGGTTGAGGGAGAAAGCAAAAGCAATCCCGATGTGCTTACGGGAAGAACCGAGTCGAACCGAACCGTGGATTTTAAGGGACCTGCAGAGCTGATAGGCAATATGGCGGATGTTAAAATAGTTAAGGCACAAACTTTTAGTTTATATGGAGAATACAATGGGTAAAGGAATGAAGGCGGGCAAAAGACCCAAGATGAATCAAAACGCGCAGATGTCGCAGATCCAGGCTATGCAGTCAAAAATGATGGCTGTACAGGAAGAAATTGAAAAGATGGAAGTTGAGGCGAGTGCCGGAGGCGGTGCGGTAAGCGTAAAGGTTAACGGCAAGCATGAACTGGTATCCGTAAATATAAGCCCGGATGTAACCGAGGATATTGATATGCTTCAGGACCTTATAATAGCCGCGACCAACGAAGCAATGCGTCAGGTCGAGGAAATGTCGCAGAATAAAATGCAGGCCGTGACAGGCGGAATGGGTATGGGCTTTTAATGAGATACTATGCAAAGCCTCTTAATATATTGATATCTGAACTCGGAAAATTGCCGGGTATAGGCACAAGGACCGCTCAGCGTCTGGCTTTTCATCTGCTTGCTCTTCCAGATGAAGAAGTAAAAAATCTTACGGACGCAATTACGGAAGCGAAAACAAACATGCATTACTGCTCCGTATGCGGAAATCTGACAGATAGAGACCCTTGCCTGATTTGTTCAGATGAGGCGAGGGACGGGAGCATAATTTGCGTTGTCGAAAGCCCGAGGGATGTTTCCGCAATGGAAAGAGTCAGAGAGTTTAACGGGCGTTATCACGTTTTGAACGGAGTCATTTCCCCTATGGATGGGGTGGGTCCCGAGGACATAAATTTGCGGTCCTTGATTGTACGGCTTCAAAACGAAGAAGTCCAAGAGATAATACTTGCTACCAATCCCAATATCGAAGGTGAGGCTACGGCCATGTATATTGCAAAGCTGGTAAAACCTGCGGGGATTAAAGTTACAAGAATCGCGCACGGTCTGCCTGTCGGCGGTGACCTCGAATATGCCGATGAAGTTACGCTTTCAAAAGCTATGGAAGGAAGAAGGGAATTATAATGGGTTGGCTACCTGTACCGAATCCTGTTGCATTCAGCATATTCGGTCTGGATATAATGTGGTACGGAATCTGTCTTACTACCGGTGTGATTGCGGGTTTTGTGGTTTTGTATTTAAAAGCTCCAAGCCGCGGCCTGGACAAGGAGCATACGCTTGATCTCGCAATTTGCGGTGTTCCGTTCGGAATCATAGGCGCGAGACTGTATTATGTGATATTCGAGTGGGACCAATACAAGGACAATCTGAAGTCCATAATTGATATAAGAAGCGGCGGACTTGCCATACACGGAGCAATAATAGGGGGCTTCGGCGCTTGCATAGTGCTGCTTTTAATATGGAAGAACGAAAATATTTTTGACTGGGTGGATATGGCGGTTTTGGGTCTTCCTCTCGGGCAGGCAATAGGGCGCTGGGGGAACTATTTTAATTCCGAAGCGCACGGCACGGCTACGGATTTGCCCTGGGCTATATTCGCGGACGGCGAATGGGTTCACCCGACCTTTCTTTATGAATCGCTGTGGTGTTTTATTCTTTTCCTGTTTCTATTGTGGTTCGATAAACACAAAGGCAAATACAGAGGTCAGAATGTTTGTCTGTATATGATACTCTACTCAATTGAGAGATTTTTAGTTGAGGGTCTGCGAACCGACAGCCTTTACATAGGAAATTTCCGTCAGGCTCAGGTAATATCCGTTGTCATGATAATTCTCGGCATTATCGGGCTGAGTATTTGCAGAAAATTTCCAATACCGGTAAGGGTGGGCAGTGCAGAAGAATCCTTGCAGGAAAAATAGTGTCAAAATAAAAATGAAAAAGAAAACAACCCCAATTTCGTAAACGGGATTGGGGTTGTTTTAGATAGTGTCTACACAAGTTAAGCAACGACGTATAACCAGAGCATAATGCACG
>CAYFUZ010000030.1:14567-16932 GCA_964346675.1 uncultured Oscillospiraceae bacterium | reverse complement strand
AGGCGTGGTTCCTTATCTTAATCTTGATATAGACGATGAAGACAGCCTCTCGGAGTGGAAGAGGGAGGAACGCTTAAGGGCATAGGACTGCTTCCCGTAAATACCGTGTTCATGAAGAACAAAAACAGGACCAGGGTAAGCGGCAGCTTTAAGAATATAAGCGGCGTTCTTCAGCACTTATCCGGCTGCCCCGTTGACGGTTACGAAATTCATATGGGAGAAACTGACATCAGCAGCGGTTTTTTAGAGCTTACGGACAGTGTGACGGGCAGCCCGAAAAAGGACGGATGCAGCAGCGGAAATGTCTACGGAACCTATATTCACGGAATCTTCGATTTAAGAGAAACGGTCGACAGCCTTATAAACTCGCTTGCCGCGATGAAGGGAATAGACCCAAGGGCGATAGGAAAAGCTACAGGCAGGGAATATAAAGAAACGCAGTACAATCTCCTTGCCGATGCGCTGCGGTCTCATATGGATATTGAGGCAATATACAAAATAATGGAGGCCGGTGTATGATAAGGAAAGACAGGATATACGGAATATGATAAGGATAGAAAAGGTCGCTCCGGCGGATATCGAAAAAGAAAGTTTTGCTATAATAACCAAAGAACTCGGGGGACGAGACTTAGATCCTGAACAGGCTCCCATAATCAAGAGAGTAATACATACGACGGCCGATTTTGATTATGCGGACAATTTATATTTTTCACCGGGAGCTGTGCAAAATGCGAAAGAAGCGATAAAAGGCGGAGCCACAATAGTGACAGACACCCGAATGGCATATTCGGGTATCAATAAAAAATCCGCAGAAAAGTTCGGATGCAAGGTATGCTGCTTTATGTCGGACAACGATGTTGCCGAAGAAGCGAAAAATCAAGGCATCACCCGTGCAAGCGTAAGTATGGATAAGGCTGCAAGGCTCGGTGAAAATGTCATATTTGCCGTGGGAAACGCTCCAACGGCTCTTATAAGGTTAAAGGAGCTTATTGCCGGAGGATACCGCCCCAAGCTGATAGTGGGCGTTCCGGTGGGATTTGTAAACGTGGTGCCGTCAAAGGAACTTATAATCGAAACAGGGCTCCCCTGCATAGTGGCAAGAGGCCGTAAGGGTGGCAGCAATGTGGCCGCCTGCATTATAAACGCGCTCCTTTATGAAATAGATGAAAAGCGCGGTGAGTAAACAGAGTTCGGAGTGAAAAGCATGGAAGGATCTTCTTTTTTTTGCAACAAGGAATGTGAATATTTCCCTTGTCATAGCACGGATAAACCGGAGGAATTCAATTGTCTGTTTTGCTACTGCCCTCTATATGCCTACGGTGACAGGTGCGGCGGAAACTTCAAATACAGTAAAAGCGGTACAAAAAGCTGTATAGACTGTGCCGTGCCGCACAGGCCGGATTCCGCAGAATATATTAACGGGAAGATAAAGGAACTTAGGGCAACAAAACGCATAGAACGCATACTTCCCATGGTTTGCCTTGATCTTGAAGGCGTGTTGTTCCCCGAGATATGGGAGGCCGTTGCGCGGAAGACAGGCATAGAGGGCCTTAAGCTTACTACGCGCGACGAGCCCAACTATGACACGCTTATGCGCCGCCGCATAGAGCTTGCGGACAGGCATGGGCTGAAGCTGTCCGACATAGTTTCGGTAATTTCGTCCATGGAGCCGCTGCCCGGCGCGGCGGATTTTCTGTCCAATCTTCGTGCCTGCGCTCCGCTCATGATTATAAGCGACACCTTTGACGCATTCGCAAAGCCCGTGGCAATCAAGCTCGGAATGCCGGACATACTCTGCAACAAGCTTGAAACTGACGATGACGGCCGCATTACGGGCTACAGAATGCGCTGCCCGGACACCAAGGTTTCAGCCGTCAGGGCCTTTCAGGAACTCGGCTATTATGTAATAGCCGCGGGAGACAGCTACAACGACATAGGTATGATAGCCGCGGCTGACGCCGGCTTTTTCATAAACCCGCCAGATACGGTAAGCGAAAAATATCCCTCGGTTCAAAGGCTTGCCGACCTTGAAGAACTCCGCGCCGCAATAATGGCGGTGATAAATAAAATATAATTAAGAGTCTCTACATTCTTTATTTTTAAAAACATAGATTGTTTCGAGAGTTTGTTTCCAACTTGAAATATATAAATAGCTGTTATTATAGCGGAATCGAATAAGCTGTCAAACAAAAAGGTTGACAGCTCTTTTTTTTATGCTATAATAGCGACGTTATGTTAGATAATTCCATGGAAATCGGAATACTGTATGGCTTTTACGGTCCGCTGCTTTCGGAGCGTCAACAGATTTTTGTTCATCTATATTTTAATGAAGACTGTTCACTTACGGAGATTGCGGAGAATCAGA
>CAYFUZ010000030.1:539-14557 GCA_964346675.1 uncultured Oscillospiraceae bacterium | reverse complement strand
GGTTTCAAAACAGGCTGTTTCCGCAGGCATTAAAAAGGCTGAAAAACAGCTTCGGAATTACGAAGAGAAACTTGGTCTTGTAGCAAGGTGGAAGAAAGAAATTGGCATTTGAATCATTAAGTGAAAAACTGGAAAATGTTTTTAAAAAGCTCAGAGGCAAGGGTGTTCTTTCCGAATCGGATATCAATGAGGCTATGCGTGAAATACGTTTAGCGCTTCTTGAGGCTGACGTTAACTACAAGGTCGTAAAGGAATTTACCGAAGAAGTTAAGACCAAAGCCATGGGAGAGGAGATTTTAAAGAGCCTTACTCCCGGTCAGCAGGTCATAAAGATAGTCAACGACGAACTGACTGCGCTTTTGGGCGGAACCGCAAGCAAACTCACATATAGCCCGTCCGGCTTTACAACGATAATGCTTGTGGGGCTGCAGGGTACAGGTAAAACCACGACCGCAGCAAAGCTGGCTGCCTATCTTAGCAAACAAGGAAAAAAGCCCATGCTGGCGGCCTGTGATATATACAGACCCGCAGCCATTGATCAACTTGAGATAGTCGGAAAACAGGTAAATGTACCTGTTTACGTTGATAGAAACAGCAAAGACGCTGTTGCCATTGCGAAGGCTGCGGAGTCCGAGGCTGAAAGAAAAGGCCTCAATATTCTGATTATTGATACCGCCGGGCGTTTACACATAGATGAGGAACTTATGGAAGAGCTCGGGCGCTTGAAAAAGGAGCTCAGGCCGCATGAAATTCTGCTCGTGGTTGACGCTATGACCGGTCAGGATGCCGTAAATGTTGCGGATTCCTTCCACAAAGCCTTAGGCATAGACGGTATAGTAATGAGCAAAATTGACTGTGACACCAGAGGCGGTGCGGCGCTGTCCGTCAAGAAAGTTACAGGTCGCCCCATAAAGTTTATAGGTATGGGTGAAAAACTCGATGCTCTTGAAATTTTCCATCCGGAGCGTATGGCGGGACGAATCCTCGGCATGGGCGACATGATGTCTTTTATAGAAAAGGCTCAGGAAGCGGCCGACGCTGAAAAGGCGGCAGACCTTGAAAAGAGACTTTTAAAAAATCAGTTTACTCTGGAGGACTTTCTTGATCAAATGGGACAGGTTCATCAGATGGGCGGACTTGGAAAGATACTTGACATGATGCCCGGTGCTCAAAAGGTTTCCGAAGAGCAACTTGACAGAAGCGAACGCGAGTTTAAAAAAATGGAAGCGGTAATTCTGTCTATGACCAAAGAAGAGCGAAAGGATCCTCGAATATTGAATGCGTCACGGCGCAAGAGGATTGCGGCGGGTGCAGGAGTTACCGTGACAGCCGTGAACACTCTCATCAGAAAATACGAGGACACAAAGAAAATGATGAAAAGATTTAATAGTGCGAAGGGTTCAAAGCGCATGGGTTTAGGCAAGCGCTTCGGAATATAAAAGGTTTGTTTTAAAAAGATTATTTAATCATAGGAGGAAAAAATGGTTAAAATCAGGCTCAAGAGAATGGGCGCACACAAGGCTCCTTTTTACAGAGTGGTTGTTGCAGATGAAAGGGTTGCAAGAAACGGCAAATGCATAGCGGAAATCGGTACATATAATCCGCTTACATCCGAGGTAAAAATCGACGGCGAAGCTGCAAAGAAGTGGATGGCCACCGGTGCACAACCCACCGAAACAGCAAGAACGCTCCTTAAAAAGTCCGGAATAATTGAATAGTTCGGGGGTAAGCGTAATGGTAAAGTTGATTGAGACCATTGCTAAAGCGCTTGTTGAACACCCGGAAGCAGTAAGAGTGACCGAGACGGAAATCAAAGGTGATACCGTTGTCATAGAGCTGCGTGTTGCAGAAAGCGACATGGGTAAGGTTATAGGTAGACAAGGGCGCATAGCAAAGGCTCTTCGTACCGTCGTGAAGGCTACCGCGCTTAAGCAAAACAAAAAGGTCGTTGTGGAGATAGTATCCTGATGGACAGCTTAAGGCTGGGTCAAATCACGGCGCCGGTAGGAATCAAAGGAGAAATACGCGTTTATCCCTATCAGGATGATATAATGCGTTTTTCCGGTATTAGAGAACTTTTTATTGAAGGCGAAAACGAAAAACGTACCGTGGAAAAATTCAGGGTAACGGATAGTAAAATGCTTGTTCTTAAGCTATCCGGAACAGATGACAGAAATGCGTCGGAACTGCTGCGCGGCAAGTATCTTTCTGTTCCGAAATCTGAAATTTCTCTTGAAGAAAACGACTATTTTATTGAAGATCTTATAGGCATGAATGTATTTGATGAGTCAGGCAAAAAGATAGGAGTCCTCAGAGATGTTCTCAGTAATACAAATCAGGACAGATATCTTATAGAAGACTCGGTCGGCAAAAGATTTGAGCTGCCTGCGGTCAGAGAATTCATAGTTGACGTAAACATCGGTGAAAAGGCCATGACCGTCCGCCTCATTGAAGGTATTACGGATTTATGAAAATAATTATCCTTACACAATTTCCAGAGATGTTCACATCGGTCATAAATTCGAGCATACTCGGCAGGGCCAAAGAAAGCGGCCTTGCCGAGATTGAAGTGTTTAATATACGTGATTACACCAAGGACAGGCATCGCCGAACGGACGACGTTCCCTTCGGTGGCGGTGAGGGTATGATAATGACCCCTCAGCCTGCCTTTGATACACTGGTGAATTTGGGTGCCGAAGGCAAACGCATACTATATATGAGTCCCAGAGGCAGAATGCTGGACAAAGAACTTGCCGCGGAACTTTCAAAAGAGGAAGAGATATTCATTCTATGCGGTCATTACGAGGGAGTAGACCAAAGAATTATCGACTATTGGGATATGGAGGAGATTTCGATTGGAGACTATATACTGACAGGTGGAGAGCTTCCTGCCATGGTGTTAGCGGATACGGTTATAAGACTTGTGCCGGGGGTACTGTCTTCTAGTGACGGCGCCGTAGGAGAATCAATTTACAGCGGTCTTTTAGAATACGACCAATACACTAAGCCAAGAGATTACGAAGGACTTGAGGTTCCGGAGATTCTTTACAGCGGAAATCATGAAGCCATACATCTTTGGCAGTACGAAAATTCATTAAGGCTCACGAAAAAAAAGCGTCCGGATCTTTTCGATGCCTACTTAAATAGTGAAAAAGACCTTTCAAAGAAAGAAAAAAAAATACTACATTTAGTACTTTCAGAAGACTGACCGTTGAATATATAGTATAAATTTGATAAAATACAATGGTATGAAAACCAAGAAGAGGCGCTGGCCGTTGATATTATTCATAGTGTTTATTATCGCAGTGGCGGCTCTTTATGTTTATTTATATTTACTGCCGAGCATTTCAGGCTCACTTAAGCCTACTTACATAGTTGAGTACGGAATGGTGCAGGCTACTGATGAAGCTAAATGTATAGTCGTAAGAGACGAAGAGGTTCAGTACGCGGATAAAACGGGTACGATAAGCTATTATTCAAAAGAAACCGAAAAGACACGTAAGGGCTTTGCTGTGGCGGATATATACTCGGGCGGCGTCAAAACAAGCATGTATTGTCCGACAACCGGTTTTGTCAGCTACTACATGGACGGCTATGAAAGTTATTTCGTACCTGATACCTTGGCTGATTTAAAGATAGATGATTATGCGAATCTTGATATAGTGCCGGAAAACACCGTAAAAAATGAGGTGATTGTAGGTGATCAGGTTTACAAACTGATAAGGAGCAATACCTGGTATCTGTTGCTTATAATTCCTGAGGAAAATCTGGAACTTTATCAAATCGGCAAGACCGTTAAAATAAATCTCAACGATACGGATGTCATAACGGCTACTATCAGCAGATTTCTCGGCGACGGGGCAACAAGAGTCGTTGTGACATATACAAAGAACTTTTACGAAAACTTCGCAAAGCTAAGATGCCTTAATGTTAAGATTGCCGCAAGCGAAACCGAAGGGCTGTTTGTTCCGACAACGGCTATCGCTGTGGAGGAGGAAAAGCAAGGAGTTTATGTTTTAGGCGTCGACAATGAATACACCTTCAAGGAAATAGAATCTTTGGTTCCCGGAGAAGAGTTTACTCTTATATCCGGCGAGGGCAAAATAAGACTTTATGATGAGATTTTAAGAGATGCAAAGCGTAGATAACGTCAAAGAGCGAATAGCGAATGCTGCAATTAAGTCGGGAAGAAAACCCGAGGATATAACTCTTGTTGCCGTTACAAAGACGCAGACCGCTGAACGTATAAATCTCCTGGCGGATTGCGGAGTATTCGATATAGGCGAGAGCCGGGTGCAGGAGTTGCTTTTAAAAAACGATTATATCAATCCCTGCCTGCGTCGGCACATGATTGGACATCTCCAGACCAATAAGGTAAAAAATATAGTGGAAAAAGTCTGCATGATACAATCGGTGGACAGTCTGCGTCTGGCAGAAGAAATTGATAAGCGCTGCAAGATACTTGACAAGACCATGGATATACTTTTACAGGTGAACATTGCGGGTGAAAAACAGAAGTTCGGTGTATCGCTAAGAGAGTTGCCCGCTCTTTGCGAGGCAGTATCAGGGTTTACTAATTTAAAACTGCGCGGGCTTATGCAGATAGCACCGGCAGATGCGCAGGAACAGGATTTGAGATATTTCTTCGCCGAAGCAAAAAAGCTTTACGATAAAATTCCCGGGGCGGATGTATTGTCTATGGGAATGAGCGGAGATTTTGAAATAGCCATAGAAGAGGGTGCGAACATGGTTCGCATCGGAAGTATCATATTCGGGGAAAGGAACTAAAACAATGGGATTCATGGACAAGCTTAGGGATTTGGTGGGAATTGAAGAAATTGAAGACGAAGACGATGATGAAATCGTTCCGAAGAATGAGGAAAGAAAAGACAGAGAAATAAGCTTTGCGAATCCAAGGCCTGCTCCTGTTCAGTCTTACGCTCCGTCAGCTCAAAAAGAAACGAGCAAGCCGGATTTTTCAAGAACCGCAGGAAGGACAACGGTGGATCTTAAGATGATTGTTGTGGAACCGCAAGGTTTTGAGGAATGCCCCAAGCTGGTGGATAATCTTAAAGCAAAAAAACCGGTTGTTATCAATCTCGAAAACCTTGAGACGGACGTTGCAAGGAAGATATTCGATTTTCTGTCAGGAGCCACTTATGCTCTCAATGGAAATGTTCAGAAGATTGCTAACAATATCTTTGTGTTTGCTCCGGCAAATGTAGATATTACTTATAATTCAACCCAGAAAGCCAGGACAGCGGAAACTCCGGTAAAAAGTCCGTGGAGATAGGAGACAAAGATGATTACTCCGCAGGAAATTCAAGCCAAGGAATTCAACAGGACTGTAAGAGGCTACAAAGAAGACGAGGTAGATATATTTCTTGACCAGATTACAATGGACCTTGAGGCTCTTCTTTCCGAAAACAGCCGTCTTAAAGACGAAATCGATGTTCTGAACAGCCGGATAGATGACTATAAAACTCAGGAAGGTTCCGTGGTCCAGACTCTTGAGGCTGCAAAAAGCCTTATGACGGATATTTCCGAGAGTGCCGAGAAGCGGGCGGATATCATAGTAAGAAATGCCGAAATAGATGCTGCTTCAATGCTGCGCCAGGCGAAAAACAATCTGGTAAATTTACAGGCAGAGGAGAAGATGCTTAGCGAGAGGATTTTGAGTCTTCGCAACAGATTCAGAGCTTTGCTCAAATCCGAACTCAATCATTTTGATGAGCTCGCCGCAGCTAGTAAAACCTATGAGGCCGCCAGGCAGGAGGATGCCGCAAAGGAATTCGATGATCTTTTAAATTCGGTAGATAAGGACAGTAGTGCGGCACAAGTCAAAGATTTGTTTGACGATGAGGCCTTTAAGGGACTTCAGGAGAGTTTGGACAGGACTATAGTAAGCATACGCAAGGATATCGAATAAGATGTTTATTGCTTCCGCATTGGCAGTACTTATCGGGGACATCGTAACCAAACGCGCCGTGGGGGCCGTAATGACGCTGAATGCGAGTTTTGATTTGATACCGGGGATACTCAGCTTCACATATATTTTGAATGACGGTGCGGCTTACGGGATGTTTTCTGGCAAACAGGGAATGCTCATAGTTCTCACTTCCATAGTGCTGATCGGACTGACAGCATACGTTTTGCTTATGAGAAAAAAAATATCCGCTTTCGAAAAGCTTTCGCTTGGACTGATAGTTGGCGGAGGTGTAGGTAATCTTATCGGCAGAATATCAGATGGATTCGTGGTTGATTTTATAGATATACATATTATTCCGGTGTTTAATCTTGCGGACATAGGTATTACGGTAGGATGTTTCCTGCTTGTTATAACAGTTCTGTTTATAGAACCGAATTCCAAGAAACATGAATAATGAAATTTATGAATTCAAAATCGACGAAGAGCACGCGGGCGAACGAATCGACAGCGTGCTTTCTTTACTTATGGAAGACAATTCGAGAAGCTACATTCAGAAGCTGATAGAGGGCGGTTTCGTAAGTATAGACGGGGAACCGTGTTTTTTGAAGAAGGAAAAGCTTAAGGAAGGATGTACGGTAAAATTGATTCTTCCCGAGCCCACGCCATGCAAGGCCGGACCCGAAGACATTCCTTTGGATATAGTTTACGAGGACACGGCACTGATAGTCGTAAACAAACCCAAAGGCATGGTGGTTCATCCTGCGGCAGGAAATCATTCGGGTACTCTTGTCAACGGACTTTTAGCGCACTGCGGAGAACTTTCATCTATTAACGGTGTCGAACGCCCCGGCATAGTTCATCGGATAGATAAAGACACTTCAGGACTTATTGTAGTGGCGAAATCGGATGCAGCCCACAGGGGTCTTTCTTCGCAGTTTGCGGATCGTTTAGTTGCAAGGCTTTATAGGGGAGTTTGTTTTTTCAGCCTCGACGGAGATTTTTCGGTTGACGCTCCTATCGCTCGCGACCCTAACAATCGCTTGCGAATGGCAGTTGTGACGGGAGGAAAGAGAGCCGTTACACACATCAGGCTTCTTGAGCAATTTAAGGGATATAGTGAATTTTCAGCCAAGCTTGAAACCGGCCGAACGCATCAAATCAGAGTTCATATGGCATATAAGCATCATCCTCTTTTAGGTGATACTGTTTATGGACCGCAAAAACAACCGTTTAAACTGAACGGTCAAATGTTGCATGCGCAAACTCTCGGCTTTAATCATCCGATAACAGGGGAATATATGGAGTTTTCGGCTGACCCGCCGGAAGAATATTTAAGAATAAAGGAAAGGCTTTTAAAATGATCAAATCGATGACCGGCTTTGGCCGCGGTGAGTATACGGATGAAAAAAGAAGTATAGTCTGCGAAATCAAATCCGTTAACCACAGATACTGTGAGATTAGCATAAGGATGCCGCGGCGCTATCAGTTTGCCGAGGAAAAACTCAAATCTCAGATTAAAGCCGCAGCACCCAGGGGCAAGATAGACGTTTTTATTAACATCAGCGAACTTTCTTTCGATGCGGCTACGGTGAAACTCAACCTTGATGCGGCAAGGGCTTACTACGAGAGTCTGACAGCCCTTAAAGCGGCACTTCCGGAACTTAAAGGAGATCCGACGCTGCAAATGCTGCTCGGGATGCCCGAGGTGCTTGAAACAATGCCTGCGGACGACGATGATGAAGAAATTCTCAATGCTCTTTCAAAAGCGGCAGCTTCTGCCATTGAAAAATATGACGCAATGAAGATAGCAGAAGGAAAAAGCCTTATTTCGGACATTCTCGAGCGCGGGAGTCTTATCGAGGAGACGGTGATGGGGATTGAAGAATACGCGCCGGATATTTCAAAACAGTATGCTGAAAAAATGAAGGATAGAATATCCGAACTTCTGGAGGGTATGATTGATGTCCCCGAGGACAGAATTCTTCTTGAAGCTGCCGTCTTTGCGGATAAATCCAATATAAGTGAGGAAATAGTAAGGCTGAAAAGTCACTGCGCACAGCTTAGGAGTATTTGTTCCGGAAAAGGACTTGTCGGTAAAAAGCTTGATTTTTTAGTTCAGGAGATGAATAGAGAGGCTAATACCATAGGCTCAAAGGCCAACGATATTAAGATTACCGAGAAAGTGTTGATTCTAAAGGCTGAAATAGAAAAAATTCGTGAACAGGTTCAAAACATAGAATAATGGCTTATGACGGACTTCTGTGCGGAGCTGTTGCAAGAGAGCTTGCATTGCTTCTCACAGGAAGCAAAATAGAAAAAGTAATGCAGCCGGAACCGGATATGGTGATACTGCAGATAAGAACAGCTTCGGACAGAAAAAAGCTGCTTATTGACGTTTCATCGGCGGGGTCACGCGTACATATTACCGAGTTGAGCTATGAGAACCCTCAGGACGCACCGAATTTTTGCATGCTTCTCAGAAAGCACATACAGGGTGGACGAATCTTGTCGGTGTCGCAGCTCGATGCCGAGAGGGTTATTCTGATTGATATTGAGACCGCTAGTGAGATGGGGTATTCGCTTAAAAAGAGGATCATTGCCGAGACGATGGGAAAGCACAGCAATATTATTCTAATCGACGCTGAAACGGATAAAATAATAGACTCAATAAAGCGAATTTCAATAGATATAAACCGTGTCAGGCAGATATTACCGGGTCTTATTTATGTAAGTCCTCCTGTGTATAATCTTGAAAACACTCTTGGCCTCGGACCTGCGGCCAGGGAAGCCATAGCTTTAGGGGCAGATTCAGCAGAGTGCGTTCCCAGGGTCTGGATTGATGAGAGCGACCGGCCCATAGATATTCACGTTATCGACCTGAAACAATATAATGGAATATATAAGCAGATGCGTTTCGAAAGCATAGGCGGCGCGCTGGACTATTTTTATTCAAACCGCAAGGAAAGCAACAGGGTCGCACAGAAGAGCGATAGCCTGATAAGGACTTTAAACACTTTAATAGACAAGCAGCTTCTTAAAAAGCAGAGATTACTCGAAGAAATCAAAAAATCGGAAGACGCCGATTTATACAGAATCAAAGGAGAACTTCTGAATGCGAATCTCCAAGCTGTGAAACCGGGTGATAAAAAGGTAACCGTAATTTCTTATTATGACAACCAGCCGGTAACTATTTCCATTGATGAAAAGCTTTCCGCCGCAAAAAATGCCCAGAATTTTTTTAAAAAATATAACAAGTTGAAGAATTCCAAGCGCGAAAAGATTCCCCAGCTTGAGGCCTGCGATAAAGATATAGACTATCTGGAATCCGTTTCGGCAATGGCGGCTTCCTGCAAGACCTACGAGGAATTGGACGCTCTGAAAAATGAACTGGCCGAGCAGGGCTTTGTAAGACACAAAGCGGCAAAAGGGAAAAAAACAAAAAAAACGAAACCAAATCCGAGACGTTTCACCTTGAAATCAGGTCTCGAAATTGTTGTCGGGAGAAACAATATCGAGAACGACTATGTCACCTTTAAAATGGGGGAAAAGGCCGATTGGTGGTTCCATACAAAAGATATTCACGGCAGCCATATTGTTATGCTTTGCCGTGGTGCGGACCCAAGCCCCGATGATATGTACGAAGCCGCGTCCATAGCTGCCTGGTATTCGAAGGGTAGGAATTCGGAAAATGTACCCGTTGATTACGTTCAGGTAAGACATGTTAAAAAACCTGGCGGGGCAAAACCCGGCAAGGTTGTTTTTACCAACAACGGCACAGTCTGGGTAAATCCCAAGAACCCGGAAAACTAAGCAAGAAGAATTTTTAGCCATATATTGACATTTATTAAATTTAATAGGATAATATTTCATCCGGCAAATAAAAGAATAAGGTCCGTTACCATAGGCTGCCTGCCGGATGGGCAGCCTTTTCCTTGCGACTTTTTATTTGTGAAGATTTCTTCACAAATATATTGTTTTCTGTCCTTTGCTGCTTTATACTGAACAATACTAAAAAAACAATGCGGGAGTAATTATGAAGCAGGGCAGACTGTATGTGTTTTCCGGTCCCTCGGGTGCCGGCAAAGGCACTATATGCGATAGGCTGGTTCAGGACGGAATTGCGGATTTAAGCATTTCCATGACGACAAGAGCTTGCCGGGGAGAGGAGATTCCTGACGTTAACTATTATTACGTATCACAGGAGGAGTTTCAGAAGACAATAGAAGAAGGCGGTTTTCTTGAATGGGCTGAAATTTACGGTAATCGATACGGAACCCCCAAGGCACCGGTCCTCGAAAAACTTGCAAAAGGCCGAGATGTAATACTTGAAATCGAAATGCAGGGAGCCATGAAAGTGAAAGCCGCGTATCCTGATGCTGTCCTGGTATTCGTTCTTCCACCGAACCGCAATGTGCTGAGAGAAAGACTTACAAAACGCGGCAGAGATACCGAGGAACAAATAGAACTGAGAACCGGCAGCGTCATTGATGAAATAAAAAAGATTAAGGATTACGATTACTATGTAATCAACGCTAATTTGGACGATGCCGTTCGGGACGCAAAAAAAATAATGAAAGGTGAGTTCAGACCGCTCAATCCTGAACGCGCTGAAAAAGTAATAAAAAGATTTGAGGAGGAAGAAACATTATGATGCTTTACCCGGCAATAGATTTACTGAAAACCAAAGTGGATTCAAGATATACGCTTGCCGTTATGGTTGCCAGACGAGCAAGAGATATCGTTGACGGAAAGCCGCATTTGACCATTACGGAAAACGACAAGCCGATTTCCGTAGCTACGGCGGAGGTTGCGGGCGATCTGATTTCCTATAAGAGAACAGAAGAATCAAAGTAAGAAACGAAATTTAAAACGGTGCAATCATTCTGAGGATGTGCACCGTTTTTTTGATGTTAATATGATTTTCGCCCAATAAACTTTTTTCAGTTAGCGTAGTTTCTTAAACTCTTCCGAGAGCCTCGTCAACAATCTTTTGACAGATATCTCTGTCTTCCGGCTTAAGGCTTCTTAAGGAGTCAAACCACCAAATATTGTAGCCTTTGTATTGCTCAATTTTATCCTTAATCAACTTGATATTGTCTTCAATGGGCATCTGCGGATCCGGACGAAGAGAAACTCCGAAACAGAACTGATCCCCGTAGGTCTTTACCAGTTTATATTTATCACATACATCTTGACCCACCCATGTATCGACGCCGTTTTTAATCATAAGCGGAATGATGTCTTCCACCATACCGCAGGAATGCATCATGAAGAACATTCCTTCCTCATGAACCGTGTTAATAACTTTCTTCAGGTGGGGGAAGATCATTTCTTCTATGGTATCGGGTGAGAACAGGGGGGCTCTCTGAGAACCCCAGTCATCGTGGAATTCAATCATGTCTATTCCGAAATATTTACGGACTCTTCTTATGTATTCGCAGTAAAATTCAGTAAGCTTTTCGAAAAGTGCGTGTACATCGCCCTCTGAATCGGGGTCGATAAGAGCAAGCGCCGCGTCCTCAAAGCTGGAGAAGGCGATAAGTCTCTCGAAATAACCAGTGAACATGGTCATCATTTTCATTCTGTCAGTATTGAGGTAATCTGCATTTTTCTTTGCGATACCTTCCCAATCAACGGAGTCAAGATCGTCAATCCGAATCTTGTCTCTCCATTCGGAAATGTCATCATATAGGCGGCCCACATCTATGGACCCTCCCACTTCAGCTTCATAGTGCCATTCAACCCCGAAGAGACCCTTACCGCCGAAATTTTTCGGATCAAACGGTTCCTGCTGGTATACAAAGCCTCTGCCTTTGTATTCAGCAAGATCCTCAGGCCCGAACCTCAGTACCTCGGAATTAAGCGGTTGCCATGCGGTTGGTTTTCTTTGCAGGCAATTTATGTAGTTCTGTTTGCTTGTCATAGTGTTCTTTCCTCCAATGATTTTTAGTGTTCTTTTTTAATTCTACACATCAAATAACATGTTTTCAATATATAAATCCGAGAACTGTTCTGTAGCCGCCAGATTGATTGTCGTACTGTTTTCAATCCCCAAGGCGGAGGTTGCGGTTTTATCGAGCAAGGTAAGTATAGCGCCGGAAAGGGCTGCATTTCCGATAACTGTTGTTTTCGGAAGAAGATCTGAGGGCATAAGTCCTATTTTATCTGCGCTTTCGAGTTTCAGATAAGCGCCGAAGCCGCCGGCAATATAGAAAGCTTCTATATCTTTCGGTGTAAGCCCGTTTATCTCAATCAGGGTTATAATGCCGGCGCAAATAGCGCTTTTGGCGAGTTGTATCTGCCGTATGTCCTGTTTTGAGATATACACGTCCTCCGCAAGGTAATGGCGATCTTGGTCAAGTCTTCCGTTTTCGCTTATATGACCTAACTCAAGAAGGCTTGCCACGGCATCGATTATTGCGCTGCCGCATAAATGAGTAGGCTTAAGATTGCCTCCTATTACGGAGTAGCGGATTGCACCGTCTTCTATCCAAACATGGTCGATAGCTCCATCCGTTGCAGGGCCGCCGCACTCGATGCCGGTCCCCTCAAAGGCCGGTCCGCAGGCCGTGGCACAGCAGCTTAAATGTCCTTTGTTGTAAAGGGCAATCTCACCGTTGGTACCGAGATCTATGAGCAAGGATACTTCACCCCGGTGCACCATGTCACTGGCAAGTATCGCCGTATATATATCAGCCCCAACAAAGGCTCCGAAGCAGGGCGGGTAATAAACACCGTTTTCCACCGATCCGAAGGTGTGGTCGGCAGTGTAGGGAACTTTGGCCAGGCTTACAGGAAGTCGTCCTGTATAAAGATAGAGCATGGTAGTATTGCCTGTTATTACCTTGGCGGTTATGGAATCCTTGCTGATTTTATTTTCCTTGCAGGCTTGGTCCAAAAGAGAATTAACCGTGTTTTGAATCATATGTTGAAGCAGCTTGTCTTTCCCGTGGAGAGCGGCCTGAATACGGTTTATAACATCGGCGGCAATGGCTCTTTGAGGATTTTCAACAGATACTGCGGGGAGCATTTCTCCCGTGTCCAAATTAATCAGCCTTAAAACCACCGTTGTTGTTCCTATATCCACTGCGCATCCGATTCCGCTGGCCACGGGGTCGAGTTCGAAGTCCGGCATATTACCTTCGGTACGTATTTTGCTGACAATTACATTTTTTGGAATGAAAATTTCGGTATCGCCCTCAACAAAGGCTTGACAGGTAAGTATCTTGTGGCTTTGATCATCAGAACCTTCCTTGAACTCAAACGCAGTACACTTACCGCATTTCCCGACACCGCCGCAAGGGGTGGCAGGCATAAGATTTTCAGCGGATAGAAGTTCCGAGAGCTTTGCGCGACCCTCAAAATGGAGTTCGTGCGTACCGGAATTGTTATGAACAATCAGTTTACTCATAATTAATTTAAACCCCCAAACAAACTATTTAACAAACAATAACGCTAATAAAATAAGTTTAACATAATATCTGTTTAATTAAAATGTTGAAATAGTTCAAAGTGTTTTCTAAAACATCTGATTATAGGTAATGTCAAAAACTTAACAAAGAATTTTTGATTTAATGCTTTACAACTTTATCACGATGAAGTATAATCGCAGCATAAATACTTTTACAAAAAAATCATATGAACTACGGAGGAAGAATCAAATGAAAAAGTTAATTGCAATTGCACTTGCGACACTGATGATATTATCATTTGCCGCGTGTACTAAAAAGGAAAACAAAGAAGAAGTTGTAAGCTATGGATTTTTAGAAGAAACCATAGGTGTTGAAACATACAATATGGGATTCAGAAAAGACGACACTGCAAACCGCGATATGATAGTAGGCGGACTTAAGGCAATCGTTGAAAACGGTACATTCGAAAAAATAGCTGCAAATTATCCTGATATCAAAGATTACCTTACACTTAAAAAAGGCAGCTTCTCCGGTGAAAAACTGCCGGCCAAAGGCTCTTACGCAGGCACTAAGTTCACTCAGGGTTTTGACCTTGACTATCCGCCGTATTCCTACAGGGGAGATGACGGAAAAGTAGGAGGCTTCGACGTTGAGGTTTGCCAGGCGGTCTGCGAATA
>CAYFUZ010000030.1:0-529 GCA_964346675.1 uncultured Oscillospiraceae bacterium | reverse complement strand
CGAATATCTTGGGGTTGAGTATAATCCGCTTGCTTTCAACTGGGATGCCAAAGATGCCGAGCTTACAGCGGGTTCCTGCGACTGTATATGGTCAGGCTTCACCTATGAGGGGCGTGAAAATGATTATCTGTGGGGTATAGCATATTCCGCCAACACCCAGGCCATCATGGTGGGAAGCAATTCCGGAATTAAGACGCTTGCGGATCTTAAGGACAAGATTGTAGGCGTTCAGACTGCGACATCTGCATTGGACCTTCTTGAGGGCGATGCGAAAGACCTCAAAGCCACATTCAAGGAACTCAAGGTTTATGAAACATATACGGTTGCATTCCAGGATTTGAAGGCCGGCGCGATTGACGCCATTGCTATAGACATAACAGCAGGTTCCTTCCTTATTGCAACCGAAGCCAAATAATTTTGATTCAAACTTACGGATTTTAAGATATGACCCTCCAAATTATGCTGGCGACAATGTCGACAGGAATGCTCAGAACGTGCGCCATATTTTGTCTGACGCTCATAGGTTCAT
>CAYFUZ010000029.1:0-17009 GCA_964346675.1 uncultured Oscillospiraceae bacterium | reverse complement strand
TAGGAAAAATATACATGCTTTATTTCGATTCGCCCTTATTACCCTGATGTTAATATAAAGCTGGTGATTATATTATTGCGGCGTTTTAATTAAAACGACATGCGTATTTATTGTAGGAGGTTTTTTATGGCACAAGCGCAAAAAAAGAAGAATCCTGTAACCTTTATTATAGGAATGCTTCTAATGTTCGTCCTGGGGTGGCTACTGCCGACCTGGGGTCCTGTCACCAGAGTTGGGGTCTGCGGTATATGCATATTCGCGGGTCTGGTTATTCTTGCAGCTGCCGGATATCATTATTTGGCAATATCATCGCTGGCTCTGCTGGCAATTCAGCTTTCCGGGGCTTTCAGCTTTAACCAAATGTTGGCGGCAAGCATAGGCGGAGCTACAATTTATCAGCTAATCATTGTATACGGTCTTTGCAGAGCTTTGATTGAATGTGGAGCCGGGGATGTAATAGCAAGATGGTTGATAACAAGAAAATTCGCTCAAGGAAAGCCGTATGCGTTCACAGTTATGCTTATGATTGCATCCATCTTTGCAGGTGCATTTATAGGCCTTGGCGGACTTTTGTTTTACTATAGTGTTCTTGAATCCATTCGCAAGGAGCTCGGCTATGAAGAAGGTTCTGATTGGATGAAATTCAATGTATTCGGGGTTTACGCAAATGCCATGATTGGTATGTCTGTGCTGCCGTTTAAGGGTCTTCCCGCAATAATATTCGGGCCGTTAAAGCAGGCATTAAAGGCTGTTCAGGTAGAAACAAACGATGTTTTGTTCATGGCGTTTGTTGCAGGTCTTGGTGTTATAATCGCGTTGCTTTACTATCCGATAATGAGATTGTTTAAGGTTGATTGCAGTCGCCTTGAAAGACTTGATGTAACCAAGATGGAAGGTATGGACAATGTCAGAATGGATAAGCACCAAAAGTGGGTATCCGTTCTATTCCTGATATCATTGGTTTATTCGGTTCTGATTATATTCGTTAAGCCGAATATGGGCACTTTTGCAAAGCTGTTCAACGGAATTACTCAAGCTGGCTGGTTTGCGGTAATACTTGCGATAATGTGTTTGGTTAAAGTTGACGGTAAGCTGCTTGCCAACCCGCGTACAGTATTAAAGGAAGGCGTGGACTGGAATGTTATTTATGCGATGATAGGATTTACGCAGTCCGGAGCGGTTCTTACTCTTGACGATGCCGGGATTAAAACCTGGCTGCAGGAGCTGTTGTCGGGCGTATTTGTCGAGTCTGGCTTTCCGGTATTCCTTCTGCTTGTATTCCTGTTCTCATGGATACTTACCAACTTCCTTTCAAACACGGCGGTCGGAGTAATTATGGCAAGCATCGCAGGCCCATTCCTTGTGGTTCATGTTCAAAACGGTGCAAGTCCCACGGTCTTTGCCGCAGGTTTTATGGTATCGGTAATGTTTGCTTTTGCCACGCAGGCGTCCTGCGGGGCGGCACCGCTGCTGTTTGGTAACAAGTGTATATCCGAAGATCTAAAGTGGCTTTATTCTAAAGGCCTGATTGTGGGCGTGGTAATATTCCTGCTGAACTATGCTTATTCGCTGCTTCTCAGCGCAATATTTTAGAGGAAAGATATTTACAATGCCGTGCGCTCGTGAGGCTCACGGCATTGATTATAAGGAGAAAAAATGTCTGATTATGTTATGAACAATGAAGGTAAATACGGATATCTGTTCTGCCAGAACCTATCAGGACTCCCTCCCACGCATTCAACGCAGGAGGCAATCGAACGCTATGAAAGATTCGGGAAAAGACAGCTTTGGATAGATTCTAATCTGGTTCCCGGCTCCTTTCAGATGAATACCTGTTTCTGGTTAAGACCAAATGCCGATAGCATAAGGAGTAATCCCAATTCTCAAGTAGGAAAAGCTCATTCTCATCCCTACCCGGAGATTCTTGGCTTTGTCGGCACAGACCCTGAGAATCCGCTGGAACTGGGCGGTGAGGTGGAGTTTTGGGTGGACGGAGAGTGCCACAGGATAACAAAATCAACAATGGTTTTTTTGCCTCCAAATCTTCCGCATTGTCCGCTTATGACCGTAAGTCAGGGGGATAAGCCGATATTTCATTTCTCTGTGGTTATGAATAATGTTTATACATGGGAGCGTGATGGCGAAAAAACTGTTTGCGCTGAAGAAAAGAAATAAAGGAGGTTGTTATGGCACATTATGTAATGAATACGGACGGAGAATTTGGGAAGTATATTGTTCAAACTTTGCAGGCACCGCAGTTCAGTCCGGGTTTTGCTGAATTCTATAAAACCTACGCGCAGCGCCTTCTTTGGGTGGATGGCAAGGTGGTTCCCGGCTCCTTTCAGATGAATACTTCGTGGTACATGAGTGCTTCCGAGTGCAGGCCTCTTCTTAAGCATGATGAACATGTTCATGAATTCGATGAAATGATAGGATTTCTCGGTTCGGATCCGGAAAACCCCTATGAGCTTGGAGCGGAAATAGAAGTGGGGATTAATGGAGAACTTCACAGACTTACTAAAAGCTCAATAATTTTTCTTCCTGCGGGTATGAAACATCTTCCGCTGTCTATAATAAGTTTGGAAAGACCGGTGCTGCACTTTTCAATTTCCATGAACCCGGCTTACGGCTATAAAAGCACCAGGACCGGCGAGGTAATAGACCACAGCAAAAACAAGTAGCTCTGCATAAAGCTGCTTTGCGGCAAGTTAATGCTTTAACCCGTGTTGCTACAACTATAAGAGTCTATCAATCTATACGACCTTCACGAATTATGGCTTCCGCTCCCTCAATAAAGGCTTCAAGCCTGCGGGAGCGGTTGTTTTTCATGTAGTATACGACAATGCGGCATTCAAAGGCATTGTCAATACACTTTCTGCACACTACCCCTCGTGGAATTTCATTTATCGGGGGATAAAATGCCACATAATGCTTATCCGAACCGATGCGTCTTTTAATTGCATCTGCCGCAAGGTTCAGTTCAAGATCAACAACCTTTGTTCGCACTTTTATACCTCGCCGGCGGCATTCATTATTAAATATTATTTGCCGTGGAGACAGCACCTTTGGAGTTGGATTTACGAACAAAAAGGTGTTGTTCGGGTCGAACAGAAGGTCATTCATTTTAATTGCAGGTTTATCTACCAGCGGATGATTTTCGTTCAATAATACAATTTCTTCTTCGCTTACTATTGGTTTTATTATCAAATTTCGATCTTTAAGTGAAGCGAATTCAGGGTTATCTTTAGGCTTGCCGAGTATGCTTGATATACCGGCATCAAGCCGCCCCATGCGAACAAGATCTATAAGAGTTCTGTTGTCATGGTGCAACATCTGAAGCTTTACTTCAGGCATACGTTCTGTGAGCTTTGTGATAAAAGCAGAGGTGATTCTTGTCGGAAATATCGTAGCGGTTCCGAGCCAAAAGGTAGGGCTGTCGGTCATGGATCTTATTGCGCCTTCTAATTCGTCAAGGTCTGTTACAACTTTTTGAAGTATCGGTAGAACGGTTCGTCCCTCGTTGGTAAGACTTACTCCGCTGCGGCTGTGGCGCTCAAAAAGAACTATGCCGATTTCGTCCTCGAGACTTTTTATGTGTTTTGAAATGGCCGACGGCGTAAAACTGAGATTGTACGCGGCTTCACTAAGACTTAGGTATTTTGCCGCCATAAGGGCGGAACGTAGCTTTTGAATATCGGTATTCATGGTTTTTTCCTCCGCATTATTATTCTAACATGGAAAAATGAATCAATCCATAGGGTTTGATATTTATTGCCAGTGTGAATTAAAATATTTTCAAAGGTAGTTGAGTTGCGGGTATTTGTAGATGAATTCGGTATTTATGAACATATCGGTTTTTGTTTGTAATAGCAGATACATTTTAGAGTACATGGAATTCTGCTTGTTGATTAAATAGGAGGAGCTTTAAATGGAGATTAACAATTATTGCAAAACGCTTTACTGCGATGTTGCTGTAGCGGGAGGGGGCGTTGCAGGCGTTGCCGCTGCCATTGAGGCTGCACGGCAGGGAAAGCATACAATGTTATTTGACAGGGGCACCGCTCTTGGAGGACTGGCAACAAACGGTTATGTTCCGCAGATAGCCGGCGGGATAGAGGGAATTTGTCTTGAATTCGCAAAAAGATTGGACGCCATAGGTCAGCTGAAAAAAAGTGATCCATCAAAAGACTATTATAGAAATCCCTCATTTGAGCCGGAGTACGGAAAACTTACGCTTGAGGATATGTGTCTTGAGTCCGGCGTAAGGGTAATTTATGATTCCACGCTGATAGCTGTTGATATGAGAGACGAAAGAAATATAAAATCTCTAATCTTCTACACTAAAGGCGGCTATATGAAAGTTATTGCAAAGATGTATATAGATGCCACTGGCGACGGAGACCTTGCTGCTCTTGCGGGCGTTCCGTATGAAGTTGGCGGACAGGACTTTGCAGGTCTTAATATAGCCTCTACTCAGGGTTCGCGCTGGGCCGGTGCAGATCTTATCCGCTATCAGAAAGCCGAAGATGAATGGAGAGAGCAGAAGATGGCGGAAGGCGACGCGGACCCTCTACCTATGGTGTATGTTCTTGAGGAAGAAGCTATAAAGCGCGGAGAAATGACAAGGCATGTATGCAACCCGGCCAGGGGTTTCTTCCGCGTAGTAATTCCGAATACGCCTATGGATAACGCAAGCTTTGTTACATTTAGCTTTCATAGCTATTATTGCCACAACACTGATGCCGAAGACATTACAAGGCAGGTACTCGAACAGCATCAGCTTATGAAGCAGTTCCATGCTTTTCTCAAGAAATATGTTCCGGGTTTTGAAAAACTGCGGCTTGTAGGGCTGGGCAACATTCCCGGTGTACGCGATTGCAGAAGGATATTCGGAGAGTATATGCTTAAAGCTTCCGACGTTGCTTGCGGCACCAAGTTCAAGGATGGAATCGCAAGATTTCCTGAAATGTTTGATACGCACCATCCCACCAGCGACTACTGGTTCTTTATGCGCCATGTTCACATACCGGCACCGGCCGGAACGGCCGTGGTGGAAGATGAGCACATCGGACAATTCTGCGATGCTCGTATGCACCCGTTCGGGGTTCCGGCGGGTATTCCGGCACGCTCGAATCCAAGAGATTACTGTGACATTCCATACCGTACATTGATTCCGGAACAGGTTGATAATATGCTTTGCGCGGGTCGCTGCTGTTCCGCAGAATTCCACGCGCAGGGCTCAATGAGAATAATAGGGCCTGCTATGGGCACGGGACAGGCGGCGGGGCTTGCCGTATGCGTGGCAATAGAAAGAAAGCAAAGCCCCAGAGAGCTCGACGGCGCCGAAATCAGGGAGCTTCTTATAAAAGAAGGCGTTGAGCTCGACAAGCCAAGCGACGGCTATTGGGAAGAGCTTCGCAATCAGGAAGGCGAGCTGGAAATAAACAAGGGCGACGCGATCTCTATAGTACCGTCAAAAGCGTAGATAAATGGATTAAGGCTGCCCGCAGTCCGTTTTGTGTTTTGAGCGGTAAGAAAAACCGGACTGTTCTTTTCGGCTGAAAACAGCTGAAAGAACAGTCCGGTTTGCGCTTTGGAAGCTTTTGGCCTATTACCAGTTCAGGAAATGCTTTCTGGAGTAGCAGTAAAGCTCTTCGGCGAATACCTGGCAGCCGAGGCCGTTGCGGCTTACCAGCATGGTGGGCTTGCCGGGTCTGCAGAAGTTATCAACGTAGTCTCTGGCCGCCTTTACAGCCGCCTTTTCGTCCGTCGGGTCGAATTCTGGTATGGTAACCTGAAGCAGTATCTTGTCGCCGTATTTTTCATATACCTTGTTTATATCATTGGCGTTGGCCTGCATTTCCCAGGTGTCAAGACCCGCTTCGATCAGAACTGGCAGACGGTCTTCGATATGTCCGCATGAGTGCAGGGAGCAATATCTGCCCTTATCATGTATGTGTCCCACCAGCTTTTGCATATGCGGCAGGAAGAGGTTTCTGGCAACATCGTCGGAGAAGAAGGGGCCTCTTTGGCTGCCCCAGTCGTCGTGCAGAACAAAGCCGTCTACGCTTGGCCAGTATTCGCATATCTTGTCAATCATATCGCAGCCCAGCTGGGTGGTGGCTTCAAACAGTTCGTGCAGCGCGTCGGTCTGGTCGTCGTCGCAAAGAGCCATGGCAGCGTTCATGAAATCCATAAGGGATATAAGGCGCTCGAACCAGAAGCCGTTGGTGGGCGTCATCTGCACGGCAAAGTTGGTATCTACGGGATTTGCCTCGGCATCCGCTGCCCAGTCCCAATCGTTAACATCGGGCATTTTTATCGCGTTTTTCCAGTCGTTCACATCTTCAAAACGCGGGCGGCCGGCAACGGAGATAGAACCTCCTGCGGTGGGTTCGAATACCCATTGTACGCCGAAGGCATCAACTTTTATTGTGTCGGCATCCGCGCGGCCCGCGCGGCCCAGGTTCTTTTGGAAGAAACCGCAGTTAAGGGCGGAGAAATCGCGATTAGTCACGGCAAAGCAGGGGCGCTTATTCATGAAGGCATTCATGGTGTTTTCCCTGTAGGAAATCGGTGTATTGAAGATAAAGCTCGGAGCCATACCCGGGAAGAATCCGGGTTTTGTGCCCAGTACTTTTCTTTCCTGCTCGGAAAAGGGTTTTTGTATTCGGTTTTTTGTCATCATAGTGTTTCCCTCCTGTTTCTGTTTGGTTGTTTTATTTATCTTTTGCCTGAATTTGCGTCGGAAGTCTTTTTCCGGTCGCCGCCATTGTTTGTTTTTCGGGGCCTACATCAGCTTATCGTAGTCGGGGCGTTTGCTGCTGTATTTGGTGGAACCGTAGCGTATGAGCTCATCCGTTACAATAGGGTTACGGGCTTTGGTTTTCAGGGTAGACATTGCCACCCAGCTACCGCCGGGAGCAAGTTCATCTATTGTTTTATCAACGCAGGCTCTGAGTTGTTCCTCGGTGGTTTCGGGTCTATCCATGTATTGAGTATCAAACCCTCCGAAGAATGTCATTTTGTGTCCGATTTCTTTCTTGAGCTGCGTGGGATTATTTGATACGTGCATCGTATTTGTGGCCGTTGCGCCCATATCCGCGATTTCTCCGAGGATTGGGGCGAAATAGCCGCAGCAGTGATGCTCGTACATGACGCCGGCTTCGGTTATACAGCTTATTACCCTTTGCAGATGAGGCTTTATAAGCTGCCGCCACAGCGCCGGCGACATGAACATCCGAGAGTTTGAGCCGTAGTCGTCGTGCATTACCAAAATGTCGGGCTTGTAATATTTAATCAGGTATTGGTAGAGCCGGATTTTATGGTCGGCCACGGCGCTGAAAAAGTCGTAGCATTCTTCAGGTTCTTCAACCAGCGCCATGAGAGCATCCTGAAAAGGCATGACCGCGAACATGCGCTCCCATAATCCGGTTCCGACCATGACGCGGGAAAGCTTATTTTGGCGATCCCATTTTGCGGTATCCCTTGCGGCATAGCCTTCCCAGTCCAGCTTGCTCAGGTCGGGAAACTTCATTTTTTCGCGCCATTGGGTAATTTCGGGAACCAGGTGAACCCCCGGCGTGGGGTTTGCGCCTCCGATGTTCGGTTCAAAGGTCCAGCTCTGCCCGAACCAGTCTTTCGCGGTTCCGTTTACGCTTATTGATTCACATATGAAATCCATGCCCCTTGGTACGCAGCCGTTGAGGTCGGTATGAAGAGGAAGGTATTCCGGCTCCTTGTGCTGCAGAGCCAGCAATGCGTTTTCTTTGAAGCTTAAATCTGCCATGCTTCTCCTTCTTTTTGTTTTTAATTATTGTGTAATGTTTGTGCTCTGTCTCAGAGTTTTCTGAGACGCAGCAGCATGTGCCGCGGAGCTGCTGTCAGTTTTTTGCTTCCGGCTTCTCCATTTTGTATAAAAGAATCAGCAGGACTCCGATGATTGGAAAAACAGCCGGTATAAGGGTATATGCGTTAACTATGGCCTGCTGCATTTCCGGAGTCGGATCCGCGTTCGCCACATATCCTGCGGCTGCCAGGGTAAAAGGGATAAGGGTGGATTTAATGATTGCGGCAAATTTTACCGGCAGATTGCTCAGTCCCATGATAAATCCGGTGGCGTTGCTGCCGGCCTTTTTCTGATAGCTTGCCGCTATTCCCATATACAGTGTCAGCTCAAAGGGCTGTGTCATGCCTATAACTATAGAAATAAGCGCGCCCATTATCAGAAAATAAATCATGTTTCCGGGGAACATCCGAATGGAAAGCAAGGAGGCCGCCACAATAATATACAGTGCCGCCAAGGCTATTTTGGTGCTTTTGACCCGTTTTCCGAATGCGCGGACTATGCTTGCGCCTGCCAGACCTCCGAAGCCGATAATGAGCATGTGAGTAGATATCATGGTCGGTATACCGACGCAGTATTTGTAGTAATATATCGCAAGCGTAGGCAGAACAAGGCCCGCCACATTAGATGTAAGGTCTATAAGCAGGGTGACAAGCAGCTTTGGCTCGACTGCTACGACCTTTACAATCTGCTTCGCAGACATCTTTTCCTGGGCCTTAAGAGGTTCGTTGTTTTCTGATTGCTGGTCTCCCGCAATGCTGAAGTGGGCAATACAGGTCAGGATATAGACTGTGCCCATAATCAAAATGGTGAGCCTGTAGCCGTTCACCTCGCCCATATGAAGCGCTATGGCAGCAACCAATATCGGGGTAAGAGAGTTTCCCAACAGGCGTCCTATGTTTGAGCCCATCATTCGCTGAGCGGTCAGCTTGGTTTTGTTTTCCAGCCCCTGCGACAAAACTGCCGTCAGGGAAACATTTGCGGCATACACTACATTCCAGGCAACCTTTCCCCCTACATAGCCCAAAAGCGCGCAGGCGGCGGTCAGAAACTGACTGTTTTTCACCACGGTAAAGCACAGTATATAAAACAGGACCACAAGCGGCGGGCAGACCAGAAGCCAGGAACGGTAGCGTCCCCATTTCATGGGCTTTGTGGAAACCAGCAGGGCACCGGATACGGGAACCAGCAGGAAATCCAGAATACTGCCAATCAGGGCTATTACCGACACTATCCCCAGGGGCAGCATAGCGGTATCGGTAAGGAAAACTATAAAGTAGGTGGTGGTCACCATGGATACGAAGCCTTCACCTATATTGCCGATACCCCAAAAATGCTTCTTAAAATCACTCATAGGAATTCCTCTTATGTGTATTAAACTTGAAGAAATGTCTTGCTTTGAGTTCGGCGCGGAATAGCACCGCGCCGCTGTATTTCGATTTCGACGTTCTCCCCGCCTCTAATTGCTTAAAAAACAGGGAGAACGTGCAATAAAGTTAAGCGCTGCTTAAGGGAAGGGCACTCAGAATCTGTGTGCGGAATCCTTTTGCAGTATGCCGGCCTTGAGGTCGTCGTTAATCCATTTTATGCGTTCGTCATTCAGGTTGAAGATGAACAGAAGAGATGACAGGGACAGCAAAGCCAGGGCGACCGGACCCCATGTCCAGTATGCGGACATGTAATTGACGAAGCGCTCCGTAACCGGTCCTCCCGCTGTAATGCCGTCCAGTCCGGCTGCGACTAAAACCGCCGTACGAAGGGTGGTGGACACCAGGGTTCCTGTCTTTATCGTCAGAGCGTAGATAGACATTGTAAGTCCGTCGCTGCGTTCGCCGGTTTTCCATGCGCCGTAGTCGGCGGAGGCTGCAAACATTGGCAGGACATAGTTTTCAAGCATACCCATGAACAGGCTGGAGAGCCCGAACAGGGCCATAAAGGCCATGAGCGGCAGGGTCTTGAAGGTAAGTGCAATTACCACCAGAACTGCAACATGCGCTAGCATGCATGCAACGAAGCAACGCTTTGTTTCCTTGAATATCTTTTTCCAGATTGGCCCAAGAATAACGCCTACAATGGCTGTCAGATTGAACAGGGTCATGAATATAGACATCTTGGAGAAGTTGCCGAAGACATACTTGAACATATAAACCGCGCAGCCTGTATATATGAAGTAATAAGACTTGTGCAGGCCCATGAACAGGAACATACCCAGAAGCGGGCGATTGGTGAAAACATTCCTGAACATTACCGACGCGGATACGCCCTTCTTTTTTGCGCCTCCGGAAGCCTTTGCCATTGCCTTGCGCTCAACATAAGAGCCCTTAAGGCACAGAGCATAGTACAGGAAGCCCAGTATGGGCGGAATTGTTGCGATGATTGCGCAGATTGCGTAAGACATCTGCTCGCCGCGGGCGGTAGCCTCAGCGGCGCCGTTGCTGAAACTCAGAGCAAGGAACGGAAGCAGCACCGGGAATATATAGCCGAACACGGTCTTGGCCCCGTCGCGGCTGATTTTCTGCATCTTGGCAAAATACTGACGGTCGCTTGGGTCGGAGGACAGGTTCGGATACACTGCGTTGCCCGGAACTGTAACCAGCGGGCTTGCGCAGGCGATAACTATTGCCAGTATCAACGCGAATACTGCGCCGGTATAACCTGTAATGCCGAATACCGGCAGGGTGTATACCACCAGCCAGCAAAGGTAATAGATAGTGGGGCCGATAATCATCCACGGATAATACTTTGCGTTCTTGAATGAGATTTTGTCAATCAGCGCGCCGAATACAGGGCCGCCAATCCAGCCTACGACGGACTGAATAATAGTGATAAGACCGGAAAATGCGGCGGGCATCATATACACATTTGTGTAAAGATAGCTCAGATAAGTGCTGAGATAGGCCTTTTCAATGCCGCCGCCAATCTGCTGTACGGGATATGCAACTTTCAGCTGTTTAAGCTTCTTTTGATCTTCTGCCGAGGTTTCCACAACCTTGGTCTCTTCGTTTGCCATTGTTAGTTCTCCTTTCTTTACCTTGATATACTTTCAATATGCGTGAACAGGCTGCTTGTGATATTGCGGTGCCCCGATTGTTCCGCAGGCTCTGAGCAACTCTGTCAGGATCCCTTAATAGCGCGTCGCAAGAATTTATGTATAACTAATCTTATGTATACATAATAACCTGGGCCCGTATAGCTGTCAATAGCAAGCTTAATAAAAAATCAAGATTTTTTATTTCCACAGCCAAGTCCTAAAATGCAGTACTTGTGGGGCTTTATGGCGATAGCCTCCGCTGTTTTTTTTCTGCGCTAAAGTGCCGGCGTTTCTTTTTCAGGCTGCGATTTCCGCAATTTGTTTTCTATATTATT
Organism: uncultured Oscillospiraceae bacterium; assembly: GCA_964346675.1. Taxonomy (GTDB): domain Bacteria; phylum Bacillota; class Clostridia; order Peptostreptococcales; family Anaerovoracaceae; genus RUG13409. The sequence goes on along the minus strand of CAYFUZ010000029.1, from coordinate 5,797 downwards.
TATAAATAATGTCCATAAAATTTATATACACATAAAAATAAGCGCTTGAGCGTCGGTTTTATGCAAAAAAAATAAGCACTTTTACCGAAACAGATTGGTGTCAGATAAAAGTGATTTCAGTACTATGTTCGGCACAATTCATATGCGAACCTTTGCAATCTCAGTGCAGGCGGCAGCGCCGACGAAGCAATTGCCCCTGCATTTGTTGCAATAAAAATCTCCGAAGAACTATCTTCGGAGATTAGGAACAGACTTTGTAATCAAAGCGCATATACGGAAAAGTGCGGGCCGACTTTGATTTTAAGCTCCTTTTCCCAGTGCTGCGATTCCTTTACGATAGAGGCAATCCGGAAAGGATTCAGCTGTACCATGGTAAGCAGATGTTGTATTACATAATCCTTCATGTACTCCAAGTCGTTTCCCAGATAACCCTTTTCAAAGGCATTGGTCACACTCCGGACGATTGCAATGCCGCAGACCTCATACAGTTTCAGATCTATATCGGACAAATCCGGATTTATCAGTTCCCGCTGCATCTCGTAGTAGCGCTCACGGCGTTCGTTGGGACCTGTGTAGAAATCGCGTTCTTTTTGGTATTCATTGCAGAAACGGAGAAGATTGACATTTTCAAATTTTTGCGCAAGCAAAATCCGCTGCTCCACTGCCATGCCCAGCTCCATGTTAAATTCCTTCCTGCGAAGAAAGAGCTGCAGGGAAATTTCGTCACGAATACTTTTCAGAAATAGATTGTATATCTCGCTTGCCAGATTGCTTTTAGTGCCGAAGTAGTAGGTAATCAAGCCGTTGTTAACTCCTGATTTTTTGCTAATCTGCGCTAAAGTCGTAGCCGTATAACCTTGCTCGTAAAAAAGCTCCCGTGCGATTTCTAAAAGCTTTTCACGACTGGAAAAATTCCGGGTAGTAGCCTCTGTCTCTGCCCTCATAATACCTACCCCTTTCAAAATTACTCTTTTTCTTAGTTTAGCAGATGTTTTGCGGAAATGGAACATCCACATTGACTTTTTTCAGTATATTTGTTAGACTGAGGCCAAGTTAGTCATACATAATTCGAGTAGGTGTACTTATGAAAAGTGTTATATCGGCTTTTAAGTCCAGAAAAGGGCAAATCTCTTTAATGGTTATGGCTGCGGGAATTATCGTCGCTGCCGGCGGAGGATATTTGCTCCAAAACAACAACACCTTATGCGATATAGTGTGTATTGCGGGCGCGGTTTTCTCAATGATAGGCGCGGAGCAGTTCTGCAGACTCATAATTAAATACAGAGAGGAAACCGGGGAGGACTGAGCTTTCCGGCGGCAATAAACGAGCTGAACAGAGAGCGGAATTTTCTGGACAGCCGGAAGAATCGGGAATACAGCAAAGCTTTCGCCATTTGGAGGGGGATTTTATTATGCAATACAGACATTTAGCGTCTACGGGTCTTAGAGTTTCCGAAATATGCCTCGGCACAATGACCTTTGGCGGTCAGACCAATGCGGAGGACAGCAAAAAAATCATAGCATGTGCTTTGGACTCGGGTATTAACTTTATAGATACTGCCAATATCTACACCAAGGGCGAAAGCGAACGTATACTTGGCGAAGCTTTGACCGGCCGCCGCAGCGAGGTTGTTTTGGCTACAAAGACCGGCGGCCCGGCCAAGCAGGGTCCCAACGGCTCAGGGCTCAGCCGACGCCAGATTATTTCCTCCGTAGAGGACAGTCTTAAAAGGCTGAGTACTGATTATATTGATATTCTGTATCTGCATTTCCCTGACAGGCTGACCCCTGCCGAGGAATATACAGATGCCGTAAGCACCCTGGTTCGCAGCGGAAAGATACGCTATTGGGGCGTCAGTAATTTCGCGGCATGGCAGTGCTGCCGCATTATGCATCTTGCAAAAGAGATGCGGGCTGTGGCTCCGTGCATAACACAGAATGTATATAGTCTTATAAACCGCGGAGTAGAAGACGAGCTCGTGCCTTTCCTCCAGGAATACAGCATGGGCCTTGCTGTATTCAATCCCCTGGCCGGAGGGATTCTCACGGGAAAACACAGCCGTGAGCGTTATACCGAAGGAACCCGCTTTGCCCTGGAGAAGGGCTATGCCATGCGTTACTGGAACGACCGCAATTTTGACGCCGTAGACGCTCTTAAATCCGTTGCCGAGGCTAACGGAATGACTATGGTAGAGCTGTCATATAAGTGGCTTCTGAGCCATAGCCGGGTCACCAGCGTAATTTGCGGGGTAAGCAAGCTATCGCAGCTTGAAGAAAATATCGGATACAGCACTTCGGAAATCCTTTCGCCCGAGATTGTTCAGCAATGCGAAGAAGCCTGGTCGATGATACGCGGCGATTATTTCAATTATCATAGATGAAAAGGGAAGGGCAGTTCCCCTTCCTGTAAAGCAGGCATATGCGAAAGCATACAAAATATCTTAAGACGGCTGCCCGGAGCGGCCGTCTTTTCGTATGGATAAAGGCTGTATTTGTCAGCTTTGCTTACTGCAGCACTATTCTTATCCTTGTTCCTATGTCGGGTCTGGAGAGAACTTCAAAGTGGCCGCGGTGCTTGTCTACTATCCACTTTGCTATTGAAAGTCCAAGGCCCGTGCCTTCGAAGCTTCGGGCTTTGTCGGCTCTGTAGAAGCGCTCGAACATGTGGCGGGCGTCGGATTGGGCCATGCCTATGCCGCAGTCCTGTACCTGCAGATAGGGGTGTCCGTCCGCGGTTCCGCAGCTTAAGGAGATTTCGTCGCCTTCGCCGGTGTACTTGGCTGCGTTGTCTATAAGAATGCGTACCGCCTGTTTAAGAAGTCCGGGGTCGGCGGGGACTGTTACATCTTCTTCGTCCGGGCGGAAGCGGTAGACATGCTTTTCGTCTATCATTACGGATTCTTCGTAGGCTTCCTTCATAAGCGCGTTCAGCGACACGCTTTCTTTTTTGAGCTGTGTTTTTCCGCTGTCGCCGCGGGCACGAGGCAGCTGACGTAGTGCGGATTCCCGGCAATTGACATGGCGCGGGCATGGAGTAGCTGACATGACGCGGGCGCCGGGCCGTTGACCTGGTACGTTTGCCGGGCAGCAATGAGCGCCGCGGCCCGTTCTCAGGGAACTTTATTGCTTGCTAAATATTATGGAACAAAGTATAATATGCAGATAGAAAAAGCGCGCTGCGGGCAGGCTTCTAAAGCTTAGCGGACAACTTAAATAAAACTTATTTAATTCAACGAGAGGGATACTTTGCCGCTAAAGCAGAGTATTTACGGCAAAAGATATGATGAGCAAAAATCGCATTTATCTGTCATCTCCGACTATGTACGGAGATGAGCAAAAATATATAAAAGAGGCGTTCGACACTAACTGGGTGGCGCCTCTTGGAAAAAACGTGGACGAGTTCGAAAAGGAAATGGCACTGTTCGTGGGTGTTAAGCACGCGGCGGCGCTCAGCTCGGGTACGGCAGGTCTGCACTTGGCAATTAAGCTTGCATTCAGAGACCTTGCCGCGCAGGGGCTTATATCGCCTGCCGCCGTCGATCCGTCGAATCTGCCGAAGGAGCAGGAAAGACCAATAGTCCTCTGCTCCGATTTGACTTTTTCGGCCACGGTTAATCCGGTAAGCTACGAGAACGGCAAGCAGGTCTTTGTTGAATCCGAACGCGAAACCTGGAATATGGATCCGGAAGCCCTTGAAGCTGCTTTCCGTAAGTATCCGCAGGCAAAAGTCGTGCTGGTGGCGAATCTCTACGGCACACCGGCCAAGCTGCCGGAAATTGCGGAAATAACCGAGGCTCACAATGCCATCCTAATAGAAGACGCGGCGGAATCGCTCGGCGCAAGAAGCCAGTGCCGCATGACCGGCACGTTCGGCAAATACAACGTGTTGTCTTTTAACGGCAATAAAATAATAACGACCAGCGGCGGCGGCATGCTGCTTTCTGACAGCGAGGAGGCAGTTGTAAAAGCGCGTTTCTGGGCTACCCAGGCTCGCGACCCGTTCCCGTGGTATCATCACTCCGAGATAGGCTACAATTACCGCATGAGCAATATAATCGCCGGTATAGGCCGCGGTCAGCTGCCGCATATTACCGAGCATCGCGCTCTTAAGGAAAAAATCTACAGGACCTATAAAGAATCTTTCAAAAACCTTCCGGTCACGATGAATCCTTACCGCATGGGCGACCAGCCGAACTTCTGGCTGTCGTGCATGACTATAAACGAGGACGCATACAAGGACGGGCAGGGTATTACGCCCGCCAAAATTCAGGCTGCTTTAGCCGCTGATAATATCGAATCCAGGCCCATCTGGAAGCCGATGCATATGCAGCCGGTTTACAAGGACAGAGATTTCATATCCTTGGACAATCCTGTCGGCGAAGATATCTTCGCCAGGGGAATTTGCCTTCCTTCCGACATAAAGAACACGCCGGAGGATATGGAAAGAATCACGGATATAGTAAAGGGCTTGTTTTAGGAAAGCTCTGAGCAGGGGAGCAAATCTTGAAAAACACGCTCTACTCAAAATATATAAAGCGCCTGCTGGACATAGTGCTGTCAGCGGCGGCCCTGATAATTCTGGCTATTCCAATGGCCGCGCTGGCTCTGCTTATAAGAAAAAATCTCGGCAGTCCGGTCATATTCAGTCAGGAGCGCCCCGGGCGCATAGACCCGCACAGCGGCAAAGAAAAAATATTCAGGCTGTATAAATTCCGCTCCATGACGGACGCGCGCGACCCCTCCACCGGAGAAATCCTTTCCGACGAGGAACGCCTTACATCCTTCGGCAAAAAGCTCCGCTCAACGTCGCTCGACGAGCTTCCGGAGCTCTGGAACATTCTCAAGGGCGACATGAGCATAATAGGTCCGAGGCCGCTTCTGGTGAAGTACCTGCCTCTCTACAGCTCCGCGCAGCGAAGGCGCCACCTTGTTCGTCCGGGCCTTACCGGCTGGGCTCAGGTAAACGGCCGCAACGCCATATCCTGGGAGCAGAAATTCGCCTGCGATGCCGAGTATGTGGAAAACATATCGTTTGCGCTCGACTGCAAAATATTTTTCAAAACAATCGGTATAGTTCTTTACCGTGAGGGAATCTCTCAGGACGGAGAAGCTACTATGGGGGAGTTTAAGGGAACACAGGGAAAGTAAGAGCTGCTCATGAATAAACAGGTTGTAATAATAGGTGCCGGTGGTCATGGCAAGGTAATAGCGGATATCGTTATAAAGTCCGGAGACACGGTAAGGGGTTTTCTTGATGACAACGAAAGCTCCGGCAGCGTAGCGGGAATTTCGGTTCTCGGAAAGACTGCCGACTTTTTAAATTACAAAGACTGCGAGTTTGTAATAGCTGTCGGCGACGCTGCCGCCAGAGAAGCGATAGCGGAAAAACTCGGCGGAGTCAAATGGTACACAGCCGTTCATCCGAGTGCGGCAGTTTCCGTACTCGACGTGGAAATCGGCGAGGGCACAGTGGTAATGGCTAATGCGTCAGTCAATCCGGGGACAAGAATCGGAAAGCACTGCATAGTAAATACCGCAGCCGTGGTGGAGCACGACAACAGGATATCGGACTATGTACACATTTCCGTGGGAGCCCGTCTCGGCGGAACGGTAAGCATCGGCAGGGCAAGCTGGATAGGCATAGGTTCGTGTGTGATTAATAATGTAAGCGTCTGCGGCGGCTGCACTGTAGGTGCGGGTGCCGTGGTTGTAAAGGATATAACAGAGCCGGGAACCTATTTGGGAGTACCTGCAAGGAAGCTTAAATGAAAATCCTGTACGTTACAACCGTAGGGCA
>CAYFUZ010000028.1:0-17653 GCA_964346675.1 uncultured Oscillospiraceae bacterium | reverse complement strand
CCAAGGAGCTTTTCGGATTGCAAGATTTTTTAATATTGATTATAATAGTTTACGTAATAAGAAGGTGGGTTAAATGATATTTGAAGAAAAAACAATAGAATCAAAGCTCGTATATGACGGTAAAATATTTAAAGTAAGGCAGCACAAGGTGACGACTCCGGGAGGGACAGCGTACAGAGATATAGTAGAGCATCCCGGAGGAGTCGGCATAGTAGCTGTCAATACAGCAGGAAAACTCATAATGATACGCCAGTTCAGAAAAGCTGCGGAAGAAGTACTCTGGGAAATTCCGGCAGGTAAAATCGAGGACAACGAAGTCGATGCCTTGGCTAAGACCGCAGCAAGAGAACTGAAGGAGGAGACGGGTTATTCCTGCGAAAATCTTGAATATATGGGAGGTTTTTTCGGAACCTGCGGGTACGACAACGAAATCATTCATATGTTCTATGCGGATGCTACCGATAAGGGAGAAACGAATTTGGATCAGCACGAAGCTATAGATACATACGAGATAGACATTAAGGATGCCTTGAAAATGCTTTACAACGGAGATGTAAAGGACGGCAAGACGGCCATAGGAATACTCATGGCTGCAAGGAAATTCGGTGTGTAGGAGGCTCATATGGACTTCATAGGTAAATTTGAGGGTTATCTGGAACGCGAAAAGCGGGTATCAAAATCGACATTATCCGCCTATATGGCGGATATTCAGGAGTTCGAAGATTTTCTGATCAGCCGGGGGAAATCGCTTGAAAAAGCGGTTAGTGCCGATGTTGCCGCATTTATAATGAGTCTGCAGCATAAAGGGCGTTCTGCCAGCACGACGAACCGAAAGCTTGCTTCCGTACGTTCTTTTTATGAATTTATGAGAGCGGACGGCAGGGTAAAGCTTAATCCTGCGGAAAACATTAAAGCTGTAAAGGTCGAAAGAAATAAACTCGAGTATTTAAGCGAGGATGAAATAATGCTGCTGCTTGAAGCTCCGGACGACTCCGACCGTGGAATCAGGGACAGGGCTTTGTTCGAGTTTATGTACGCAAGCGGAATAAGGGTGTCCGAACTTTGTTATACGGATGTAGGACATCTGAATATGAAGATAGGGTATGTAAATGTATTTCATGGAGAGAAGGCAAGGGTTGTTCCTATAGGAAAGCCCGCAAAGCAAGCGTTAAAAGCCTATCTTACAGGGCCGCGCGGCAGGCTGCTTGGCGATAAGGAAGATGACGGCGCATTGTTTTTATCTTATCTCGGCGAGCGCATTACACGTCAGGGTGTCTGGAAACTCATGAAACTTTACGGGGAAAAGACCGGTCTTAAGGATAGGCTTACGCCGCAGATAATACGAAATACTTTTGCGGCCCATATGGTTCAGAACGGAGCAGATTTAAAATCGATTCAGGACCTTTTGGGACATGAGGACATAACCGCGACAAAGATTTATCTTTCAGTTACCAAAAACAGAATACTCGATGTTTATGACAGAACCTTCCCCCGTGCAAAGTAATTAAAAAAGTCCTTGCAAAATGTGCGCCATTTTGCTAAAATGATTGCGTTTTACGGGTGTTCCGCTGGCGGAGCCTGAAAGCAAAAGGTTTTCAGGTGTTTGGCCGTTTATGAATATCTAAGGTATAAGGGAGGGTAGAATGGACCTTATCAAATCTATAACACAGGAATACGAAAAGAAGGATCTTCCGGATTTGGGAGTTGGCGACACCGTTAAGGTGTATATCAAGATCAGAGAAGGAAATAAGCAAAGAATACAGCTTTTCGAGGGTTATGTTCTTAAGAAGCAGAACGGTGGAATCAGTGAAACCTTTACAGTAAGAAAGCTTTCATCCGGCATCGGTGTTGAAAAGACATTCCCGCTCCACAGTCCTGCTATCGACAGAATTGAAGTTGTTAAGAAAGGCGACGTAAGAAGAGCCAAACTCAACTATATGAGGTCGAGAACAGGCAAGGCTGCAAAGATTAAGTCCAAGGAATAAGTTCTGAAAGAAATTACAAGAGGGCGTGTTGCTCTCTTGTTTTTTTATGCTATAATTTATTCATATTATGCATAAATATTCGCAACGGGGGTTATGTATGAGATACGCACGCCAGAGCAAGATATTGGAGCTTATAAAGACGCAGGAAATCGACACTCAGGAAAGGTTGGCCGGCAAGTTGCAGCAAAGCGGTTTTAACGTTACTCAGGCAACAGTATCAAGAGATATTAAGGATATGGGCCTTGTGAAGGTTGTAGGTAAAAGCGGCAGAAGCTGCTATGCAGAAGCTCCAAAAATGTCGGGAGCTGAAAGCGACCGCTATAACAAGATACTTAAAGAAACGGTTCAGAGTATAAAAGCTGCCGAAAATCTTATAGTTGTAAAGACACTGAGCGGTTGCGCGAACGCCGCCGCAGAGGTTATAGACAAAATGGACAGACCTGAAATACTCGGGACTCTTGCGGGCGACAATACGGTGTTTATAGTAGTCGATTCACCAACCCATGTTGATCTTCTTCTTAAGGAGTTTGAAGAGGCTTTGAGATGATAAGTCATATTGACATCAAGGACTTCGCGATAGTGAAAGATTTGAGTTTGGATCTTTATCCGGGCCTGAATATTATTACCGGTGAAACGGGAGCCGGCAAATCGGTTATTATCGAGGCAATATCTATGGCTTTGGGGGCGCGTGCGGACAGCGATTATATACGCCGCGGGGCGGACAAAGCCGTAATTTCCATGCTTATAGATACGGAAGATAATCAGTACGTTATAAGACGGGAGATAGCTCCGGGCAAAAGCCTCTGCCGCGTCAACGGCGAAATGGTGTCGCTTTCAGAACTTTCAAAACTTTGCGACGGGCTGGTTGATATACATGGCCAGTACGACCAGCAGAGCCTTTTAAACCCTGCAAATCATATAAACATACTTGATTTGTACGGCGGCAAGGATTTGGCTGATGTCAAGCTTATGACGGCGGATTTCTACAGGCAATATGCGGATGCCTCTTCAAGGTTGCTTTCTTTAAGAAAACGCCTTGCGGACAGCGCAAGGCAGAAGGACTTTCTTAGTTTTGAACTTGAAGAAATCAATGCGGCAAACATAAGGCTCGGAGAGGACGAGGAACTCAAAGAACGTATAACACTGATGGAGAAATCGGAGGATATTTATTCGGCTCTAGAAAGGGCAAACGAAGAACTCTTTTCCGGTGACGCTGCGGCATATTCGGCACTCGGCAATGCGGTTTTCGTACTCTCGGAAATCAAGGGCTTTTCTGCGGAACTAGATGTCTTGATTCAGCGAATAGATGATGCGTATTATGAACTTGAGGATTTGAAATCGGATTTCAGAAGCAGCAGAGACAGTATAAACTTTTCTCCCGAAGAACTTGATGAGGCTTTGGAGCGTCAGGATACACTCAATAAGCTGAAGAAAAAATACGGAGGAAGCCTTGAGGCTGTTTTGCTTTATGCGCGTGATGCTGCGAGCCAGCTTGAGTCAATAGAGAATGCGGACGAGCAAATGCAGCAGCTGGAAAGCGAGATTTCCATGCGCAAAAAAGAATACGATGTTGCCGCGGCGCGGCTGAGCAGGCTTAGAAAAGACGCCGCACATAGGCTGGAGACTGGTATAAACAAAGAACTTGCCGAGCTTAATTTCAGCAAGGCGGTGTTTTCCGTCAATATAGGAAGCGAAACGCCGAGAGAAAACGGAACGGACTCCGCCGAGTTTTTAATTTCCGCAAACGTAGGTGAAGATCTCAAACCGCTCGCAAAGGTTGCGTCAGGAGGCGAATTGTCCAGGATAATGCTTGCCCTTAAGCGTATAATCAGCGATATAGACGGAATACCGAGCATGATATTCGACGAAATCGACACGGGTATTTCAGGTGCCACGGCGGGCGTTGTGGGAGAAAAACTCAGGGCTATTTCAAGGAATCGACAGATTGTGTGCATAACACATCTTCCGCAGATAGCAGCTATGGGAGATCACCATTTCAGAATACAAAAGAGCAGTGATGAATACTCAACTCAGACCAATGTAGTAGCTCTGAATGGAGATGAACGAATTGAAGAGTTGGCAAGACTGCTTTCAGGAACACATGTAACAGATACGGCGAGGGAGCAGGCGAAGGAGCTTTTGAGCAGATAAGGAGGGGTATTAATGTTAGAGATAATAGAAGCTGACCCTAAATATCTATCTCAATATAAAGAAGCATATGTTGAGTCAATCAGACAAATAGAATTAGGAAATATTTAAAAGCATGATATGATGTTTTTGAATCCAAATGAAAAAGATATAGTTAAGATTTTTGCTGATAAAAGAGAACAGTTTAAGCTTCCGGAACATTATGTCCCATCATATGACTTTTTTGCAGTTGATGGTGATAAATTTATTGGTGTTATAAATATTAGAGTTAGACTAACGGATAATTTATTAAGATATGGAGGTCATATTGGATATGCAATAAATCCAAAATATTGGAGAATGGGATATGGGAAAGAGCTGCTTAAACTAGGCCTAGACTATGCTAGAAAAATTATTCAGGAAGATAAAATTTTAATAACATGCGATGATGATAATATAGGATCTTATAAAATAATTGAAGCTAACAAGGGTGTTTTAGAAAATAAGGTTGAAAATTTAGAAGACGGTGAACGTTTTATAACAAGAAGATATTGGATAGAAAAATAATATAAAGTTGATACTCATGAACAATAAAACTAACATTAACTGGTATCCGGGCCATATGAAGAAGACGAGGGAGCTGATTGCGGAGAACCTTAAGCTTGTAGACCTCGTTGTTGAGGTACTTGATGCAAGAATTCCGGTTTCCAGCAGAAACCCCATTATAAATGAGTTGGTAGGAAATAAACCCGGAATCATCATACTCAACAAGTCCGATTTGGCCGATGAGACAGCAAATTCCGTATGGGTAAACAGATTAAGCTCCGAAGGGCGCAATGCTCTTGCGATGAACTGCAATTCAGGAGAAGGTGTAAAAAAGCTCATGGCACTCCTTGAGAAAATCAAAAACGAAAGGGATGCCGAAAGCCAAAGAAAGAGACCGTTAAGGCTAATGATAGTAGGCGTTCCGAACGTCGGAAAGTCCAGCCTCATAAACAGACTTACGGGGAAAAAAGCGACAAGAACGGGAAATAAACCTGGAGTTACAAGAGGAAAGCAGTGGCTTAATCTTGCTTCGGGAATAATGCTTTTGGATACTCCGGGAATACTTTGGCCCAAGTTTGAAGACCCTGAAGTGGGTCTGAATCTTGCGTTTTGCGGCGCCATTAAAGATGAAGTTATGGATTTGTCAACGCTCGGCATGGAGCTGATCGGGATACTTTCAGAACTTTACCCCGATTTACTCTGCGCCAGATACAAATTGGAAAATATAGAGGCAACACCTCTTATGACAATGGAGTCAATTGCCGAAAAGCGAGGCTTTATATTATCGGGAAAACGTATAGACTACGAGAGAACTGCCAGAACGGTCATTGATGAATTCCGCAGCGGCAGTATCGGAAGGATTACTTTAGAAATATGAGAATACTCGGTATAGACCCGGGCTATGCAAGAATGGGCTGGGGAATAGTTGAAAAGAAAGGCAGTGTGCTGACATCTGTTGCTTACGGAGCCATAACGACCGATAAGACAATGCCGATGCCCGACAAGCTGAAAACTCTGTATAATGGTCTTATGGAAGTCATAGAGGAATACAGGCCCGAAGAAGCCAGTATAGAGGAACTTTATTTCAACAGCAATGCCAAGACGGTAATATATGTGGGAGAGGCCAGAGGTGTTGCTGTGCTGGCCTGTGCTAACAGCGGGGTGAGTATTTACGAATACACACCGCTGCAGATTAAGACATCTATAACCGGTAACGGAAGGGCCGACAAAAAACAGGTACAGATGATGGTAAGCAGACTTATAAGGCTTGAAGAGCTTCCAAAACTGGATGACACAGCAGATGCTATAGCCGCAGCTATATGTCACAGCTATGTGGGTAAAGATGATTCATTATATAAAAGGTGTAATTACCGAAACCATGCCGGATATGGTGGTTATAGAAAACGGCGGCATAGGATACGAAGTCAATGTGCCGAGCAACAGTCCGGCGCTGTTAAGCCGCGATGCCGAGCCTGTGACGCTTTATACTGCCATGCTTGTTAGAGAAGACGATATAAGCCTTTACGGTTTTTCAGATACAAAGAGCCTTGCCATGTTTCATACGCTGACAAGCGTAAGCGGTGTGGGGGCAAAGGGTGCCATGGCCATACTTTCAGTGCTGGAAGCTGCGGAACTCAGGCGCGCAATACTGTTTGAAGACACTGCACTGATTACAAAGGCGAACGGAATAGGCAAAAAAACAGCTCAAAGAATAATTCTTGAACTTAAGGATAAAATGGGACGTGCGGATGAATTGACGGAGTTTGCGGCAAGCTCGGAACCCGCTGCGGGTTCCGAAAAAGAGGCTGCCGTTCAGGCACTTATCAGTCTGGGCTTTTCAAAAAGCGAGGCAATGTCGGCAATGCTCGGCATAAACGAAAAAGATCTAAGCGCGCAGGAATACATTAAGCGCGCACTTAAAAACAGGAGATAAAAATGGATTATGAGCAAAGAGTTGTAGGTGCCGGTTTGGTTGAAAACGAGGAGCAGATGGAAAAATCCATACGTCCCAAACGTTTTGAAGATTATGTGGGCCAGACTGCCGTTACCGACAATTTGAAAATCTATATCGAAGCTGCGAAACAAAGAGGTGAAAGTCTTGATCATGTGCTGTTCTACGGCCCTCCGGGACTCGGAAAAACCACCTTGGCGGGTATTATAGCAAACGAGATGGATGTGGACCTTCGTATTACTTCGGGACCTGCAATTTCACGCGCAGGAGATCTTGCCGCAATACTTACAAATCTCAATGAGGGCGATGTACTCTTTATAGATGAAATGCACAGACTAAACCGAAGCGTCGAGGAAGTATTGTATTCCGCGATGGAGGATTATGCTATAGATATAATCACCGGCAAGGGACCGATGGCTAACTCATTAAGGCTTGAGCTTCCGCGTTTTACTCTCGTAGGCGCCACTACAAGAGCAGGAAGCCTTTCGGCACCTTTAAGAGACCGTTTCGGAGTGCTGGCAAAATTTGACCTTTATACCACTGATGAATTGGCAAGAATTTTAAAAAGGACCGCTAAAATTTTAGGCGTGAGCATAGATGATGAATCCAGAGAGCTTCTTGCGGCCAGATCCCGCGGAACTCCGCGCGTTGCCAACAGATTGCTGAAAAGAGTCAGAGATTTTTCACAGGTCAAGGGCGATGGAAATATAAGATCCGACATAGTTCTGCATACGCTTCAATCCTTGGGTATAGACGATTTGGGCCTTGAAGAACTCGACAGAAAGATACTTGAGATGATAGCGCTCAAGTTCAACGGAGGACCGGTCGGTATCGATACCATCTCCGCATCCCTCGGAGAAGAACGCGTAACCATCGAGGACCAGTATGAACCCTATTTACTGCAGATGGGCTTACTGCTTAGAACCCCAAAGGGCAGAATGATTTCAGATGACGCTTTTAAAGCTTTGGGCTTGCCGCTGCCGGATGATAAGAATATTAAGGAAAGTGGGTACGAATATGAAGAACAACTCAGCTTTTAAGTTTATAGGAATTCTTCTTGTGCTATGCATGTTTCTGTCCTTCGGCGCAAATTCGTATCTTTACGCTGAAAACGGAGAAAACCCCGAAGTCCCCGAAGCGGTTTCCGACAATGTGCTTCAGGATGTTCTGCATACGTATATTAACGTCGGACTTCTTTACAGTGATACGGCTGTTGATATAGTAAAGCTGAACAGTCCCAAAGGCTTTATACACGCAGACATTTCAAAGGACGGCTGGGGTGTTAAACAGGAGATTACAAATTATACGGAGTTGTATGTGATCAACTATAACGGAGTAGTATGTCTCATGAGCGAAGACGCATCGCTGCTGATAGGGCTTTGGAAGGGTGACGGAATAATGGCTGCAGGAGCAAGTCTTGACGAAATGATTATTACGGTAAACGGAGTAAGCTACCGCGACGGTGTTTGCTTTAGCCTTAACGATGACAACAAGATTTGCGTAAATAATTATGTTTCGGTGGAACACTATCTTTGGGGCGTTATAAGTTCCGAAATGTCTTCATCATATCCCATTGAGGCACTTAAGGCCCAGGCTGTTTCCGCAAGATCCTATACCTATGCGAATATCGGAAAGCACAATGCGCTCGGTTTTGATCTTTGCCGCAGCAGCGACTGCCAGGTGTATGGTGGAGTTTCAGCCGAGACCGATTCCTGCACAGCGGCATGTAAAGCGACTGAAGGCTTTGTGATGAAGTATAACGGCACTCTTGCAACGGGATATTATTATGCAAACAGCGGCGGATATACCATGAACTCGGAGGATGTCTGGGTTGCGGCAATTCCTTATCTGCGTTCCATAAAAGACGAATACAGTCCGGAATTGAAATGGACTCTGAACTATACCTTTGAAGAGGTCAGAACTGCAATGGAGAACGCGGGCTACGCCTTAGGCAATGTGAATAATGTTAAGATAACAAAGCGCGCAGATAACGGTCGAAGCGTGATATCTCTTACCGTTGTCGGTTCGAATTCTTCGGCAACTGTTTCCAAAGGCGAAATGAAACGTATCTTCAAGCTTAAATCCCAGAATTTTGATGTGACAACGTCCATCGCTTCTATTATAAACGGTACTGCTCCTGCTCAATACATTTATGTGCTGGGAGCGGAAGGAGAACCCGTGAAGATAAATGTCAAAGATACAGTCATAACTGACGGTATAACAACATTAAGCGGTGCGGGCCTTAACTGGAACGAGCTGGCATTAGACGGTGCCGTAGGTGCGCCCACAGACATCGTCACATTCAGCGGCAGCGGTTCGGGTCACGGCGTCGGTCTTTCTCAGACGGGCGCAAAGGCAATGGCCGAGGCAGATAAGAGTTTCATTGATATACTGGCTTATTACTATACCGGTATAAGCATAGAGGTATATACGGAATGAATGTAAACGATTTTGATTATGAATTGCCTGCCGAGCTTATTGCCCAATGGCCTTCGGAAAAGCGCGACGGATGCAGGCTCATGGTCATGAACAGGGAGAACGGAAAGATAGAGCATAGAAGCTTTCCCGATATTCTTGAGTATTTAAATCCCGGCGACTGTCTTGTATTCAACGACTCCAAAGTTATACCCGCAAGGCTTTACGGATTAAAGGATGAAACGGGAGCGAATATAGAATTTCTGCTGTCAAAGCGCATAACGGGAGATGAATGGGAAACTCTCGTAAGACCCGGAAGAAGGCTTAAGCCTGGCGACACGGTAAGCTTCGGTAAAGGAAAACTCAAAGCCTTGGTATTGAGAAATGCGGATGAAGGAACCCGAATAGTTCGTTTCAGCTATGAAGGAAACTTCACCGATATACTGGATGAACTTGGTTCAATGCCGCTCCCGCCTTACATAGAACGCGACGCGGTTGAAGTTGATAAGGAACGCTATCAGACGGTGTACGCAAAAAATGAAGGCTCTGTGGCTGCTCCTACAGCCGGTCTTCACTGGACTCCGGAATTAATAAAAAAAGCGCAGAGCAAAGCAATTCAGACTGCATTTGTGACACTGCATGTCGGAATAGGAACATTCAGACCGGTTAAGGAAGCCGTGCTTGAAAATCACCGTATGCATTTTGAGGAGTATACGGTTTCCGAGGAGGCTGCCTGTAAAATCAATGAAACAAGGAAAAACGGAGGACGGATTATTTCCGTCGGAACCACTGCCTGCAGAACCATGGAAAGCGCCACTGATGAGAGGGGTATAATACATGCCCAAAGCTCCTCCACCGGAATATTTATTTATCCGGGGTATAAATACAAGATGGTAGATTGTCTGATGACAAACTTTCATCTGCCGAAATCTACGTTACTGATGCTCGTAAGTGCGCTGTACGATAAAGACAGCGTAATTGCCGCTTATAAAGAAGCTGTAAAGGAAGGTTACAAGTTTTTCTCTTACGGAGATGCTTGTTTGATAATTTAATGGTATTCAGCAGTTTTGATTTTCTTATAAAATTTTTGCCCGCATTTTTGGCGTGCTATTATATCTGCTTTAAATTCGCGCCGAAGCTTCGTAATGCCTGTATTTTTGTGTTCAGTATAGTCTTTTATGCTTACGGAGCATTTGAGTCGGGTACACCGTGGTACTTAGCTCTGATAATGGCCTCCGTAGTTTTTAATTACCTTATAGGCAGAAACATAAACAAGATTAAGCTCATCATAGGAATCATAGTCGACATGGGCATACTTTTTGTTTTTAAGTATTCCGACTTTATGTTGGGAACCAATCTCGGTCTGATGCTGCCGATAGGTATAAGCTTTTACACTTTTCAGATAGTTTCTTATCTGATTGATTCCTATAAAGACCCGTCACTCAGAGAAAACAGTTTAATAGTTCTCGGCGCATACATAATGATGTTTCCGCAGCTCATAGCGGGTCCTATAGTGCGGTACAGCGAGGTCAGGGACGCTCTTAAGGAAAGACACGAAACGCTTGAGCAATTTATCGACGGTTTAAAAGTTTTTATATTGGGCCTCGGTTCAAAAGTTGTAATAGCCAATCAGGTAGGCGTTGTATGGCAGGACGTTCATCAGTTCGGATACGACGGCATTACAACGCAGTTGGCGTGGCTTGGCATTATCGCCTACAGCCTTCAGATATACTTCGACTTTTACGGCTACAGCCTTATGGCTATAGGGCTGGGCAGAATGATCGGTTTTGAATTTCCGAAGAATTTTGACGCTCCCTACACGTCATTATCGATGACCGAATTTTGGAGACGCTGGCATATGACGCTCGGAACATGGTTCAGAGAATATGTGTATATTCCTCTGGGCGGGAACAGAAAAGGACCGGCGAGGACTTATATTAATATGTTTATTGTCTGGATGCTGACAGGGATATGGCACGGAGCCGCCGTAAACTTTGTCCTTTGGGGGTTCCTGCTTTTTGCTGTAATGGCGGTCGAAAAAGCCGGACTTTTAAAATTCCTAGAAAGATATAAGGTGTTCGGACGCATATACATGTTGCTTTTGATTCCGCTGCAATGGACCGTTTTTGCGGTTGAAGGCTTGGAGAATATCAGAGATTTTCTTTTGTGTCTTTTGGGCAGAACCAGTGAATACGCCTGGCCGGAAGATTGGCTGCAATATATGAACAGT
Organism: uncultured Oscillospiraceae bacterium; assembly: GCA_964346675.1. Taxonomy (GTDB): domain Bacteria; phylum Bacillota; class Clostridia; order Peptostreptococcales; family Anaerovoracaceae; genus RUG13409. The sequence continues at coordinate 6,399 of CAYFUZ010000028.1, read as the reverse complement.
ACGGTTTGGATAATGCTTCTTGCATTGATACTTTCCACAAATCTTCCACAAAAGCTGTATTCAAGATATAAAAATAATGCTAAAATGTACCTCGTGCTTGTCATTATATTGGGCGCATCCGTATATTGTTTGTATAAGGGAATGAATGATCCGTTCCTATATTTCAGGTTCTAAATGAGAAACATAAAATCAATAAGTTTAATATGCATATTGCTGGCGTTGAGCTTTTTTATTACAGGCTGCGGCAAGGGCGGCCAGGAACTGCCCTCCGGCCCGGACAATAGTGTCACAGACTCTGCCATTAAAACAAATACCACGGAGAGTGCTGTCGACAATAATTCCGGAGATATTTCAGATAATGAGGTAAGTGAAGGAGCAATACAAAACAATTCAAGCGAGCCTGCTATTGAGGTTCATACAACCTCACCCGCAGTAGAAGATCCGGATGATTCACAGCCTTACATAGATCCGCCCGGAGCGAAAGACAGAAGAGTACTCATGCCCGGAGTTGATCCGAAAGAAGTTCGATGGAACGCTGACGGAACAAAAATATTGGGACCTGTTCCTCCCGATTACGGATTTACCACGGTTGACGAGGAGTATTTCGCAGATGCTTTAGTAATAGGAGATTCCCGCAGCGTGGGGATAGCCCATTTCGGCAAACTCGAAGGACCTGCCTATTTTGTCAACACCAGTATGAGCATTTATAATTACAGTCAGATGAAAGTGGATGCAGACGGAAAAGGCAAGAAAAGTCTGGAACAGCTTCTGAGCGAGAAGGATTTCGGAAAGATATATATCGGTCTCGGCATCAATGAGCTCGGTTACGATTTGTCCGAAACGGCAACAAAGTTCAGAGGACTTATAGAAAATCTTCAATCGGAGAATCCCAACGTCATCATTTATCTGATGGCAAATCTGCATGTGACCGCAGCTCGTTCCGACAATGATAAAACGTATAATAACAGCAAAATCAACACGCTTAATACGATGCTTTTCAACATTGCACAGTCCGACACGACGGATAATGTTTACTATATCGATGTAAATCCTGTATTCGACGACGAAGAAGGCAATCTGACCCAGAAGTACACCAATGACAATACGCATCTGCTTACAAAGTATTACAGCATGTGGATAGATTTTTTTAAATCCAACGCGATTGAAAAGAATAATTAAAAAATAATTTAAAATAATTATTGACAAGACAAATATAGGGTGTTAAGATAAACGAAATTATTTTTCGAAAGGAAGACTATCGTGAATAAGCACAACGTAGCAGCTATGATGATGGGTATGTGCATGCGCATGGGAGATGCGCCGTTTTACGATGTCCTTTCAGAGTAGTTTTACAGTCACTTAAGTTAAAGTTGACCGGAAGGCATCGCGCATTCCGGTCTTTTTATTTTCAGGAGGTAACCAATGAAAAAAGTATTTGCAATTTTAATCGCACTGACACTGGTGCTCGGACTTGCTGCCTGCACCAAAAAAGAAGAGAGTAAACAAAAAGTAGTTGTAGGCGTTCCCAATGACACCACAAATGAAGCAAGAGCTTTGATGCTTCTGGATGCCGAAGGCGTTATAAAGCTTAAGGCGGGAGCCGGTATTACTGCAACTATAGCGGATATTGAATCAAAACCGGACAATCTTGAATTCAGGGAAATCGAGGCGGCACAGCTTCCTGCGGTTCTCAAAGATCTCGATTATGCCGTTATAAACGGCAACTACGCTATCGGCGCAGGCCTTTCTCCCAAGGATGCGCTTCTCCTTGAAGGATCGGCGTCAGCTTACGGCAATGTTCTTTGCGTAAAAGAAGGTAATGAAAATCAGGATCTGGTAAAGGCGCTGAAGGCAGCTCTTACAAGTAAACAGGTTGCCGATTATATAGCAAAAACTTATACGGACGGCTCCGTAGTATCCGTAGTTGATAATCCTACAGATGGTTATGATTCAAGCGTAGATTATGCGGCGCTTGCGGGTCAGAAGTTCGGCGTAGCTTGTTCTCCGTCTCCGCATGCCGACATTCTTAAAACCGCAAAAGAAATACTTGCAGCCAAGGACATAACGCTGGAAATAAACGAATACACAGATTATGTAGTTCCGAACAATGTTGTCGAAGACGGTACACTGCTTGCCAACTATTTTGCGCATATTCCTTATCAGGATGATTTCAACAAGCAGAACGGAACTCACATATTCAGCGTTGCCCAGATTCACTGCGAACCCATGGGACTTTACGGAGGCAAGCAGTCCGATCTTAATGCACTGAAGGCAAAATAAAATGATTGAGATTAAAAACCTTGCTAAAACATTTATCACATCCGAGGGCGAGGTAGAAGCTCTGAAGAATGTGTCGCTGTCCATACCGGACGGCGACATTTTCGGCGTTATCGGCATGAGCGGTGCAGGGAAATCAACGCTGGTTCGCTGTATAAATTTGCTCGAAAGACCGACCGAGGGCGAGGTAATAGTTGACGGTGTTGACATGATGAAGCTTTCTGATGCTGAATTGAGAGCCAAACGCAGAGAGATCACGATGATTTTCCAGGGCTTCAACCTTCTTATGCAAAGGACAAATCTTGGAAATGTTTGTTTTCCTCTTGAACTTGAGGGTATGAAAAAGGCTCAGGCCGAAAAAAGAGCTTACGAGTTGCTGGATATAGTAGGTTTAAGCGATAAGGCCAAAGCTTATCCGAGTCAGCTGTCGGGCGGACAGCAGCAAAGAGTAGCCATAGCAAGAGCGCTCGCCACAAACCCCAAGGTGCTTCTTTGCGATGAGGCTACATCTGCGCTTGACCCGAAAACGACGAATGAAATCTTAGACCTTATAAGATCCATAAACGAAAAGACCGGAGTTACAATAGTGGTTATAACTCACTCTATGAGCGTGGTGGAAAATATCTGCAAGCATGTTGCCATACTTGATCAGGGCAGAGTTGCGGAAAGCGGTCTTGTTTCCGAAATTTTCTCAAATCCGAAGACGGCTGCCGCAAGAAGCCTCGTGTTCCCGGAAGGCAGCGAGGATTCGGTAATAGTAGGAAGAGACGGGGACAGGTTTATACGGCTCGTATTTAACGGAACCGAAATCACAGGTGAGCCGGCTATTGCGACCCTTGCCGTTAAAACCGGTATTTGTGCCAACATATCTCAGGCGGTCACAAAGAGCATAGGCGGGCAGGTTTACGGCACCATGCTCCTCGGTATAGCCGGAGGGCCGGAAAATGTAAAAACAGCACTTGACTTTTTCGCTGCATATCCCGGAATTATTGCGGAGGAGGTAGAAGTAAATGCTGAGTAAAGCGTTCACGCCCGAGGCTATAGCCAAGGCTTTGGAGGTTTTAAAGTTTGAAATCCCGCTGGCAACCTGGGAAACTTTTTATGTAACGGTTGTTGCCACTTTCTTTGCGATAATTATAGGGCTTCCATTGGGTGTTATATTGGTTACAGGCGAAAAAGGCGGTATACGCCCGCTTCCGTCCTGGCTTATGAAGCTTGTCAATGTGATTATAAATCTTTTAAGATCCGTGCCCTTTCTGATTTTGATGATAGTGGTAATTCCGCTTACAAGGCTGATTGTAGGCACTTCCGTAGGTACAACCGCGAGTATAGTTCCGCTGGTAATTGCGGCGTTTCCGTTTATAGCTCGTCTTGCGGAGACTTCATTAAGAGAAGTAAATCCGAATATTATCGAGATGGCTCAGTCCATGGGAGCAAGCCCTATGCAGATTGTTGTAAAGGTCATGATACCCGAGGCTGTTCCCAGTCTTCTTTCCAACGCTACAACAGCCATTACGACAATTTTGGGATATACCGCAATGAGTGGTATAATAGGCGGAGGGGGTCTCGGTAAGATTGCCATAAACTACGGTTACTACAGATATCAGTATATGGTAATGATTTTCGCCGTAATTCTGCTTATAGTTTTGGTACAGATGTTCCAAACCATAGGTACCAAACTTTCTATTAAATCCGACAAGAGATTGAAAAACTGATGAAAGATGCGGTAAGATTCGAATTATTAAAGACAGACCTAAAAACAGGCGCCAGGCGTGGAATACTTCACACTCCCCACGGAGAAATACAGACGCCTGTTTTTATGCCTGTGGGAACCAAAGCGACAGTTAAGGCCATGAAACCGGAAGATGTCGCAAGTTTGGGGCATGAAGGTTCCGGCATTATTTTATCCAACACCTATCATCTCTATCTTCGCCCGGGACATAAGCTTATAGAAAAAGCGGGCGGTCTTCACAAATTTATGAACTGGAACGGCGCAATACTTACGGACAGCGGGGGCTTTCAGGTTTTTTCATTGGGAGACTTAAGGAAAATCACAGAAGAGGGTGTGAGTTTTCGTTCTTATATCGACGGCTCAAGTCATATGTTTACACCTGAAATAAGCATAGATGTTCAAAACAGCCTGGGGTCCGATATAATAATGGCCTTTGATGAATGCTGTCCGTATCCTGCAGACCATGAATATGCAAAAAAATCCTTAGATCGTACCGTAAGGTGGCTTAAACGCTGCAAGGATTACCATAAAAACACTGAAAATCAAAGTCTTTTCGGCATTATGCAGGGAGGAGTATATAAGGATTTAAGGGCGGAATCTGCCATGCGCATATCGGAACTGGACCTTCCAGGATATTCTATAGGCGGTCTTTCAGTAGGAGAACCCAAAGAAATAATGTACGATGTTTTAGATTCTTGTGTGGAACTTCTTCCAAAGTATAAGCCGAGGTACCTTATGGGGGTCGGATCGCCTGATTGCATACTTGAAGGCGTTGAGCGCGGTATAGATATGTTCGACTGCGTTCTTCCGACAAGAGTGGCAAGGAACGGCATGGCCATGACCTCATACGGACGTGTGAATATTAAAAATTCCAAATACGAGGAAGATTTTACGTCTCTTGACCCGGGATGCGATTGTTACTGTTGCAGGAGTTATTCAAAGGCATATCTCAGGCATCTTTACAGAAGCAACGAGATACTTTCCAGCATGCTTTTAAGCGAGCATAATCTGCATTTTCTTGTTCGTCTGGCTGAAAATATCAGGAAGAGCATAGAAGAAGACAGGTTCTTGGAATTCAAGAAGGAGTTCTTTGAAAAATATGAACAGTTTTAAGCTTTGCAAAGACGCTGGGCTGTGCGGAGGCTGTTCGTATCAGGGAGTGCCCTATGAGGAACAGCTGAAAAACAAGCAGGGTGAGGTAAGGGGGCTGCTTGAAAAAGCCGGCTTTGACCCGGGGCTGCTTTCCGGAATAATTCCTTGCTCCCGGCAGCGTCATTACAGAAACAAAATGGAGTATACGTTCGGGAACGCTTTTAAGGACGGCCCGACAATTCTGGGTTTGCACAGAAAGAAATCCTATATGTCCATCATTCAGACAGATGAATGCATGCTGGCGCCGGAGGATTTCAATAAGATTCTGACAGCCACCCTCTATTTTGTTCACCAAAAAGGCTACTCACACTACAATAAAAAGCTTCATCAAGGACTTATGAGGGCTTTGGTAATAAGAAAGGGGTTCAGAACAAACCAGCTTCTTATAATAATATCAACAACCTCACAAGCCTTGTTTGATGAAGATGCTTACGTAAAGCATATTATGTCACTAAACCTTGAGGATACTATAGTCGGCATATTGCACAATATAGATGACAATATCTCGGATACAATCAGCTGCGAGGAACTCAAAGTCCTCTATGGACGCAGTTGGTATGAAGAAGAAATATTGGATTTGAAATTCAAAGTAGGGGCGTTTTCTTTTTTTCAGACAAATGTTGATGCGGCGGAACGCCTTTATGCTGACGCCATTGCACTGATAGACGATCTTGAGGGAAAAACGGTTTACGATCTTTACTGCGGCACCGGTACGATAACTCAGGCGATGGCAAAAAGGGCACAGAAGGCTATAGGCGTGGAAATCGTCGAAGAAGCGATTGAGACTGCCAGAGCGAGCGCCAGGCTTAACGGGCTTTCGAACTGCGAATTCATAGTCGGCGATGTCGCCAAAGTTCTTTCCTTAATTGATGAAAAACCGGACGTTATAGTTGTAGATCCGCCTCGCAGCGGTATAGTTCCAAAAGCTCTGAGCCAAATCCTTTCTTATGGCGTAGAACAGATAATTTATATTTCCTGTAACCCCAAAACCATGATTGAAAACTTAAGAAGCGCGCAGCTTCTCGGATATGAACCTCATATAATAAATGCTTATGATAATTTTCCGTATACAAGGCACGTTGAGACGGTATGTCTTTTGTCCAAACTCGATGTCGACCAGCATATTAAAGTCAAACTAGAAATGGATGAGCTTGATTTAACTGCTAGTGAGAGCAAAGCGACTTATGAAGAAATCAAAAGCTATGTGAAAGACAAATTTGATTTCAAGGTATCATCAC
>CAYFUZ010000027.1:0-17856 GCA_964346675.1 uncultured Oscillospiraceae bacterium | reverse complement strand
CTTCCACTACTTTTTTCTGATAAGGAGTGGAACCGATAACGCTCTTTACAAGAGTAACCTTAAGCATTTTTGCCATGTTCTCTCCTCCTATCCTAATACTTCTTCCTTGGAGAGGCCGCGAAGCTTTGCTACCTCTTCAACTGTTTTTAATGTCTTAAGTCCTTCGAGCGTAGCTGCTGCTACATTTCCCGCATTAGCCGATCCGAGAGACTTTGCTCTTACATCCTTTATGCCGGCAAATTCGAGAACCACTCGTGCCGCACCGCCTGCGAGAACTCCGGTACCCTCGGCAGCAGGCATAATCAGTACCTTACCGGCACCGAACACACCCAGATTCTGGTGGGGAATTGTCGTTCCCACCATCGGAACCTTAATAAGGTTCTTCTTTGCATCTTCGGATGCCTTTCTTACGGCTTCGGGAATTTCTACAGACTTACCCAGACCCAGACCAACGTGACCGTTGCTGTCACCGACAACAACAGTAACACTGAATCTGGAATTCTTGCCGCCCTTAACTACCTTGGTAACACGTCTGATGTTAACAATGGATTCTTTTAAGTCAAGTTTGGAGACGTCAATATTTCTTGCCATATTCATTCCTCCCGATTAGAATTGCAGACCGGCTTCTCTGGCGCCGTCAGCAAGTTCCTTAACTCTGCCATGATAGAGGTATCCGCCTCTGTCGAAGGCTACTGTTTCAATGCCTGCGTTCTTAGCTGCCTCGCCTATTTTCTTTCCGACAAGCTTAGCCGCTTCTTTGTTTCCGCCGTATGCAAACTGTTCTTTGATGTCCTTGTCAAGCGTGCTTGCAGCTGCAAGAGTCTTGCCGTTTACATCATCAATAACCTGCGCATAAATGTTCTTGGAACTTCTGTACACGCAAAGCCTTGGCATTTCAGGAGTACCTGATATTTTTTTTCTGACTCTTTCGTGTCTTGCGACACGGTTGTCATTTCTGCTTAATTTAGCCATAGTTACTCCTCCCTTTACTTACCGGTCTTGCCTTCTTTGCGGCGAACCTTTTCGTCCAAATAGTGGATTCCCTTGCCCTCATAGGGTTCGGGGCGTCTCCACGCACGAATATTTGCCGCATGATTGCCGACCAAAGCTTTATCAGCACCCTTTACGATAATTTCCGTTACTGTCGGGCACTCTGTTGTAATCCCTTCAGGGTCCGTCATAATTACCGGGTGAGAGTAACCAAGCTGCATTACGAGATCTTTGCCCTTCTTTTCGGCCTTGTATCCAACACCGATCATTTTGAGCTTTTTTGCGAATCCCGTTGTTACTCCGACCACCATATTGTGTACGAGCGCTCTCGCGAGCCCGTGCTGAGCGGACGCGTTCTTGCCGTCGCTTGCAATCTCGAACTTAATCTGGCCGTCTTCGTTTACCGCTTTAATCATCGGACTGATTTCTGCTGTAAGGGTTCCGTTCGGTCCCTTTACTGTAATAAGATTGTCGTCAAGCTTGACTTCAACACCGGCAGGAACAGTCACAGGCAGTTTTCCTATTCTGGACATTTTGTTTCTCCCTCCTTATTACCAAACCATGCAGATAACTTCTCCGCCGACTCCGGACTTTCTGGCTTCTTTATCAGTCAAAAGTCCGTTGGAGGTGGAGATAATTGCAATACCGAGTCCGCCGAGAACCTTGGGAAGCTCGTCCTTTTTGGCATAAACCTTAAGGCCGGGCTTTGAAATTCTCTTCAGACCGGAAATAACCTTTTCTTTGTTGGGGCCGTACTTCATCTCTATGCGAAGAACATTCTGAGGCTGTTGTTCAACAAGCTCAAAACCCTTAATGTAGCCTTCCTTCAGAAGGATTTCAGCTATATTCTTCTTGATTTTTGATGCCGGAATGTCAACATCCGCATGACCTGCAGTGTTAGCATTTCTGATTCTGGTAAGCATATCTGCTACCGGATCTGTCATAGCCATATTATATTCCTCCTTCCCGCTACCAACTTGCTTTCTTTACGCCGGGAATTTCACCTTTGTAAGCAAGTTCTCTGAAACAAATACGGCAAACTCCGTATTTTCTTAAATAAGCATGCGGTCTTCCGCAAATCTTGCAACGAGTATACGCCTGCGTTGAATGTCTAGGCGCTCTGGTTTGCTTGATTCTTAAACTTTTCTTTGCCATTAGAGCCTCCTATTTTTCAAACGGCATACCGAGCATTTCGAGAAGCGCTTTGGCTTCTTCGTCCGTCTTTGCTGTTGTTGTAAATATGATGTCCATACCTCTGATCTTCTCCACGTTATCATAAACGATTTCAGGGAAGATGAGCTGTTCTTTCACGCCCATGGAATAGTTTCCGCGGCCGTCAAATGAATTCTTGCTGACACCTCTGAAGTCTCTTACTCTGGGAAGCGCGATGTTGAAAAGCTTATCCGCGAATTCGTACATCCTGTCTCCGCGCAATGTTACTTTGCATCCTACCGGCATTCCTTCTCTTACCTTGAAGTTGGCGACGGATTTTCTTGCCTTCGTTACTACCGGAGCCTGACCCGCAATCGCAGCCATTTCCGCAACTGCCAGTTCAAGCAGCTTGGAGTTGTCTTTTGCGTCGCCGATGCCCATGTTGAGCGTAATCTTCTCGAGCTTGGGAATTTCCATAACATTCTTATAATGGAACTTCTCCTGTAGTGCCGGGAAAACAACCTTCTTGTAGCTTTCTTTAAGTCTTGCTGCCACTTTATTTTCTCCCTTCACTAATCTATGACCGCACCGGTCTTCTTTGAAATTCTAACTTTCTTACCGCCCTCTGTTTTATAGCCGACTCTTACGGGAGTCTTGCTCTTGTCCAGGAGCATTACGTTGGAAACGTCTATGGGACCTTCTATTTTCATTATGGTGGCCGGCCTGTCCTGCCTCGCCTTCATATGTCTGGTCTGCACGTTTACGCCTTCAACGATAACTTTGTTTTCCGCGGGCAGTGCCTTTATAACCTTGCCCTGCTTGCCTTTGTCCTTCCCTATTATAACGAGGACCGTATCGTTTGTTTTAATCTTCATAATATGTCCTCCTTAAAGCACTTCCGGAGCAAGGGATATTATCTTCATGTAGCCCTTATCTCTGAGTTCTCTTGCAACAGGTCCGAAGATACGTGTTCCTTTCGGGGTTTTATCTTCCGATATAATGACGGCGGCGTTCTGGTCGAACTTTACATGAGTTCCGTCGGCTCGCCTTACGCCTGTAGCGGTTCTTACAATAACCGCCTTAACAACGTCACCCTTGCCCACTACACCGCCCGGCGTAGCGTCTTTAACTGTGCAAACTATTACATCGCCGACATTTGCATACTTGCGACCTGTGCCGCCGAGAATTCTAATGCAGAGGAGTTCCTTTGCACCGGAATTATCAGCAACCTTAAGTCTTGTTTCTGAGCGAATCATTCGGTGCCTCCTACTTAACCTTCTCAACTATTTCCACAAGTCTCCATCTCTTCCCTTTGGAGAGCGGCCTTGTTTCCATAATTTCCACTTTATCGCCAATCTGGCATTCATTGTTCTCGTCATGAGCCATGAACTTTTTGGTAATCTTCTCAGACTTTCCGTAAAGAGCATGACGGCGAGATTCTTCAACTGCTACGACGATGGTCTTATCCATCTTATCGCTGGTCACAAAACCGAGCTTAGTCCTTCTAGCATTTCTATCAGACATATCGTTTCATCCTCCTTCCGATTAAGCTTTTTTACCGCTGAGTTCATTTTCTCTCATAACGGTCTTTACTCTTGCGATATCCTTCTTGAGTTCTTTCATCTGTACGGGATTTTCAAGCTGCCCCGTAACATGCTGGAACCTGAGATTGAACAGTTCCTTCTTGAGTCTTGCCTCTTCGGTAGCAAGCTCGGACTGACTCATAGCTCTGATTTTCTTTACGTCCATTATGCTTCAGCCCCCTTTGTTACAAATTTGGTTTTAATCGGCAGTTTGTGGCCTGCAAGTCTGATTGCCTCTCTTGCGTCTTCTTCCGAAACGCCCGCAATTTCAAACATAACTCTGCCGGGTTTAACTACCGCCACCCAATGGTCAGGAGCACCTTTTCCGGAACCCATACGAACTTCCGCCGGTTTTTTGGTCACTGACTTATGCGGGAAAATTTTAATGTATACGTTGCCGCCTCTTTTGATATATCTTGTCATCGCGATACGAGCGGCCTCAATCTGGTTTGCCGTGATCCAAGCCGGTTCACAGGCAACAAGACCATATTCTCCGTATGTTACGGTATTGCCCTTTGTTGCAACACCTTTCATCCTACCTCTGTGGACTCTTCTGTATATAACGCGCTTAGGCATCAACATTTTCAGCCACCTCCTGTTCCGGTGCACTCACAACCGGCGCTTCCGCCGCAGGTGCGGGTTTGCTCGGACGCTTTCTCGGATTTACCGGCCTTGCCGGCTTCTCTTCTCTGTCTCTGCCGCGGCTGCTTCTTCTGTCGCCGTCGCGCCTGTCGCGTCTGTCGCGCCTGTCGCGTCTGTCGCCTCTCCTGCCCTTGCCGTCTCTCCTCGGCGCTTCTTCCTTTGCTTCGGGAATCGCCGGAAGGAGTTCGCCGGTAAGGTTTTCACCGTTGTTTATCCAAACCTTAACACCTATTCTTCCGTACTGTGTGTCGGCTTCCGCAAATCCATAGTCTATATCTGCTCTGAGCGTATGGAGCGGAACGTTGCCTTCAGCATACTTTTCCGATCTTGCAATTTCAGCACCGCCCAAACGGCCCGAAACAACAATCTTAATGCCCTTCGCTCCGGCTTTCCTCGTTCTGAAAATAGCCTGCTTCATGGCTCTTCTGAAAGAAACACGATTCTCAAGAGCCTGAGCAACGCTTTCAGATGTAAGCTGCGCGTCCATTTCGGGCTTTTTTACTTCTATGATATCGAGGGTTACGGTCTTGCCTGTGAGTTTCTCAAGCTTTGTCTTAAGACTGTCGATACCGTCTCCGCCGCGGCCTATAACCATACCGGGCTTCGCTGTAAGAACGCTTATTCTTATCTGTCCCTCTGCTGCTCTTTCTATGACAACCTTGCTTACGCCCGCCACATAGAGTTCTTTTTTAATAAATTCTCTTACCTTATTATCTTCCACAAGATAATCGGCAAAGTTCTTCTTGTTGGCATACCATTTGGAATTCCAATCCTGGATAACGCCGACTCTTAATCCATGAGGACTAACTTTCTGACCCATTTTAACCTCCTACCGACTATCTTTCTTTGACAACTACTGTGATGTGGGAGCTTCTCTTAAGAATCGCACCTGCTCTTCCCTGAGCTCCTGCTCTCCAACGCTTCATTGTCGGTCCCTTGTTAACAAAGATTTCCGCAACGTAGAGCTTTGAACTATCCATACCGAAATTGTTTTCGGCATTGGCCGCCGCACTCGCAACGACCTTCTCTACGTACTGAGATGCAGTTCCGGTCGTGAACTTTAAAATGGTAAGTGCTTCGTCCACGTTTTTGCCTCTTACAAGGTTTGCAACCGGTACAATCTTTGTAGGAGACATTCTAATGTATTTGGCAATTGCTCTTGCTTCTGTCACCATTTTGTTTCCTCCTACTTAACCTTGCTGGTGCCTGCGTGGCCTCTGAATGTTCTTGTCGGCGCAAATTCACCGAGCTTATGGCCGACCATATCTTCCGTTATATAAACCGGGATATGCTTACGCCCGTCGTATACTGCAATTGTGTGTCCAACCATCTGTGGGAAAATTGTAGAAGCTCTGGACCAAGTCTTTACGACTTTCTTTTCATTAGCCTTGTTCATATCTTCAATTGCCTTAAGCAGTTTTTCCTGTATGAACGGGCCTTTCTTTAATGATCTGCTCATCTGTTCCTTTCCTCCTACTTGTCGTTTCTTCTCTTAACGATGTACTGGCTGGAAGCTTTGCTCTTCTTTCTGGTCTTGTAGCCCAGAGCCGGTTTACCCCAAGGAGTAACAGGACCGGGTCGACCGATAGGAGCCTTTCCTTCGCCGCCGCCGTGCGGGTGATCGTTCGGGTTCATTACGGAACCTCTTACAGTCGGACGTATACCTAAATGGCGCTTGCGCCCTGCCTTACCGTAGTTGATAAGCTCGTGCTCGTGATTGCCGACTTCGCCGATTGTAGCTCTGCAATCAAGAGGTACGTTTCGCTGCTCACCTGAGGGCAGGCGCAGAAGTGCAAGTTTGCCTTCTTTAGCCATAAGCTGTGCGCCGTTTCCTGCCGCCCTGCAAATCTGCGCGCCCTTGCCGGGCTGAAGCTCGATGCAGTGAATAACGGTACCTACAGGAATCTTTGCCAGTGGAAGCGCATTGCCGATCTTAATGTCGGAGTTTTCTCCTGAGAAGATTACATCGCCTACTCCAAGATCCCTGGGAGCTATAATATATCTCTTTTCTCCGTCCGCATAGCATACAAGCGCTATGTTTGCGGATCTGTTCGGATCATACTCGATTGTCTTTACTGTGGCCGGAATATCATCCTTGTTTCTTTTGAAATCGATTATTCTGTATCTGCGCCTGTTCTCGCCGCCGCGATGGCGAACGCTGATGGCGCCTCTGTTGTTTCTTCCCGCGTTCTTCTTCAGAGAAACTGTCAGGCCCTTTTCCGGCTTGGAAGCGGTAATCTCTTCGAAGGTGGAGACTGTCATTCCTCTAAGACCGGGAGTGGTCGGTTTATATTTTTTAATTCCCATTGTTTATCCTCCTATATTAGAGTCCTTCGAAGAACTCAATCGGCTTGCTGGATTCGGAAAGAGTAACAATCGCTTTCTTGTAAGCAGTCGTTTTTCCTACGAATCTGCCCTGTCTTTTGGGCTTGCCGACAAAATTGGAGGTGCTTACCCTTACAACCTCTACGTCGAAAGCCTCCTCAACGGCAGCCCTAATATCGGTTTTTGTTGCCTTGGTTGCAACCTTGAATGTGTATTTTTTACTTGCAGCGTCGTCCATACTCTTTTCGGAGACGATGGGCTGAAGAATTACATCATAAGGAGTCTTCATTTTGAGTATACCTCCTCGATTTTCTTTGCTGCATCCTGCGTCAGGATGAGACTGCTGTGGTTAATGATTTCATAAACGTTCATCTGAAGAACATTGCTTGTGAGCACTCCCTGAAGATTGCCAGCAACTCTCATAACGTTTTCGTCTTTCTCAGCTGTGACGATAAGAGCTTTCTTCTGAGCCTTTACGTTTTCAAGAACCTTTACCATCTCTTTGGTCTTAAGTTCGTCGAATGCCAGCTTATCGAGAACGATGATTTCGTTGTTGGCAAGCTTTGAAGAAAGCGCGGAGAACATCGCAAGTCTTCTGAGCTTCTTGGGAACTGTATATCTGTAGCTTCTGGGCTTTGGAGCAAACGCTACGCCGCCGCCTACCTGCGAGGGATCCGTTGTGGAACCCTGCCTGTGACGGCCGGTGCCCTCCTGACGAAACGGCTTTCTTCCGCCGCCTCTTACCTCCCCTCTTGTCTTGGCCGACTGAGTACCCTGTCTTTGATTGGCCAAGTAATTCTTTATTACTTCGTGAACGGCGAACTCGTTCGGCTCGATAGCGAAGATGGCGTCGCTGAGCTCTATAGTACCGGCTTCAGCACCTGCCATGTTAAGCATCTTTAATGTTGCCATTTGACTTCCTCCTTCCTACTGTCCCTTGACTGCAGTGCGGATTTTAAGAAGACCGCCCTTGTTTCCAGGAACAGCGCCCTTAACGAGCATCAGATTTCTGTCTGCAATCACTTTTACTAATACCAGGTTCTGCATTGTCACGGTATCGCGCCCCATCCTTCCGGGACCCTTATTGCCCGGAAATACTCTCGACGGATATGTGGAAGCCGCCAGAGCGCCAACCAGTCTTTTGTGCTTGGAACCGTGGGACATGGGTCCGCGCCTGTGATGATGTCTTTTTATGTTGCCCTGAGTCCCTTTACCCTTTGAGGTTCCGGTTATGTCGAGCTTGGTTCCTTCTTCGAAATCGGCAACCGTTACAACCTGTCCGACTTCGTATTCGTCAGCTTCTTCGGGTCTGAACTCCCCGAGATACTTCTTGTAGGAAACACCTGCTTTGTCGAAGTGTCCCTTCGCCGGCTTTGTCAGCCTATGTTCCTTCTGATCCTCAAAACCGATCTGCACTCCGTAGTAGCCATCGGTTTCAACAGTCTTTACCTGAGTTACGACAGCGGGGCCCGCCTCGATAACCGTTACAGGAATCATTTCTCCCTCTTCGGAAAAAATCTGGGTCATACCAACCTTTTTTCCTAAAATTGCTTTCATGTTTTTCCTCCTAAGTTCTTTCAGCGGATTGCCTTCCGTACCGTCTGCGGCCGCCGAAGACAATCATTCAAAGCACATTAGTAATCTATCGATACTTACTGTACTTACAATTTGATTTCGATATCCACACCTGCAGGCATGTCAAGCTTCATAAGCGTGTCCATTGTCTTGGGTGTCGGGTTAAGGATATCAATCAGTCTCTTGTGGGTTCTCTGCTCAAACTGCTCACGGCTGTCCTTGTATTTGTGGACTGCTCTGATGATTGTTATCACTTCCTTATCTGTGGGAAGCGGAATGGGTCCGGAAACCTCCGCACCGGTCTTCTTTGCAGCTTCTACGATTCTTGCCACGCTCTGATCTAAAGCGGTGTGATCGTAGGCCTTGAGTCTGATTCTGATTTTCTGACTGCTCATTTACTTTTTTCCTCCTTGCTGTAAATGCGGCAACACCGTTCGCAACTTCTTTAAATTTCGGTGCAGCCTTGATTTTCAAGCATTTTCGCTATGTCTGCTTGAGGTTCGCTCTCTTGTTACACGGGTCCGTGCGTATCATATTTCTTTACTCAAAAGAAATATGCGAGAACTCCTTCGCCGGTCTCTTAGGACCGACAATTCTCGGCAAAAATTCCCTGATAGCGCAGCAACTTTCTGCCTCTGCGCAGGGCTTGGAAATGCGTATTTTTCAACGCCTCTCGGGCTTTGCAATGGCCCAATCCCGCCCCTAAGCAAGCTCGACTATTATACTTCATGAAACCGAAGCGTGCAAGTACTTTTTTAATTATTTTTTTAAAAAAAATAAAAAACTCCTGATGCCTGTATTTTCAAGCATCAGAAGATTTTTATCATTCCTGAAAAAGCGGGAAGTCTGCAACTCATCCGGGCGTCTCTTGCTTTCCGTTTTCCATAAAGCCCGAAGACGCGTTGAGCGTGCAAATACACTTGCAGGCTTTTAACCTACTTGGCCAGCTTCGGTTCTATTCGATTTACGATAAGGTCTTCAACCGCAGCCGTCATGGTTTCCTGATTCCACTTCTTAGCGTCTGCCGGGTCGGCTCTCAGCATACATACCGGGAATCCGTTGTCCTCAAGCTTTTTAACCATCGCGTAATAGAAGTCTCCGTTATTCATGCAGTTTTCGGAAGTAAGAAGCACTACTCCGTCTACCTGATTGTGTTTTGCCTCCTTAAGGAACCACTCTGTATTGAAAGGCGGTGTGTGCAGAAAATCCGTAATCATGGAGAATCTGGTTCCGAGAGCTGCCAGCGGGTCGGACTCATAATTGAATCTGGGATAGGCATCCGCCGCAAGTCCGAGATACATAGACCATATAAAGGCCGCTCCGTACTTCTCCTCAAAATAATTATAGAAAGCAAGGTTGAACCACAGACCTCTGCCTATCCACATGAGCCTTATACGCTCGTTCGGAACAGCCGGGTTGTTCGTATCCACCCTTTCCTTTATTTCGTCATAGAGTCCCTTGGCGTGTTCAGCCGCCCACTTGGTGCCTCTTTGCCACTGCGCCTGCATTACAGCGTTCACGGTGTCGGAGATTACGGCAGGAGCCGGCTTTGTAACCGCTATAAGGTCTCTGGTTTTTCTATACCAGTATTCCTGCTCATTTACATGGTCCATAACCTCTCGAAGCTTATTCATATTGAAAACCTTACCGGTTTTTTGTTCAAGGAACTTTATGAGGTCTATAAGCTCTCTCTTGTTAAATTCTATTCTTTCGGAAGAGCCCAGCTGATCCCAGTTTTCAAAAGCCTTGTCGTACCAAGTATCAAAGTATTCCGATTGATAGTATCTATGCATGGTATACTGCTCGGCATTCGGAAAAGCGTCCGCCATAAGGTTTTCAATCTTGCTCATTACCGCGCATTCGGACTGTGTTATCAGTATGCTCGGATCCGGAAGACCTCCCCAGGGACCTTCTTCGGGATGCGGGTCAAGGGCACAGGCATATGCAGTGGAACAATAAGAACATATATCGTCTCTATAGCCGGCTTCTTTAATGTAGCCATAATATTTTTCACCGAGCTGCTTGGCTGCGCAAATTGCAGTCCACCACTGGTATACAACGAACGGAATGTCCATGGCCCTGAATATTTCCATAGGAGCATCCGCGGAAAGCAAAGCAAAATCCTCTCCCGCTTCTACGCGCGGTTTTAAAGTCATAAACCATTCTTTCTGGTAAGCGCTGGCAGTCTTCGCGGACTCGAGACGCTTTATAGACCGTGTTTCATAGGTCTTTTTCTCTTCTGCCATTTTACTGCTCCTTTCTCTTCATACTCGCAAGCCGTGTCAGCTTGGCCTTTGTAGCCTCAACATCTTTGAGCGGCCAAACCTGCATGTCTATTGTAAGGTCGGGGATACCCTTCGAATCAAGTGAATAGTCCTTAAGGGTCTTAAGGTCCCAAACATATGCTTCATCGTTTTTATTCATCCATGTGAGAAGAGCGTCAGCCTGAGTTTCCTCAAGCTTTTTGTCTATCCATTCAGCTCTTGTTTTTACGCGGCCTTTTTCGGAGCTCGGCATTCTGTACATTACACGCTCAGCTATAGCGGAAATCGGAGTATAAGCCTCTCCTATATTGTGTTCATACATACGGTCACCCATATCATGGTCTTCGCCTACGATGTTGCAGCCCGCTTCTTCGGCAAGAGCATAAACCTCGGTGGTTTCCTGACGTGAACCTATATAATAAACTCTGTTACCTTCCGCAAGCGGCCAGGATTTAGCTTCTTCGGTTACCTCCTTAATCAGGCGAATCGCCTCTTCTTTATCCATGAACATGGATCCGCCCATGACCGTAAGAGCTTCCGTCCCCAAAACTCTGCAGTTATCTTTTCTTCTGAGTTTGGCAAATTCGTTTAGCGCATCTCTGTATTCGTTGCAAAGCTTTATGGCGGCCTTCAGCTTTTCATCTGTAATTTTATTGCCCGACCAAGCCTCAAGCTTCTCCTTTAAAATCTCGAGCTCTCTTTCATTTCTTGCCTGAGCTTTATAAACCTTATCCACCAACTCAAAATCTATGTATTTAGGTTCCGGCAGATCGCGCTCCGGTTCATATATTCTCAAGGCTCTTACATAGTAAAAAATCTTAAGAAGCATATCGGAGCTGCTGCTGAAGACTATGTATTTCGCCAGCCCCTTGTAATCAACCAGAAGACTCTCCCACAAACCCTTCCATATGGGTCCGAAGGAATACTCCAAATACTTTTCCGCAGCAGGTCTTTCTCCGTAAAAACCCGTAAGCGGGAACGGGTACATGCCCGCAGCCAGAATCATTTCTTCCGGTACATCCACGCCTGCAGTAAGAACAACCTTCCGACCCTCGCTGCTCCACTTTGACAGAACCGCTTTCCTGTCGTCGTAAACAGCTTTAAGTGCGGAAAAAGCCTTGCCTGCAAGCGCTTCTTTGCGAATAGCCATACTCTCTCTCCTTTATTCCGATAAAATAACGTTTCACAATGTAACTATTTTATGTGTATATAATTATACCATAAAAGCCTTGCATTGTTTATAGTGCATAAATCGTACAAATCAAAACAACGAAATAAAAATCCCGAGGCCGAAACCCCGGGATTTTTTATAAATAAAGTTCAGTGCGAGCAAAAATACTTATTTTTTTCTACTACTGTGCGTCCACCTTTACGACAGGCTTAACGTTCGGCTTCGGGAACACATGAATTATATTCTTCGGACACTTCTTTGCACACAATCCGCAGTTAGTGCACTTATCGTAATCAATAACCGCATGGTTGTCTACTACGTGGATGGCGTCGAACTTACATTCCTTTTCGCAAAGTTTGCAGCCTATGCAGCCCGCCGTGCAAAGATCCTTTGTCACCTTGCCTGCGTCCTTGGAGTTGCAGCCTACAAGAACACGCTTTACATCCGGAATTATTTCAATTATATTCTGCGGACAAACCTTGGCACACATGCCGCATCCCACGCAAACTGTTCTGTCTACCACGGCAAGGCCGCTGCAAACCTTAATGGCTTCATAAGGACAAACTCTTTCGCAATCACCGAAGCCTATGCAGCCGTATTTGCAGGAACCGGGTCCACCAAAAAAGTCTTTGACGGCAGCACAGGTTTTGAGACCCTGATATTCCATTGAGGGTTTTGTCGCGTCGCAAACACCCGAGCAATGCACATTTGCAACCTGCTCTATAACGTCTTCGGCAGCAACGCCGAGAACTGCGGCTATCGCAGCAGCGGTAGCGTCCGCGCCGGGAATACAAAGATTGGTCTTAATGGAACGGTCCTTTGACAGGGCTTCTGCGTAGTCGTCGCAGCCCGCATAACCGCAGGCTCCGCAATTTGCACCCGGAAGAGTCTCTCTGATTTGCACCGCCGTTTCGTCGACGGGAACCGCCATAAACTTTGCAGCTACCGCAAGCATTACGGAAGATATAAGACCTATCGCTACGGTAAGAAGAACCGGATTTAAAAATGCTGACATTTTTCCACCTCCTTACCCGAATATTGCGTCTACCATTCCCGAGAATCCCATGAAGGACAAACTCAGGATCGCTGCCGCAATCAGTGTAGATGCAACTCCCTTAAAGGCTTCCGGATAATCGTTCGTCTCAATTTTGCTGCGAACGCCCGCAAACAGGTACATAGCGAGCATAAATCCGAGTCCCGAACCGAAGGAGTTGAGCAGTGATTCAACAAATGTATAGCCTTCGTCTATGTTCAGTACGCAAACCCCAAGCACAGCGCAGTTTGTTGTAATCAGCGGGAGATATACACCCAGCGCTTTGTGGAGGCTCGGTATATACTTCTTCAGGAATATTTCAATCAGCTGAACCAACGCGGCGATAACGAGAATAAATACGATGGTCTGCATGTAGCCTATTCCTTTGGGAGCGAGCAGCAACACTTGAATAGGCCAGGTTACCGCAGTTGCTATAACCATTACGATAACAACCGCAACGGACATTCCCATAGCATTGTCCAGCTTCTTGGAAACACCAAGGAACGGGCAGATACCGAGGAACTTTGCGAGCACATAGTTATTGGTAATAATAGCCGCAAGAATAATCTTAAGCATTGTCATTATTATTCACATCCCCCTTCTTCTTTATTGCTGCAAAAAGTTGCGCCCGGGCAACCCATGCACTTGTTCTGCTGTTTTTCTCTAACTTTACCTTTTGTAATTTTGTTTACCATAGCAATCATGCAGCCGAAGGTCAGGAATCCTCCAGGAGCCATTATCATTATAGTGAACGGTGAAATTACATTTGCGGTTACCGGTGCTCCGAAGATGGTTCCGTTACCCAAAAGCTCTCTGATGCAGGCCATAAAGGTAAGAGCTATGGTATAGCCTATACCCATTCCTATTCCGTCTAAAGCGGAATCCACCACGCTGTTCTTATTTGCGAACATTTCGGCTCTGCCGAGTATAATGCAGTTAACTACAATCAGCGGAATATACACACCCAGCGATGTATCCAAGGCTGGGAAAAATGCCTTTATAACAAGTTCTACTATGGTTACGAAAGCAGCTATTACTACTATGTAGCACGGGATACGAACCGTATCCGGAATTATCCTCTTAAGTGCCGAAATAAATATATTCGAGCAGGTAAGAACGAAGAGTACGGACAGCCCCATGCCTATGCCGTTAACAGCCTGTGTGGAAAGCGCCAAAGTCGGGCAGGTGCCGAGTACCAGAACCAGAACCGGGTTTTCCTTAATGAGGCCGTCGGTAACAATTTGAAGCTTAGACTTCTTTTCCATTACTTTGCACCCCCTTTCTCAACACCGTTGAGTTTCATCTTTGTCCAACTATCGATGTGCGGTGTCATGATATTCATAAGCAAAATTGCGAACGAAACACCTTCCGGATAGGAACCGAATTGCCTTATCAGCATTGTAAACAGTCCGCAGCCGATACCGAATATTATTTTGCCCTTTGTAGTAATCGGTGATGTTACATAATCCGTAGCCATAAAAATAGCTCCGAGCATAACGCCGCCCGAAAGAATATCAAACAACGGATCTCTTCCGAACAGCGCGGAAAGCGCTGCGACAGCAGCTATAAAAGAAACCGGAATAGCCGGAGAAATCACACGTCTTACTATAAGGTAAAGTCCGCCGATAATAAGGCACAGTGAACTGATTTCGCCCATGGAGCCGTTGATTTTGCCGAGGAACATCTCCAGCATGGTAGGGAGTTCTGCGCCCTTGGCATTCATAACAAGGGGGGTTGCGCCCGTAACGGCGTCGGCCCCGGCATTTGAAAGAATTGCCTGGCTCATCTTCCCTGTTATAACCCAGTTTGACATGGGAGACGCAAAACCTACAAACAAAGATATACGTGCAACAATCGCCGGGTTGGCAAAATTCTGACCAAGCCCGCCGAAAAGTTGTTTAACTATGACTATCGCGATAAAGCAACCTACTATCGCCATCCAATACGGCATGCTTGACGGAAGGTTGAACGCAAGAATCATGCCTGTAACAACTGCGGAGCAATCTCTTATTGTGCTTGCGTCCCTTTTCATGATTTTACGCACAGCCCATTCAAAGAATACACATGCCACGGCGCAAACCACGGTAAGAAGCAACGCCCTGAAACCGAAAATATATACCGACCATGCCAGCGCCGGAATCAGTGCTATGCAAACATCTCTCATGATGGTTGCGGTGTCCTGGGCTGCATTTACATGAGGAGCAGCGGAAACAACAAGGTAATCATGCTTAACACTCATTATTTGTTTCCTCCTTCCCTGGAGGCTTCAGCCTCGGTCTTAGCCTTTTTAACTTTATCATCTTCTATTACAAGCGCCTTTGCTTGCTTGAACTCCAAGTTAAGTTGTTTTCTTGCAGGGCAGATATATGCGCAGCTTCCGCAGTCCATGCAACTCATGACATTGTATCCTCTGAGTATATCAATATCCTTATCCTTGTAGCCTCTTGAAAGCTTTGCCGGCATCAGATTCATAGGACAAACGGCAACGCATCTGCCGCAGTTTATACAAGCCGTTTCAGGATTCTGCTGCGCAAAGGTCTCGTCGAAGCACAAAATGGCGTTGTTTCCCTTTAAAACGGCAAGCTCATCATTTGGTACGGCGCGTCCCATCATAGGCCCGCCGAGCAATATCTTTCTTACCTCTTTACCCTCTTTAATCCCTCCGCAGAATTCAATAAGGTCGCTTATCATGGTTCCGATCGGAACCTCCACGTTTTGAGGCCTTGCTACCACGTTGCCGTCCACGGTGAGAAATTTCGTCACAAGCGGCATGCCCGTTGCAAGATACTGCTGAAGTTTAAGCATAGATGTTACGTTTGACACTATGCACCCTACATCTGCGGGAAGCTTCCCGGCAACAAGGTGACGACCCGTACACTCATAGACAATTACACGCTCCGCACCCTGCGGATACATCTGACGAAGCTCACAAACGCTGATGTCGTTAGCGCCTGCCAGCAGCGTTTTAAATTTTGCAATGGCATCGGGTTTATTGGTTTCAATACCTATAATTCCGCGCTTTATATCCAGCCACTTCATGGCTGTTCTCATGCCGTCAATCATCTCCTTGGCATGAGCAAGCATCGCTGCCTGGTCTACGGTAATATAGGGTTCGCACTCCGCGCCGTTTAGAATAAGGGTATCGACTTGACCGGGTTTGATATTGTACTTAACCGACATCGGGAAAGACGCTCCTCCCAGCCCTACAAGACCGGAAGCTCTTATGGCTTTTATGAAGTCCTCCCTGCTGTTGATGACAGGCGGCTTAACCGTTTCGGACACCTCCTGCCTTCCATCGGTTTTGATAATTATATTTGTGTCGGGTATTCCATGCTGGGTCATCATAACCTGAATAGCCTCGACCTCTCCCGAAACACTGCTGTGAATCGGGGCGCTGACGGGTGCCTGGCAGTCACCAATCAATTGGCCAACCTTTACAGGATCGCCCACCGCGACTACAGGCTGGCATGGGGCGCCTATGTGCATCAACATAGGAATGTAAACCCTTTCCGGAAGCGTCATCGGTATAATCGGCATTCCGGCAGTGTTCTTGCAGTGGTTTACATGAACCCCCTTAAGATGCTTTCCTGAACTCATAAATTACTCTCCTTATGATTGCGCCGCACACAAAAGCTTTTGCAAGCGGTAACTTACCCAGATATAATATCACAAAATCTCATACTTTTGCTTAACATTTAACAAGTTATTAAGTTAACAAAACCACAAAGATTAATGACAATCTTTGTGGTTTATTCTACAGGAATCTTTATTGGCATAAAGCATGCTTCAATATTCGGAGACTATTCCGTTTTTATGTACTCCTCACCGAGCAGATTGGTAATTTCCGTAAGGGCTGCCTTCGCACGGCCCGTATGACCGGAACTCTTAAGCGACGTGGTGTTTTCAAAATCGCCTATAAGAGGAACCACCCTGTACTGAACCTTTCCGCCCGCACTGTATTTATCAACCCAGGTCGGAATACAGGAAACTTCATTGTACTCAATGCCTCCGTTGTCGGAACAATAAGTAAGGTTTACGCAGGCTATCATCCCCTGTTCGGTTCGTCTTGCACTGTCAGCGCCATAAACGCTCGCAAGGGTTTCACTTCTCTGATTTGAAACAAAATTCCCCATGGAATAGAAAATCGGCACTGTCTTGACCCATGTAGAAGGTCTTTGAATCTGTTTAAGCTGAGGAATTTCAGGTTCCTTGAGTATGCCGAGCTTAATCTTAATCTTCTGAAGCGCGGTTCTTTCCGGCACAGGACCAAGCCGCGGATAAATCTCGCTTGACCAGCTTTCCGGATAGCTCATCTCCACTTCCACCTTATCTATCTTTTGCAGGACATGCGGATGAGAAGCAAAAATAATATCGGCACCGGATTCAGCAAGATACTCCGCCAGCTGTCTGTCGGACTTTGACGGACTTGTCTGATACTCGTTGCCCCAGTGCAGGTAAACTATAACAATCTCAGCACCGTTTTCACGGCAGCGGCTTATGTCGTCGGCTATATTGTCCTGATCATCTTCGAGTTTATAATACCTGAATGTATTGATATAATCCGGCGCACCTGCATTCATACCGGTTCCCGTAGAGCCGTTCATGCTCCGGGCTCCGTTAACAAGAGGCGTCTCATAAGTATAAGCAACTATACCTACCTTTACTCCGTTGGCTTCGGTTATTACAAACCTTTCTTCCGAAGTTTCCTGCCTTGCTCCGGCAACTACCAATCCGTTTTTCCTCAAAACCTCCACCGTTCGTTTCGCGCCGGCAAGCTTGGTATCCAGCATGTGATTGTTCGCAAACAATGCCACATCAAATCCCACAGTTTTAAGGTTGGCCGCTAAATCGTCCGGAGAATCGAAGCCGGGATAGCCGGTATAGGTTTTATCCCCGGAAAATGTTGTTTCAACATTTCCCATTGTCAGGTCGCAGTCATTAAGATAGTCCCTGACATACTCATAGTTATCTGTAAAATCAAAACTCGAGTCCGTTTCTACCATGTAGTAGCTGCCCTTGTCGACGTAGCGATAATAACTGCCGTCCTTGTTGCAGGCGGCATCAAGGTGCGGCGAATGAGCCATGATATCCACCACGCAGCGAACGCTCAAAATCATAACT
>CAYFUZ010000026.1:4228-18565 GCA_964346675.1 uncultured Oscillospiraceae bacterium | reverse complement strand
CTAATGGGCCTGCAGTATGTTGCGGATAATCCGGAAAAAGACTATATTATCGGTAGGGGATGGAACCAGGATTATTTTACGGAAGGATCCGTCATGCCAACGAAGGACGATTTGGATCGGATTTGCACTGACAAGCCTATCGTTTGGAACATGTTCAGAACATTTTCCCGGATGTCAGCGAAGCGGAAATTGAACAATTTTACCGTAAGGGAATGGACTATGTAAGCTCTTTAGGTATTACCGCAGTTCAGGTTAATGACCTCAATGAGGACAATCAGGAGAAGGTTTTGAAGGCCTTGAACCGCCTTGAGAAGAACGGAGAACTCAAAGTGCGGGTGTTTCATCAGTTTACTTATAATGATGAACAGAATCTGGAAATGTTTTTAAATGAACGGGCAAATAGTGATTTATTCTCCGACAGACACCGTCTGGCGGCATTGAAACTCTATAAAGACGGCTCCTTGGGCGCGCGCACAGCACTTATGCGCCGGCCGTATCACGATGACCCTACGGCATATGGCGTGGATACGTTGCCGGATGAAAAGATGAAAGCATTGGGCCTAATCGCAAAAAAATATAATCTACCGTTTGTGGTACATGCCATCGGCGACGGAGCGATTGCGCAGACTATTAACGTCATGGCGGCAATCAACGACCCGGGAAATCCCTTGCGTTCAGGTCTGATTCATCATCAGATTACTGACTTGGACCTTTTAAAAAAAGCGGCGGAACATAATTTACATGTGTTTTATCAGCCGATTTTTCTGCATTATGATTTGCACATTGTACAAGACCGCGTAGGGAAGGAATTGGCATCGACTTCTTATGCGTTTAAGACCCAAATGGACTTAGGGGTACGCACCTCGTACGGCAGTGATGCGCCGATTGAAGATCCGAATCCGTTGGAATGCTTGTATTGTGCTGTAACCCGAAAGGATTTGACAGGAAATCCGCCGGACGGTTTTGTCCCTTCGGAAAAAGTGACCGTGGCTGAAGCCCTGGCAAATTACAGTGAAGCGTCCGCTTACGCCGTGCGTATGGAGGACAGGCTGGGTCGGCTTGACGTCGGTTATTATGCTGATCTGGTCATTCTGTCGGATGACCCGTATGAGGTCCGGCCGGATGATATCAAGGATATTCAGGTGCTGATGACCATGATGAATGGAAAAGTAACTTTTGACAGGGATGGCTTGATTGAATCATAAGAATTTAGCGGGATGTTATGATATTGAATGAATCGATTGACTTGTTGAGGGGTGAAGATCAATGAATAAACGGATACGATTTATCCTCGTATTTCTTACCGTATTACTTTTGATTCTCGGTGTTACGGGGTGCATGGGGCTTGACAAATATACCGAAGAACAGGAGAATAGAATCATCGAGCAGGGGAAACCATTGCTGGAGGAGTTTCTAGCATCGCTTCCTGTGAAAAATCTTGAAGCGACAGCTTATTACATGGCAGCCGCGGTAGAAGAAGGTTCGCTGATTTACGGAGGACGTTATCCGGCAAATGCGGTCAGCGTATATTTTACTGCGGACGGAGAAAAATACGAGGCAATAGTCGACCTTGAAACCGGTATTACATATTCAAACTATTATATCTTTGATTTAAATAAACACATCGAGGAGCAGCTGAAGCCATATTGTGAGCGCTATGGTTTTGCCGGGGAGTACAGTGTACAAGGAGCAAGAGTCTTTATAACCATTCATTCTCACGATGTTGGTGTAGACGGAAAAAGTAACAAGACAACAAACTCTTACATCGATATAGAGGATATGATTCCCGCAGCATTTAATCAAGCTGACGAAAATGAACGTGCAAAAGCCTTTTTAAAGAATGCGCCTCTTTCAGGTTTTGAAATCGAATTCAGTATGCAGAACGATGAATTTACACCCGGGAAACCTATCTCGATTTTGAGGGAGATGTCAGAAGCATGCCGTATTACATGAGACGAAGCGATTTTTATAAAGAGGGCGAGTTCTGTTTTACCTATATCGCCGCCATAAAACGCGGCAATATAAATGCATATGAAACGGATAAATTGCAAGAATATGCGTTCCCGATTGAAATTGAGGAAGGAAAACTAATTTATCATGTGTACGATGGCAGCGAGGGCGTTACTTTAAGATTCGAAGAAAAACCGCCATACACATTTACCCGGACGCCTATTTTTACAGCTATAAATTCGACATAGAACAGGATTTGGAGTTTAGATAGAAACCGCTAATATGAAACGACATTATAGACCTCAGAATAACGGCAGTACTGAAATATGTACTGTCGTTCTTTTATAATTATAA
Organism: uncultured Oscillospiraceae bacterium; assembly: GCA_964346675.1. Taxonomy (GTDB): domain Bacteria; phylum Bacillota; class Clostridia; order Peptostreptococcales; family Anaerovoracaceae; genus RUG13409. The sequence goes on along the minus strand of CAYFUZ010000026.1, from coordinate 16,261 downwards.
TAGAAATTCAATTATAAAAATTTCAAAAGAGGAGTTGACAAAAGAACAAATGTTCGCTATACTGTATGCAAGAACAAATGTTCGCTATACTGGTAGTCGTTCTTAAAAAGGATAGGTTATAGAAATGAAAAAGAAATACAGAATCAAAAATTCCGGAAGATTCATTCTTTTTGTTAGCTGTATGCTCCTGATTTGCGTATTTGTCGGGGGAGCGGCACTGGGAATCTTCGATGTGTCATCCAAGGATGCCATATCATATATCGAGGTTGAGGTGAGTCACGGTGATACAATATGGAATATCGCGAGGATTTACGGACCTAAAGATGTTGACATAAGAGAGAGTGTCTATAGAATCTGTAAGATCAACAACGTCAGCGCAGACACCTTGCAGGCGGGTCAGATTCTTTCCGTTCCGAAGTAACTCTTATTTATTTTCCGTATCAAAGAGGGTGGAGGATTTAAGCGCAGCTATACGTTTGTGATCCTTTCTCATTTTCGCATAGTGTTTCTTTGTTGTTTCAACCGACGAATGGTTAAGCGCATCCGCAACCAAGTAAATATCAGAAGTCTCCTCGTATAAATTGGTTCCGAAGGTTCTTCTCATGGTATGCGGTGTGACGTTGATATTTAATCCGGCTTTAGCAGCGTATTCCTTAATAAGAAGTTGTACACTCCTTACGCTTATTCGTTTATGTTGAGTAGATAGAAAAAGCGCCGGTTCCGAGGCATTTTTACCCAGAAGCAGATCTCTGCCGTTCTCAAGATAGTCACTTAAAGCATCCTGAACTTCCTGCCCGAAGTATACCTCGTCTTCGTCACCGCCTTTACGGGTTACGATTATGGAGGCATTATAAAAGTCCACATCTGAAGTATTTATACCGACCAATTCCGAAACACGCAGTCCCGTACCGAATAAGAGCATTATTATCGCAAAATCGCGCTTTATAATCTTATTTCGGCGATTAAGCTGAAGCTCATTCATGTTTTCGGTATTTGTAACAGCCTTTAATATACGTGTCACTTGCCCTTTATCCATGACGGATATGTTCTTTACGGGAATCTTCGGTATATCCATCAGATCCGAAAGATTTTTCTCTATATCGCCGATTTTGAAATAATATTTATAAAAGGTTCTAAGAGAACTGATTTTTCTGGCTATGCTGGAAGGAGAGGCAAGTCTGGTTTCTTCTTTTCCTTTTTTATTTGTAACGCTATAAAATTCAAGGGTCGCTATGTACTCCTGAATATCTTCTATGTTCAGCTTGTCCAACACTTCCGATGCCGTACAGTTTTTAAGATCTACATTTTTAAATCCGGGGGAATCTTTAAGGTACCTAAAAAAACGCTGCATATCATAAGCGTACTGAAGTTTGGTTCGCGGAGACATACCGCGTCCTTTAATATGATTAAAGAATTTGATACAGAATCTCGGAAGGGCAGAGATAATCTTATTCGAGCGTTTTTCCAGATCCAGATACAGCTCTTCCTGGTATTTCATAATTGCTTCCTTTTAAGTGTTTATAAACGGATATCTCGTTTTCGTAAAATATACATTTTCCGCAATTAATTATATAATTGAAAAGCCGCTTTTGCAAGCGGTCTAAAATCGTCGATTTAAGCGATTTTTTTATGTGCCTTCGATATATATGTCGACGAGAATATCGTCTTAAACATGTGAGTCCATATAACTTTGCAGTATTATTTGTGCAGCCATTTTGTCCACATAGTTCTTACGATTTTCTCTTCTGACTCCGGATTCTATAAGAACCTGCTCGGCAATTTTAGTTGTGAATCTTTCATCCTGAAATTCTATATTCACCCTGAGGCCCATAGATCTGCATTTATTAGATAAAAGCTCAACAAATTCTCTGACCTTTTGAGTCTGAGGCGAATCTTCACCCGAAAGCATAATAGGAAGACCGCATATTACTTTGCTGACTTCATATTCTTTTATCAATTCGACTATCTTGCTTGTATCCTTTCGAATGCCGATTCGTTCAATAGTTGTTACACCCTGGGCAGATATAAACAAGGGGTCGCTTACAGCCACCCCTACAGTTTTATCCCCGATATCTAATCCCATCCAACGCATGCTGCTACTTATTAAGGAACTTTCTGAGCAACTCCTCAACAAGGTCGTCACGTTCAACCTTGCGTATAATATTTCTTGCGTTGTTGTGACCCGTAATATAGGACGGATCTCCGGAGAGTACATATCCCACCATCTGATCGATGGCATTATACCCTTTTTCCTCTAATGCCGCGTAGACGGTATTGAGGATTTCTTCGGTGGTCTGTTCGTCCTTCTTTTCGGGGTTTGTAAAAAGTATAGTATTACGTTCCATCTCAATACCTCCTATAATGTTTATTTTACCATAAGTCGGGCTGCAAGTGCAAAGGCTTCCGGAAGTTTCGACGCATCTTTTGCGCCGGCTTGGGCCATATCGGCTTTTCCTCCTCCGCCACCGCCGCAAACGGCAGCGATTTGTTTAATCATATTGCCTGCATGGTAGCCTTTATCGAGAAGGTCGTCAGTTACAGAAACCATAAGAGTTGTTTTATCACCATTAAGCGCCGCAAATACCATCACAACTCCCTTTTCTTTTTCCTTAATGCTGTCGGAGAGTTTTCTGAGGTCATCAATGGAAGCGGAATCGAACTGCTTGGTTATAAGCCTTGCCCCATCTATTACCTCAGCATTTGAAAGCATCTCATCGAGTCCTGCGCTCATGCTGTCCTTTTTAAGATCTTCAATTTCTTTTCTGAGTGTTTTTAGCTCTTCGCTTAAGTTTTCCGCTCTCTTTACAAGGTGAACAGAGTTTGTCTTAAGGACTTCCGCTACGTCGGCAATAAGTTTTTCTTCTTTGGTGAGCAGATCTTTTACCGTTGATCCCGTAACTGCTTCTATTCTTCTTACGCCTGCGGCCACTCCGGACTCGGAAACAATTTTAAAGGAGCCAATCTGGCCTATATTGGCAACATGGGTTCCGCCGCAGAATTCCATTGAAAATCCGGGAACCTCAATTATCCGTACTTCGTTGCCGTACTTTTCACCGAAAAGCATCACGGCTCCGAGTTTCTTCGCCTCTTCAAGCGGTAAAATCCTGCTTTCTACATTGCTGAATTTAAGAATTTCTCTGTTTACGATATCCTCAATTTCAGCAAGGTTTTTCTTGGAAATTGCCTCAAAATGATTAAAGTCAAATCTCAATCCGTCCGGTGTAACCAGTGAACCTGCCTGTTCCACATGGTCTCCCAAAATCATACGAAGAGCCTTTTGGAGAAGATGTGTTGCAGTGTGGTTTCTTGCTGTTGCGTTTCGTCTTTCTATATCGACAGACGCTATTATATTATCCCCTTTATGTACTTCTCCAGATGTTATTTTACAGCAGTGAACGTAAACTCCGCCTGTTTTGCTTGTGTTTGTAACTGCGGCTGTAAACAGTTCGGATTCAAGAATTCCCGTATCACCTATCTGTCCGCCTCCTTCGCCGTAAAACGGTGTGCGGTTCAAAACTATTCTTACTTCATCACCTTCAGCGGCCGTTTCAAGGATGTGCATCCCTTTTACTATTCCGATAACCTCAGCCTCTTTTGTAAGGAAATCGTATCCTACAAACTCAGTTTCCGGGTACTCTTTGTACATGGCTGATTCATCTGTCCATCCTGCTGCGCCGTTGTCATCTTTTCTTGCGGCTCGTGCCTGAGCTTTTTGAGCTTCCATACAAGCTCTAAAGCCTTCTTCGTCGACTGTGCAACCTTCGTCTGCGGCAATTTCACGGGTCAATTCAATGGGAAATCCGAAGGTATCGTATAGAGTAAATACCTGTTCACCCGTAAGCCTTGCTGCGCCCGAGCACATAGCCTCTTTAATGTAGCTTTCAAGTATGTCGGTACCCTTGTCGATGGTTGAAGCGAACTTGTCTTCTTCGATACCGATAATCTTTTTAATGTAATCTTTTCTTTCGATGAGTTCCGGATATGCGCCGCCGGAGGTTTCAAGTACTTTTTCGCAAAGATCTTTTAAGAAGGCTTCTTTAATTCTCAGTAGTCTGCCGTGCCGCGCAGCTCTTCTTAAGAGTCTTCTTAAAATATAACCGCGGCCTTCGTTGGATGGAAGGATTCCATCGCTTATCATAAAGGATACTGCTCTGATATGATCGGTAATTATACGAACGGAAACATCGGTCTTTTCAGCGCCATCATGGTATTCAACGCCTGCAACGCGGCACACCTCGCTAAGTATAGCCTGCATGGTATCAACATTATATATTGAGTCCACCCCCTGCATAATACATGCCATTCTCTCAAGGCCCATTCCGGTGTCGATATTCTTGCTCTCGAGCTCCAAATAGCTTCCGTCTTCCTGTCTGTCGAACTGCGTAAATACGTGGTTCCAGAATTCCATATAGCGGTCGCAGTCGCAGCCGGGTTTGCAATCCGGGCTGCCGCAGCCGTATTCAGGGCCTCTGTCATAATAGACTTCCGAACACGGTCCACAGGGACCCGTTCCTATCTCCCAGAAGTTATCCTCTTTGCCCAGGCGAACAATTCTTTCTTCGGGCATGCCGATTTCATCCCTCCAGATATCGTAAGCTTCGTCGTCTTCAACATAAACGGTAGCCCATACTTTTTCTGCCGGAATTCCAAGCCATTCAGGACTTGTGATAAATTCCCATCCCCATTTAAGTGATTCACGCTTGAAATAATCTCCGAAAGAGAAGTTTCCGAGCATTTCAAAATAAGTTGCGTGCCTCGCGGTATGACCCACATTATCTATATCGTTGGTTCTAATGCACTTTTGGCAAGTTGTCATCCTGCGATTGGGAGGTTGTTCTGCGCCGCTGAAGTAAGGCTTTAATGGGGCCATTCCGGCGGCAATCAAGAGTAGACTCTTGTCACTGGCCGGAGGAACAAGAGAAAAGCTCTCATGCCTTAAGCTCCCCTTTGATTCCCAGAAAGAAAGAAACTTCTCTCTGATTTCATTTACGCCCATATACTTCATAATATTTTCCTCTTTCATTTATGTTTATAATTATCAAAATGATGTAATATTTCAGATTTTTTATTATACAATAATTCATCCTACATTTACAACAACATAGTTATTATTGCAAAAAAACAAACATCGACTTTCAGGATTAATTTATTATAACTTAATAAAATCTTTTAATTTTTCAAGGGTTGCATCCCCTATTCCTCGAACCTCCGTAAGCTCTTCAATGCATACAAAAGCTCCGTATTCTTCGCGGTAAGCGATTATCGCTTTTGCTTTTACCTCCCCGATATGAGGCAAAGTCATAAGTTCATCAAGGTCAGCATTGTTTATGCTTATTTTACCGTCCGAATCAGTTTCATAAGTTTCAGCCCCAATATTTTTTCCATTTTCTACAGTAGGTTCTTCAATTTCGACATCATAAAAAACTATAAAATCTTCCGGAGCTTCGGCGGTTTTGGGATTAATATAAGTAAAAGCGGCCGAAACAGCGGCAACCAGACAACTTACGCATATAAAGATATTTTTTAAGGTCTTTGCGTTCATTTTTACAAATAAAAAAGAAATCGATTTACTAGAACCAGAGTATAGTAACATCAATTTCCTGTCAAGTATATTATTGTCAATGGCATAGCTTCTGAGTTTAATTTATTTACGAGCGCTGCGCCCCGTATAATAAAATGTTCTTGATTCTTCCGCGTTTCCCGTGTTCTTTTCCGGAATCTTTTCCATACCGGCATATTCATATGAGTCATTGCTTTTTTCATCAAAAATGTGTTTTGACCCGTCTTTATCTGTAAAAAGAATACCACTGATTATCGATGTAAGAGGAATTGTCAACAATATTGATGTAGAGCCTATCAAGGCATTCATGATTTCAACCACAATATTTTCTCTGTTTAAAAACTCAAGTAATGACGATGAATATGTTATGTACAGCAATACCGCACAAAGCGAGGATCCTATATAAGCTAAAACAAGAGTATTCGCCATGGTTCCTATTATATCCCTGCCGATACGAATACCCGACATAAAAAGTTCTCGAAAACTTATACTCCGTACATGACGACAAATCTCGTACATAGATGAAGAAATATCCATGGCAACGTCCATTACGGCTCCCATGGCGCCTATGGTGACCATAGCAAAAATAAGTCCGCGAAGGTCTATTGAAACTCCGCTGCCGAGCATCTGAAGATATACAGAATGTTCGTCTAAGATACCTGTAAGGTGCATTACCTTGTCGAAAAACACGGTAAGAAGAGCAGCGACGGCCACTCCGAACGAACAACCAAGCATAGTAGTAAGGGATTTGTGTGTGGTACCGTTGTTTAAAAGCTGTGTCATCACAATTGTAAAGATGCATGTTATGCATGACCAAAGATATATGTTTTCACCTTTAAGGACGGCCGGCACAAACACCATGAATATAGCAAGGCAGGTAAAGGTCATAGATATAATGGTGTTTACACCTTTCATCCTCCCGAAAACTATAAGCAAAACAAAGAATATTATCCCGAAAACAGCCATCGTATCGAATCTGGCATAGCTTCCGAATACCCACTGCGGAGCATCTTCCTCACCGAGATTGTAAAGAATAATTTTGTCTCCGGGTTTAATGGGGCTTTCGTTCATATTTGTGTAATTATCAGTATCCTGGCGAGCAGCGAATATTTCGCCCTTTTGCTTACCGGAAAGAACCTTGGCTTCGAAAAACTGAATGTAGTTGATATATTCCGCACCCGCTTCAACTCTTTCCTCCCTGTATTCACCAAGTTCGGTCACCACCGCTTTAACAGTGGCTGTGCCGAGGTTCATTATATCTAAATCTTTACTCATATACCGATTGCCGATAATGATGTAAAAAGCAGACAATCCTACAGTCAGAATCCAGACCCATATTTGTTTAGAATTTGTTTTCTTATTGTTGCTCCTCATTTTGTTTACATAATTTAATTCTGGTAATCAGAAGCCTCTCAGCTTTGAAGGGCATGTTTGAAAAATCAAAAAGTTCTTTTAGAAGGTGTAACGGATTCAGGGTTTCATTTGGGGCACAAGCCAGATTCATCGCAAGCTTTTCATCTATAATATCAAGATCCTTAATCATTCCACCGACATCTTTTCTTACGTCAAGTTTCTTTTTTTTATCGTATTTTGATATGCTGATTATACTCTGCCGCATAAAAGCCGCCACGTCAAGTTTTTTTAAAATTTCCGAATCCTCAACCGCAACCTCATAAACAGCTGATTCTGTAATACAACTGCTGCTTTGGTTTTGTCTGGGAGTTTCAACGCAGTTATAAAACCTTATCCCTTCCGGAAGAGCCCTATTCATCCGATTTAAAAGCTCAACGGGGTCATAAGGTACCAGCGTATCAATTTCAAACAGCTCCGCAAGCCCCTCAAATCCAAGTGCCAGCGGCTGTACGATATTTGTCAGTTCATGAGGATTATATCCATTGGAATAAGCCACTGCAATATCTCCGCGCCTTATGGCTCTCTGAAACAGCCTCTGCAAATCGAGATGAGATATATACCTCATGTTGCCCTTTTTATAGAAACTCAAAAGATACCTATTCATAGATACCCCCGCATTTGCAGTCCGCGTACCTGTTTATTCCGCAGGTATTGCATCCATAACGGCAATCCTTTGTTGTGACGGCGGCTTGAGCCTTCTGCAATTCGGACTTTAAAAAGTCATTGCTTACGCCGCAGTCTATTATATCCCAGGGCTGCGGGTCCCCCGGATTTAATTCGTTCAGCGCAAAGTAATCTTCCGTTATGCTGCTTTCCCCCAGTGCCTTTCGCCACTTGTTTTCGTCAAGGTGCTCGGTCCAGGCATCGAACTTACAACCAAACTCGTAAGCTTTAATCAGGGCCGGAACCAGTCTCCTATCCCCTCTCGCGAATATCGCCTCAAGTCTGCTTTGATAGCTGCTGTGATAACGCAGTGCAGCGCCTTTGATCCTGCTGAATTCCTTTTTTAAAAGCTCATGTTTTTCGGAAAACTCTTCTTCACTGTTCTGTCTTACCCATTGGAATGGTGTAAAAGGTTTGGGAACGAAATTCGAAACACTTACCGACACATTAAATCTTCCCCTTTTGTTTCCGTTCTTCAAGTAAGCAAGGTCGAGTATTTTTTTCGTAAGTTCTGCTATCCCCAAAACATCTTCATCGGTTTCAGTAGGAAGCCCAATCATGAAATAGAGCTTAACCGAGTTCCATCCCATGTCGATTGCCTTATCAAGAGCGGTTAATATTTCTTCTTCAGTGAGCTGTTTGTTTATAACATCTCTTAAGCGTTGAGTGCCCGCCTCGGGGGCAAAGGTAAGACCGGTTTTCCTTACGCCTTGTACACGCTCCAAAAGTTCGAAACCGAAATTGTCGAGGCGAAGAGAAGGCAACGAAATTGCTGTTTTTTTCTGTTCACAATACGGAATAAGTTCTTCCGTAAGTTGCTTGAACCCAGTATAATCAGATGTCGAAAGAGAAAGCAGCGAAAGTTCATTGTGTCCTGAGGCTTCAAGTTGTTTTTTTGCTATTTCAACATTCTTCTCAACCGAGCGTTCCCTTACGGGCCTGTATATCATACCGGCCTGGCAAAAACGGCATCCTCTTGTGCATCCGCGAAATATTTCACAGACCGCTCTGTCATGAACCACTTCTATAAGCGGAACTATATTACGCGTAGGAAAATCCACTGCGTCTATGTCGTTCAAAATGCTTCTTAAAACCCTGTCCGGAGCTTTGGTGTTAAGTTTATCGTATCTTACAAATACATCTTTTTCATATAACGGTTTATAAAACGAAGGAATATATATTCCCTGTATTCCTGAAAGTTCCTCTAGCAGCTGCGTTCTGGCGCGACCCTCCTTTTTTGCTTTCGCTGTCCTTTTGCAAAGCTCCGGGAGAACTTCTTCGCCGTCTCCTATCATAATAACATCGAAAAAATCCGCCAATGGTTCAGCGTTAAAAGCACAAGGTCCTCCCGCAACTACCAATGGGAAGTTTTCTCCGCGATCCTTTGCGAGCAGAGGTATACCTGAAAGATTCAGCATATTTAAAATGTTAGTGTAGGAAAGTTCGTATTGAAGCGTAAATCCTACAATATCGCACTCCCTTACCGGCGTCTTGCTTTCGAGTGTAAAAAGAGGAAGATTTTCGGCACGCATGAGAGCCTCCATATCTTCCGCAGGGGCAAATACCCTCTCCATAAAAGTATGCTCGGTTTTGTTAAGCAAATGATACAGAATGGAAAGGCCCATATAGGACATTCCGATTTCGTATGTGTCGGGGAAACAAAAAGCAAAACGAATCTCAAATTCCCCATCCTTCTTAAGGGTTTGGTAAAGCTCTCCGCCTATATAACGGGCAGGCTTTTTGACCTTCATCAAAAGCCCGTCCAATACTTTCTGCGTATTATTCATCATAGTAAATGAACTCATAATCGAATACAAATATGCTGTCGCCGTCCTGAAGCCCCATTCCGAGTAATTTTTGAATGGCTCCCTTGTCTTCAATATACTTGTATAGATACCTTAAAGAGCCCGTATCATTGAAGTTTGTGGAGTCGAATATCTTGCGTAGCTGTTTACCTTCAATATGCCAGGCGCCGTCTTCCTTAAAGACCTCAACCTCTCTGTAATCCGGATCGTCTTCTATACTACGGGGTTTATAAAATACGGTGTTCTCTTCCGGTTCATCACCCAACTTTTCGAGTTCTGCGAATGCCGCATTAAGAACCTCTTTTACGCCTTCGTGAACCGGGGCAGTCATCGGATAGAGTTTATAGCCTTTATCCTCGACATGTTTCTTAAGCCTTTCAAACTGCTCCGGTGAACTCATGTCCATTTTGTTGGCAACAACAATTTGAGGCTTATGTGTAAGTGCTTCGGAATAACCTGCAAGCTCCGCATTTATCTTATCAAAGTCTTCTACGGGATCTCTACCCTCACTTCCGGACGCATCTACGAGGTGAATAATAACTCTGGTTCTTTCTATGTGCTTGAGAAAATCAAGGCCAAGACCTAAACCTTCCGAAGCCCCCTCTATAAGCCCGGGGATGTCCGCCATTATAAAGCTTTTGTCGTACAAGCTGACAACTCCCAGATTTGGAGTTATTGTTGTAAAATGATAGTTTGCAATCTTAGGCTGCGCGCTTGTAGAAACCGAAAGAAGTGTTGATTTTCCCACATTGGGATATCCGACCAGTCCCACATCCGCTAAGAGCTTAAGTTCAAGTTCAACGGTCATTTCAGCAGCAAATCCGCCGCTTTCGGCAAAATTGGGGGCTTGACGTACGGAATTTTTAAACCATATGTTTCCTCTCCCGCCGCGGCCGCCTTTGACCGCCACAAGTTCCTGTCCGTCCTCTTTAAGATCCGCCATAATCGCAGCGGAGGAAACGTCTTTGACGATAGTTCCGACCGGAACTTTTATAATCAAATCCGCCCCGTCTTTCCCGTACTGTTTTTTTCCGCGGCCCGCTTCGCCGTTTTCTGCTTCATACACTCTCTTGTATCTGAAATCCATAAGAGTTTTAAGATTTCTTTCAGCTTTGATAATGACGCTGCCGCCTTTGCCTCCGTTGCCGCCATCGGGTCCACCTTGCGGTACGTAAGGCTCACGCCTGAAGGAAACGCATCCGTCCCCGCCCCTGCCGGACTTAATATTAATTTGTGCTTTATCTACAAACATAATACCTTTTAATAAATAAGCCCCTATGTTTCCATAGGGGCCGTGAGTTTAAGCTTCTTGCGGATATACGCTTACTTGCTTTCTGGTCTTGTCTTTTCGTTCGAACTTCACAACACCGTCAACTTTTGCAAACAGAGTATCATCTCCGCCGCGGCCAACATTGTTGCCCGGATGATACTTGGTTCCCCTCTGCCTTACCAGAATGGATCCGGCTGTAGCAAACTGTCCGTCCGACTTCTTTAATCCGAGTCGTTTGGATTGGGACTCGCGGCCGTTCTTGGAACTACCTACACCTTTTTTACTTGCCATGTTTAATACCTCCTAGAACGATTATTCTTCTGCAGTCTTCACATCCGATGATGCCTTTACTGCAATAGTCTTAATCTGAAGCTTTGTATACGGCTGTCTGTGACCCATTTTCTTTCTGTAATCCTTCTTAGCCTTATACTTGTAAATAAGAACCTTTTGGGCTCTGCCGGTCTCTACAACCTCCGCCTTTACGGTTGCGCCTGCCACGTAGGGTTTTCCGACGAGAGTTTCGTTCTGCTTTCCTACAATCAGGACTTCCGGAATGCTTACCGTAGCACCCGTTTCGGCGTTCAGTTTCTCAACGTTAATAAAGTCTCCCTCTTCCACGCGATACTGTTTTCCGCCGGTCTGAATTACTGCGTACATCTTGTTCTCCTCCTATATACGGGCTCGCCTGTATAGGTGGCTTTACAGCACTTAAAAATACCCACTTAGAGCGGCAACGCAACTATTATACGAATAGTTGCGTTGTATGTCAAGGATAACATTGGATTTAATGTAGTTATTTATTCCTCTATTACCACCCCGTCTTCGTCTACTTTTATGTTATCCGAATCGTCCTTTAAGTGTTCGTCTTTTTTAGGTATGAATTTTTCCTTAATTTGAGATTCGAGCAGGTCCATGAGCTCGGGATTATTCTTTAAATAATTCTTTACATTTTCCCTTCCCTGACCTATGCGGTCGCCGTTATAAGAATACCAGGAACCGGATTTTTCGAGCAGGCCTGCTTCCGTTGCACAATCCAGTATGTCTCCCGGTTTGGATATGCCTTCTCCGTACATGATGTCAAATTCCGTCATCCTGAACGGTGGAGCTACTTTATTCTTTACAACTCTAACTCTTGTTAGGTTACCTATTGGATCTCCTTCACTTTTTAATTGTTCAATACGTCTAACATCTAAACGAATTGTAGAGTAAAACTTTAAGGCTCTACCACCAGTGGTAGTTTCTGGGTTTCCAAAGAAAACTCCTACTTTTTCTCTAATTTGGTTAATAAAAATCGCAATGGTTTTTGTTTTAGAAATAACACC
>CAYFUZ010000026.1:829-4218 GCA_964346675.1 uncultured Oscillospiraceae bacterium | reverse complement strand
ACTCGTGTTCTGTTGCCTATTACGCTGTCGCCGCTTTTTATGGAATCAACTCTTCTTACATCAAGCCTTACGGACGAATAGAATTTAAGAGCGCGGCCGCCTGTGGTGGTTTCGGGATTGCCGAACATAATTCCTATCTTTTCCCTCAGCTGATTTATAAAGACTATCATAGTATCGGTCTTGTTCGCTATCCCGGTGATTTTTCGCAGAGCCTGTGACATCAGCCTCGCCTGAAGGCCTACGTGACTGTCGCCCATTTCGCCCTCTATTTCGGATTTAGGAACCAGCGCCGCAACCGAATCTATTACAATCACGGAAATGGCACCGGAACGAACCAGCATTTCGCAGATTTCAAGAGCATCTTCCCCTGTATCCGGCTGTGAGACCAAAAGTTCGTCAATATTGACTCCTATACCCTTTGCGTATGTCGGATCGAGCGCATGCTCTGCGTCTATGAATGCGGCTTTTCCGCCTGCTTTCTGAGCCTCAGCGAGGACATGCAAAGCCAACGTGGTTTTTCCTGAGGATTCAGGTCCGTAAATTTCGATAATCCTCCCCTTTGGAAGGCCTCCGATTCCCAAGGCGATATCAAGGCTTACGGAACCCGTGGAAATAGTCTCAATATCTTTTCTGGTGCTTTCGTCACCCAGACTCATAATGGAACCTTTGCCGAATTTTTTGTCAATCTGCTGAAGCGCTGCCTCAAGAGCTTTTTCCTTACCGCTTTTGCTTATAGCCATATTTACCTCCGAAATAAAGAACATTTGTTCTTATTCATAATACCCCGAACGATGCCCTCAGTCAAGCATAATATTATTACTATATTTTTACTATTTTGTCAATTGGTTTAGAACAATTTCTTCGACAAATTGGAACATTTCAAGACAGGCTGCTTCCCGTACTTCTTTCCTGCTCAAAGCTCCTAGCTCGATTTTTTTTACTTTGGTAAAGTCGTCCACGTGTAATCCGATAAAAAACGTTCCTTCGGGAACCCCTCTTTCATCAGGTCCGGGTCCGGCAACTCCGGTAACCGAGATGCAAAGCCTTGCGCCGCATTTATTGCTAAGCCCTGAGGCCATAAGTTCCGCCACCTGTCTGCTGACTGCTCCGTAAGTGGATATTGTCTCAAGAGGGATGCCAAGTTCTTCGTTTTTGGCTCTGTTGCTGTAAGTGACCAACGACCTGTCAAAAACCTTGGAGGCTCCCGGCACTGAAGTAAAATACTCCGCGAACATACCCCCGGTCATAGATTCGGCCGCGGCAATGGAAATTTCTTTGTCAATGAGTAATTTTACGACCCTTTCGGATATGCCCTTCAAATCGTTCATTTTGCGTCTCTACATCGAAAATACTTGCTTGTTTTTGATTATATATTCAGCTCCGGACACTACCGTCATAATCAAAGACGCCCAGAGGAATATTCTTCCCAGTAAAAGAATCGTCGGATGCAACGACGATATAATCAGAAGCGGAACCGCTATCATTTGGAGCACCGTTTTTATTTTCCCTGTCGTGCCCGCAGCAACAACAATTCCTTCGGACGCCGCCACCGTTCTCATTCCTGCAACGGCAAACTCTCTTGCAAGTATTATTATGAGCATAAAACCCGGAACCAAGCCTTTTTCGACAAAAAGGCAAAACGCCGCGTATACCAGAATTTTGTCCGCAAGCGGATCCATAATTTTTCCGAAATTGGTCACCAGATTATGTTTTCGCGCGATCATTCCGTCCAGCATATCCGTTAACGAAGCCAGTATGAATACGATAAAGGCCAAAACAGGTAAATCCAGCATATACAGTGCCGCAAAAATCGGCACGGCTATAATTCTTGCAATTGTAAGCTTGTTGGGCAAATTCATTATATAACCTCTCCGCATAAATCATAATCAAAGGCATCCGTTACAAGAACCCGTACAAACTGTCCGGGTTTAAGTTCGGTTTTAGATGTAATGATAACGCCGTTGTCTATACCCTCGGCGTCGTATTCGCTTCTTCCAATGTAAGTTCCGTCCCCGGAATCCTCTTCGACCAAGCAGCGCAATGTCCGTCCAATATAATTGTTGTTATTTTCAAGCGAAATACTGCGCTGTAATTCCATGATTTTGTCGCGCCTGCGCTCCTTGACATCCTGACGAACCTGAGGCTTCATCTCCGCAGCCTTTGTCCCCTCTTCCTGTGAGTAAGCAAATACACCCAGACGGTCAAATTTCATTTCGGAGACAAAATCATAAAGCTCGTTGAAATCATCCGCATCTTCTCCCGGGAATCCGGTAATCAGGGTGGTTCGTATCACAATATCCTGAATTTGTTTACGTAACAAACTTACGGTATTTCTGATACTTGCGCCGGTGGATTTACGGTTCATAGCCTTTAAAATCTTATCCGAACAGTGCTGAATGGGAATGTCTATATATTTAACTATTTTAGGTTCTTTTTTTATAAGCTCAATGAGTTCCGGAGTTATTTCATCTTCATAGCAATACATAAGCCTGAGCCATTCAAGTTTATCGAGCTTACACAGTTCCTGCAGCAGTTCCAAAAGCATATTCTTTTTCTTGAAATCTCTGCCGTAATACGTGACATTCTGAGCTATGATATTCAGTTCCCTGATGCCGTTATCAACAAGTTGTTTAGCTTCCGCCAATATATCTTCCGGTTTTCTGCTTCTGTATCGTCCTCGTATAAACGGAATTATGCAGTAGGAACAAATATTGTTGCAGCCCTCCGCTATTTTCAGCGATGCGCTGACGCAGGACGCATCTATCCTTCTCGGTCCCGTTTCTTCGAAAACTCTGCCGCAGGGATTTGCAAACACTCTTTCGGATGCCTTGCCTTTAACTATTTCGGGAAGTTTTGAATAATCATTTACTCCTAAAAAGAAATCAACCTCCGGAATTTCTTTTGCCAGCTCCTTTGAATAACGTTGCGACAAACACCCCGAAACCACTATTTTCTGCCCGGATATTCTTTCATTTATATAATCAAATATAACTTCTATAGACTGCTGTTTTGCGTCATTAATAAATCCGCACGTATTAATTAAGATGACATCCGCCATTGCGGAGTCGTCAACAACAGCGCAGCCGGAAGCTTCCAAAAGGCCTGCTGCGCATTGCGAATCTACCGTATTTTTTTCGCACCCTAAGGTTTTAATATAAACTTTGGTCGTCAATTTATTTCTTCCGGAATCTCCGTGTTGGCCGGATCCGAAGCCATCCATTCTTCAAGAGAAAGGTTTACTTTGCGCCTTTTTGCTCCGTCTGCCGGGCCTATTATCCCGCGCTCCTCCATTGCATCAACCAATCTGGCTGCGCGGTTATAACCTATTCTGAAGCGTCTTTGAAGCATGGACACGGAGCATTCCTGAGCCCTTACAACATATTCGACAG
>CAYFUZ010000026.1:0-819 GCA_964346675.1 uncultured Oscillospiraceae bacterium | reverse complement strand
CTCTGTAGCGGGAACAGTCGCTTTAGCGATAATATTTTGCACGGTGTCGCTGTATTCAGCCTCAGCGTTGGATGCCTTGACAAAATCAATGACCGACGAAACCTCGCTGTCTGATACAAAGCAGCCCTGAACTCTTAGGGGTTTACTCATACCCTGAGGAGCATAGAGCATATCACCTTTTCCGAGCAGATTTTCAGCTCCGCCCTCATCCAGTATGGTTCTTGAGTCCATAGCGTTTCCTACGGCAAATGCTATTCTAGAAGGAATGTTATTTTTAATAACGCCTGTAATTACATCTACGGAAGGTCTTTGCGTCGCAACTATAAGATGCATGCCTGCGGCTCTTGCTTTGGCCGCCAGTCTTGCGATGTTATCCTCAACCGTATTCTTGGCTGAAAGCATTAAATCGTGCAGCTCATCTATAACTATAACGATTTGCGGCATGAGTTTTTCGGGTTCGCCGTTAGCGCTTACATAGTCGTTATAGCCGGTCAGGTCTCTTACGCCCTCTTCCGCGAACTTGACATAGCGCTCGTTCATTTCGCTTACGGCCCATCCAAGGGCAGCGCTGGCTTTTGCCGGTTCGGTTACTACCGGAATCAGCAAATGCGGAATTCCATTATATACGGAAAGCTCCACCACCTTGGGGTCGACAAGTATGAGCCTGACCTCTTCCGGAGTAGATTTATAAAGTAAGCTGATAAGCATCGAATTTATGCACACCGATTTGCCCGAACCCGTGGACCCCGCAATCAACAGGTGCGGCATATCCTTCAGGTTGCAGACTATAGCCTCTCCGGATATGCTTCTGCCTACCGC
>CAYFUZ010000025.1:0-19151 GCA_964346675.1 uncultured Oscillospiraceae bacterium | reverse complement strand
CAGGAAGATATAAAGCCTTTTGAACGCTCTTCCCAAGACCTATACCTGTAACTCCTCCCGATCCGAAGGCCAGTATACCCTGAGATACCTGATAACCGCTGCCTAAAGCGTCCGCAAAAGGATCCGAAAATCCCACGATTCTTTCCACCATGTAATCGGCACCCTTCAACATAAAAAGTCCGATAGCAGCCGCAACTCCAAACGCACCAACCGTAAATATATATCTCCACTTAAGACCCGCCACAAACATAATGCCGGCACCCAGCATGAGAACAATGCCGGCGGTAGAAAAATTCGGCTGGAAATATATCAAAACAAATGCCGCCAATACAAGGGATATCGGATACATTACACCGCGAAGAAGTTCGTCTATCATACTTCGCCTTTTGGAAAAGTAATATGCGAGGTAAATGATAAAACAGGTTTTAATTACCTCGCCCGGCATTACCGTGAAATACTTGAAGTTGAGCCATCTTGTAGCGTTATTCAGTGTTGTGGCAATGCCCCATGATTTTGGAGTATATATCAGCGCAAGCAAAACAAAGCCGGCTATCAGCATAGGAAGGGCCAATACTCTAACCCACTTGTGATAATCCATTGCGGCAAAAACCATGAATACTATCCAGCCCAAAGCCACCCATACGGCGTCGGATTTAAGATAATACAAAGCGTCATTTTTCTTACTCAAGCCCGCATAATAGCTTGCGGAAAAAACCATCACCAGCCCGAACAGAGTCAGAACCAGTGTGGTTATGAGCATAAAATAATCACCCTCATGGTAGCGCCTAGAATATTTGTTTTTTTCTTTATCCGGCTTCTTTTTCACTAAAGTTCCTTTACTGCGCGCTTGAATTCGCTTCCCCGTTCTTCAAAGCTCGTAAACATATCCCAGCTGGCACAGGCCGGAGAAAAAAGGACCGTGTCTCCCTTCTCGGCCAGTTTTGCGGCGCTTGCAACGCAGGCATCCAAGGTGGAGCATTTGATAATATTTCCGTATTTAAAGCCGGATTCAAGAGCCGCCTTCTCAATTAAGGAAGCGGTTTCACCCAGCAGTATCAGATACCGTACTTTATCCTCAAATGCATTTATAAAAGCGTGAAAATCAAGTTTTTTGTCATAACCTCCGGCGATAAGAACTATCGGTGTATTAATCGCCTCAAGAGCCCTTACGGACGATGCCACATTGGTTCCTTTTGAATCATTAATATATCTTACGCCCTTCAGCTCTCGCACAAATTCCATTCTGTGCTCAATGCCTTTAAAATTCTTAAGTACTTTGCTCATGGTCTTTGCTTTAACACCGCAAAGGGATCCTATCATAACAGCAGCTAAAACATTCTCTATATTATGATTTCCCGGAATCTGAAGCTCGGAAACGTTTATGATATCACAATCCTTGCCATCTCTTCTGACGAATATTTTTCCGTCATTGACGTAGGCAATATTTTGTTCCATAGCAAAAGCTATAGGAGTTTTAGTCCGGGTAAACGGAACCTTAATCGCGCATGCGGGCGAGATATGTTTTACGGTCTCTTCATCATCTATATTATAAACAAGGAAATCCCCCTCGTTCTGATTTTCAAAAATCCTGCACTTGCATCTGTAATATTCCTCGGCGCTGCCGTGCCTGTCCAGATGATCAGGACACAAATTAAGTATTGCGGAAATACGAGGATGGAATTTTATTACGGTTTCCAGCTGGTAGCTTGAAACCTCGGTAAGCATCAGCGTTGTGTTGTCCACGCCGCTTAGATTGCCGCACACCGCATTGCCTATATTTCCGACTACACGGTGCGGAATATCCGCAGCTTTTACAAACTCGCCAACCAATGTGGTGACCGTTGTCTTACCGTTGGTTCCCGTAATAGCGACGAATTTGCCGTGGCAGTTTTCATAAGCCAGTTCCAGCTCACCCTTAAGTTCTTTTGCGAGTTTACACGCGGCATGGTCGGGTCTGATTCCGGGGCTTACTATCGCTTCGTCAAACTCACCTTGCGGCAACTCTCCGAAATAGCAGGAAATGCCGAGCCCCTTAAGTTCGGCAACAAGTTCAGTATCGAATTCTTCTTCTGGTTTCGCATCCCAGGCGCTGACATCATTTCCCGCCAGCAGCCTGCAAGCTGCAAGCCCGGACTTTCCAAGCCCGACAACAAGATATTTCTTCATATCGGTTTACGCAAACATAATTACCACAAACGCCATGACCATCGTAATCAGGCTGAACATAATAACGACTTTATTTTCCGACATACCGCCGAGTTCAAAGTGATGATGCAGCGGAGCCATTCGGAAAAATCTTCTTCCGTTCTGTGTTTTAAAAACAATAACCTGAATAATAACGGAAAGTGCCTCCAATACATATATGAATCCTGTAAGAGGAAGAATGAATTCAAGTCCAGATACTATCGCTATTCCCGACAGCGCACCTCCTAAAGCCAAAGAACCCGTATCCCCCATGAAAACCTTGGCGGGATGCCTGTTGAGAATAAAAAAGCCCGCACAAGCACCGCAAATAACCGCTGCACCAAAAGTTGCACTCGCGTTGGATGCCGTGTTTATTCCCATAAAAATGAACGGCAGCGCCGCGATAGCGCTGACGCTGCTGGCCAGCCCGTCAAGTCCGTCAGTCAAATTTACCGCATTGGTCATCGCTATAACAACGAAGACCACAAAAGGATAGTACAGCCATCCGAAATCCACATATTGACGATAAAACGGAATATATATCTCAGTTGATTTCATCCCGGAAAATACGGCAACCACTAACGCTACCGTCGCCTGAAGAAGCAATTTTTGAATCGAGGTGAGACCTAAATTTCTTTTTTTTACAACCTTAATGTAATCATCATAAAAACCTATTAAACCATACGCAATGGTAATCGCAACAATCATCAAGGTATCAAACAGGTGATTTTGATGCATTTTCAAAAAGCCTGTAAGTATCATGCAGACCGTAAAGCTTATTATAATCGCTATGCCTCCCATTGTAGGGGTTCCGGCCTTTGCCATATGAGATTGCGGTCCTTCTTCCCTTATACTCTGCCCCGCTTTAAGCTTTCTTAAAAGAGGAAGAATGCCGTATGTACAGCCAAACGAAATAAGCAAAGAAACAGCAAAAAGTAAGATTGTAAAAACGTATATTTTTTTCATTCGAAACTATCCCTTATAAATTGTGCAAGCTCCGAAACTCTTGTTGAATTCGAGCCTTTAACCAAAACCGCGTCGTCTTTTCTTAAAAGCTCTTTGAGATAGGTCCTGGCCGCATCCAGATTCTCAAGCGGAACAAAGATACATCTGCCGTTTTCCGCCTCTAAAATGCCTTGTCTATAATAATCTTTTTTGTTTCCGATAGCAATAAGCACGTCTATCTCTTTCTCAGCTGCAAATCTTCCCACGGCGACATGACCGCTTGCGTCTTCGGAACCAAGTTCCAGCATATCTCCCAAAACCAATATCCGTCTTCTTGCCCTGACTCCCGCAAGAGCTGAAATACCGGCCATCATCGAATCCGGGCTGGCGTTATAGCTGTCATCTATAAGCAATATGTCACCGAGCCTTTCACTTTGAAGCCTTTTGTCGGTTGCGATAACATTTTCAAGCGCCTTTGCCGCAGTCCCGAGGGAAATTCCGAAGTAGGTTCCGCAAGCTACGGCAAGAGCTGCGTCAATAGCATTGTGTTCCCCTATAAGAGGAAGCTTAAACAACGTATCATTTATTTTAAAGCTTATGCCGTTTGCTCCGTCGTTTTTTACATTGCTCAACTCTATATCCTTATCTTTACCTATGATTATTATTTGGAATTTGCTCTTGTTTTTGGCGCGCTCCCTTATTTCCTGACGAGTCCTCAAATAATCCGAATCGCCGTTGACTATAAGAACATTTTTATCCGTAAATTCATTTACTACTTCAAGCTTTGCGTCGGCTATGGCATCACGGCTTCCGAGTCTTTCGAGATGAGAAATCCCGATGTTCGTAATGAGTGCAACCTCGGGCTTAATCCAGCTTACATAGCCGGCAATCTCACCGCTCTTATCCATCCCCATTTCAAACACCACGGCCTGCGTCGTTTCATCAACCATAAACGCTGTCAGGCAAGTGCCGAGGTCCGTATTAAGATTCTTCTGAGTGGATATCGTATTATATCTTGACTGCATTACAGCAGCTGTAAGCATCTTGGTTGTTGTCTTGCCCACGCTGCCGGTGACAGCTATTTTTCTTAACGAAAACTGATTGAGATAGGCTTCGGCCATTTTGGCAAATGCGGCCTTCGTATCTTCAACTTTTATAAATGAGGCTCCTTCAATTTTCATATCCCTGCTAACCAAAAAACATCTGCAGCCTTTTTCATACGCGGAATTTATATAATCGTGGCCATCCTTATTCTCGCCCACAACGCATACAAACAAATCTCCGGGAACGCACGCTCTGGAATCGATTTTTACATCGCAGACCGTCATCTGCGCATCTCCCGTCAAAATGCCGCTGCACGCATCGGCAAGCATCCCAAGCTTAGTTGCTCTCATGTCCCGTTTCATCCTCCTGATTGATAATTTTATAATAAAGCGTCACAAAAGAGTCCTTTGTAAGCTCTTCCCCTGCCTTGGGAAATTGATCTGTTATAAGAATCTCTCCCGACTCCACCGGAAGCGCCGGCGAAAGCACATAATTGAGATTCTGACCGGCAAGTATACCGGCCGCATTCTCGAGATTTTGCTCGGTTACATCCGGCACGGTGGTCTTGCTGCTTTTAAGAGCCTTCAGTTCGGCTTCCGTATACTTGGGCTCTATATTCAGATACTGCAAAATGTCCTGCATTATACTCTTTGCGCACGGCGCAGCCGT
Source organism: uncultured Oscillospiraceae bacterium (assembly GCA_964346675.1). GTDB lineage: Bacteria > Bacillota > Clostridia > Peptostreptococcales > Anaerovoracaceae > RUG13409. The sequence continues at coordinate 14,309 of CAYFUZ010000025.1, read as the reverse complement.
CTGAGAACCGTAAATTCTGCCGTGCGGAGTATCCACTACCACAAGGCAAACGAATTTCGGGTCGTCAACGGGAGCCAGGCCTATAAACGACGAATAAAAGTCTGTCTCCGAATAACCTCCCACCGTGGGCTTGCTGGCAGTGCCGGTCTTTCCGCCGACTCTGTAACCGGGAATCTTGGCACTCCCTGCACCGCCCTCTTTTACAACAAGTTCCATGACGGAAAGCATATCCTGAGCAGTCTGTGCGGATACCGAAACACCCTTTACCTCCGGCTCATATTCCTGCACCACATTCCCTTCGGAATCAATCATAGCCTTCATGAAATGAGGAGTCATTACATAACCGCCATTCGCAAGAGAAGACACTGCGCTTATAAGGCTTATCGGTGTTACTGATATACCCTGACCGTAAGCCATTGTTGCCAGTTCCACAGGGCCTACCCTGTTGCTCGGATATATAATATTGCTTGCTTCACCCGGATAATCAACACCGGATTTTGCGGTAAGTCCGAAGGCATCCAGCCCCTCGTAATAATTCTTAAGACCTATCTTTTGAATCAGCTGCACCATTACAGGGTTACAGGAATTTTCAACCGCTTGCTGCAAGGTTTCACTGCCATGGCTGCGCGGATAATACCAGCATTTCAGTGTTCTGTCCGCTACCTTTATGCTGCCGCTGCAGTAAAATCTGTCACCCATCCTGGCTGCGCCGGTATCAAGGGCTATACTTGTAGTCATAAGCTTAAAAGTGGAACCGGGCTCAACAGTGTCACTTATGCAAAAGCATCGCCACATCTTGTACCAGTAGTCAAGCTTTTCCTGGTCATTCAGCTTGTAAAAACCGCTTTTATCCTCTTCAAGTACGGGAATTCTGGGATCATTCGGGTCGTAATCATTAGTCTGCGCCATGGCCTTAACGGCCCCGTCACTAGGGTCCATAACTATACACATTATTCTGGTGGCGCCGGTGATTTCCTTATATTCGTCAAGCCTCTGCTCTACTATGTATTGTATGCCTTCATCAATTGTCGTGACAAGCGACATACCGTCCTGAGGACTATAATATTTACTTGAGCCGTAAATAAGCGAGCTTCTGTTTTTATCCTTGGTGGTTATGAATCTTCCGTTTATGCCCGAAAGATATCTGTTGTAGTATAGTTCAAGACCGTTCTGACCGTCGTTATCATCATTTGTAAAGCCTAAAACATGCGAAGCAAAGGTTCCGTAAGGGTAGCTTCTTCTCTCGTCTTCAACGAGCTCTATCCCGACGAACTTTTCCCGCCTTACCGCATCAGCAAGCTCAGCGTCGATGTATTTTTTAACTCTGACCAGGGTCTTGTTGGAAGTAATAATCTCGTACACTTCATCGTCTTCCATGCTGAGAATCGCAGCAAGACTTGCGGCCTGTATTCGTGCGTTGCCTTCTATTTCAGCATCATTTTCCCCGTTGGAATTCACCTCGGAAGGACGCACCCATACCGTGTGTGTCGTGGCGCAGACAGCCAGTTCCTTTCCGTTGCAGTCTAAAATAGAACCTCGCACCGCTGATACCATACTGTCCGATGTCTGCTGCTTTAGCGCTTTCTGTGAGTAATAAGAGCTCTGTATTATCTGAATCCATCCCAGCTTAAACGTGAGCAGTATGAACAGTAGTATAAAAAAGCCGAATATCCACATAAGCCTTGTTCTGTTTTTATATGATGTGTTGACTTCGTTCATGCAGCTTTATTAACTAAAACAAAAATTAAAAAACAGCGCAAGAGGCGAGTCTTGCGCTTTTGCTGTTTATTTATTATATGCAATCTCTCTTAAGGCGAGCGCAAAATCGGGGACCGTATTCTCCGTCGTATCGAGATAAATTATCTGATCAAAAGTCGGATGAATAAGCCCCAAATCTTCTGCCGAATACTCAAGTGATGCGAGGGTGTTGGAACTTTTTATTTTTGCTTCCAGGTTTCTCTGCTCCCACTGGGCGGCGCTTATTTTATTGTTGATGTTATTGATATCGTATTGAAGAGTCGTTATGTGCGCCGTCATTCCGACTATGCTCATGCATAGAGCGGCAATCAAAAGCAGTACAATTACTACTCCTGTTTTACCCTTTAACATCTGTTTCATGTAACTTATCATAACTTTTCAACTATCCTCAGCTTTGCGCTGCGGGATCTGGGGTTTGTTTCCAGTTCCTCCATATCTGCTACTCGCGGCTTACTGTTTATCTTTTTTAGCTCGGGCTTCTTTTTGCATACGCATATCGGTAGCTGCGGCGGGCAGGTACACGGATTGATTTTTTTTTGAAAACATTCCTTAACAATTCTGTCTTCCAGCGAGTGAAAGGATATAACCGCAAACCTTCCGCCCGGAGCCAGAACATCTATAAAATCTTCAACCGCCCTTTTCAGATGCCCCAACTCATCGTTTACTTCTATGCGTATTGCCTGAAAGGTTCTTTTAGCAGGGTGCGGCCCGTCGCGCCTTGCGGCTGCGGGCATCGCCGCCTTTATGATGCGCACAAGCTGTGCTGTGCTTGTAATTTTGTTTATTGTTCTTTCCTTGCTTATAAATTGAGCTATTCTGGCTGCCCAGCGCTCCTCACCGTACTCTTTGATTATTCTGAAGAGCTCTTCTTCGCTGTACTCATTTACAACGATTTCGGCTGTAAGAGCATCCTTATTGTTCATGCGCATATCAAGGGGAGCATCGTGCATATACGAGAATCCCCTTTCAGTATTATCCAACTGAAATGAGGAAACGCCCAAATCCAGAAGAGCTCCATCCAGTGCCGCTATATTCAAATCGGAAAGAATCAATTTTATGTCCGAATAGTTGCTGTGTACCAAATGCTTGGCGCAGTTGTACGGTTTCAGCCTTTCGGCTGCCGCTGTCAATGCGTCACAATCTCTGTCTATGCCTATTAGTACGCCGTCACTGCCGAGTCTTTTGCAAATACCGATTGAATGTCCGGCTCCGCCGAGAGTTCCGTCTGCATAGACTCCATCCCGTCTTATATTGAGGCCATCCATTACCTCATCAAACAAAACCGGTATATGGGAGAACTCCATGTTTTTACACCTGATAGTTTTCGCTGAACTTCTCAAGGTCCTCGAGGCTCAGCTTGCCGCCGTCATTATCGCTGTCATAAACTTCTTTAGCCCAGATTTCGACTCTGTCCAGCATGCCTATGCTTACGAGTTCTTTTTTAATTCCTGCGGTCTTTCTATAAGACTCCGGAAGAACCGTCCTTCCCTGCTTATCTATTTCGCACTCCATAGCGTTGGAATAAATAAAACGCAGGAAACGCCTTGCATCCTTATCGCTCTTAGGAAGAGCCTGGAGTTTAGTCTGCTGTTCTTTCCATGTCTCCATAGGAAAAAGGATAAGACAGTTATCAAGTCCGCGCGTAAGCACGCACCGTAAACCGATATCTTCTCTGAACCTTGCGGGAACCGTGTACCTGTTCTTGGCATCTATTAAGTTTTCCTGAGTTCCCATCAGCATAGATATCTCCGTTTTAGTGAATTGCTATCCCCACTTTACCCCACTTAATTCATAAAGTCAACTATAATATTGTAGATTTATGGGATTTTACTCCACTTTTTTGCAAAATAAAACCCGCCGCCTTTTATCTCGGCTGCGGGTTTAAAAATTTTAACCTTTAATTAAATGAAATAATGAAACAGAAAGCAGTACAACTGAATTATGAAACAAACATTGGAAATCCGAATATTATAATATAAAAATTCCGATTTTAGAATTTTTTAAGTGGCAAGTGACCTTTTATTATTTCGACTGCGGTTTCCGGTATAGAATACATTGCAATTGAATCCGCCAGGTATCTACCCTTTAAACCCTTTGCGTTTCCGCGCACCGTAACAAGCCTTGCGTCAAAATTTTCGTTGTGCAAGGAGTCTGTCAGAGCACCGCATATAAGACTTTTTGTTCCGACCTTATCGGTATGAATCCACGCGTATTTCACATCGGCATACGGACAAATTTTTAAATTTTTCCCCTTCACCATTATACTCCTGTCGGTAAGCGCATATTCCATAGCTCTCACTTGAGCCGGTTCACTGAGTCTTGCCAAAAGCGCTAAAGCACAAAGAGCCGCCATCAACACTACAACTACAATACTTATCTTCAATTTTGCGCCCAGAGCAAAGCTTATATAGCATATTTCACAAAAAACCGCCAAAGCCGACCAGAACAAAATGGTTGAAGAAATCTTCTTTTTATATTCACCATCAAAGACTTCAAACGGTTCCGGCTTTCCGCACCAAAGAAGCTTTTCGCCGGGTTGCATGTATTCTTCAAAATATTTTTCCATACGTCACCTCCAAAACAATAATTCCTGCCTTGATATTAGCAGGAATTATTGCCGAAAGCCGTTAACAAATCATTCAATGGCGTTAAGATATCGTTAAGATTCAATCATTCTGTAGCCTATTCCGACCTCGGTAAATATATACTCTGGCTGGGCCGGGTTCTTTTCAATCTTACGCCTTATATTGGCCATATTGACTCTTAGTATTTGATTGTCTCCGCCGCTTGCAGGTCCCCAAAGCCTCTTCATAATTGAATCGTAAGTCAGAACCTTTCCGGCATATTGACCGAGAAGCGACACTATTTTAAACTCGACCTGAGTCAAATGCGCATTGTTACCGTTTATAAGAACTTGGTGTTTATCATAGTCAATAAGCAAATCCTTTATACGGAGCTTTCCGGTAGCTGCTACTTCTTTATTACCACCGCTGCTTCTGCTGTGTCTTAAAGCAACCCTGACCCTTGCCAGAAGTTCTGCGCCGCCAAACGGTTTGGTAATGTAATCATCAGCCCCCTCCTCAAGCGCTACGACTTTATCACGCTCGGTGCTTCTGGCTGATACTACAACAATGGGTACCGTACTCCATGACCTGACCATCTCTATAAGCTGAACTCCGTCAAAATCAGGAAGCCCCAGATCGAGAATGATTAAATCCGGACAATGCGAAGAAGTCATTGCATATCCGTCGGCCGCGTTTTTTGCTATCACAACGTCAAATCCGTTTGAACTCAATATAGCTTCAATAAGCCCTGCAATGCTTTTTTCGTCCTCTATAATCAGTATTTTGTCCTTTATTTTACTCATTTCGCCAGACTGAAACTAAACTCTGCACCCTCATCGGTATTGCGCGCCGTTATGCGGCCCCCGTGAGCCTCAACTATTGTCTTGCAAACCTGAAGACCTATGCCCATAAATTTATTATTATCCGCCGCATTTCCGTAGGTAAGCTGCAGCGATCCGTCAAACAGATGGTCTATAATGGCTTTACTTATTCCTTTTCCATTATCCGTTATACATACATTTACGAACTTGCTATCCTCAACTGCGATAATTTTTATTTTGTCGGTTGTGACTCCATGAATGACCGCATTGTCCATTATGTTTATCAGCACCTGTTCCACCAGCATGGCATCCATAGGAACGAATACCGGATTGGCGGGAAGCTGTATATCAAGATTTATATGCGGGTTTCTTTTAGCAAATGTCAATGCGGCTTCCGCCACAACCTCTTCCAGAAGCTCGTTCTCTTTACGGATGACATTTGAATCACTGCGTATTCTTGTAACGGACAGCAAATTATCAACCATTCGGCAAAGCCATTCGGCATCGCTCTTGGCGTCCGCTAAAAGTTCGGCTTTCCGGCTTTCCGAAAGGAGGGCCCCTTCTTCCAGAACAGTTGAAATTGAACCGCTGATTGAGGTAAGAGGAGTTCTCAAATCGTGGGATATTGCACGAAGCAGATTGGCGCGAATCTTTTCCCTTTCGCTCTCCATTCTTGCTCTTTCCTGCTCTTTGCTTCGCGAAGAAAGCAGCGAGGTGACGATACCTACAGTAAGCATTGTCACAAAGGTCAACAGATATCCCGGAAGGGAAAAATTAAATGCGAAATACGGATAAGTAAAAGCCCAGTTGACAGCAAACACACCGACAACAGCTGCGAGTACTCCGTAAAAATATCCTTCCGTGTACAACGAAATAACCAGCACCGCCAGCACAAATATCATAGGGACGTGAAAATCCGATGTGCTGAACCTGCTGAGTAAAATACTGATAAAGCTCGCGGCAGCAATAGCAAACGCAAAGACTGCCCAATTTTTCAAGTTAAAAATAATCAATCTGTTCTTCATAAGTCGATTGTGCCGGAAAGTTTGTTGGAGTTTATGATTCTATTTTCTTGTTTGCTTTCTCGAAGCGCTGCTGACAAATCCGAGTCCATGACGGATGGCTTTCATAGGTTTCTACACATTTGCGCATTACTTCACTTATCTTAATTCCCTGCGGACACTGAGCTTCGCAGGCGCCGCAAGCGAGGCAATCACTCGGTCTCTTCCCGTCACCGAGCGCCTCTATGTACATCAGCGGGGTAAAGGAAAATTGCACCTGAAAATCGTTGTAAGCCTTGATTATACCCGGAATATTAAGTTCCTGCGGACACTCTTTAAGGCAGTAGTTACATGCCGTACAGGGCACAAACTTCGCGAAATTTGCGGCTATGTCTTCGATGAGATGTTTTTCGGAATCGCTCAAAGGCTTTATTTCGGAGTAGGTTTTGATATTGTCAAGCACCTGCTCATAAGTTGACATCCCGGACAGTGCCACATTTATGTCGGGAAGTTCCTGAATCCATCTGAAGGCCCATGACGCTACGCTTTCATCAGGCCTTGCGGCCTTGAGCCTTTCCGCTATCTCAGGTCTTAAGTTGGCCAATGTTCCGCCTCTTGCAGATTCCATTACCCAAATACCGAGTCCTTTATCCCTCAGATATTCGTACTTCGCTTTTGCGTTTTGCAGCGTCCAGTCCAGATAGTTCAGCTGAATCATGCAAAACTCCATATCGGCCCCGTATTTTTCAACGAAATCTTTGAGGGTTTCATATGACGCATGTGAAGAAAAGCCCAGATGCCTTATCCTGCCGGCCTTTTTCTGTTCTACTAAGTATTCTATAATCCCTCTTTGGGGATCCGTATATACATCCATTGAGTTTTCGCAGACATTATGGAGAAGGTAGTAATCAAAATATTCAACGCCGCATTTTTTTAATTGACCCTCAAAAACGTAATCAAGCTGGGTAACTTTGCCTTCAAGACCCGGCTTTATCTGATGTCCGGGAAATTTGGTAGCCAGATAGAAGCTGTCTCTGGGGTATTTTTTAAGAATTTTCCCTATTACTATCTCCGAATTCCCGTCATGATACGGAGCTGCGGTGTCAAAATAATTTACGCCGTTTGCTATGGCGTAATCGACCATTTTCTCGGTCAGAACCTCATCTATATCGGTGCTTCCCTCAATGAGCGGAAATCTCATACAACCGAAACCCAAACGTGAAATCCTGTCTCCCTTAAATTCTTTATAAATCATATTCTACCTCCTAAAGAAAAGTCCTTCTGTGTATCGCGCATGGGCCCAGACTTCTCAGACCCTCATAGTGAGCCGCTGTGCCGTAGCCCTTATTTGATTCGAATGAATATCCCGGATATATTTTAGCCATCTCCGTCATTTCCCGGTCTCTTGTAACTTTAGCTATGATTGAAGCCGCCGCAATAGAAACCGAAACGGCGTCTCCATGTACTATCGCGGTCTGGGGCAGACTCAAAGCCTTAAGACCCACCGCATCTAAAAGTACGTGTTCAGGTCTTATTCTAAGCGCGTTTACGGCATCAAGCATAGACTCTTTTGTTGCCTCAAGAATATTTATCTCGTCTATGCGGGAAGGTTCTCTTCGTCCTACACTCCAACACAGAGCAATTTCTTTTATCTTCTCGCAGAGCTCTTCTCTTCTCTTTGGCGTAAGCCTCTTTGAATCATCTACTCCGAGAAGCTTAAAATCTTGCGGCAATATTACGGCAGCGCTTACAACGGGTCCTGCCAAAGGACCCCTTCCCACCTCGTCAACACCTGCTACGAATTTGCAGCCACTTTCCCAAAGGCGCCTTTCATAAGTCAGCATCTCCGAGAGCCGTGCTTCCTGTTTTAGAACTCTATCTGTTTTTGTCATAAAAGTTCCTTGTATGTTTTCTCTTAATTCGACTGTTGAAAATCGTTTTTAATTGAGCCTTTTACGTAAGATGTCAAACGGCTTTACACCGTCCGGAGCGTTTATTTCGAGCAGCCTCATGGGGCTTGCGGAACGGCTGATGCTTAACCCATCTTCGTCTGTTATGGATCTAATCCTGAATGCCCTGCCTTTGTATCCCGGTGTAAGAACTTCAAGTTCATCACCAAGCTCAAATGGATTTCTTGTCTCAATCTTGACATATCCATCTACACTTTCCTCCACGGCTGTTGCGACAAACAGGGCGTCTCTTATGTATCCGCCTGTATCAGGTGCAATGGATTCGGAATCACCCATATAAAATCCCGTACAAAAAGGTCTGTGGCTTACAGTATCAAGTTCAGCCCTTGCTTCTTCCGCTGTAATTTTCCCGTCTACAAGAAGCCTGTATGCGTTTACAACCGTTCCCACATAGTAGGGAGTCCGCATTCTGCCTTCTATTTTGAAAGAGCAGACACCGGCCGCATGGAGCTTATCAAGTATATCGACACAGCAAAGCTCCTTGGAACTTAATATCGCCATGCCGTTTTCGCTTTCTTCGACTTTAAAGAATTCTCCAGGTCTTTTTTCTTCCATAAGATAATAGTTCCATCGACAGGACTGGGTACACTCACCTCTGTTCGCACTCCTTCCGGTCGTAAACGAAGATATCATGCAACGCCCCGAATAACTCATGCACATAGCACCGTGAACAAAGGCCTCCAGCTCCATATCCGAAGGAGTATTGACTCTTAGCTCCGCTATTTTATCTATGCTCAGTTCTCTTGCCAATACTATTCTTTTAACCCCCATATTGTAATAAACCCGGGCGGCCTTGTAGTTCATACAATTGGCCTGAGTACTCAAGTGTATTTCAATATCAGGATTTTTCTCTTTTATTTCAGCTATGGCACCGATATCTGAAACTATAAGAGCGTCGGCGCCGAGTTCCTTAAGTCGCCTCGTATAATCCCCGAGCATGGGAATTTCACTATTATCCGGAAAGATGTTTACTGTCACATAGAGTTTCTTGCCCGCAGCATGAATAAGCTCCGACGCCTCATTTAAAGTTTCCCAAGAGAAGCCTACAGATGCCGCGCGCATCTGCATCATCGGCCCGCCAAGATACACGGCGTCCGCGCCGTATCTTATAGCGGTTCTTAATGTTTCGATGTCTCTTGCCGGAGCAAGTATTTCCACATTCATAAAATTCTAAAACTGTTCCTGTAGTAATCGATTATTCCGTCCTTCTTCATGTTGGAAAGCTCTCTGGAAAGTGCGCTTCTGTCGCAACCAAGGTAGACTGCCATATCTTCTCTCGAAAGCGGAATATCAAAAGTTTTGCTGCCGCTTTTTTGCTTATACTGGGAAAACAGAGTTATAAGTTTTTGCCTCAGACTCCTTTTGGATAGAACCTGAATGCGGTTATTCATGTCAAAAACCTGCTTTGCGAAACCGTCCATCACACGCATAACGTAATCGTGATTGCACATTCCCGGTTTAGGTGCGGAAATGCGGTCCAGCTTAAGCCAAAGCACTCTCGAATCCTCTACGGCTCTGATATATACAGGGCTTTCCTTAGTTCCTAAAAACGCCAGCGATTCACCGAAACTGTCTCCGGGAGAATTACTCGCCAATATCATCTGCATACCCTCGGCATCATCCATACAAACCTGAACTATGCCGCCAAGTACTATCCCGAATGCCGGAATAGGTTTACCCTGCTTCACCAGATAGTCTCCCGCCTTATATTTCTTTTCCCGCGCCTGATAAAAAGTAAGTGCGGAACTCAGTTCTTTGTCGGGCAATCCGGAAAAATAAACGGATTTTTTTATCAAATCCTTATCTCTTTCGTTTAAATTCAAATCGGCACTCATCATTCTTCACTTCTTTCAGTTTTAACAGCATTCACTATCAGCAGCGCTCCGAAGATTGCAAGAAAAGGGGCAAACTGCACGCCGTACCTGGCAACAGGTATTACCAAAAAGGTCATCAGCACAAAATATAAAACAGTTATTATCACACGGCGATATTTCCTAGCATTAATTAATGATACCACAAATCCGGTAAAACCGAGTGCTACCGTAAAACTATTCAAAATATGATTTGCGGCAGACAGCACCGGCTGAACTATTACATCATCCGTGAGGAATATACCGTTGAACTTCCCGAAGCTCATATAATAAAGCATACCGAACGGATCCTCCTTAAAGAACATCCAAACATACTTCAAATTTCCCAAAATAGTTCCCGGGTCCTGCAGATTGTATTTAAGCGGATCTTCGCAAAAACCGTAAAAAAAGGCATTTGTCTGCGTGGAAAACGGGATGAATTCTTTAAGCGTAACTATGTTTCTTATCCACCACGGAAGGCATACCGCAACAAACGCTGCCGCAAATGCTGCTGTTCGAAGCCAAAGCTGTTTTTTAGCATCTTTGTTGCACTTTGAACTGTCAAGCAGCGCAAACAGCATAAGCAACGGTATAATGCACGCCACAGGAGGCCTGACCATAACAGCCGTAGCAAACAAAGCTCCCGATAATATAAACTGACGCTTTTCTTTTGTCTTAAGCGCGCTAAAATATACGTTGCAAAACAAAAGCAGAAGAAAGAAGTACAGCGTTTCGGTCAGCATATATCTGCAATAGGTAGCTATCTGAGCGTTAAGCGCTACAATTAAGGACGCAATTACGGCAACGCTCTTCCTGCCGCTAAGCTGCCTTGCCATAAGCGCCGTCATAAGGCTTAAACTGCCGCCTAAAAAGCCTTGAAATATTCTTATCGCGTAAATGCCTTCCGCGCCGCTTCCGAAAATTTTAAAAAATAACGCCATAAAAAACGGAAAGCCCGGAGTAACATATGCGTCGTTTCTTTCTCCCCAAAAACTGAAACGCCCTTCTTCCACTATGCGTCTTGCACATGCGATATAATTTTTTTCATCGTAAAGAAAAAAATCTGTCTGAGCACCGTAGGCACGAACGTAGTACATGCAATGCAAAAGTCCAACAGCAGTGATTAAAGCTATTGTCAATATGTAAATTTTATCGTTCTTGCTTTTGTTACTAAGAAGCATTTTCATTTATACGTTAAACAGGAAGTTTACTATGTCCCCGTCCTTCATTACATAATCCTTGCCCTCTGATCTGAGGAGACCTTTTTCACGGGCCGTAAGCATTGAACCCCCCGCCTCCATAAATTTATCATAGGCAATGGTTTCGGATCTTATAAATCCCCTTTCAAAGTCCGTATGTATCTTTCCTGCAGCCTGCGGGGCTTTGGTTCCCTCTTTAATTGTCCAGGCGCGGCATTCGTCTGCGCCAACAGTAAGGAACGATATCAGGCCGAGAAGTTTATAGGAAGCCTTGACCAGCTGATCAAGACCGCTCTCTTTTACACCCAAATCTTCAAGGAAAAGTTTCTTTTCGTCCTCAGCAAGCTCGGCAAGTTCAGCCTCAACCTCCGCGCAGATTACCACAAGCTGCGAGCCCTCGGCTTTTGCGATATCTTCAAGCTGTCTGACAAAAACATTCTCGGAATAGTCCGCAACGTCGCTTTCGGCAATGTTTGCCGCATAGATTACAGGTTTATATGAAAGCAGGCCGAGCGACTTTACAAAAGCCTCATCCGCTTCGTCCTCAAATCTCATTGCTCTGGCATTTTTGCCCTCGCCAAGCCACACATAAAGCTCTTCCATTATATTGTATTCACCGAGCTGAGCCTTGCTGCCACCCTTCATTGAGGACTTTGCTTTTGCGATTTTTCTCTCCAAAATTTCCATATCGGAAAGTATAAGTTCCGTGTTTATTGTTTCGACATCGGAAACAGGATCCACCTTTCCGTCTACATGGACTATGTTTTCATTTTCAAAGCAGCGTACAACATGAACTATAGCCTCCACTTCTCTTATATGAGAGAGGAACTGATTTCCCAGCCCCTCGCCTTTTGAGGCGCCCTTTACGAGACCCGCTATATCGCAGAATTCTATTGTTGCGTATGTGGTCTTTTTTGAATTATATATTTCATGAAGCTTTGTAACGCGTTCATCGGGGACAATCACTATCCCCACATTAGGCTCTATGGTGCAGAACGGATAATTCGCAGCCTCCGCACCGGCCTTTGTTATAGCATTAAACAGTGTACTTTTACCCACATTGGGAAGTCATACTATACCTAGTTTCATTTATTTCTATAACTCCTTTATAATGCAAATATTATACCATACAGCCCGAATTAATTAAGAACAGCAATCACTCAAGGCTGTCAGATTTAATATAATATGTACTTCGGCCCGCGCCTTGTTTGATAATCATTCCCTCATCCGTGAGCTTTTTAAGTGCGGCCAGCGCAGACGATCTCCCGATGCTCGGACAATTAACGAGTACTTCCGCACCGGTGAATCTACCTACCTTTTCTTCTACATACCTTTTCACAATATCATAGGCCAGGCTGCCTAAACCAAGCTTGTCCATCAGGCCGACGCGATCCTCAAACTTTGTATAGCAAGCAAGGATGACATTCAGCATATAGCGAATAAATGGTCCGGGATTGTTCTTTTCCTCGTGCCATCCGGCATCTGCCATTTCCAGAACATCGTAATAACGATCTTTGGTCTTTTCGATTTGTTTTTCGATGCTGATATACTTTCCAACACTGTAACCATTTTTGTATAAAAGCAACAGTGTCAACAGACGGCTCATTCTGCCGTTGCCGTCATTAAAAGGATGTATGCAAAGAAAATCCACGATAAAGCAAGGAATCAGAATCAACGCATCAACGCTTTCTTTTGCAATGGCTTGTTCATACGCAGTACACAACGCATCCATTGCTGCAGGTGTCTCATGAGGTGCAACAGGCGTGAAACGAGTGATGCTCGTCCCGTCCGGTCTCGTCTCGTTGATATAGTTCTGAACATTCTTGAAGCTGCCGCCATGAGATGCACCGGCACGTCTTAGCAGATCACGGTGAAGCTGTAAAATATATGAAGGACGGATAGGGATATACTCGTTGCTCTCATGGATGGTATTCAAAACATCACGATAGCCCATAATCTCACCCTCATCGCGGCTTCTGGGGATTGTCTTTTCCTCAAAAAGTTGCTTCATACGAGCACCGGTGGTAACAATACCTTCAATCTTGTTGGATGCCTCCGTACTCTGTATTTTGGCAATCTCCACCAAACGATCCAACTCTAGCGGTTTTTGCCTGACAAACATATCTTGTCTGCCTTTGTATTCATGAATTTTGGCAACAAGATTTAAAATATCTGTCGACCATGTTTGCTCTGCCAGCTTGCTATAGTCAAAACTTCTCATAAAAGCTCCTTGTCCAAGACATTCTTGTTTCGTCCAATTTTAATCTATTTTGGACGATAAATCAACGTTTGGATGATACATAAAATTTCACCCTAACGCTATTTTTATATTCCCCTGTACGTTGTTCTCGAAAAATGCCGCAATATAACAGAGACATTGTATCATAAACGAGCTATGCCCGGACGGCTTCTTTATATCAAAATATCAGTTTTTACTTGTTCAGCGCCGCGCTAAAAGAAAAACCTTAAACAAAAATACCGAAACTTCTTCCGGATACTGCAACTTAATAACCGGGAAACCGATTAATATCGCATTCCCGGTTAAATAATGGTAAATCTAAAATCTGAAAACAAACTTTAAATTATTTGTTTTCCCAAATCTTATTGCGGTAGTACATGATGCGAATGCCGTCAAACAGCAGTTCTCTGTCAAACAGACCGTCGGGAGTCAATTTTCTCATGAGAGGGAATCCGACATTGCCGCCCAGCGCGTCAACCCATGCGCCGTAACCGGCATCGCGCAGGGGCTGTACAAGAGCTCCGAAGTCGGGAGAACGTCTGGCGATAACCCTTTTGCCCTCGAACTCATCAACGATTGCCATGGGATCCAGATATGCCTTGTAGAATTCCTTGCCCTCATTCTCATGGCCGTCTAAAATGTACTTCAGTCCGGCATGAGACTTGTCTAAAAAGCTGACATCAAAGATGCCGTTGCCTGCGCAGAAACGATCAAAAGCGTCACGATATTGCATTAACTTGGTGGTTTGACGGTAAGAATACTCAACAGAGAAGTTGGAGTTATAAAAATAGCCGTTGTACTCGTCGCCCGAGAAAAGGATGCGGGTTTTTCTGTCCAAGAATTGAAGGGAGCCGATTGCATGGTCCTCAATGTTTAAGACTTCCAGAGGACGTCCCTTCAGATTGAC
>CAYFUZ010000024.1:0-19734 GCA_964346675.1 uncultured Oscillospiraceae bacterium | reverse complement strand
TATTGCAAATAACCTTCGAAAAATCAGCTCCGAAGGTTATCATTTCTTTATCATTGTTGGTTCTGAAGGACTTCCCTAAACCCATTATAAACAGACTTTCAAGCAGATTTGTTTTTCCCTGAGCATTTCTTCCTAAAAACAAATTTAGATTTCTGTCAAACTCCACTTTTATGTCTTTATAATTTCTGAAATTATTTAATTGTACCGATTTAAAATACATTAAACAGCTGAAATTCTTACAGGAAGAACTAAATACAGGTATTCATCTGTTTCAACCGGCTTAATAATGCAGGAACTGACACTTGTTCCCATCTCAAACACAATTTCTTCATCGGAAACCGCCTTAAGTGCATCTATAAGGTATTTGGAATTAAAACCTATTGTAAGGTTTTCTCCGCTTACATCCGCTCCTATATGTTCGTTAACACTTCCTTCTTCGCTCTTTGAAGTAATGTCTACGCTTCCTTTTTCTATTATCATTTTTATGAGATTACTCTTTCCTTCTCTTAAAAGGCTTGCTCTTTCAATACCGGAAAGCATATCTTCTCTGTTTACAATTATTCTCGTTCTGTAGGAATTCGGAATTATATCCTTATATTTTATAAAATCACCCTCAAGAAGCCTTGCTACAACTCTTGTTTCTTCTGTTAAAACTTCCATTTTCTTTTCATCTATCAGTAGAGAAACAGTATCTGATCCTTCATCTTCTATAAGGATTTTATTTATTTCATTAAGTATCCTTGCCGGAACTATAATATTTTTGTTAATGCCTGCAGTTATATCCGTTTTTGAAACACCCATTCTGAAGCCGTCCAAAGCCACCATTTCAAGACCTGATGAGGCAAAATTTAAAAGTACTCCGTTTAAAATTCCCTTCTTTTCATCTATACTTGCGGCAAAAGCTGTTTTTTTAACGCTGTTTATGAATTTATTTTTATCTATATCTATAAAGTTTTTAGATTCTACACCTTTTATAAAAGGAAATTCTTCAGCAGCAAGTGAAATAATTACAAAATCGGAGCCAAGGCAGTTCAATTCAAGCCTATCGTTTTTAAGCTCGGCTTTTACGAGAGCATTTGGAAGTTTTCTCACTATTTCTCCGAAAAGTTTTGCGGAAACAACAGCTGCTCCTTCTTCGCTGTTTTGAACATCTATTGAAGTTTCTATAGAAATATCAAGATCGGATGCGGAAAGAGTTAATCTGCCATCCTTAACCGAAAGCAGTATTCCTTTCAGAATGGGAATAGTAGTTCTTATTGAAACTGCTTTTGAAACGATTCCTATCGCTTTTGATAAAGCATTTTGTGAACAAACGAATTTCATTTATTTGCCGCCTTTCTTATTTATTTAAAAATGTTGCTGTTGCTGTTGTTGGAGCTGTTGAAATGTGTATAACTCTTTAAAGCTATAGTTTTTCAATACGTATCGCTTATTAAAAGCTGTGGAAAACAAAAAACATCTTTTCCACAAGCTTGTGGAAAACTATTCGTCTATAAGTTCTTGAAGCTTAATAATTGTTGCCTTAAGGCTGGGAACAATTTCTATTTCCTTTTCGATTTTTTCATAGCTGTGCATTATAGTCGTATGATCTCTTCCGCCGAATTCTTCTCCTATTTTAGGGAAAGAGTAGGTGGGGCAATTCTGACGTATCAGGTAAATTGCAATCTGTCTCGGATAAACGATGTTCTGGCTTCTTTTCGGAGACTCGAGATCCGATATTTTCACGTTATAGTACTTGGAAACAACTTTTTTAATAAGATCCGGCGTAATTTCCTTTTCTTTGGTATTAAAAAGATCCGAAAGAGTCTTTTTTGTCAGCTGTACAGAAAAACTGCCGCCCGTTTGAGTTACACTGAATAAAACCCTGTTGAATGCACCTTCAAGTTCACGTATGTTTCCCTGCAGGGACTGCGCCATAACGTCAAGGGACGCAATCAGATTTTCATTGTTTATATCAAGACCCTCAAGAATAGCTTTATTTTTAAGTATGGCCATTCGCGTTTCATAAGAAGGAGGTTGTATATCTATGGGTATGCCTTGAGAAAAGCGCGCAACAAGCCTTTCGGGCAAATCGCCGAGTTCTTTCGGCGGTCTGTCGGAGGTAAAAACAATTTGACGGTTTGAATTGTCAAGAGCTTCAAAAGTATTGAAAAGCTCTTCTTCAACCGCAGCGGACTTGCCGGCTATAAATTGAACGTCGTCAAACAAGAGAAAATCGGTTTTTCTGTATTTATTTTTAAATTTCGGGGTAGTTCTGGTTCTTACAGCTTCGACAAATTCAGACACGAAAGTCTCCGCGGCAACATAGAGTACGGATTTTTTAGGCCTATTCTTATGCACATAGTGGCCTATGGAATGCAAAAGGTGGGTTTTTCCCAGTCCGGAACCCCCGTAAATAAACAAAGGATTGTATCTTCTGTTGAAACTTTCCGCCACGGCCACGCAGGCTGTAAGGGCCAGCCTGTTATTCGGACCGCCGACAAAAGTATCGAATGTGTAGGTCGGATTTAGCCGGTCTTCCATCAGATACAGATCGGATTTTTCCGTATCTTCTTCCGCGCCGGGTTCGTTATCCACAATCTCAACGGAATAAGGTTTTCCGTAGATTGTTTGCACGGCAATCTGCACCTTATCCATATAGCGAAGGGCGGAACTTCTGAGAAATCCGTTCCCCATAGGATCAAGGAGATAAAGCTTTTGTTCCCTTTCACTTAGCTTGCAGGGAACAAGGGGCGCCAAAAAGGTGTTAATCTGCAGGGTATTAAGGCTTTCTTCCAGCAACTTCAACACTTCCGCCCATTTACTTTTAAGTTCGGTTTTATTCATTATGAAAATATTGTCCTTTTAGTAGATGACGCCATTATACCAAAAAGAGTTTTCCACAGGAAGATGCACAGCACAAATCCGTAAAAATTAAGGAATCCACAAGTTTTCCACAAGCTGTGTATAAAGTAGTCCACAATTTCCACCGACACAAGATGTTGTGGTAAAAACAAAAATCGCCGATTTAAGAGAGGCAAAAACTTTTTTCGGAAAACCAGAGCTTTTGCCGCTATTTTTGGCTTAAATCCTTGATATTAAGCTCGCGTATTGTTATAATAACATGTCTTAATAATAGAAAAAAAGAACCTTGGAATTCAAGGAACGGAGGATATATGGCAACAGAAGAAAAAAACAAAAACAGTCAGTACAATGCGGAGCAAATTCAGGTGCTTGAAGGGCTCGATCCTGTAAGAAAACGTCCGAGCATGTACATAGGTACGACCAGCAGCAGGGGACTTCATCATCTGGTATACGAAATCGTTGATAATTCAGTGGATGAGGCGCTTGCAGGGAACTGCAGAAATATCAGTGTAACAATTAAAAAAGACAACTCCATAGAGGTGGTTGACGATGGACGTGGAATGCCGGTAGACGAGCACCCCAAAATGCATAAGCCCGCCATGGAAGTAATCATGACGGTTCTCCATGCCGGAGGCAAGTTTGGAGTCGGCGGATATAAGGTGTCAGGAGGCCTTCACGGAGTCGGCGCATCGGTAGTAAACGCGCTTTCCGAAACAATGACGGTAGAATCCATGAGAGACGGGAAAATTTATCGTCAGACTTACGCAAAAGGGAAAATAACAAGTCCCGTAACCGTAGTAGGAGAATGCGGAAGCAAAACCGGATGCCGTACGGTATTTAAACCGGATGCCGAAATTTTTGATGAAACCGTTTTCAGCTTTGAAACTTTGGAAGGAAGACTCAGAGAGATGGCCTTCCTGAACAAGGGGACAAAGTTTACGCTCGAAGATGAAAGAGACGGGAAGAAGAAAAAAGAAGTTTTTCATTACGAAGGCGGAATAAAAGAATTTGTGGAGTATCATAACCGCCACAAGACGCCGATTCATTCTTCCGTTATATACTATGAATCAAAGAAAAAAGACAGAGAAGTTGAAGTCGCCATGCAGTGGACCGACTCATACACCGAAAACATATTCTCTTATGCCAACAACATCAACACCGTAGAAGGCGGCGCCCATCTGGTGGGATTTAAGACCGCCTTAACCAAGGTGTTCAACGATTACGGAAGAAGAGCCAAGCTTATTAAAGAAAAAGACCCGGACATAGAGGGCGATGATATAAGGGAAGGCCTTACGGCTATCGTTTCCGTAAAGCTGACGGAACCCCAATTTGAGGGGCAGACAAAAACCAAACTCGGCAACGCGAGCATGAGAGGTTTTGTTGACCGCGCAACAAAGGAAGACCTTATGGCCTTTTTGGAGGAAAATCCCACGCAGGCCAAAATTATAGTAGATAAATGCATACAAGCGGGAGGCCGCAAGAAAAGCAAGAGAGATTGCAAGAAGAAAAACGGCCTTTGATTCCACGAGCCTTCCGGGAAAGCTTGCGGACTGCTCGGAAAAAGATCCGGTGCTTTCCGAAATATTCATAGTCGAAGGGGACTCCGCGGGAGGTTCCGCAAAAGAAGGAAGAGACAGAAAGACCCAGGCAATACTTCCTCTCAGAGGAAAAATCCTTAACGTGGAAAAGGCCCGCCCGGACAGAATGCTTGCTTCCGACACGATAAAGGATATAATCACGGCTTTCGGCTGCGGCATAGGCGAAGAATTCAATATAGACAAGCTAAGATATCATAAAATAATTATAATGAGCGACGCCGACGTTGACGGTGCCCACATAAGAACCCTTATGCTGACGTTGTTTTTCAGATATATGCCTAAGCTCATAGAAGAAGGCTACATCTACGCGGCTCAGCCCCCGCTTTTCAGGGTAAAGGCGGGAAAGGATATGTGGTATACCTATTCCGAAAAAGAGCAGAACAAACTGCTCGCAGAGCTTGCGGAACAGGGCAAAACAAAACCCGAAATCCAAAGATATAAAGGTCTCGGTGAAATGGATGCTACACAGCTTTGGGAAACTACCATGAATCCGGCGACCCGCACGCTTATTCAAATTACCATAGAAGATGTTGCAAGAGCAGACCAGATATTTACCACACTCATGGGTGACAGCGTACCTCCAAGAAGAAAATTCATTGAAGACAACGCCCAGTACGCAAATATTGACTTCTAAGGAGGCTGCATATGGATTTAATTAACGATCGCAAAATGATACAGCACGAAATTTACGACGAGATGAAAAAGTCTTATATAGACTATGCCATGTCGGTAATCGTTGCGCGTGCTTTGCCGGACGTCCGCGACGGACTTAAACCGGTTCACAGAAGAATACTTTACGGAATGGATGCTCTGGGCAACACACCGGACAAACCCCACAAGAAATCGGCCAGAATCGTGGGCGAGGTAATGGGTAAGTTCCACCCGCATGGGGACTCTTCCATTTACGATGCCATGGTAAGACTTGCTCAGCCGTGGAACATGAGATATCCCTTGGTAGACGGCCACGGAAACTTCGGCTCGGTGGACGGCGACGGCGCGGCGGCGTCACGTTATACGGAAGCAAGAATGGCGCCGTTTGCGCTTGAAATGCTGCGCGACATAGACAAGGATACCGTGGATTTTATTCCGAACTACGACGGTGAGGAAATAGAACCGGTTGTACTTCCCGCAAGGTTTCCGAATCTGCTGGTTAACGGGTCGAACGGTATCGCGGTAGGCATGGCCACATCCATACCGCCGCACAATCTGGTAGAGGTAATAGATGCTACCTGCCGGCTTATCGATAATCCCGAAACGGACATAGAGCAACTCATAAAAATTGTAAAAGGTCCGGATTTTCCGACCGGCGCAACCATCGTGGGCAGATCCGCAATAAAGGAAGCCTACAGAACAGGCCAGGGTAAGGTTAAAGTAAGAGCCATGGAGGAAAACTCCAAAGGTATCGTGTCAATAATTGTTACCGAAGTACCTTACCAGGTCAATAAGGCTACGATGATTCAGCGTATGGCGAACCTGGTAAAGGACAAAAAGCTTGACGGCATAAGGGATATAAGAGACGAATCCTCCAAGGGAGAGGTAAGGGTAGTTATAGAGCTAAAAAAAGACGCCAATCCTCAGGTCACTCTCAACAGGCTGTACAAGCAAACGGAGCTTGAAAGCAATGTCAGCATAATAATGATAGCTCTTGCGGACGGAAAGCCCGGACTTTTGAATCTCAAGGAAATTCTTGTTGAGTATATAAAGCACCAAAAAGAGGTACTGACAAGAAGAACCCGCTTCGATTTGGCAAAAGCCGAGGCAAGAGCTCATATATTGGAAGGCTATATAATAGCTCTCGATAATATTGACGCTATTATAAAGACCATAAGAGAAGCCTACGACGACGCCAAGGAACAGCTGATGGAAAAATTCAGTCTTTCCGACAGACAGGCGCAGGCTATTTTGGACATGCAGCTTAAAAGACTGCAAGGTCTTGAAAGAGATAAAATAGAATCCGAGTATGACGAGCTTAAGAATAGGATTGCCTATTTCAACAGCCTGCTGGCGGACGAGCATTTGCTGATGGGCGTTTTAAAAGACGAGCTTAACGAGATAAAAAACAAGTGGGGGGATGAGCGAAAAACTCAGATTATAGCGGACCAGGCGGAGATTGACGAGTCCGAGCTTATCGAAGAAGAAGATATTGTTGTGACCGTAACCCACCTTGGTTACATCAAGAGGGTGACGGCAGATACATACAGGACGCAAAGGCGAGGAGGCAGGGGAGTGACGGGCCTTTCCACCAGGGACAACGATTTCGTCCGGCATCTGGTAAGCTGCTCAACGCACGACCACCTGATTTTCTTCACGAATCTGGGCAGGGCCTTTATGATAAGAGCTTACGAAATACCCGAAGGCGGACGCACGAGCAGGGGTATTCCAATCATAAACTTCCTGAACATGATGCAGCATGAAAGAATAGCCAGCGTAATGGCGGTAGGCGAAATAGATGAAAACCGCTATCTTATGGCCTGCACCAAAAACGGAACCATAAAGAAGACATCCGTTTCCCAGTATATAACCAACCGCAAAACAGGTCTTATCGCAATCAAACTTAAGGAGAACGACGAGCTGGTAAGCATTACGGAAACAAGCGGAACGGCAAACGTAATTATCATAACCAAGCAGGGCAAGTGCATATCCTTCTCCGAAGAAGACGTAAGGCCCATGGGCAGAAATGCCGGAGGCGTTCGCGCCATATCTCTTTCAAAGGGCGATGAAGTTGTGGCAATGGAGCTCGCCGAAAAGAACGAGGAGCTTTTGGTTGTAACAAGAAACGGCTACGGAAAGCGCACGCCTGTTAAGGATTATAAGATTCAGGCCAGAGGAGGCAAGGGCCTTCTGACCTATGACAAGAGCAAGTTCGAGAAAACCGGGGAGCTCATAGGAGCCATGATAGTAAACGACGATGACGAGGTCTTCCTTATCAACAGCGACGGAATAATCATAAGAATTTCCGCAAGCGAAGTTTCAAGGCTCGGAAGGACCACTCAGGGCGTGCGTATAATGAAGGTCGAGGGCGACTCCGAAATCGTGACCATGGCAAGAGCTCCAAGAGAAGAAGAGGTCGAGGAGGAATAATGGCGAGAGTTTTTTCGGGCGTACAGCCCTCCGGGAACCTGCATTTGGGAAACTACCTGGGCGCAATTTCGCAGTTTGCGCAGCTTCAGGACGGAAACGAAAGCATATACTGCGTAGTAGATGAGCATGCCATAACCGTGCCGCAGGACCCTGCTACGCTTCAGCAGCAAATCAGGGATATTGCCGCGCTTTACATGGCTTGCGGCGTAGATCCGAAAAAATCGATTATATTTGTGCAGTCACAGGTTTCCGGGCATGCAGAGCTGGGCTGGATATTAATGTGCAATGCCTATACCGGCGAGCTCTCCCGCATGACTCAATTTAAGCAAAAGGCTGCGGATAAAGAATCTGTGCCGGCGGGGCTGTTCGCGTATCCCGTACTTATGGCGGCGGATATTTTGCTGTACGATGCGGATATTGTGCCCGTAGGCGATGATCAAAAACAGCACATAGAGCTGACAAGAGACATAGCCATAAGGATAAACGGCAAATACGGAGAAAACACCTTCGTGGTACCGGAAGGCCGCTTTCTTAAAGAAGGCGCCCGCATAATGGCATTGGACGATCCGACCGCCAAAATGAGCAAGTCCGCGCCCAACAAACTTTCAAGAATTGATGTCTTGGCGGAGCCGGGCCTTATAAAAAAAGCCATAATGAGAGCTACAACCGACAGCGAGGGGCGTGTTCGTTTCGATGTTGAAAATAAGCCGGGCGTGTCGAACCTTTTAAACATCTACAGCGTACTTTCCGGAAAGACAATTTCCGCTCTTGAAAAAGAATATGAAGGCCGCGGCTACGGAGACTTTAAAAAAGACCTGGTGGAAGTGACGGTTCAGGCGCTCGCTCCCATACAGGAGCGCTACAAGGAAATCCGCTACAGCGGCGAACTTGAGACGATACTTAAAAACGGAGCCGAAAGAGCGAATTCCATAGCGCAAAGAACCATGACGCGTGTTCGTGAAACATTCGGCTTGGGGATATAAGCAAAAAGCTTCATTGTCGGAAACAAAGAAACGGATTAAACCCCAAGATTGTTTGGCCGACAAAACAAATTTTGCTTTTTATAAAAAAAAATAAAATTTGTTGTTGACAAGACACAAAAAGAGGCTTATACTGGCAACAATTTATTTCACCGTTTGTTCACGTAAAGTGTCGGCGAGGAAGTAAAATATATAAAACCAGCTCTGCGAAGGAAAAAGAAAAATGACAGCAATGCAGCACAACAACAGCATCATTATTCTTCTGGGTATCATTATTGTGGTATCCGTCCTTAGCGTACTTGTCATTAGAAATGTCAGGTAACCCGTAGAGTCAAGCATTTTGGTAAGTATTATTAAACGGCTTTGCTCTACGCATAGCCGTTTTTTAATAGCCGAGCTGCTCCGGCCAAGCAGTAAGGCAAAAATAATTGTCGGAGCAGGGCGTAAAAAGACCCGCCGGCGAAAACATAAAAAGGTTAATTAAAGACAAGGTAAATAAAGGAGAAAAAACATGAAGAAGTTTTTAGCAGTATTACTGGCAATGCTTATGGTCGTCTCTTTCGCCGCTTGCAACAAGAAAGAGGATCCACCGAAAGAAGAAAACACACCGCTTAAGGTTGGCTGCATAGGCCCCACGACAGGTCCTTACGCAAACTACGGACTTTCCGTAAAGCAGGGCGCAGAACTAGCGTTCGCTGAAATCAATGCCGCAGGCGGAATCAACGGCAGACAGGTAGTCTTCGACATGCAGGACTCCCAGGGAGATCCGGAAGCGGCAGTGTCGGCATACGGCAAGCTTATTGACGACGGCATGGAAGTTTCTCTCGGAACGGTACTCTCCGGTGAAATGGCGTCCGTAGTTAAAGCCTCCGCTCAGGACGATATGTTCGTGCTTTCAGGCTCCGCATCCGCAGACAAATGTCTTGAAGGTTCCGATAACGCTTTCAGACTGTGCTTCTATGATTCCTATCAGGGTATCGCGGCTGCCGATTATGTAAAGAAGAATTTCCCGGGACAAAAGGTTGCGGTTTTCTATGAGTCTGACATCGACTACTCCGTAGGACTTTACGAAGCCTTCAAGGACCAGGCCGCCAAAAACGGAACGGAAATTGTAGAGGTTCAGTCCTTCCTTAAGAGCGACACGGACTACTCGGCACAGATTGACAAGCTGGTTGCTTCCGGTGCTACAGTAGTATTTATACCAATCTACGCAGAAGAAGCGTCCACCTTCCTGACCCAGGCCAAGAACGGTACTGAAAGCGCAAAGTTTGCTTCCGACGTATATTTCTTCGGTGCAGACGGTCTTGATGGAATTCTCGGCAAGGTAGCGCAGGCTCCTAAAACGGCGGACAACGTATTGATGCTGACCCCGTTTGCCGATGCTTCCACGGATCCCAAGGTTGTTAATTTTGTATCCGCATATAAGAAAGCTTATAGCGCAACCCCGGATCAGTTTGCCGCAGACGGTTATGATGTAGCATATGTTGTAAAGGCTGTCGTTGAGGCGGCAGGCGGCTCAACAAAGGGTGCTGATCTGACGGCACAGCTGCTCAAGCTTACGTTCTCCGGAGTAACGGGAACAATGACCTGGAACGCAGACGGCAACACAAATAAGGAAGCCATGGCCGTTGTATATAAGGACGGCGTAGGCAGCGTATTCGGAGAATAATTATTCGCAAGCTAATACCTTTTCTCTTCACCAATGTATTTCTGATACATTCTGACCGATCTTCCGCGTAAAATTACGCGGAAGATTCGGCTGTCAGTCATAAGGAAAGTAGATATAATGATAGTTTTTTTCAGAACATTAATAAGCGGCCTTAACCTGGGAGCCATTTACGCACTTATAGCGCTTGGTTATTCCATGGTTTACGGCATAGCTAAGATGCTTAACTTTGCACACGGCGACATTATCATGGTCGGGGCATATACGGGCATAGTAGCTGTTCTTGTGATAGGTTTGCCGCCGATTGCAGCCATAATACTAAGCTGTGCATTTTGTGCGTTGTTAGGTATTCTGATAGAAACGCTGGCGTACAAACCTCTGCGCAGGGCGCCGTCGCTGTCCGTACTCATTACAGCTATAGGTGTCAGCTACTTTTTGCAAAACCTGGCACTGTTGATATTCGGGTCGCAGCAAATTGCTTATCCTGCTATCGGCGAACTGGGAACAATTGATATTAAAGGAGTCAAAATTGACGGTATGACCATCGTTACGCTGGCTGTTACGGCCGTGATAATGATAGGGCTTACCGTTTTTATTAATGAAACGAAAATGGGAAAGGCTATGAAAGCAACCTCAGAGGATAGGGGAGCGGCAGAGCTTATGGGCATAAGCGTAAACCGCACCATTACGATGACCTTTGCGATAGGCTCTGCTCTGGCCGCAATTGCCAGCGCTTTTTACGGCGCGACTTATACATATATAAAACCGACCACTGGTTCCATGCCGGGAATCAAGGCTTTTACGGCTGCGGTGTTCGGCGGCATAGGCTCGCTTCCCGGAGCAATGCTGGGAGGTATAATGCTCGGTACAATAGAACAGTTTGCCAAAGCCTACATTTCAACTCTTTGGTCCGACGCTATAGTGTTTGCGGTGCTCATCTTAGTTCTGCTGGTTAAACCCACAGGGCTTCTTGGAAAGCCGATTATGGAGAAGGTTTAAGATATGCTGAAGAAAAGAAAAAGCAAAAACGTCATAACACTGACTCTGATTGCCGCCATTTACGCAGTGGTTGCCTTCATGCTTTATTCGGGCAACATAAAAAGGCAAACCACAAATATGCTCATACCGGTTTCGGTATATATAGTTTTGGCGGTTTCCCTGAATCTGGTCGTAGGTCTTTTGGGAGAACTGTCGCTGGGCCATGCGGGCTTTATGTCTGTCGGTCTTTTCTCCGGCTGCCTTGTCTCAATAGCGCTTGCTGACAAGCTGCCTTTGATTTTAAGGCTTCCCGCCTCCATGCTGGTTGGGGGAATAGTGGCTGCCGTTTTCGGCCTGATTGTAGGTCTTCCGGCGCTGCGTCTTAAGGGTGACTACCTGGCAATAGTTACTCTGGCATGCTGCGAGATTATAAAATCTACTATTACGAATCTTAAAATAACGGGAGGTGCGCTGGGTCTTGACACAAGTCCGGTTTACACCCACGCCAAACATCTTTTGCCCTATGCGGTAGCCTTGGTGTTTCTTACGGTTATAGTAATGATGAATCTTAAGGTTTCTCAGCAGGGCAGAGCAATAATGGCGATAAGGGACAACCGCATTGCGGCGGAATCCATAGGCGTCAACATAACATACTACAAGCTGGCAGTGTTTGTGCTATCGGCCTTTTTTGCGGGAGCAGCGGGAGTTCTCTACGGACATTGCTATGCGAACGTCAAGGCAGTATCGTTCGATTACAATATGTCCATAGAAATATTGGTTATAGTTGTTCTCGGCGGCATGGGTTCTATAAGCGGCTCGGTAGTGGCGGCTATTATCCTGACGGCACTTCCTGAAATGCTTCGTGAGTTCGCCGATTACAGAATGCTGGTATACGCAATAGTGCTCATACTCGTGATGCTCGCAACCAACAATCCGACAATGAAGAATTTCTTTGAAAAATACAAACTTGAAAATATTATCAGACGCATGAGGCAAAAGAAGGCGGAAGCGCTTAACGCAAAGGAGGGAATATAAAATGATACCGCGGATTAATGAACCCGTACTGGTAGAAGTTCCTTCCCAGGCCAGAGTTCTCGAACGGGACCTCGGCAGAATGCCGATTCTTGAATGTAAGCACCTAGGCATCAGTTTCGGAGGACTGAATGCCGTAGAGGATTTTAATGTAACAATAGGACCCTCCGAAATTACCGGACTTATAGGACCGAACGGCGCAGGGAAAACCACGGTATTCAACCTGCTGACAAAGGTTTACGAGCCAACTACCGGTGTTATACTTTTGGACGGCGTCGACACTCACGGAAAAACCACAGCTCAGCTGTCTCAAATGGGCATAGCGAGAACCTTTCAGAACATAAGACTTTTCAACAACATGTCCGTTATAGACAACGTTATAGCAGCAGATCATACCATGAAATACTCTCTTGCGACCGGCATATTCAGAATGCCTCGCTATTGGAGAGAGGAAAAAGCCGCAAGGGAAAGAGCCATGGATCTTCTGGCTATTTTCGATATGGAAAGCAAGGCGAATGTGAGAGCGAATTCTCTTCCTTACGGCGAGCAAAGAAGGCTTGAAATAGTAAGAGCCCTTTCCACAAATCCGAAACTTTTGCTCCTTGATGAACCTGCGGCGGGCATGAACCCTGCGGAGACCGCGGAGCTTATGGAGAATATCAGAAAAATCTGCGACATGTTCAGCATCGCGATACTTTTAATAGAGCACGATATGAGCCTTGTTATGGGCGTTTGCGACGGCATAGCCGTTCTGAATTTCGGCAGAATCATAGCCAAGGACACGCCGTCTGAAATTCAGGCCAACCCCGAGGTTGTTGAAGCGTATCTGGGCAAAAAGAAAGATGAGGCGCAGTAGGGAATGTCTATTATACTCAAAGCAACTGACCTTAACGTCTATTACGGCAGTATACACGCGGTCAAGAATATTTCGTTCGAGGTCAACGACGGAGAAATCGTAACTCTTATAGGAGCTAACGGCGCAGGCAAGTCAACCACGCTTAATACCGTGGCGGGGCTTTTGCATAGCCGCGGCGGCGACATAGAATTTATGGGAGAATCCATAGCAAAACTTCCGGCGCACAAGATAGTATATAAAGGACTTTCTCTGGTGCCGGAAGGCAGGCGGATTTTCCTGCAGATGAGCGTAGAAGAAAATTTGGAAATGGGAGCTTTTTCTCAACCGGCCTCGGCTGTCGCAAGAAAAAAAGAAGAGGTTTTCGAGCTTTTTCCGCGTCTTAAGGAAAGAAGAAAGCAAATCGGAGGAACGCTTTCCGGCGGCGAGCAGCAGATGCTGGCCATGGGAAGAGCCCTTATGAACAATCCCCGGCTTCTTATGTTGGACGAACCGTCAATGGGTCTTGCTCCCATTTTAGTAGAACAAATCTTCGGCATTATAGAAGGCTTGCACAAACAGGGAGCCACAATATTATTGGTAGAGCAAAATGCTCAGGCTGCGCTGTCCGTTGCAGACCGAGGCTATGTTTTGGAAACCGGAAGGATAGTAACTACCGGCAGCGGCAAAGAACTGCTTAATTCACCCGAAATAAAGAAGGCGTATCTGGGAGACTGAGTCATTTGACGGGAAAGCTCTGCGCGGTTAATTACTCGCCTATCATATTTAGGCCGACAGTAAAAAACCGCAAATCAACGGGAGAGGGCCTTTTCCAATTTCAACAGGGCGATTTTGTTTTTCAATCCGCCGCCGTAGCCCGTCATGCCGCCGTCTGAACCGACGACGCGATGGCAGGGTATTATAATGGAAATCGGGTTCGCTCCGACGGCGCCGCCCACGGCCCGGGCAGACGTTTTTAAAGAAAGGCCGGAAGCCTTTCCCGAAGAGTTATATTGGTAACCGGCTGCGCTTCGTTCGACGGAGATACGTTCCGCAATGTATTTGTAAGTTACTGTTTTCCCATAAGGAATTTCCTGCATAATATCAAAAACACGCTTGCGAAATTCTGAAAACGTGTCTATCCTGAAAGCCGGCGTAAAATCCGGGCACTTACCGCTAAAATAAATATCAAGCCACAGTGAAGTCTCTTCGAAAATACGCAGAGACTTTTCGTTTAAATCAAGAATTTTTTCCGTCTCTTCCGATTCCTCGAAAAACAAGCCGGTCAGCTTTTCACCATCGCTTGTAAGCAATATATTGTCGAAGGCCTCCGGCGTTCGATAGTTCATGATATATGAATACGTTGAGGAATGGTTCATGTCAGGTTTTTAAGAGAGAACGTGCTACGTCATGTGCACTTCTATCTGCGTGAACGGAACTTTTATGCCCTCCCTGTCGAGGCGGGGCTTGAGCTTGTTCAGCAGAGCAAAACGAAGATCCAGGAAATCGGAAGACTTACAGAAAATACGCAGGAACACCCGGACGCCGTTGTCAGCGTAGGAATCAACCGCTGCAAATGGTTCAGGCTTAGCCAGAACACGCTCGTCTTCTTTGGCAAGCTCTGTGAGTACACGCAAAACCTTTTCCAAGTCGCTGTCCGCAGCTACGGTTATAGGAATGTCAAGGCGCCTTGTTCCGTATTTTGAATAGTTGATGATATTGCTTGTAGTCATGCTTCCGTTCGGAACGGTAATGACCTTTCCGTCGACGGTAATAACTATTGTCTGGAAAAGATCAATGCTTTCCACAGTGCCTTCAATTCCGTTGGCCTCGATATAGTCCCCCTTGGCAAAAGTATCTGTCAACATAAGAAGCAGTCCGCTGGCCAGGTTGGATAGGGAATTTTGCAGGGCAAGAGCGAAAGCGGCTCCTACTGCGGCAAGGACGGTTATAACGGAAGAAGAATCGACACCGAAGGCCCCCAAAATCATAATTATGACAATGGCCCAAAGCACAATCTTTACGGTGTTAATCACAAATCTGTCAATCAGGTGATTCCCTTTTGCTTTTGCGAGCAGGGAAGCAACAGCTTTGCATACAAGCTTGATAACGACAGCGCCTATAACAGCGATAAGCACGGCACGGATATAAGGCTTTAGCATAATGAAGCCGTCTGTTTTAAAAAAATCCATAATTTTTTCCTTTCTTTTAAAATATTTTAACATAGTGATTGAAATTTGTTGCATCAAAGTTTAATATAGGAGCAATATAATTTTTCAAACGGAAGAAAGTCTTCCGGATTTTATTATATGAGTTAGGAGATATATTTATGAACCGAGTTTATAATTTTTCAGCAGGTCCGAGCCAGATGCCGATAGAGGTACTTCAGCAGGCGCAAAAGGATATGCTCAATTTCGGAGGCACAAGCACATCGGTAATGGAGATGAGCCACAGATCGCAGGCTTTCCAGGATATATTGGACGAGACAGAGGCAGACTTAAGAAAACTCATGAAAATTCCGGATGATTATGCGGTGCTTTTCCTTCAGGGAGGCGCCACACTGCAGTTCTCCATGATACCAATGAATCTGGCCGATAAAGGCGATACGGCAGCTTACGCCGTAACCGGACATTTTGCGCAGTTTGCCATAGACGAAGCGGCCCGCTGGTGCAACGCAGTCGCGGTTTCCTCATCTAAAGAGACAGGATTTGATTGTATTCCTGAAATAGCGGAGAGCGACATTCCGAAGAATGCAAAATACTTGCACATCACAGGCAATAATACCGTATACGGGACAATGTATCATAAGATTCCGCAGATCGGAAAAACACCGCTTGTAGCGGACTGGTCTTCGGCGATTTTAGGCGTTAATATAGATGTAAAAAAATACGATTTGATTTATGCGGGTGCGCAAAAAAACATGGGTATAGCAGGTATTACGGTTGTAATAATGAAAAAGGATCTGCTTAAGCGCGAAATTCCGAACACTATACCGATTATGCTGCGCTACAAAGATCTTGTTGAAAACGGCAGCATGTGCAATACTCCTCCGTGCTGGTCAATATATGTTTCGGGTTTGGTGTTCAAATGGGTGGAAGCTCAGGGGGGTGTTGACGAAATAGCCGTACGCAACATTGAAAAATCCAAATTGCTGTACGATTTCATAGACAACTCAAAGTTATACTCAAATAATGTCAGAAGTTCAGACCGCTCAGTAATGAACGTGGCCTTCAATCTTCCGAACCCGGAGCTGGATTCGGAGTTTGTCGCTTTTGCTGAAGCAAAGGGTCTGATCAATTTAAAGGGTCATAAAGCAAAAGGCGGCTGCAGGGCATCAATGTATAACGGAATGCCTCTTGAAGGAGTAAAAGAGCTTGTAAAAATAATGAAGGAGTTTGAGAAAAATCATGTATAAAATAAAAACATATGACAGAGTGGCAAAAGCGGGAGTAAAAGTTTTTAATCCGGACAAGTATAAGCTGTCAGAAGATGCGGCGAAACCCGACGGCATACTGGTTCACAGCACTCCGCTTCACGACATTGAATTTAACCCGGAACTGAAATCCATAGTAAGAATAGGTGCGGGAGTCAATACGATTCCGGTAGAGCGCTGCACAAAAGCCGGTATCGCGGTATTCAACTGCCCGGGCGGAAACGCGAACGCTGTAAAGGAATTGACTGTGGCGGCTATGATTATGGCGATGAGAAACGGCGTGCTCGCTATGAACTGGGTTAAGAATCTTCCGGAGGGTGAAGCCGATGCTGGCAAGGCTGTGGAAAAAGGAAAAGAAGTCTACAGGGGTCCGGAGCTTATGGGCAAGCAGATTGCGATTATAGGCCTTGGCGCAATAGGTTCCCGTATGGCGAAGGTCTGCGACGACCTTGGAATGCGCGTTGTAGGTTACGATCCGTATCTGTCTCAGAACCAGGAACTTGAACTTATGCAGTATTGCAGCTTAAAATCTTCCCTTGAGGATGCAATTGCGGACGCAGATGTAGTAACGGTGCATATTCCGCTTAATGAACAAAACCGCGAATTTATCAGCAAAGAAGTAATAGACAAGATGAAGGACGGCGTATATCTCATAAACTATGCGCGCGGACCCGTTTTGGATAACGAAGCTGTAAGCGATGCCATTGATTCGGGTAAAATAGCGGCTTTTGCCACGGATTTTCCGACAGTGCGGCAGATGAAGCAGGAAAAGGTGCTTTTCACTCCGCACCTTGGAGCAGGAACTCCGGAAGCTGACGAAAACTGCTCCGTAATGGCAGCACGTCAGACCATAGACTATATCGAAAACGGCAACATCACAAATTCGGTAAACCTGCCGGATGTGAGTTTTGCAAGAGCCAACGGCGCCAGAGTCTGTGTAATCCACGAAAACAAGGTGGGCATGCTTGGTCAGATGACAGATATAATTACAGGCAAGGCTCTTAATATTGAAAACCTTGTAAACAAGGCGCGCGGAGCGTTGGCTTACACGCTGCTTGATTTTGATACGGCGGTTCCTGCGGAACTCAAGGAAGCTATAGAAAACATAGACGGCGTCATAAGAGTTCGCGTAATAGATTAGAAATAATTTTAGATGAAAGAATCAGCACTGGACAAAATAGGAATAGCAATGCCCCGGATACTTTTTCCCACGGAGAATCTTTCCCGTTGGGGAGTTATAGCTTGCGACCAGTTTACAAGCAGGCCGGAGTACTGGGAGGAAGCGGAGCGTCTTATAGGCAAGCAGCCGTCATCACTGGATTTGATTATGCCGGAAGCGTGGCTCGGTGATTCTAAAAGACAGGCTCACAAGGCGGCAATTCCCGAAAAAATGAAAGAATACATGGAGGACGGAACTCTTGCGGATATAGGCGAAGGCTTTATGTTTATACACAGGCAGATGAGCAACGGGTATTATCGCCGCGGGCTTCTTGTATTGCTGGATTTGGACAAATACGAATACGCTCCCGGAAATAAAGCTCTTTGCCGCGCCACGGAAGGGACCGTTGAGGACAGACTCCCCGCAAGGATAGAAATAAGAAAAACAGTGCCTCTTGAGATGCCTCACGTCATGCTTCTTATAAACGACAAGGCAAATCTTCTTATGGGACAGCTCGACCTTATCATAAGAACACGTCAGCCTTATTACGAAACCGAGCTTATGCAGGGCAGCGGAAATCTTAAAGGCTGGTTTATTCACAAGGATGTCGAAGCAATAGCGATAGTCAAGGCGCTTACGGTGCTTTTGGGCGCGTCGCGTTTTCAGGGCGGCATGCTCTATGCGGTGGGCGACGGAAACCACTCATTGGCTGCGGCAAAAAAATGCGGAGACAAATATGCCATGGTGGAGCTTGTAAATGTGTACGATCACGCAGTGGAATTCTTCCCCATTCACAGGCTTAAAGATAAGAACGGAAATATCGTGGATTATATCCACGGAGAAGAAGAATGTAAAAAACTTGCCGAAGAAAGAGGTCTGGTTGCGGAAATAATGCCGGAATATCCCAAGGAAAGGCTTTTTAAAGATATCATCAAAAACGGCGTACTGCCCGCAAAAACCTTCTCAATAGGAGAGGCCGTAGATAAGCGCTTCTACATGGAGTGCAGGGCGCTGGACAGATAGGGATTTTACAGCAGCTCGGAACGCAAAAAATGAAAATATTATTTGATACACACTGTCATTTGTACGATGAGCGCTACAATGACTTCAAAGAAGAACTTATACAAGAAATACGCAAGTCCGATTTAAAGTATCTGGTTGATATAGGAACGGACATAGAAACCTGTAAAAAGGTTGACACAAACACAAAACTTTATGATTTTTGCTACGGCACTGTGGGATACTATCCAGGAGATACGAGCGAGCTTAATGAGGACATTCTTCAGGAGCTCATGCATCTTTACCGGGAAAACCCGAAAATTGTAGCAGTGGGAGAGATAGGTCTTGATTACCATTACCTTAAAGCGGATTCGGAATATCCCTCAAAAGAACTTCAGCGGCAATGGTTCAGGCATCAGCTTCGGGCCGCTGCAGAGCTCGACGCTCCCGTTTGTATACATTCCAGAGATGCGGACGAAGATGTCTTAAATATTTTAAAAGAAGAAGCTTTCGGAAAAATCCCCGTGCTTCTCCACTGTTTTTCAGGAAGCGCCGAGCTTGCGCGCCAATACGTTAGGCTGGGAGCGCTGATAAGCCTCGGGGGCCCTGTTACCTACAAGAATGCAAGGCATTCAGTGGAAGTTGCGGCGACTGTTGATTTGGAGCGTCTTGTTATCGAAACGGATGCGCCGTATCTTACTCCTGTTCCGCACAGAGGAAAACTCAATAAACCGACATATGTGGAATTTACCGCAAGAAAGATAGCGGATATCAGGGGGATAAGCTATGAGGAGCTTGGGATGGCAACCCTTGCCAATGCCTGCAGGTTTTATCGTATAAAGGACTGATTTCAATAATGAGAACATGGCTTGAAATAAATTTAAATCAAATCGGAAGAAATTTAGATGTTGTGAAAGCTGCGCTGCCGGAGGATTGCAAGATTATAGCGGTAGTAAAAGCCAACGCCTACGGACACGGAGACATCAAGGTTTCGGAATATCTTGAACGAGGCTACGGGATTTCAATGTTTGCGGTGGCGTGCCTCGACGAAGCGCTTCGCCTTAGGGACAGCGGCATTCAGGGGGATATATTAGTCCTTTCCTATGTGGACCCTGAGGATGCTCTTATCGCT
>CAYFUZ010000023.1:0-20235 GCA_964346675.1 uncultured Oscillospiraceae bacterium | reverse complement strand
CGTTGTGGTTACTGGGTTTTCCGGTGCAATATCTTTTTTGCTTGCACAATATGGTTGCGGAGGAAGGATTTGAACCAACGACCTCCGGGTTATGAGCCCGACGAGCTACCAGCTGCTCTACTCCGCGATATTAACTTGGTGCCTAGGACCGGACTTGAACCGGTACGATGTTTGCCATCAGGGGATTTTAAGTCCCCTGCGTCTGCCTATTCCGCCACCCAGGCAGGCATTAGACTCTTTTAGGCGGGGCACGAAGCCTCGCCTAAAAGCATGGCTCCGAAGGTCGGACTTGAACCGACGACCTCATGATTAACAGTCACGCGCTGCCACCAGCTGAGCTACTTCGGAATATGGGCCGCCTCAGACTACGTCCGACGACTTGCCTATTATACAAAATGAAGCAGTGTTTGTCAAGAAACTTTCCCTAACCGAGTATTTCTTTTGTTGCTTCATCCTCGTACTGGCGCGTGTAAAGAGCGTGATAATAACCTTTGCTACGCAGCAACTCTGAATGTGTACCCTGCTCTACTATTTTACCGCCCCTTACCACCAATATACAGTCGGAATTCTTTACGGTGGAAAGTCTGTGCGCTATTACAAGGGTCGTACGACCCTGTATAACCGTTTCCAGGGCTTCATGAATACGGGCCTCGGTAAGTGTGTCGACAGAAGCGGTAGCTTCGTCTAAAACAAGTATTCGCGGGTCACAAATTATGGCACGCGCAAAGGATATCAGTTGTTTTTCACCGGCGGACAACAAATCGCCGCCCTCTCCCACATCGCTGTCGAGACCTTTCTCGAGTCGGTTTACGATTTCGTCCGCGCTCACAATCTTAAGAGCCTCCCAAATTTGATCTTCTGTTGCTTCGGGATTTCCGTAAAGCAGATTTTCCCTTATGGTTCCGGTAAACAGATGAGGCGTCTGCAATACATATCCTATGTTGGAATGCAGCCAGTTCTGACTTCGCTCTCTTACGTCTCTTCCGTCTATAAACACAGCTCCTTCGGTGGGTTCGTAAAATCTGCAGACCAGATTTACCAGTGTGGACTTGCCTGCGCCGGTCTCTCCGACTATCGCTATGCTGGATCCCGAAGGTATCCTTAGACTGAAATTCTCCAAAACTTCTTCGTCACCGTCCGGATAGCGGAAGCTGACATTCTTAAACTCTATGTCACCTTTCATGGGCTCGAAATTCTCAGTCTTCGGATTGAAGCAGTCTCCGTACTTTTCAATAACTTCAGGAGTATCAAGCACATCCGGCTTTTCCGCAAGCATAGCGCTTATGCGTTCTATGTTGACCTGCGTCACTATAAGGTCGCTGACAGCTTCAATAAGCCATCTTAACGGTTCCATCATCGCCTGCGCATAGGCTATAAACATACTGAAAGTTCCAACCTCACTTGCATCTATGTGGCCTCCCTTCCAGAGAACTATTGCCAGGACCACGGATGACGCAAAGCTCATTGTGTATTGAAATGCGCCTCTGAGTTTTGCGGCCTTGACGGACTTTTTCTTCATCGCATATGTATCGCCGTAGAAGGCTTTTTCCATCTTCCTCTCAATGCTGAGTGCCTTTATGGTTTTGGCCCCGGTTATCCCCTCGTTAAATCCCGATGTTATAACCGAATTGAGTTCTCTTACCTCTCTGTTAATTTTTATGAGTCTGGTCTGGAAGATACTGAATAGTATAATTATAATCGGTAGCACGCTGACAACATACAACGCCAATTTTGCATTGACTGCAAACATCACTATTATGGCACCTATCAGGTAAGACATATGCCATACCCCGTCCATCATGCTCCACGATACAAGGGAACCTATACGCGAAGTATCGCTCATAAGCCTTGAATGTATATAACCGACGCTGTTGCGGTTAAAGTAAGAAAAGCCGAGTGTCTGAATATGTGTAAACAATGCGTTCCTCAAATCTCTATTAATGTTAACCTCGGTTCTGAACGCAAAGCTCATCGCTATGTAATTTACGACGGCGGCAAATAATATTGTTCCAAGATACAGTGCGACAAATCCGCCTATTCCATCAAGCGTGTTTCCTACTATAAAACGATTCAGAGCATATCGCCTGTAAATAGGGAACATAATGTCCGCAGCGCTTCCGAGAAGTCCACATATAATCATCCATGTTATACGCTTCTTGTACTTTATCAAAAATGGAATTATCTTGGGTATTCCGAAAAACTTCGTTTTTTTATGTTTCTTATTTTCCATTACGCGCTCACCTCCTCTGAAGACTGAGCACGGTAAATACTCTCGTAGATTCCGCCCGCATTTTTCAAGATGTCATGACTGCCGATTTCAGAAATTCTTCCGCGGTCTAAAACGACAATGACATCCGCCTTTTGCAGAGTGGTAATCCTGTGAGAAATAAGAAAGATTGTTGATTTTCCAAATCGCTTCTCAAGGGCTTTCCTGATTTTTTCATCAGTTTCCGTGTCAACTGCGGAAAGAGAATCGTCGAAAATCATAATCGGGCACTCCTCGGTAAGCACGCGGGCTATCGCAGTGCGCTGTTTTTGTCCGCCGGATAGTGTAATTCCGCGCTCTCCCACAAAGGTTTCATAACCCTTGCTGAAAGATATTGCCGTGTCGTCCAGTGCTGCGGCCCTTGCAGCGTCCCTAACCTCCTCAAGCGTAATGCCCTCGCGCCTTATACCTATATTTTCGGCCAGTGTACGGGAAAACAGGAACGGCTCCTGAAGAACCATTCCGATGTTTTTCCTTAGGAAATCCGTCTTGACTTTTCTTATATCCGTTCCTCCGATTGTTATGGAAGAGTTTTCGTCTTCGAGATTGTACATTTTGTCGAGCAACAGCATAAGCGTGGATTTGCCGCTTCCCGTTCCTCCGAGTATTCCTACGGTCTGCCCGGACTTAACCTTAAAGCTTACTCCCTGCAGCAGCTCCGGATAGCCTTCGTACGCAAAATTGATGTTATTGAATTCTATATCGCCGCACATGTCGCATTCGCCGGCATCTTCCGGATCTGTCTCGGGTTCGGAATTCATTATATAAGCGATACGATCAACCGATACGCCTGCTTTACTCATTTCGGAAAGCATTCTGCCAAGCATGCGTATGGGCCATACAAGGTATTCGTTGTAAGAAATAAATGCAATGTATTCACCAACACTGATTTCACCTTTAACTGTGAGTATACATCCGACTGCAATCAACAGTAATATTTCAGTTCCGGAAAGTATGTCCGAGGTGGCCCAGAAACGAGCCATTATATCTGCTACCTTCTCCCATAACCCCGTATAATATTCGTTATGTTCTTCAAAGCGTTCCTTTTCGTAGCGTTCCCTTCCAAAAGCTCTTACCACTCTTACACCTGTAAGATTTTCCTGAGCTTCCGCGGAAAGAAGCCCTTCCGTTTCGTCACATTTTTCAAAAGAGATTCTTATGTTTTTGTGAAATTTGAGAGCGCGAACAAAAATAATTGGCATCATAGCACCGGCGGCTATTGTCATCTTAACATTCATCGAAAGCATGAATATAATTGCCAGCGTTACAGTAATAATTATACGGGCTACATCTGCCAATTGCTGAGAAACAAAACGTTGAAGGGTATCAATATCCGAAGTACAACGTTGAATAATATCCCCGGTTCTGTTCTTCATCTGCCATGAGAACGGCAAATGCACTATGCGGTTGAAAAGTTGATCTCTCATGTTCTTTGAAAGAGTTTCTGCGCCTTTTGTGTTATAAACTCTGAACACATACTGACCGACTGATTTCACAAGAGAAACAATTATCAACGCCAAAACGGGAATCCAAAGGTTTTCGCGAATTCCTTGAATTCCACCTAAATCGTTAATTACATTTTTGAGCAACAATGAAAGATTATCGATGTCTTTTTTGAGTATGATATTGTCAACAAAGAAACGAATTATCTGAGGCATAAACATGTTTGCGATATTCGAAACAAGAGTCGCGATAATCCCTATTATAAATGCCGCCTTGCAGCCCTTTAGAAAGTGCCAAATCAGCGAAAACTTCGTATATTGCTCTTTACTATTTATCTGCGTGTCTTCCACAATATCCTCTTCCGAATTACTATTCTATAATAAGTTTATAGTCCTGAGCTTCTACAGCCTCCTTGAGCCGCTCGTAAGGCACTGAGCTCCTAAGCCTTATTACCGCCGTTCCTGAATTGTGATCTGCGACGGCACTTTCAACACCTTCAACCGCCTCAAGCGCCTTCTTTACTCTTGCTTCACAGTGACCGCACATCATTCCTTCTATTTTCAATGTTATTTCCTTTGTCATATCCTCTTCCTCCACGGTAATTTCAATGTCATCGATTACAGCATCTTGTTTTATTTTCTTATCTTGACTCGCATCGTGAATCTTAACAAAATTAAGCCGTAATGCGTTCATACATACGCAAAAACTTGAAAGGCTCATAGCCGCAGCGCCGTACACAGGTTTCATGGCTATCCCGTACAGTCCCATTGCAAGCGGAATGCATATAGCATTGTAAATAAAAGCCCAAAAAAGGTTTTCTTTGATATTTTTTATAGTTGCGCGGCTCATTCTTATTGCAGCCGTAACATCTGTAAGCCGGCTTTTCATCAACACCACATCAGCGGAATCAATTGCGATATCCGCACCTGCTCCTATAGCAATACCCGTATCCGCAACTGCAAGAGCCGGTGCGTCATTTATTCCGTCGCCCACCATGGTTGTCTTGCCATACCGCTGAAGCTTTCTGACAGCATCTACCTTTTCATCGGGAAGAAGTTCTGCCTTTACATTGTTAACGCCTGCTTCCGTACTTATGGCATTGGCGGTTTTCTCGTTATCTCCCGTCAGCATAACTACTTTAATACCCATATTTTTCAGCTCTTCTATGGCCTGTTTGGAATCCGCCTTAATAGTGTCTGCAACAGCAATGATGCCGAGCAACTTAGATTCCAGCGCAAACAGCAACGGAGTTTTCCCTTTTTCAGCAAGGCTATTCGCTTTTTTTCTGAATTCAACCGGAACCTCAACTATTGACGAGATGTATTTAAGACTTCCGCCTGTAAGGCGTTCTCCCTTTAAAATGCCCGTCAAACCGTCGCCGGGAAGAGCCGAAAATTCGCTCAGCTCGAAAAGTTCCATATCTGCGGCTTTTTCCATAACGGCACGCGCCAGCGGATGTTCACTCTTAATCTCAAGCGATGCCGCATATTTCAGCAAGTCATATTCAGAAGCCGAAGCCGCAATAATATCTGTTACCACAGGTTTTCCTTCGGTTATAGTTCCCGTTTTATCCAAGGCTATGATTTGAGTCCTCCCCAATACCTCAAGCGATTCCGCGGTCTTGTATAATATACCGTTTTTTGCCCCAACACCGCTTCCAACCATGATGGCAACAGGTGTGGCAAGCCCCAGTGCACAGGGACAACTGATTACGAGTACCGAAATAGCTCTTGCAATGGCAAAAGCAAAATCTTTACCGGCCCTAAGCCAGACGATAAGAGTCAGCACCGCTATAATTATAACCCCGGGAACAAAAATTCCGGAAACCTTATCCGCGATTCTTGCAAGCGGAGCTTTTGTTGCGGCCGCATCGGACACGGTTTTTATAATCTGAGCCAGCGTGGTGTCTTCTCCCACCCTGATAGCTCTGCATTTTATATACCCTGACTGGTTTATTGTGGCGGTGGAAACTCTATCACCCTCGGACTTGTCTACAGGTATACTTTCCCCTGTAAGCGCAGATTCATTTACAGCTGTAAAACCTTCAATTATGACTCCGTCTGTGGGAATGCTTTCTCCGGGTCTTACCACAAAGATGTCACCAACCGCGACTTCGCTTATCTCAACCGTTTTCTCGCCATCGGGACCTATCAGAACGGCTGTCTTTGGTGCAAGCCTCATAAGACCTTTAAGCGCATCGGTAGTTCTGCCTTTAGACATCGCTTCCAGCATCTTCCCTACGGTTATAAGAGTAGGTATCATGGCGGCAGACTCAAAATACAAATTCATGCCGTATTTCATTACAGTTTCCGAATCTCCATTGCCTTGAGCAAGTATCATCATGAAAAGTTCGGCAAGTGAATATACAAAAGCGGCGGATGAACCCAAAGCCACAAGCGTATCCATATTAGGTGCGCCGTGACATAAAGTTCTGAATCCTGATGTAAAGAAGTTGGAGTTAACAAGCATTATAGCTATCGTAAGAAGCATCTCAAACACAGCTAAAAATACAAGGTTTTCAAAAGCTGCCGGAACTGGAAAGCTCCACATCTTATACCCTGTAGAAAAATACATCAGAACAAGAAGAATGCCGAGTGAAACGATAAGGCGTTTTTTCAGTTTAGGTGTCTCCTTATCACGCAGCGCCTCTTCCTGCTCATCATAGGAAGCATTCACATTCTTCCCTTTTGCGAAGGCGCCATACCCGGCACGCTCTACAGCCCGTATTACATCTTGTTCGGAGGCTTCCCCCTCCACGTTCATGGAATTTGTCAGCAGGCTAACACTGCAGCTTGTAACCCCCTTAAGAGAAGAAACCGCCTTCTCCACTCTGGAGCTGCAAGCAGCACAGCTCATGCCGGTTACATTGTATTGTTTCATGGAATCTAAATATCTGTTACTATTTGAGAAAATAGTGTAACTTTTTAATATTTGCTAGTCAACTGCTTTGGCAACAAGTTTTGATTTGTTACGATACTTTTCCGCATTCTCGGCATCCCCGAGTTTTGCATAAAGCTCCGACAAAGCGACCATGGAATCATAATGCGAAGGTGAAAGTCCGAGCACCCTCTTAAAACCTTCCACCGCTTCTTCAAGGAACCCGAGTTCCTGATATGCGCAGGCCAGATTGTAATGAAGCGGCCACCAATTGCCGTATTCGGTTTCAACATAGGGTTCAAGAATTCTAAGACCCTCTTCTATTCTTCCTTCCGCAAGAAGATGAATTGCATTCTCTATCTTCACGGGATCTTCAAGTTCTGAAAGTCTTTCAGCAATTTCTTTGCCTTCATCGGACTCAGGATTACCGTATTTCATATAATTCTTCCAGGCAATCTGCGCGCGCAGATATTCCCCCGCATTCAGATAAGTATAACCTAGGAAGTACCATGCCGGAGCAAACTCGGGCTTGGTATTGGTACAAAACTCAAAATACGCACGAGCCTCGGATTTAAGCAACAGAATTATATCTTCCCTGCCCTCTTCGCCCTCCATGCTGAGATACCAGAGGCGGCAGCCGTTTGCGTAAGAAAACAAAGCTTCGGGTGAATCGCTTCTGAACATAATGGCCGCTCTTAAATAAGCTGCGCCTCTGCGGTAATTGCCCGTTTTGAAGCATTCTTCGCCCTTGGATGCAAAAACCAAAACAAGCTTATCGTCAAAAAGCTTGTTGAGATATTTAAGATATTCATCCGCGTACTTAAAGTGTATATCGGCACCTATCACAATGGCCATATTATCCGCAAGTTCTGTCGTGGAAAGTCCCTTTTCCATAAAGGCTTTAATATCCGCCTGCTTTATAGGTACGGAAACTCCGCTTAAAAAAGTAAGCTCTGCCGTTCTTAAAAATTCATCCGATAACTCGGAAAACATAAAATCCTTAAGTTCGCTCTGCAGATATTCTCCGAGTTTATCTTCTCTCGACTTTATCATTACATTCTCTCCGGAGCCTTGATACCTAAAAGCCCCAAACCGTTGGACAAAGTTTGTCTTGCGGCCTGCGTAAGCATAAGTTTTGAAGCCTTCTCCGATTCATTCTCCGTATTGATATGCTCGTCATGATAGAACTTATTAAAGCCCTGCGCAACCTTTACTATGTGCCTGGTAATTACGGAAGGCTCGTATTTCTCTCCGGCCTCAATGACAATCTCAGGGAAACGATACAGCAATTTTATAAGCTCGTATGCACTGTCCGAAGAAAGATAAGAATAATCCAGAAATTTCGGGTTAAGTTTCTCCACATCAACTCCGGAATTTTTGATAACGGAGCAGGCGCGTGCGTGAGTATACTGAACGTAGGGACCGGTCTCTCCGTCGAAATTCAGAATTTTATCCCAGTTGAACACATAATCCTTTATTCTTCCCGCGGAAAGCTCCTGAAACTTAACGGCTCCTATACCCACTATCCTGGCCGTTTCATCTATAATCTCTTCATTGACACCCTTCTCTTTAACTATTTCATAGGTCTTTTCTATTGCCTTGTTAAGCACGTCTTCCAAAAAGACAACCCTTCCGCTTCTTGTAGACATGGTGCCATCCTCCAGACTAACCATGCCGAATGGAATATGCACACAATCCTTGTACCATTCATATCCCATTTTATTAAGAACCGTAAAGAGCTGCTGGAAGTGCAGATTCTGCTGGGAACCGACTACGTAAAGGGCTTTGGCGAAATCATGGGTCTTCTTCCTGTATATAGCTGTTGCAAGATCCCTCGTTATATACAGTGAACTGCCGTCGCTCTTGGTTATTAGGGCGGGTTCAAGATTGAATTCGGACAAATCAACAAGCCGGGCGCCTTGGGACTCCACAAGCAGTCCCTTCTCCTCGAGTTCCTTTATAACTGCGGGCATCTTATCGGAATAAAAAGCTTCACCGTCCCAGGAATCGAAATCTATGTCAAGCATTGCGTAAACACGCTTGAATTCCCGCAGCGATTCATCTCTGAACCATTGCCAAAGTTTAAGTTCGGCGTCTTCACCGGCCTCCAGCTTGGCAAAGGTTTCTCTGGCTTGGTCTTCCAGTTCCGGGTGCGCTTCAGCTTCCTTGTGGAATTTTACATAATACGAAAGCAGGGTTTTAATCGGCTCACGCCTTACTTCTTCTTCACTGCCCCACTTTCTGTAAGCAACTATCATCTTTCCAAACTGCGTTCCATAATCTCCAAGATGATTGTATCCCACCGCCTTATAGCCGAGGAAGTTGTAAATACGGTAAAGTGAGTCACCTATAACAGTACTTCTTATATGTCCTATGTGAAAAGGCTTGGCGATATTGGGAGAGCTGTAATCAACTACAACCTTACGACCTCCGCCGATATTAACAGAACCGAAGTTATCATTTTGTTCGGCGACACCCGAAAGCGTAATTTCGGAAAAGGCCTTTCTGTCTATAAACATGTTTACATAGGCGTTCACCTGCTCCGTTTTTTCGAAAAGAGGATTTTCCTTTATCGCATCCACAATTTCAGCCGCTATCAAAGGGGGAGCTTTGCGCATAAGTTTTGCTAACCTGAAACAGGGGAAAGCATAATCCCCGTGCGTTGTATCGGAAGGAATCTCAAGCATCAAGACAATCTCATCCTGAGTCAGTCCTTTGATTCTTTCAGAAAGTATTTTTGCTATTTCATTTTTGATGTTCTTCATTGTTTCCTATTTTTT
Source organism: uncultured Oscillospiraceae bacterium (assembly GCA_964346675.1). Taxonomy (GTDB): domain Bacteria; phylum Bacillota; class Clostridia; order Peptostreptococcales; family Anaerovoracaceae; genus RUG13409. Next base: position 10,869 of record CAYFUZ010000023.1, on the reverse strand, counting down.
TATCGTTACTATTGTTGCACCGTCTCCTCCTTCTCTGTAGCCTCCTCGCCTGAAGGTATCGACATGTTTGTTTCTCTTAAGCACTACCGCAAGCCCGTCTCTTAAAATTCCGGCACCCTTGCCGTGAACTATTGTCACTGTTTCAAGACCCGCAATAAACGCGTCATCTATATATTTTTCTACAATATCGCTCGCCTCATCAAGGTTTTTTCCTATCACATTGACCGATGTGGGAACGCTTTGAGCTTTTGACGCGAACATTCTTGAATACTTAATCTTATCTCTTTGCTTCTGCGTCACGTTCTCTTTGACAAGACTTATATTCTCAATGTTAATCTTCATCTTAAGCGACCCGACCTGTACCATCATATCGCCGCGCGCATCGGGAAGAGAGAGAACCGTTCCTTTTTCTCCTACGGAAAGTACATTAACTCGTATTCCTTCCTTTATGTCCTCCGGCAAGGGCTTATCCTTGTTTTCTCTTTTAATCTCGCTTCGAACATATTGTTTACGTTTCTCGGATAGCCTTCTTTTACCCTGTTCTATCATGGAATTCAGCTCGGCATTCTTAACGGTTTCACTGATTTCTTTATGAATTTCCGCAATCTCCCTGCGCGCCTCTTTAACTATCTCTCTGGCCTCATCTTTGGCCTCGTCAATAAGGGTCTGCCGCTTTTCCCTGTAGCTCTCTTCCAGCTTATCCATACGCGCTTTTTGCTTTGCAAGCTCGTCACGCAGACTTTGAGCCTCAAAAGCAGCCGCTTCGGCCTTTTTACGGTCTTCTTCTATTGAGGAAATAACATCTTCAAAGTTTGCGTCACCATCTTCGACAAAGCGTTTTGCGTGGTCAATAATCTTGTCGGGCAAGCCCAACTTTTGAGATATTTCGAAGGCGTTGGATTTTCCCGGTATACCTACAATCAATCTGTATGTAGGTGACAAGGTCTCGACATCGAATTCCATTGAAGCGTTCTGTACACCCTTTGTGGAAATTGCAAATTTTTTAAGTTCGGTATAATGCGTGGTCGCTATGGTCATGGCGCCTTTGTTGTACAAGTGATTGAGTATCGATATAGCAAGAGCCGCACCCTCCGTCGGGTCGGTACCTGCGCCCAGTTCGTCTAAAAGCACCAGGCTTTCTCTTGTGGAACTTTCCGCTATTTCCACAATGTTTCTCATATGAGAACTGAATGTGGAAAGGCTTTGCTCTATGCTCTGTTCATCTCCTATATCTGCGTAGACTGCCTTAAAAACAGTAAGCTGGGTACCTTCAGCTGCCGGAACAAAAAGACCGGACTGCGCCATGAGAGCGAGAAGCCCTACGGTTTTAAGAGTTACCGTTTTCCCGCCCGTATTTGGACCGGTAACCACAAGAGTTCTGTAATCCCCACCTATCGCAACATCGATGGGCACAACTTTTTTTGCGTCAATAAGAGGATGCCGAGCCTTTTTAAGATTAACTATGCCGTCGGTATTAATCTCGGGCCTAAAAGCGTTCATGGCACATGCAAGCTTACCCTTGGCGAACATGAAGTCCAGTTTGGTCATCACGTTCTGGTTTGCCTTGATTTTAATTTCTTCAGCACCGACTCGTCCGGAAAGTTCCTTTAAAATCCTTACAACCTCACGATGCTCGGAAAGCTCAAGTTCTCTTAACTCATTGTTCAAATTAACTACGGATTGAGGTTCAATGAACAGCGTTGCCCCGGAGGAAGATTGGTCGTGAACTATACCTGACACCCTTGCCTTATGCTCTTGCTTTACAGGTATTACATATCTGCCCTGACGCATGGTTACTATGGCATCCTGGAGGAAACTCTGGTTTTCCGATGAGCCTACTATTTTTTGTATTTTTATTTTGATTTCTTCGTTCTTGTTTACTATCGCACGGCGAATCCGCCTAAGCTCAGGTGATGCGCTGTCCGCTATCTCGTCCTCGGAAAGAATACATCTTTCAATTTCGTCTTCAAGCGATTTTAAAACGCAAATTGCCGAAGCAAGTCCGTCAATGACCGGAAGCTCCGGCAGGTCCGAAGAAAGATATTCCGCTGTACGCCTTGCGGTACTGAGATTGTATGCAATCTCCAGAAGCTGTTTCGGTGAGAGACTTCCATCCCTTGCCGCAAGATGCACAAAGCTCGATACGTCATAGAAATTACCTATGGGCGGTGACCCTTTTTTAAGGAGTACCGTCATGGCTTCGTCCGTATCCCTCAATGCTTCTCTAATCAAAATGGGATCGTCCGAAGGCTTGAGCTCGGCTGCCTCGCTGCGTGCCAAAGCACTGCCGCATCTATCGCACAACGCTTCTATTATCTTCCGATATTCAAGAACTCGCAGCGCCTTTTCGTTCACTATCTCCTGCCTCTTAAGCTCTCGATTTCGTTTTTGAGATGAATATTCTCCATCTGTATATCGAAGAAGGAAGATTCAATGTCTCTGCATCTGTTTTCAAGTTCTTCGATGTGTTTTTGCGCTTCAACGGGAGCCTGTTCCGCAGTCCTGGCGCGCTGTAGCAGCTCTTCAACTCTGCTTCTCAGCTCGTCATTATATTTCTTCTCTTGAGCAAGCTCAGCCGCAAGAGCGGCGGCCTGGCTTTCCTTTTCTTTCGCATAAACCTGAAGATTATCCTTAAGAGTGCTTAAAGAAGACATCTCCTCTTTGTACTGCGCAAAGCTTGCCTTGACTTCTTCCCACATTCTTTCGTAATTCTTTGCATTCGCATCGAGTTGGGCGTTTCTTGCATAGGCTTCGCTGATATCATCCTTAAGTTTGTAGTACTCATCGGAAATGAGCATTGCGGCAAGAACCGCAACGGACGAAATCGGGCGGTTAGATCCCTCACCGACTTCCTTCATCTTCGTATCAACAAGGTCGGCAATTTTCATGACATGTTCTCTTGCCATCCTACCCGTAAGAGTGTATTCCTGACCGTATACAATTACAGTTACTGTGTTCATTTCGTCCATGGTTAATCCTTTCTAGATTTCTCTGAGAACTGCGTTGTGCTTATCCTTAAGGTTAACGAGAACCTTTGTGTTGATTTCATTGACCTCTCCTTCGGTCAAAGTCTTGTCTTTTGCTCTGTAAGTAAGAGAAAATGCGACCGATTTTGTGCCGGGAAGAATCTGAGCTCCTCGATAAACGTCAAAGAGCTTTACCGATTCAAGCAGCGGGCCCGCGGCAGCTCTGATTTCCTTCTCCAAATCCCCCACCTTGATTTCTTCGGCAACTACCATTGCAAAGTCTCTTACCATTGCGGGATATTTAGGAAGCGGTACATACTTCTTTTCGGTTCCGGCAAGTTCATACATCAAATTGAATTCTATTTCCGCCGCGTAAACCTCTGTATCCAATCCGTAATTTTCGCAAACCTGCGGATGCACCTGACCTATAACGCCTATTTCTTTTCCTGCCGCAACAAGCTTTGCGCATCTTCCTGGGTGGAAAGCCGGGTTCAAGTTTTCCGTCAGGTACTCTCTGTCCTTTATTCCGAGTATATCGAACAGTTCTTCGATTCTACCTTTCATGGTATAGAAGTTTTCTTCGGCACCGTATGATGCCATACAAAGAGCGTCCTTTTCCTCCGGAAGAACTCCTTCGCCCCTTCCGTTATTATAGAATGTATTGCCCAATTCGAATACGGTTATTGCTTCTGCGCTTCTGGAATAATTAGTGTAAATCACGTTCATGACATTCGGCAGCAGCATGGTTCTCATAACGGAGGTTTCGTCTCCAAGCGGATTAATCAGCTTAACCCACGCTCTTCTGTAGGAATCCTCTGGAACCGCAACCTTATCTATGCTCTTCGGACTTACAAAGGAGTAAGTCTGTATTTCATCCATACCAAGACTCGTTAAAGCTTGCTTGGTAATTCTTCTCAGCGCCTGCGCTGACGTTTCGAGAGCTTCATTGGAACTCTTGGGAATTGTCACGGGAAGCTTGTCGTAGCCGTACATACGTGAAATTTCCTCTACGTAATCCTCCTCGATGAACAAGTCCTGTCTTACCGTAGGGGCACTTACCGTAATAATGTCCTTGCCGTCATATTGACACCTGATTTCAAGCGGCTCAAGATAAGCTATTATCTGTTCCGGTGTGAGTTCCACTCCCATAAGCTTATTTATTCTGCTTACACGAATATCGATTGTTACAGGTTTTTCAGGATTCGGGTAAACGTCCACTTCTCCGTCAAGAACCGTTCCCGCATCGAGAAGTTCCACTAATGCGCAGAATCTGTCGCATGCTTCTTTTGCTAAATTGGAGTCTATTCCTTTTTCGAATCTTGACGAGGCTTCCGTTCTCAAACCTAAAAGCTTGGAGCTTTTTCTTACGCTGTCTCCGCAAAAATTCGCAGACTCAACAAGAACCATGGACGTATCGGCTTCTATTTCCGAATCAAGTCCGCCCATAATTCCGGCAATCGCGGAGGGACCGCTTTCATCGCGTATTGTAAGCACGGAAGATGTGAGGGTTCTTTCAATTCCGTCAAGGGTTGTAAATTTCTCTCCATCCTTTGCCGTGTCTACTATAATATGAGCTCCCGCAACAGTTCTTATATCAAACGCATGAAGAGGCTGACCATATTCAAGCATCACATAGTTTGTTATATCAACTATGTTGTTTATAGGCCGCATCCCTGAATGCATAAGAGCTCTTTGCAGCCACCAGGGAGACTGCTTTATTTTTATATCCTTAATTACTCTGCAGCAATATCTCTTGCAAAGATCGGGTCTTACAATATCAACCTTGATATAGTCCGCGCTTTTTTCTTTTGAAACCTTTGTGCAATGCGTGTTCGGATAACGAAGTCCGGTACCCAAGGTTGCGGCAGTCTCTCTTGCCATTCCTATCATCGAAAGACAGTCCGGGCGGTTCGGCGTAATTTCAAAATCGATTACCGCCTCTTTAAGACCCAGAGCGTCACACAGATCATCCCCCGCATTGAAGCTGTCGTCAAGAATCCATATACCATCCCTGGAAAATACGGGTGCCACCTTATCATCAAAGCCGAGTTCGCCGCAGCCGCAAAGCATGCCGTCGGATTTTACTCCTCTGATATTGCCGCTGCTTATAATCACACCTTCCTCTGTCTTGGGTTGACCGTGAAGCGGTCCCGGGATATGCGACCCGTCAAGACAAACGGGAACAGTCGCGCCGATAAACACATTATCCGCACCGGTTATTATTTGAACAAGTTCCGACTTACCTACGTTCAACTGACAAACAAGCAGCTTGTCCGCATTGGGATGCGGCTCGATTTTTTCAATCTTGCCTACTACAACGTCCTTTATTCCTTCTCCGAAATATTCAATCGTTTCGATGTTGGATCCGGAGAGAACCATCCTGTCCGCAAACTCCTGAACACTTACGTTTATATCCGTATAATCCTGTATCCATCTGATTGGAACTAACATATCCGGTCTCCTTACTTGAACTGCTCGATAAAACGCACATCGTTTTCATATAGAAGGCGTATATCATCGATTTCATACTTGAGCATCGCGATTCTTTCCACGCCCATACCGAAGGCAAAGCCTGTATATTTTTCGGTATCGACATCGCCCACCTTAAGTACGTTGGGATGAACCATACCGCAGCCGAGGATTTCAATCCACCCTGAGCCCTTGCATACGCTGCAGCCTTTTCCGCCGCACTTGAAACAACTTACATCCATTTCCGCTGAAGGTTCCGTAAACGGAAAATGATGCGGTCTGAAGTTTGTTTTTGTAGAAACGCCGAACATCTGTCTTGCGAAGTTATCTAAAACTCCTTTAAGATCGGCCATGCTTATTCCCTCGTCAACAACAAGTCCTTCCACTTGGTGGAACATCGGGGAGTGAGTTGCATCGGGCGTATCGCATCTGAAACATCTGCCGGGCGCCACTATTCTGATAGGAGGTTTGCTGCTCTTAAGAGTTCTAACCTGAACGCCTGAAGTCTGCGTTCTTAACAAAACATCATCCGTGATATAAAAGGTATCGCTGATATCTCTTGACGGGTGATTGGGCGGAGCATTGAGAGCGTCAAAGTTATTATAAACCGTTTCAACTTCCGGTCCTTCCGCAACGGAAAAACCCATCGAAGCGAATATTTTTGTGATTTCGTTGATTGTCTGAGTATAGGATGAAGAGTTCCTATACGCCTTAATATTCCGGGCTCAGTTACATCAATGGTTTGAGCTCTTAACTCTGCATCTCTTTCTGCAGCCTTAAGTTCATTCATTCTTGCGGAAAGCAATTCCTCGATTCGGGCCTTGGTTTCATTCGCGATTCGTCCCATTTCTTTTCTTTGCTCCGGCGCCAAATCCTTCATGGACTTGAGTATCTCGGTCAGTTCGCCTTTTTTGCCTAGAAATTGCACACGAAGAACTTCAGCCTCCTGCACGCTTGTAGCCTTTTTAAGATTTTCCTCGGCCAGCGCAAGTATGTCTTTAAGACGTTCTGTCATTTCTCCCTCCGACTGTCTTTTTGTTTTTGTGATTCGTACATTATTATCGCGGCTGCTATCGCGGCGTTCAGGGATTCGGCCTGTCCTGACATCGGGATTCCGATAGTCCTTGAAGCCTTCAGAAATTCATCCGCAGCTCCGTTACCCTCATTGCCTATAACAATCGCAGCGTTATTTAAATCCGCATCATGCACCGAACTCTCGGCGTCAGGTACGGCAGTATATATTTTTTTTCCGTGTGAACTTAAAAGTTCTATAGCATCACTAGGAGTATCGCATATAATAAACGGCATTCTGAGAATGCTGCCCGCCGATGATCTCACTATCTTGGGTTGATAAATATCAGCACTGCCCTTTATAAGGATTATACCGCCAAACCCGAAAGCCTCCGCGGTTCTCAGCACGGTTCCGACATTGCCCGGGTCCTGAAGCCTGTCAAGAACCAGTATATTGCCGTTTTCCGCTTTTTTAAAGAATGCACGAACATCCGGCTGTTTTTTTTCAAAGACGGCCGCAATGTCCTGCGGGCTATCCGTATGAGTTACCTTTGCAAAAACATCAGCTGTTAGTTCGTATATGGCTATGTTTTCATTTTCGGCCATTTGCACTATTTCACAAAGTTCGGAAGAATCAGCACCGGATTGAATAAAAATAAATCGAATCCTTCCTCCCTGCTCAATGGCCTCCCTAACGATGTTGGGACCCTCAAGAAGAAAGGCTCCCAGTTCGTCTCTGTATTTTTTCTCATAAAGCGACGCGGCTTCACGTATTATTCTGTTTTCCTTTGAACTGATTAGCTGCATCACTTTCCATGTGTATTATCAAAAGAAGCCGGTGTCAAGCACCGGCTTCATTCCCTTCTTACGTTTACAAACCGATCTTGTGAGAGGAGTTCTTTAAGAATTCCGGAATGGGGAAATCGTTTTCCTCCTTGTATGAGCTTTCTGCTGTAAACTCATCGACATTAGCCTCAAAATCGGTACCAGCTTCGGCGGGTGAGACATCTTCAGTTACCTCCGGTTGTACGGCAGCTGCACTCACGGATGAACCGAGCAAAGCCTTGGACTTGCCAAGCTCATTTTCAAATCCGGTCGCAATAATGGTAACCTTGATTTCATTCTCCATATCCTCGCGAACGGAAGTTCCAAATATTATAATAGCCTCCTCGTCTGCTTCCTTTGCAACAATATCCGCAGCATCGTTAACTTCCAGCATACCCAGATCGTATCCGCCCATAATATTGAGCAGCACGGCCTTGGCTCCCTTAATGCTTGTCTCAAGCAGCGGGCTTTCAATGGCGTTCTTAATCGCCTGTACCACCCGACCTTCTCCCGAGCCGTGGCCCACTCCCATGTGCGCAAGACCCTTATCCGTCATAACGGTCTTTACATCCGCGAAGTCCAGATTTATAAGTCCGGATTCCGAAATCAGAGTCGATATACCCTCAACGCCTTCCTTAAGGACTTCATCAGCCATTGTGAATGCCTCAAGTATGCTTGTGTTTTTCTGTGAAATTGTGAGCAGCCTGTCGTTCGGAACAACAACCAACGAATCTACATAGTTCTTAAGGTAGTTAATACCGAGCTCCGCATGTTCCCTGCGCTTTCTTCCCTCAAACGTGAAGGGCTTAGTAACCACACCTACGGTCAAGGCTCCTGACATTTTCGCAGCTTTAGCCACTATAGGCGCCGCGCCGGTTCCTGTGCCTCCGCCCATACCCGCGGTGATAAATACCATATCTGCTCCTGTAAGATAATTTTCTATGGCTTCAAGGTTTTCCTCTGCGGATTTCTGGCCGATTTCGGGATTACCGCCCGCACCAAGACCCTTTGTGAGTTTTTCACCTATCTGTATCTTGGTTTCCGCTCTGGATTTGTTAAGTGCCTGCTTATCCGTATTTACCGCTATAAAGTTGATACCCTGAAGATTGGCATCGATCATACGGTTAACAGCATTGCAACCTGCGCCGCCTATGCCTACTACTTTAATGTTTGCCGGAGAATCAACCGGTTCTGTAAACTGCAACATTGGGGACATGCTTTTCGGCCTCCTAAACCATTTAGATTTATAATATAAGTAATGATAACACAATCAAGATATAGTGTAAACAATAAAAAGAAACACAAGCCAATGGGATTTGCGTCTCGGAATTAATGTTTTTACTCGATTTTCGGGCTGAAAGAAAAATAGCCGTCGCGTCCGATGCGTATGACTCCCTTTGTGATACCCTGCTTGTACTGTTCCTGCATCAGAGCCCTTATGCCTTCTATGTTTGCAGTCATCTCGGCAGGAGTTCCCTCGCAGTAATAACTGTCGTTTATATATGCCCTGACTACTACGGATGAAAAGTAAATTCTTTGAAAGTACAAATCCGTGGCTTCCACGGCCTTAAGGAGCTTAAGCGTGTCGCTTAAAAGATACGCCTGTTCTATTTTAAGCGGCTTTCCCGGTTCAATTTCATTTATAACCATACCTTCAAGCAGCGGGAGATTCTGCAATTTATCGCTCATGCTCAGCACCAGACCCTCGTTATCGATAAGCCCGTACGCTCCTTCATACGGAACGGCTGCGTGTTCTATTCTTTCTGTAATTTCTATTACCAGCTTGCCCATAGGAACTTTTTTGACATTTACCAGCCTTATATACGGAGTCTGGAGAAGCCTGTCCCTTGCCGGGCGGGTTTTTATCTCGAAGAACATATTCTTTCCGGTCTGCAAACCCGACATTTCTATAATCTGCGCCGGAGTGTAAAATCTGTTGCCTTCAACTTCTATTTCCGTAACATAAAACAGCGGGGACCTCAAAAGAATGAATATACCGATAATTGTAACAATAAAAATCACAAGACGCAGACCGTAATTCTTTCTCTTGCGCTTTTTTTTCTTTTTCTTACCGGACTCTTCAGTTGTGACAGACTCATCGCGTTCTTCCTGACGGCTATCCTTATGGATTTCCTCTTCCAACCGTCTGAGATACTCTTCAGGAGTCAACCTTTCATTTTCCATATTCTGTTTTCATTGTATACAATTCCGAACAGATTTTATCACTTGCATCAGGTCTGCTTAAAGCCTTGGCATTAAGAGACATACTTGCAAGACTTTCAGGACGAGCCAGAAGACTCAAAACCTCATCAGTAAACAGGGCTTCATCTTTCTGCAAATCCTTTTCCTGAAGCAGTACGGCCGCGCCGGAATCGGCAATAGCCTTCGCATTGTAATATTGGTGATTATTTGACACATTCGGACTGGGAATCAGCACCGAAGGCTTTCCGCAGGCCGTAATTTCCGAAACCGCCACAGCGCCTGCCCTGCTTATAATCAAATCCGCAGCCTTCATCAGCACAGGCATATTGTTTGCATAGCCAAGTATAGTGAGAGGGCCTTTCGGTTGAGATTTAATTATGTTGTCATAATATCTGTTACCGGTTACAAAAAAGATTTTAAGTCCAGGCATCATCGCAGCTGCCGCAAATTTTAAAACCTGGCTGTTTAAAACCTCTGCTCCAAGGCTTCCGCCGGTAACCAGAATCATAATATCCGTATCAGCCAAACCCAGTTCTTTTCTGCATTCACTTTCATCCAATTTAAAGAAATCCGAGCGTATGGGATTCCCTGTAAAGATAACTCTTTCAGGATGTCTGAAGCTTTTTTCCGTACCGCTAAAACTTACGAACACCTTCTCCGCAAAACGCGACAGCAGTTTATTGGTAAGCCCGGGCAGCGCATTCTGTTCATGAATACAGCAAGACACTCCTGCCTTATGCGCACGGGTAAGTACAATTCCCGTAACGTAAGCACCGGTTCCGAGGGCAACATCCGGTTTGAATTCTTTGATTATTTCATCTGCCTGGTGTCCGCCGTCAATCATATTTTTAACGGTCTTTATGTTGTCCAGAATATTATGCCTGTTGAGGCCCTTGGCGTCTATACCCTCTATATTATAACCCGCTGCAGGAACCAGCTTGTTTTCCATACCATTCCGGGTACCGATAAACAATATTTCCGCTTCAGAATATTTTTCTTTAATCTTGTCCGCAACGGCAATGGCAGGATATATATGCCCACCGGTACCGCCGCAGGAAATCAATACTCTCATCAATCCACCCTTGTCTGTCTTGAAACATTGTACACTATTCCAAGCTCTGCCATCATCAATACAGTTGCGGTGCCACCCAGACTTATCAGGGGCAATACAACTCCTGTCGGAGGAAAGCTCGCTGTAACGACAGCTATATTGATTATAACCTGCAATCCCATATGCAGCGCAACACCTGACGCCAGCAGCATCCCAAGCCTGTCATCCGCCTTAATCGCCACCATGCACAAACGCCAGATAAGCACTATGAAAAGCATTACAAGCGCCATGACCCCTATAAATCCAAGTTCCTCTCCTATTATGGCAATTATAAAGTCGTTCTGA
>CAYFUZ010000022.1:0-20584 GCA_964346675.1 uncultured Oscillospiraceae bacterium | reverse complement strand
GTCCCTGACATACTCATAGTTATCTGTAAAATCAACACTCGAGTCCGTTTCTAGCATGTAGTAGCTGCCCTTGTCGACGTAGCGATAATAAATGCCGTCCTTTTTGCAGGCGGCATCAAGCTGCGGCGAATGAGCCATGATATCCCCCACGCAGCGAACGCTCAAAGTCTTAAATTCAGCTTCCGGAGCCTGTATTATTCCGGGACCTTCAAGTTCTTCCGGCCATAACAAAACCACCGCAGCGGCTATCACGGCTACAGCGATGATAAAGATTGGAAATTTCTTTAAATTAAGCCGGTATTTCTTTTTATTTTTGTCAGATCTCATAATCCGACTGTTAATTTACTGCTTCTACTGCCGCAACATCGTCACCGAGCTGTTCCTTGAGTATGCCCTCAATGCCGACCTTGATTGTCATTTGCGCATGCGGGCACCCGGCGCAGTGTCCCTGAAGACGAACCAGCACCACCTTATCTTCGGTGTAGTCTACAAATTCAACGTCTCCGCCGTCTCTTTGAAGAAAAGGCCTTACTTGCTCCAATGTTGCTATGATTTTTTCTTTCATTATTATTCACTCCTTACTTGCTGTTCGAATACGGCTCTGTAAACCGCATTGCGATTTCCGTTACTATATTGCTTAACGATGATTTCCTTAATCGGATCACCGCCTGTGCTCATTGAAATAATACCTGTGGCTCCCGGCATATTCGTTATTTTGCCTAGCGCGTCAATGTAATCCTGAGAACTCGCATCAACGCCCGCTGCGTATATAGCGTTCAAAACAAGAAGATATGCATCAAAACCCAGCGCCACGGCGTCGGAAGGCTTGCTTCCATCTCCGACTTTTTCCGCATATGCTTTTTTAAATGCCCTTGCCATCTGGCTGCTGTCATCAGGATCGTAATCAAGCGTATAATATATACCTTCGAAATCCAGATCTTTCCACCTGCTTGTTCCGAGCCATTTGAATCTATAGCCTTCGTCCGCGGCCGCCTGCAGTATAGGTTTTGCCACGTCCGCGTCTTCCGGGAAATACACAATATCCGCATTGCAGAGCTCAAGTTGCCTGAAATAAACCGAAAAGTTCTCCGTTCCCTCGGGTATTATCACAGTATTAATAATGGCACCCCCTGTGCCGGTCTTTTCCATAGCTTCTTTGTAGGCCGAAGCCATGGCGGCAGCATAGTCATTGCCCTCACGCATGAATATCGCGGCCCTTGAGGCCTTAAGACCGTTTGTCACATAGTCCGCGGCGCTTTTACTCTCAAAGGAATCTATTACACTGACCCTGAAATAATACTTATTGGTTTGAGTTATCAGCGGATTCGTGTTTGTAGCGGCCACCGCCGGAATTTTAGCGTCTTTTATGACATCCGACGACGCCAGAGTAAGAACCGATTTGCAGCTTCCTATTATAAAGTCCACCTCTTGATCCACCAGAGCCTGAGCTGCGGCCGAACACAAAAGCACATCCGACTGATTATCCGAATAAATAAGCTCTATATCCCTTCCGAGCGCCTGCGGATACATAGCATGAGCCAGCTCTATTCCGGCTATTTCATCGGCCGCAGTAGCGGCATCCACTCCGGTTTGAGGCTCAAGCACCCCTATCTTTATTGTCGGAAGTTCTTGCTGATTATCTTCTTTTTTATCTATAAAAGCCGCTTTGAAGCGTTCATAGGTGACGCAACCTGTAAGACTGACCACCATCACAATCACCAATATAAATGAAAGCAGCTTTTTAGCCGTAATTTTCATTAAATCTGAATCCCTCCGTTAACACCGAGGATTTGTCCTGTAATAAACGAAGCGTTATCCGATGCAAGAAAGGCAACGGCCTTTGCCACATCTTCGGGAGCCCCGTTTCTTCCGAGCGCCGATTCCTCGGCAAGAGCCTTAAGCTCTTCCCGTGAATATCCGGCGCACATATCCGTGAGTATAACTCCGGGACTCACAGCGTTTACTCTTATTCCCGACGGTCCGAGTTCCTTTGCCAAAGACTTGGTGAACGCGTCAACCGCACCCTTGCTGGCCGAATAAACAGATTCACAGGAAGCTCCGTTTTGTCCCCACATGGATGATATGTTTACTATACTGCCGCTTCTTCTTGAAATCATTGCGGGTACTAATGCCCTGCAAACACGGAACATTCCAAGGACGTTGACATTCATTATGTCCTCAAACTGCTTATCTGTCATATCCTGAATCTGTCCGCCGCACCAAATGCCCGCATTGTTAACAACAACGTCAGGAGCACCGTATTTCGCGACTATTGCATTTGCCGTGGCTTCGAGTTCTTCCGTGCTTGAAATGTCTACACAAAACACCTCAGCAGATACTCCGGCCGCCCTGCAGGCCTCCGCCGTATTCATTGCTTTTCCCAGTGATTTGTTGCAAAAAATCAGCACATTATATCCGTTATTTGCAAGTTCTAAAGCACAGGCACGACCTATTCCGGTACCTGCGCCGGTTACGAGCGCTAACATAAAATATTCTTTCTATACTCCGAATAAATCGCTTCCAAAGCCGCACGTTTTTCCAGAGCTTCAATCTTCAGTCTTGCCGCGGTCTCGTAATCCCCATCCTCCATAGCCCTCGAAAGCCTCGTCAGCATACAGGGCCTTTCAAGGTTATCCTGGGCTATTTCTCTGGCAAGTGAAATTATCGCATCAAACCTTTCGTTGTCAAGGGGGTGATCTTCGGTGTGCAGCTTTTTGCAGCATTTCTTAACCGCATCTCTTATTTCCGGAACAAGCCTGTCGTGAACTTCTTTTGTCCAAAGATTCAAAGCCGCCAGTTTAAAGGACTGCAGATCCTTGGGGGTGAAACTGTCTCCTTCGAAAAGAACGGCTGTTTTTTCGGGATACTGCTCAAAACTCTTGATATTGTCCCAAACCGTTTCAGGACTCGGACCGAAATACTCCGCACGCTCCTCTTTTGTGTAGTCTGTAAATATGTTGCATTCCACCCTGTAAACTCTCATTTGTTCCAAATAAAAATCCTTGTCTCCGTAGCTCTTCGAGATGGATTTCAAAAGGTCTTCGGGCGTCTTGTGATGATTTATGGCCGCTTTGATACCGTCGAGCGATGCCAAAAGACAGGCCGAAATCACAAGATATGTATTGCTTTTGGGGTTAGGAGATCTGAGCTCGAATCTTGTGGCCATGGGATTTTCGGAGTCTCTTATCAGGCAAGCTAAAACGGTTCTGTTTCTCGACGGAGTAGTCGCCGACGGTCCGAGACTTGTAACCGCGCAAACAGGGGCTTCATAACCGGGCTTGAGCCGGTTTAAAGCGTCCGAAGTGCAGTTTGCTATGGGATTAATAATCTCATAGTTCTTAAGAAGCCCCATAATCGCGCCGAATCCTATCGGGCTCAGGTATTCTGACATCGGATTTCTCGGCGCCATAAGATTTACTCTCCTGCCGTCCTTGAGTCTTGCAGCTATCCCTATGTGAGTGTGCTTTCCTGAACCGGCAACGCCTTCGACCGGCTTAGCCATGTATGTAACGGAAAGCCCATGAGTGTTGAAGACGTCACGCACTATGTATCTTACCTGAAAGTCATTGTCCGCAGCCTGCATAGGGTCCGAATATTTCCAGTCAATCTCAAGCTGCTCCATTATATGGTCAAAACCGCCATCCGCTAAAAGCTGAGCGCTGACACCGCCCACCTCCTTGTGACCCATCTCAACCTCAAGACCGTATTCGTCCAGCATTGTAAGAGTCTCTTCAAGCGCGGTCCTTACGGGTCCGATTGTCCTCTTCCAGTACTGTTCTTTCATCTCCTGGGAAGTGTGAAGCCTTTCCCTGTCCGCCACCTCATGCGGCGTCTGTACATAAAACTCCAGCTCGGTAGCCGCTGTCAGTTCTATCTCGTCTATTTCATCTATGCTCGCAACACCCAAATAGTTGAAAACATAAGGATTCTGCCTCATAAGAGTAAGCAGCTCCTGTTTAAAGGTCTTAAGAGTATCTCTTAGTATGACCCTCGATCCGACTTCATTATAGTCGTTATGAACAAGAAATGACGGGATTCTCAAGGTTCCGACCGGACGGCACTCCTGATCATAGTTTTCGATGTTGTAGTCAACGTACCAGTTAAAGTCCATATCCGGAATCAACTTTACGTTGGCATCGGAAGCATCCGCTATCAAAGGAAGGAACACCGAGGATCCGTCCGTCTGAATTCCGCGTTTTAAAAAACCTTCTGGGTCTTTAATGAGTTCTGCGATGGGGATTTTTTCATCGGTGTCGTTGCCGTAAATATCAACCGCAGCAAGCGAAACAAAACGAATCTGGGGATTCGCTTTTAAAAGCGTTCTCAGGTTTTCGCCGTCGTGCTTATCGGGCGGTATGGTACAAAGTAAATTTTTAAATCCTATCATTAATTCTCCAGATATTTCTGCAGTTCGTTAAGTTTATCTGTGATTTCCTTTATAAGATTCCGAATTACATCCTTGTCATCGGGCAAGTCCTGATTGTCCTGATTATCCTGCACGTCCTCCGGGTCTTCCGTCTCCGTACCATCATCCGGGTCAACGGGCGTCGGCGGATTCAGCAACTCTTCAGCCATTTCTTTTCCCGTGATTATGGGATAACCGGTATTAAGCGGAGCACCTGCTCCTTCGCCGAAAATCATATCAAGGGCATCAGCCAAAGTATGAGCATATGCAAGCTTATCATCATAGTATACTATAACTCTTTTAACCTCAGGGAGTGAAGACGTGCTAGCTTCAAGGTAGACCGGTTCAACGTAAAGCAAAGACTGTTCCACAGGGATTACAAACATATCTCCGCGGCTGTATGTGGAACCGGAATTATTCCAAAGTGCAAACTCCTTGGATATTTCCGCATCCTGGTTTACCTGAGCCTCTACCTGCGCCGGTCCGTAAATGATACGGTCTTTCGGCATCTTGTAAAGAATTATCTGGCCGTAGTTGTCCCCGTCGGAACGTGCGGTAAGGATACCTGTAAGATTGTCTTTGCCTGAAGGCGTATAAGCTATTGTGCTTACAAATTCCGCAGACTGCTGACCAGGAAGCTTCATTATGAAGAAGTTCGCCGTCATTGTGGTCTCGGTCTGTCCGTATATGTCTTTTGCTATAGCCCAAAGGTCTTCATTCTGATAAAAGGTTCCCACATCCGTCATGTGGTACTTCTGATACACGTTCGCCTGAATATTAAACAAAGCGTTCGGATACTGCAGGTGAGCGGCAAAGCCTTCCGGCATTTCAGAAATATTTTTAAACAAATCCGGGAAGATTTTTGCATAGGTCTTCACAATCGGGTCCGTCTCATCGCAGATGTAAAAGTCTGTCTTGCCGCTATAGGCGTCCACTATAACTTTTACGGAGTTTCTTATGTAGTTTATCCTTCCGTCGCCGATAAGAGGTTCGGAATACGGATACTTGTCACTCATGGTGTAGGCATCGATTATCCAGTAAATTTTACCGCCCACCGTGACCACATACGGATCATCGTCAAAGGACATAAACGGGGCTATTTTCCTTACCCTGTCCATTATGTTTCTATATATGAGTATTTTGGAATCAGGATTGATGTTTGTGGAAACAAGAAGCTTCAGCGAACGTTCTCTTATGGCGAAAAATATTCTGTTGAGGAAGTTGAGTTTTATCCCGCCATCGCCTTCATAGGTACAATAAACGTTGGAATCTCCTGAAGGGTAGTCGAATTCCTTTTCATCAGTATTAACGATTACATAGTTGTTTGTCTTCTCACCGTAATAAATTTCAGGACGGGTAATCTTAATTTCCGGAATCTGCGATACCGGCGGTATGCTCTGAATCAGCATCTCCGGCTGACCCGAGTTTGTAACCTTATCAACCCTTGAAAGCGTAAGTCCGTAGCCGTGCGTGTATTTTAAGTGCTGAATCAGCCAGGACGGTTCAACCTTGCTCTCATCAATTTCTCTTGCCGAAAGGAATGCCTGCGTATATTCATTGTTGATATAGTAGCGATCTACGTCTACATCGCTGAAATTATAATAACTTCTTATAGATTGAGTCTGGTTGTAAAACTGTTCTGTCTGAGCAAAATCGTTAATTCTTATATTTGAGAAAGTCTCCATATTGTTCAGAACATCTATTTTATCCAGTTCATAATTGGGAACAAATTCTACGCTCTGTATATCAGCCAGATTGTAGGCCAATCTGGTAAATTCAATATTATTGGCAATATACGGAGTTTCTCTGCTGAGCTCATTCGGTTCCACTATGAAACTCTGTACGAGCCTTGTGGCACCGAGCCCCGCAAGCGAAACCACCACCATAAGAGCGGGAATTATTATCGCATGCTTAATCTTTTTGCTCTTTGCGGAAACAACCAGCATGATTGCCGCAACAACTGAAAGCACTATCAATATTCTGTACACGGTAAGACTTACGGTCACATCCGTAAATCCCGCACCATACGCAACACCGGTTCCGCCGTAAAGAAGACCGTACTGCGCAAACAAACACTTGACCGCTACTGCCAGGAAAAACAAAACGCCGAGGAAAGTAATCTGCCCAAGAACCAGTCCCAAAATAGCACTGAATTTAAGTTTTACACCTTCCGCCGCATCGCTCCTGTGCTGCTTTTTTTGATTTAAATTCCGGCCTATATTTCCTATAATGGAACCTATGGGATCATTCGGGTCAAATTCAAATTGAGCTTCCGACTGAGTTTCTTCCTTCGGCTGATCGGGCTGCGGCTGATTTTTTCTGGAAGCTATGCTTACGAGTATGGTGTGGTAAATCACGGTTACAAACAGTATGCCGATTATAATCATTATGGCCGAATCCGCAAGCCCGGACAGGAAATCATACTCGAACATATAGAAAGATACATCATTTCCATATAACGGGTCTTTTACGCCGAATTCCGTCACATTAAAGAAACCCAGTATCTCAAACCAAAGGTCATAAATCAGCAGGTAGGACAAAAATATACCAAGAGCCAAAGACAAGGCTATGCCAACCCTGTTCATGCTGCGATTATCCTTGGAGCTGTCAATCACCATATTGTTTTTCTTAAGAAAGTTGCGTTTGAGTATGGAAAGCATCAGGTAGCTGAGCAACGATACTATTAAAAACGCAGGAACACCAAGCTTGATCTTGGTCATAATTTCGGTAAGAAATACAGAAGTATAGCCGACTTCGCCAAACCAGATGATGTCTGTTATAAAGTCTGTCAGCAGATAAATCAATGCCGCCAGGATAATCAC
Organism: uncultured Oscillospiraceae bacterium; assembly: GCA_964346675.1. Classification (GTDB taxonomy): domain Bacteria; phylum Bacillota; class Clostridia; order Peptostreptococcales; family Anaerovoracaceae; genus RUG13409. Next base: position 13,357 of record CAYFUZ010000022.1, on the reverse strand, counting down.
CGCAACCAGTACTATCCAAAGCTTTATCCCCTTTTTATTCACATTTCCGTTCATTAACTTTTATTTTCCCCCTTTGTATATTTAACCAACACTATTTAGCCAACAGCCCCGTGAAGAAATCTCCCACCTTGGTTATAAGGTTTTCGATTGCATCCGACACCGCCGTATTAATCTGAACCACAGTCTGAGTAATCGAAGCGTCCGGCGCAAAGCGCTGCAAAGCCATAATTGCAAGTTCAAGCACAACTATTACCAGTACCAATATTCCCATGAACTTCAGGAAAACTTGATTCTTCGGTTCATCATCGTCGGCTTCGTCCTCATCAAAACCTTTATAAAGATGCTTGAAATCCTCCGAAAGCTCCTTGGTATCCTCATCAACCTCGTCGTCCTCAAAGGATTTCTCTTCCTCTGCGGCGTCGGTCTTATCCTCCGCCTCATCTTTACGGTCGTCAACATCCGTGTCCTTTGAATCGGTGTTCGTTTCAAGCTCCGGCTCATCAACACTCGGAACAGAAGGTGCAGGAATTGAAACTTCCGCTGTTTCTTCAGGCTTTTCAGTCTCGGAAGCTTTCTCTACGCTGTTTTTTTCAATCTCTTCTTTGAGGCCCTCGGAGCCATCACTATCAAAGTTAAGAAGAGTTGCGTCTATCTTGCCGTCAAGCTTACCGTCGGCAGCATCAAGCGACGCAAAATATGCTTCACGGGCAGCCTCCATGGCCTTAAGCCTGGCCTTTCTTGCGGAATAAACGGCCTCATCCTTTTCAACCTCGGTTTTGAGGTTGTTGATAGTCATCTCGAGTGTGTCTATGTCGAATTTGGGACTGTACGGGTCTGAAATCAGTTCATCAAGATTTAGCTCGCTTTTTTCACTTTCCTGCGACAATATGTGTTTTTTATCTCCGGAATCTTCTTTTTCATTCTGAATAGGACTTACCGAAACAACGGACTCCTCCCGGCGTGGCGGCTTAGGCGCTTCCGGTGAATCGGATACGGAATCCGTTTTTTCGCCGAAAAGGCTCTTTTCAAACTCCGAAATACTCTGTGTCTTCACGGAAGATTCGGGGATAAAGGTTTCCGAACGTCTCTTTTGTCCGAGGACGTACTCCGTACTACCTCCGTGAATTGCGTGAGCCCTCTTATATTCCTGATCCAGAAGTTTCTGAAATTCTTCGTTGTTCATTTGGAATGTATTGAATTTTTCAGGACGTTTTTCTTCATGTAATGCAACGTCGCTGTAATCGGGATAAGCAGGTGTTGCATAAGCCGGCTTTGAAGGATCAAGCTTTACGTATTGAATGCTTGCGTCCGGAATAGCGCTCTGAAGAACGCTTGCCGTTGTCTGCTCGTCCGGCTGCGTGCGAATCGGTTCGGCCGTGTACGCAGGACGTGGTTTGTATATCGACTCCTGCTTGTACGCGGGCTGCGGCAGCGGGTACGCCGGACCGGTCTTCATTACGCCCGTAGCCGTGAAATTCTGAGTATACCACAGCGGTTGGTCAGACACTTCCTGCTGAGGCGGCATAGGCCAGCTTTCTAAACGAGGTTCTTTTGAGCAGGACTTAAACTCTCCGGCTGTCTCCTGATTGGAAAACTGAACCTTCGGGTCTTCGGATTGATGAACTTGAGGAGTATAGATAGGCCGCTGAGCCGCAGAAACACCGGGTTGCTGAACTTGCTGATCTTCGGACTGCATAAAATCGGGAATCTCAAATTCCCTGTTTCGCTGACGAACCGGTGCCGCACCGGTATTCCAGTTAAACACGGGTTCCGTCCTCTTTTGCACTGTGACATAACCCTCACTGGCATCTTTTGACATAAACGAGTCCGTGCCCCAGCTCATGCTTACGTCTTCCATCTTCCTTGGCTTGGGAAAGTCCTTTGTGTTCCACGCCATTTCGATGGCGTCTCTGCTCTCCTGAATGGCCGCCGCTTGAACCCTGGTACCGCACATTGGGCAATAAGTTCTGTCATCCGGCATTTCGTATCCGCATACTCTGCATTTCATCGCTCAACACTCCTCCACGATAAAACATTATAAGACAATACATTATATTATATTCTAAAGTATAATACAAATATAAATCGGGCTGTTACTGTGCCTGCTGCCATCGTTTACCGCCCGTAGAAGCGTAAGTCGAAAGACATTGAAAAATAAGTTAAACTTATAAAACTCAAACCATGTGCTTGACATTGTTTTGCCTGGTGATATAATTATCACCATAAGATACAAATATATCACATCGCTTCGTAGGAGAAATTTTTATGAAAAAACAATACAAGTACATTTGGCTCATGGGATTGTTGGGCTTTCAAGATTTTACTTACTTTATAACACATAAACCTTTATCCCTGTTTTGGTTTAGTTTCTTCGGTTTTTTTGCATTCTATTTTGTAAACAAGCTATCCAAAGAAATGCCTGATGAAAGATATTTTGAAAACAGTAAAAATGCACAACTTAAAACATCAGGAATCCCGTTGATTACGCTCTTTCTGGTAGGATTTGCCGCAGGATTTCCCTTTGTGACAAAAGAAATTATTATATTGGTTTGTGCCTTGGGCTATGCTGCAACTCTGATTTCTTATGCTGTTTTATTTTGGTACAATGACACGCACTGAGAAGGTATAACAGTATGGATAACTTCATTTGCAATCTTAAAAAGTATCGCCAGCTTGCCGGATTAACGCAAGATGAACTTGCTCAAATAGTCGGAGTCAGGAGAGAAACTATAATTCGATTAGAGGCAGCCAAATACAATCCATCATTGAAATTAGCGATAGATATATCGAGAGCCGTAAAAACTCCTATAGAGGAATTATTTATATTTAATTAGGAGGTGGAACTATTATGAGAAAGATGAGAACATTGACAAAAGTAATTTGTATTGTTCTTTTGATTGTTGTCATTTTAGTAGTTTCTGAACGCTTTACGCATTTGTTTCACCGGCTGGCAGACAACTTACTATATAATAATTATCATCACTATCTGTCTTGCTCCGATTTACCCGAATTGGGCGATGTGGAAAAAGTGGTTGCCGAACACAGTGAGATAGTAGAAAAGATTAAAAATGTAAGCCCTGATGATGTTGAATTCATAATTGATTCTTCTACATGTTCGGGTAAGGCAAGTATTATTATTTACTATGCTTCCAGAAATCAGCGATCCCAAATTGATGAAATCCTGCCGGATAAAACCTTTTTTGGAATACCTATTTCATTGATTAATCGGTAAACACTTATCAAAAAGAGAAACAACAAATTAGAATTTATTGAGTTGATGACAAATGTTAATTTAAGTTGCTTGCGGCAATGACTGCTTTGATATTTACATTACGCAAACGAAATTATCGCTTGCAGAAGCAGTATTTCTCATCTTGATAAATTTCTCGATGCCTGATTTATGCCTGATTTTCCTTAGACCCCGTTTTTTTGAGATTTCAAAACGCTGAATAAAAACACAAAACCCCGAAACTGTTGAAATTTCGGGGTTTTTCGTTTGTGGTGCATCATCAGGGACTCGAACCCTGGACACCCTGATTAAGAGTCAGGTGCTCTACCGACTGAGCTAATGATGCGCAAACGGATTTATGCCAAAACATAACTGATATGTTAGCACCGCACCGGTTTGCTGTCAAGCGCTGTTTCCTGAATGTTTTTGCCATTTTATCTGAAATTTATTTCATTTTTATAACGGAAGCTGTTTTCTCATCCGCACAAACCGTTACATAGTGGCAACTCCGCGCAGCAGCATCCGCCGAAGCAAATTCCGATATCTCCTCCGTCCGTGTATACCGAAGAGTCACGTTTGAATCATGCGTCAGAGGCCTAAGATAGACTATCCTGATTTCTTTGATATCGTTCCCTAAGTATATCTCCTCGGGAAGAACTTCCAATGCAAACTCCACATACTTTGTGTTGTGTACATGATCGTTATAATCAATATCTGAACGGCGCAGTTCAAAGTCTTTCTCATATTCAAATTCCGCGGGAGCTCTTAGCCTGCTCTTATCGGGTTCAAGCGCATAGTGGTCCTGCGGACCGTAGAGGGCACAAAGCTTTTTACTTATGCGCGCAGGTCGATTTTTCTTTGAGTCAAACACCACATATGAAGCGTTTGCACGGCAAAGCACTTCGCCGTCGTCGCTGCTTACAAGAAACTGTCTCAATGATACAGCGGCCGGACCCTCCCCTCCAATCGTCCAGGTCTTCACATTTATCGGCTCGCAAAAACCGATGAACCTTTCGAACTTGATTTGCCACTCACGCACAATCCAAACCATCCCGGGCATTCTACCCTTTTTTATAGGGTCCCCGACCGCTGCCGAGTTCTGCTCCGCCACATCCTCCAAAATATCCATTAGTGATTTGATCGACACTATTAAGTTTTTTCCGCAGTCGGCGGGACGCGGAACCACTCTCATTTCATACATAAAAACTCCTACTTTGCGCTGATGGCATGCTTCGGACAAAGCTCTTGGCAGCAATAACAGCGTATGCATTTGTCATAATCAAAAACGGGAACATGATTTTTCCCGCACTCAAAACTGACGGCTTTCCCTTCTACCGGACAATGCTCAACGCAAACTCCGCAGCAAATGCATTTTTTTTCGTCTATGACAGGCTTTCTCCTGCGCGGCGCATTCACGCGCGACCAAAGACTTAATATCGAAAACTTATCCGCTTCTCTTTGGACTTTAAAGTCGGCTTTACCGAATTTTTTAAACAACTCCGCCGAACTTATCGGAGTCGGCGCCGAAGCTTCGTCGGCCAAAACAATTTCAATCTCATCTGCCTTAAAATGTCCTATGCCTGCTGCGGCCCCTTTTGTATTTGTCGGAACAAGTATGGGGTTGAGTTTTATAAGCCTGCAAAAAACACTGTCAAGTGCCACGGGATCGGCAGAAAAAAGCATTACGCCCATATAAATAGAATCTCCGGAAGACGGTCCGTTACCCTCCATAGCTATAATCCCGTCCATTATGTGCAGGCGCGGCTTTACGCAACTGTGTATATCTGCCAGCATTTTAGCGAAACGCATCGCATCCGGATACAGCACATGGCCTGCAGCTTTACGCCTGCCGCAAATAAGACCGTACATGTTCTTCACAGCTCCGGTTATACGTTCTAAGGCATGAGTTTTCATTTTGCACAGACCTACTATGGCTTCCGCCTCTATTACATCCTTTGCAAAATAAAATCTCCGGGCCGCCTTGCCTTCCGGAAATTCAACTCTTTCTTCTTTATACATATGCGCAACTTGCGCACCGTAAAGTTCGGGATTTACTCCAAGGGTTCTCAGGACCTTTTCGCAGCTGTCTCTTGCGGGAGAATCTCCAATCATGACCCGAACATACCCTTTATCCTGCAAAAATTTAAGAAAAGCGTTTATCACCGAAGGATGCGTGGTTACACTCTTTTCCGCGTTTGCCGCATAAAGAAAATTGGGCTTGACCAGTATTTTCTCTGAAACGGAACAGAATTTACCGATTCCGCCCAGAGCCGCAAGCCCTATTTCTATCGCGTTATATACCTTTTCTTCGTCGTAGCTGCTGCAGGGAACAACTACCACTTTTGACTTTTCGCTGTTTAACATGAACACGTTAACCCATGCGCCCACATTCGGAACAACCGATGCGTATCTTTTAAATTATCTGGCCCTTTTTCTCGGTTTTTTGATTTCGCCGTCAGCAAGTGAACGCAGGCGATTGATTTCGCAAAAATATTGATAAAATTCACGCGCCTTTTCAGACTGATTCGTTCCGGCAACAGTTCTGACTATCTTCGCCAACAAGGAATTGGCCGAAGCGGACGGACAGTACTTAAATACTATGCTTCCCCAGCGAGAAGGAACAGTTTTATCCAATGCAGACCAAAATAGCATGCGGCGGGTGGCCGGCAAAAGAACGCAATATTCCGGATGTCCTTTTATTATTCCGTCTTCAGCCTCATCGCCAAAGAAAGACTCTTCCGCCATAAACGCGCCAATGAGCTTTCGGTCCTCTTCGTTCTTCCCTTCCGGAATACTTGTTATAAAACAAACAGAGTTCGGCTTTACGCGATCGGCAATTCTCGGCAGGCCTTTGGATTTTCCGCTTAAATATTTCCCGGTTGAAACAGCAGGCTCTTGGAAAACTTCCTCGATTTGATCAAACGGTACATTAACAACAATGTGAGAATTGGTGACTATCTTAAAGTTTAATAATCTATGCCTGCGTCTGTTTTCTTCAGCTTCAAGTCTTTTGCGTTTTTTGACAAGTACTTCTTTCTTTTTAATTTCTTTTTCTACAAGATCCTGCCGGCTACTGTTTTCAAAGGTGAGAAAATTTTTAAAAGCATCGGGGTATATAAAGCTTTTTTCTTCGCCGTCAAAAACCACGTCGATTACTCCTTCTGTCAAATCCGATACGGTTCCTATTCCAAACGTATTATGACTTACCGATGCACCTACGATATCCATCTTTCCTCCTCCTGTAAAATATTCTCTATTTTATTTATTTGCTATCCGCCTGATAAAAAGAGGACCTTCTTACGCTGCGCTTCGAGGCACAAAGTAAAAAAGCCCTTCACCCAAAGACGGTTCTTTCTTGCTATTGTGTTTGTTTTACATAGATATTATAGTACAAAACATAAAAAAAAGCAAACCGTCCCACTTTTGCGAAACATAGCACTTAAAAAAATCCAAGCCGTTTTGCTACTTTAGTCTGTGGATACGCCAGTCTTTAAGGTTAAATTCTATTTCAGCGTCACCGCTTTCATCTCCGCCGGGCGGAACGGGTGGTGGATCCGGTATTACCGGTGGAGGCGGAGATCCTGGACCTTCGCCGGTGCCGGGTGCCGTAACAGTTTCAGTCCTTGTGATTGTGAACGTGGCGTTCAGTTTAAAATAAAATTTCATACCAACGGCCCCGCCGTTTCTGAAGGTGCCGTTTCCTACACTGTATCCCGCGCTTGAAAAATTGCTTATAAGATTATTTATTGTGTATCCGGACTTAATAGCTCCGCTTGTATCTCTAATCATAATAGGATGGATACCGGGTTGTTCATAGTAATTTTCGTTATAGTCGGAAAACCATCCCCTGCCCGCTCCCTTGTGTGAAGAGCCTTTATATATAGAATAAAGGTTTTCGCCGTATTGATAGTGAACCATGGGAATTTTCGTGATTACGCCGGGGACAAAATGGTCAATATAAGATGTCTTCGAAATAACGAAAATCGGCTTTACTTTTATATAGTAATACGGCGCCTGGTAATATCCCGTGAAAGAACTCATATCGAAAATTTGAAACAGCGGAAGACCGTTGTTCGAGACGGTATAGTTCAACACATCACCGGCTTTAATCTGCGAGCGCCATGACGCAGGCAATTCTATTCTGAATGTGGCATACTGGGTACTTTCCAAATAGCCCGTAATACCCATCCCGGCAACTATCTGGCTGTCATATATCGTGATTGCTGTGTTGTAGTCGTTTCCGACCTTCCAATAGCCGCCGCTGTAATGCCACATTTCAAGAGATTGATTAATCGCCTGCGTACCCAAAGTAATAGTTTTAGTCTGCTGCGCACCTGCAGCGAAGCAATGCGCGGAACAGCAAAACACCGTTAAAACGACTGCAGCGCAGCACGAAAATTTTTTAAACGTCTTCCTCCCCTTGTTCATATCAGCATCCACCCTTCAGATTTGAAGTCTTTATCTCTTTGTTGCCGTCAACATCCTCTATCAGCTTGTACACAGTTGTATCCGCGTCCATTCCGGAATTTCCGACCATTACGGTCATAATTATTTCTTTGTGTTTCAACGTGGATACATTAAGCTTTACTCTTACATCCTTTGCCGAAGGGTCATAATACTTCATATCGGAACGCCAGCCCCAATCGGAGCAATACCTGTCAATTGTTCCTCCTTCCGCATTGAATACGGCCATTTCAACACTTAAATGATATTTACCCGGTATCTCGGGCTGGGAATAAGTAAATACGACCTTTCCGTTCTCTTCATAGTATTTTGCCGAATCGAACACCAGCTTTGCGTAATCCGCCTGCCTGAGCTCGCTCTCAATAGGCACTTTTATAGTAGGGTCGTTAATTTCAATAGCAGGCTCCGTAGATGCAGGTTCCTGCGCCTCCGGCACTGCTTCTTCCGGCGCGGTCGGAGGCTCCGGTTTTTCCGGATTTTCCTCAAGCTCAACAAAAATACTGTCAGGGGGCTGCATTTCCTCCAGCACATCCTTGTATTTTTCTTCTATCACAGCTGCTGCGCTTGCGTAGCTTTCTGCCTGAAGCTCAGCCGCATCAAGCATTTCCTCCTTATACTTTTCCTGTTCCGCAGCATATTTTTCGATTGTCTCGGACAATTCCCGGGCATCTTTTATGACCTCCGCCCTTGTACGAAAGCCGTAAACCGACACCCATAAGACCGTTTTTCCGAACACAAAAAGTCCCGCGGCAATCGCGAGACCTATAATGCAGCCTTTGACTGCGCGGCCCTTAAGGCCACCCATATGTATTTTCATAATCCCCTCCTGCAGAGCACGCTCCGCAAGATTCCCCGTGGATTATTTTACCATTTTTTCTATCCTGTGTAAAGTGAATTTGAGGAAAATTCAGCTTCGCTTGTAGCGTCAATACCAAGATCCTGAAAGACCTGAGCATCTCTGTCAGAGAGTATGGCCGTACAATGCGCCCTGCAATTTCTAAGATGCGACAGCTTTTCCATGGCCAGTGCGGCGCTTGGGTCGGAGGACGCGGAAATTGCAAGCGCTGTCAGCGCCTCCTCTGTTGTAAGAGAAGTCGTCTTCTTTTGCAATATGTCAATCTTAAGATGCTGCATAGTGCGCAGAACCTCGTCCGATATAAGGAACTGTTCATCCGGACAGCCGCTTAAAATCTTAATCGCATTGAGCAGCAAAGCGGCACCCGCTACCATTCGTCTGGAACTTCTGCCAGTAACAATCTTGCCGTTCGGAAGCTCCATTGCCATAACGATAGTATTTTCGTAGCGGCTTGGGTTTTGCTGCCTCTTATACTCCTTGTACTCAAGAGCGGGTTTTACAACCTTGCGATCCGCGGCCGTGACACCGACCTCGTCCATAAGGAGCTTCGCGCGATTGAGGCAATCCGAACTGATAATACCCTTCTTGTAATCAACTGCAGCCAGCAGATATCTTCTTATTATTTCCTGCTTGGCTGCCTCGCTGCAAACCTCATCATCTATAATACAAAAGCCCGCGCGGTTGACGCCCATATCCGTCGGCGAGTTATATTCGGACGGCTCGCCCGTTATTTTTTCGATAATCCTCTTAAGCACCGGGAAAATCTCAAGATCACGGTTGTAGTTAACAGCCGGAATGCCATAGGTTTCAAGATGGAAGTTGTCAATCATGTTGACATCTTTAAGGTCTACGGTCGCAGCTTCATAAGCGATGTTTACCGGATGCTTGAGCGGCAGATTCCAGACGGGGAAAGTCTCGAACTTTGCGTATCTTGATTTTATTCTGCGCTGGGCCTCGTGGTAAAGCTGATTAAGACAAGTGGCAAGCTTTCCGGAGGCGGGACCCGGAGCATTTACAATTACCAGCGGCTTTGTAACCTCTATGTAAGGGTTTGCGCCGTAGCCCTCTTCCGAAACTATGATTTCTACATCCGTCGGATATCCCTTTGTATAAAAGTGCTTGTAGGTTTTGATTCCTCTTCGCTCGAGTTTGGTAATAAAAGTGTTGACAGTGGGCTGGTCTTCGTAGCGGGTAATTACAACGCTGTTTACATAAAGACCGTAAGACCTGAACATATCAATAAGCCTCATAACCTCAACATCGTATGTGATGCCGAAATCCTGCCGGGTCTTGTTTGTAAGTATATCTCCGGCGTAGATGCAGATTATAATTTCCGTCTGGCTCTTCAGCTTTGCAAGCAGCTTAATCTTCGCGTTTTCGTCAAAACCCGGCAATACGCGCATAGCGTGCCTGTCCTGCACAAGCTTTCCGCCGAATTCAAGATAAAGCCTGTCGCACTTCTTTGAATCGATTCTTTCAAGTATATATTTTGACTGCTCCTCCAGATACTTTGCCGCATCGAAGCCTATTTCATTCATGACCTTAACCTTTCGACCTGACTTGTATAAACACAGAGAACATTCTATCACATTCTACTCAGCATTGCTTCATAATTCTTATGAAAAACTCCACGGCTTTTTTTACGGTATCGAGCCTTATCTTTTCGTTGTTCCCGTGAATGCTGCGGCGCTCCTCCGCTGTCAAATCCATAGCGGAAAAGCGGTAAACCTTATCGGAGAGGTCTCTGTAATGGCGGCTGTCGGAGCACTGCACCATAAGATACGGCGATACCAGAACGCCTCTCCAAGTACCCTCAATAGCATGAGTGAGCCTCTCCCATCCCTCGCAGTCAATGCGTGACACCGGACTCGGATTCATGGCCGAACTTGCTGACAGCTTTATGTCGTCGTCACCTATAACACTCTTTATATAAGCTATGGCGGAGTCGACAGTATCTTGGGGATTTAAGCGTATGTTTGCGACCATTGATGAAGAGGGGGGAATCACATTGGGCGCCTTGCTGCCGAACATCTGAGTGAACGCTACCGTTGTTCTTACAAGCGCATTAAGTTCACCACCGCTCCTTTTGCATATGGCGTCAAGCAATCCGCCGAAACACCAAAGATTCGAGAATATCATCCTATATAGAAAACTTGAGTGCCTGCCCAGCGTATCGAACATGGCCAATACCGGTTTTGTCAGATGTGCGGCAAAGGGCCTCTTTTCTATCTTTACGCAGGCCGTGGAAAGCCTTCCTATCGGAGTTTGCGGCGCGGGAGCCGAAGCGTGACCTCCGCCCGATTCGAGCTTGAGGCTGAGATTCATCATCCCTTTTTCCGCAATTCCAACCATAGCGCACGGAACGGAAACACCGGGAAAAACATTTTCTACAACGGCTCCGCCCTCGTCTATTACCATAGACGGTTTAATGCCGTGTTCAGCAAACCATTCGACAATCCTTACGGCACCCTCTCCGTTGACTTCTTCGCCTCCTGAAAAGGCGAAATAAATGTCGTTTTGCGGTTTAAAGCCCTGAGCTATAAGATTGTTCGCAGCGGAAAGTATTCCGTTGAAGGTAACTTTTGTATCTAAAGTTCCTCTTCCCCACATAACGCCGTCTTCTATAATCGCGTCAAATGCAGGCTTTTCCCACTGATCTTCCTCGACCGGAACCACATCGTAATGAGCCATGAGAACGGCAGGGTCGCCCGAAGAATCTTTTCCCGGCCACTTGAAAAGCAGCGCGCGGTCCGCAAGTCTGGTCATAGAACAGGCTGAGAAAACTTCGGGAAACAGTTCCGGAAGCAAGCCTATAAGTTTTTCGAATTCTCTATCGTCTTCTTTTTCGGGGTCGTAGTTGGAAACGGTTTTGCATCGAACAAGCTCCGCCAGACTGTTTACTGCGGTGTCTCCGTCAAAATCAATCTCTTCAAAGGCCGCGGGAATCTTGGCAGCAGGCTTGAACGCAAACGTTCTTGCCAATATAACGGCAAGAAACAAAACGACAACGGCGGCGATTATATACCAAAACACGGCAGCCTCCTAATCCAGCATATGCTTTTTATACATAATTCTTGATACGGCAAGCGTAAACAGCACCCCTACCGGAACCATTATTCCTACGGTTGAGGCATTGAGCGCCGGAACGCTGATGAACAGCGTCACCATGAGCACAATCGGAGCAATTGAAATCTTCCAGTTCTTAGAAACAAACACCACTCCGAGCGCGCCGAACAGCGACGGTATAAGCTGGGCGAATGCCGGCGCAAGCGCAGGTGAGTTCAAAACCGGCGTAAGCGGTTTCATCAGCACCACGCCTATTATTATAATAACCGTAGTCACAATGGAAGAAACCGCAATGGCTATGGTGGATATTACCTCGCCCTCTTCAGAACTTGCTTTTACATCAGCCTGCTCCAGCGCGTTTAACGCCACCGGCAGCTTAAGATTTGAAATATTTCCGGTTACAAAAGCCAAGTACGACCCGCCGGCACCAAGCATAGGCACAAAGGTCAGAGTTTCAATAACGCCGACAGCCCAATACATCGGAGCCGTAGCAAGAATACCGAGCCAAAAACCCTGCCAGTCCGGCAGCACACGGTAAATTATAGCCGCGCCTATCGGGTACATGAAAATTACTATCATTATGAAAATATTCCATATGCGCCCGGCGCGATGTACGGAATCTATATAACTTAAATTCTTCTTCATGTCAGCCACCTCCTAACCGAGCCATGCAGTGATTGGAATAGCGGCCGCCATTCCGAATATAAGGCTTATCGGAAGCGCATAGTCGGCAATCCAGCGTTTGCCGGTAATTTTCAGCAAAAGTCCGCAAAGGCCCATGCAAACGGCAGACGCCAGAAATACCATTAAAGGTATAAGACCTCTTGTGTCACCCTTGAACACATCCGAAAGGTCGCAAACAACATAGCCGAAGAAGGCTGAAATCATACCGATAAACATGGACTGCTGGAAAATATCAGCCCATTTTTTATCTCGGTGCTCCATGGAAATCATGCCGCCAAGCAGTTTTTTTCCAATCAGCGGAACAAGCCAGATACCGACCATAATTGATATGGTCATAACCGAAGCTAAGGTAATGTATTGAGACGCCGTCATGTCGGAAACCTGTCCCATGGTCAGGCCCATGGCGCTTTCCGCATTGGCCGCCGCGACAGTCTCGTAGGAAAGCGACCCTATGACACTGAGCCTAAGCCACGGAAGCGGCAAACCCAAATCTTTTGAGAGAGTAATGACGCTTATTACTATTGCCACCGCCGGCGCGACGGTGCATATCGCGGCAGTCCTTGCAATTCTTTTAAGTTTCGCCTTATCGATTCCGATTTCTTCCGCTCTCTTCCAAGCCTTAACCAAAAAGTAAATAGACTGTATTATAACAATAAGCACTATTACTCCGGCCAGCAGGAAAAGTACGGGACTGTTAATGTTGAAATTCATCTTTCCTCCGAACCCGGGCTATGCCCGCCAGAAAATAAACACATTTGTATTCTATCATAATAAGGCGGCCATTTTACGTTATTAATAAAATTATGTGGTGACAATTGAAAAACTGTGCTATAATCTACAACGTCATCTGGGTGTGGCGCAGTTTGGTAGCGCGCCAGACTGGGGGTCTGGAGGCCGAAGGTTCAAGTCCTTTCACTCAGACCATCTAAGAAGGCTTGAAATCACTGGGTTTTGAGCCTTTTTAATTTTCACTCGAAACATCCTTTTTCGTTTTTTTTAACACTTTTCTAACATTTTTTCTAACGCAATTAGAACAAGCATTCACTAACCAATGGAGT
>CAYFUZ010000021.1:0-20887 GCA_964346675.1 uncultured Oscillospiraceae bacterium | reverse complement strand
TGATGTCGAAGCCGTCAATCATGTTGAAGGTGTCAACTACATTGTGAGCTTCCTTTGGTGGTTCTTCCTTCTTTGTGCACGCCGCAAAGCTTAAAACCATTATAAGCGCTAAAAGAAGGGAGAAAATTCTTTTTGATCTCTTCATAGGGAATATTCCTCCTTTTAAAATTAACTTTAACGAAAATATTGTATCTGAAAAACGCATGTTCGTCAAGCCGCGTGGACTTGCTTGTATAGTGACGCAACTTCTACCTGAACGGATTCTCCGTCGGATAAGGCAAAGAGGCCGGCCTGTTGTAGGCTATATCCTCAATTCCCATGAACTTGAACACCTCGAAAAGAGCCCTGCCGTAGTGTCCGAAAGCTACCGCTCCGTGATGCGGATAGCGCTTCTGAATAAGCACATGCCGATAGAAACGGCCCATTTCCGGAATGGCGAATACGCCTATGCCTCCGAAAGACCCTGTGGGAACATCCAGAACTTCACCCTCCGCTATATAGGCTCTGAGCCGGCCTTCGCTGTCGCACTGCAGACGGTAGAAGGTTATTTCGGAAGGGGCTATATCACCCTCGAGCGTTCCGCGCGTGAAGTCGGGTTCTCCGCCGTCTTCGAGCAGACGGTTTTGAATGAGCTGAAACTTTATCGCTCTGTCAGCACACATCTTGCAGGACGGAGTGTTTCCGCAATGGAAACCCATGAAGGTATCCGTGAGTTTATAATTGTATTTACCCTTGATTTTTTCTTCGTATAAGGATGCAGGTACCGAATTGTTGATATCGAGCAATGTAACCGCATCTTTTGAAACGCAGGATCCCACGTATTCGCTCAGGGCTCCGTATATATCCACTTCACAGCTTATAGGAACGCCTCTTGAAGCAAAACGGGAGTTTATGTAGCAGGGTTCAAATCCGAATTCACTCGGGAACGCCGGCCAGCACTTGTTCGCGAATACAACATATTCTCTGGCGCCCTTATGGGCTTCTGCCCAATCGCTTAAAGTGAGTTCATACTGTGCCATGCGTTCAAGCAGATCCTCGTAGTAGTTTCCTTCGCCGAGTTCAGCCTTCATCTCTTCGCAAAGCGCAGGGATACGGGGGTCTTTCGCATGATTTCTGAAGCTTACCAAAAGGTCGAGCTCCGAATTTTCTTCTATTTCGACACCGAGCTCGTAAAGACCCTTGATCGGGGCGTTGCATGCGAAGAAGTCCTGAGGTCTCGGTCCGAAAGAAATTATCTTAAGTCCGGAAAGTCCTATGATGGCTCTCGCTATGGGCCGGAATTCATCTATCATGCGGACAATTTCCTCTGCCGTCCCTACGGGGTATTCGGGGATATACGCCTTCAGATGGCGCATTCCGAGATTGTATGAACAATTCAGCATTCCGCAGTACGCATCGCCCCTGCCGTTTATGAGATCTCCGTCACCTTCGGCAGCGGCAACAAACATGCAAGGACCGCTAAAATTCCTGGCTATAAGGGTTTCGGGGGTTTCGGGTCCGAAGTTTCCGAGAAACACCACCAGCGCATTGCATGAAGCAGCCTTTACGTCCGCCACTGCCTTCAGCATGTCGTTTTCATTTTCTACCGTAACGGGGCAAGTGTAGATATCCTTGCAAAGTTCCGCTATTTTGGCTCTTCGCTTTTCCGACAGCGCTATGGGGAAGCAGTCGCGGCTTACGGCAATCAATCCGAGCTTTACTTCCGGGATATTTTTAAACATTCTTAATTACCTCCATGTTTACATGTTTATATAAAAATATGTCCAACTATTTTTGTCCGTAATATGCATTTGCACCGTGCTTGCGCAGATAATGCTTGTCAAGCAGCTCCTGCTGCATCGGTTTTATATCCGGCTGCAGCTGCATCGCATGAAAATCCATAAACGCAACCTCTTCCATCACAACGGCGTTGTGAACTGCTTCCTTTGCGTCTTTCCCCCAAGTAAACGGGCCGTGGCTGCATACCAGCACCCCCGGAACGGCCGAAGGATCAAGTTTGTTGAAAGTCTCGACTATCAAAAGTCCCGTTTCCTTTTCATACTCGCCTTCGATTTCCTTTTTGCTCATAGGGCGCGTGCACGGAATCTCGCCGTAAAAATAATCTCCATGTGTGGTGCCTAGAGCCGGTATGCCCTTCCCCGCCTGAGCGAAACTCGTAGCCCATCTTGAGTGGGTATGAACTATGCCGCCGCATTTATCGAAAGCCTTGTAAAGCTCAAGATGTGTAGCGGTGTCGCTGGAGGGTTTGTATTTCCCGTCAACAACATTGCCTTCAAGGTCCACAACGACCATATCTTCCGCTTTCATATCTTCGTAGCTGACTCCGGAGGGCTCTATTACCACCAGCCCTTTTTCCCTGTCTATCTCCGAGACATTGCCCCAGGTAAAAGTGACCAGCCCGTGCTGCGGCAGCATCAGATTTGCCTTCAGCACCTTTTCCTTTAATTCTTCAAGCATTTAAGCCTCCTCTATCAAGCTTTGCATATCATCCCAAAGCCCGTCGAGGCAGGCAATGGTTTTCTTGTAAAGGTCGTATTTTTTATCGTAAATTTCTTTTAGTTCCCTGTTCGGCATCACGGGCTCGGAAATTCTGCACATTCCTTTTACAGCCTCTTCAATATTTGCATAGGCTCCGGTGGCTGCCGCAAGCGCCACGGCGCAGCCGAGCGCACCGGTCTCTTCGGCATCTACCGTTTCAATCGGCAGCTGCAATATATCCGCGAACATCTGAGTCCACACCCTGCTCTTTGCCGCGCCTCCGGCGAGCCTGATTGCGGAAGGCGGTGTCTGCCTGCTTTGCATAAGGCGTTCCATGTGCATCCTGTGACAAAACGCAACGCCCTCATATATACTTCTTGTCATGTGCCGCCTTGTGTGATTAGTACTCAGCCCCACAAAGCTGCCCTTGGCATTGGGGTGCACGTTGCTTGCCATAAGAAACGGCAGGAAAATCGGCACAAACTCCGTCGGAGGAATCTCCTCCACCCATTTGTTCAGCTCTGAATAAAGCTTCTTTCCGCATCCGGCAAAGTCCGCGGCAAGTTCCGGCAGCAACTGCTGAATAAACCATTCGCTGTTGCCCGCAGATGTCGGGCTGCTTTCCTCCACAAGATAGTAACCGGGAAGGGCGTAAAACGAATTCATCATTACGCTTCCGTCAATTACCGGGTCCTTCCTTATATATTCGTTCATGGACCAGGTACCGGCTATCATGCAAACATTCTTTTCATCAACAATACCGACGGCCAAAGCGCAGGCATCGATGTCGAACATACCTCCTATTACGGGCGTTCCCGGCAGCAGTCCGCAAAGCTTTGCAGCCTCTTCTATGACATAGCCGCATATTTCGGTAGACTCGCAAAGCGGAGGCAGAGCATCCCATATTTCCTCTATTCCGAAAAGCTCAAGCAGTCTTTTGTCATAGTCCGCGCTGTGCAGGTTCATAAGATTCGCGCCCGAATAGTCCGTCTTTTCGGCTCTGGCCTCTCCTGTAAGACGGAAGCGCACGTAATCCTTGCACTCGAATACCCATTTTATATTACTGTATGTCTCAGGCTCGTTATCCTTAAGCCAGGCCAAAAGAGCTACCGGTTGACAAGCCATGATATGCTGACACGAAAGGTCGAATACTTTTTTTTCGGTGCCGTCGGCTTTCCATTTTCCTACATAGGAATAGGCCCTGTTATCCGTCGATATTATTCCGTTTCTTGCAGGGCGATTGTCTTTGCCCCAAAGGTAAAGACCCTTACCGTGCCCGCAGATTCCGACGCCCGCAATGTCTGCAGGGTCAATTCCTCCGGCATTTAGCGCATCACGGCAAACCTTGCAGTTGGCCTGCCACATTTCCTCCATGTCGCGCTCTACAAAATCCGCTCTTGGAGTAATCATTGCCGTTGAAACCGAGGCGCTGCAAAGTTGTTCTCCGTCCACGGAAAATATTGCCGCCTTTGTTGTAGTGCCGCCGTTATCCAATCCGAGATAGTATTTCATTTCATAGCCTCCGAAAAACGCTCTTCTATCCAGCGCTTGGCGCTGCCTGCGGCAGCCATATCATCGGAACCTTCCGCATACCACATTTCAATTGTATACGGGCCGCAGTATCCGAGTTCTTCCAAAAGCCTGAAGCTCTTGGAAAATTCCACGCCGCCTTCCCCGAAGGGAACGCATTTGAACTTGCCGGGAAAGTCTCCCTTGGGCGCAATTGTATCCTTAAGATGCACGCCTACAATGCTGCCTATTCCGAACTTCAGTTCTTCTTCTACGTTGTTTTGCGGCCAGGCGCTGAGGTTCCCTATGTCGGGGTAAACCCTGTACCAGGGAGAGTTTATATTCTTTTCGTATTCCATATGTTTTGTAATGGAATTCATGAAAGGCGTATCCATTATCTCCATGGCAAGCATAATCTGTTTTTGCGCCGCAAGCTCTGCGCTGCGCTTCATACCCTCTTTGAAGAGCTCCACGGACTCTTCACTTTGCGGCTCGTAGTAAACATCGTAACCCGCAAGTTGAATCACCCTTATTCCGGTTTCATGCGCAAAGCTTACCGCCTTTTCCATTATATCGTACGCCCTGGCCCTAAGCTCGGGATCGGCGCTTCCGAACGGGAAACGCCTGTGAGCGCTAAGGCACATAGACTGCACCGGAACACCCGTCTCAAAGCAGGCTCTGCGAAAATCTTCTTTGAGTTCCCTGCTCCAGTCCAGGCGGCTTAGCCTTTCGTCCGTTTCATCTATGCTTATTTCAACGTAATCGAAACCGAGGCTCCCTGCCTTCGAAAGGCGCGTGCGCCAATCATCGGCGGGATTTAAAGCCTTTTCATACAACCCCAGCAGATGCTTTCCCAACATTGAAACGTCCTCTTTCTTTTTTGTTTTATTCAAAAGTAAATACGACCTTTATGTCGCCATATTTTCCGGTGGCATTATCAAAAGCTTCTTCCCATTCATCCAGAGTGTATTTGCTGCTGACAACGCCCTTGGTTTTAAGTGTTCCGTTGCAGATGTTTTCAATCACATAATCAAACGCGTGCGGAGAAAGATGGGAGCCGAGCACATCAAGTTCTTTGCGGTCGCCGATAATGGACCAGTCAAGCGTCGTGGGTTCCGAAAATACGGAGAACTCCACAAAGGTTCCCAGCTTTCTTATCATCTGCATACCCTGTATAACGGAAGACGGATGGCCTGTTGCTTCAATGTATATGTCGCAGCCGTAACCGTCGGTAAGCTTCATGATTTCCTCGACCACATCATCATAGCCCGGATTGAAAATCAAATCCGCTCCGTACATTGTTGCCAAAGACAAACGGTTATCCTGCATGTCAAGAGCTATGAGAAGCTTTGGCTTAAATGTTTTTGCGTAGGTTACCATTCCAAGGCCCAGAGTACCCACACCGGAGATTACAACAACATCGTTTTCCGTTATGGACGCCCTGTCTACTGCATGTTTGGAGCAGCCGTAAGGTTCGATAAGCAAGGCATCTTCGAGTTTCATGCTTTCGGGAACGCGCGAAATAACTGCGTGCTTGGTCTGAATGCGTACATATTCCGCCATTCCGCCGCAAAAATCCTTGAAAAATCCGTACATTTTGTGCGGCTGACACATCCAGTGATGGCCGTCCTTGCAGAATCTGCACTCCCCGCATGGCGCTATTTGTTCGCAGGTAATGCGCTCTCCAAGCTCATACCCTTCCACATTGTCACCCATGGCGACAATATGTCCGAGAAATTCGTGACCGGGAATAAACGGAGGTTCTACCCAGGAGGGCTGAGTTTCGTCGCCCCAGAACATGGCAGCGCCGTGCTGGCACTTAAGATCACCGGCACAGATTCCGCAGCCGTCGGTTTTTATTATAATGTCATACGGGCCGCATTCCGGAACGGGCCATTCGTTTTCAAGTCTGTAATCAGACGGACTGTAGGCTACCAGAGCCTTCATTGTTGCAGGTACATTTCCTTTCATTTTCGGACATCCTTTCATTCTCTTTACAATGTGATTAATTATTTAAAACTTTATTATTATTTTAATCCGCGTATTGCGGCTTTTTCCATATCAAAGCACGCCTTATAGCTTTCGAGAAATTTTTTAAAACCCTCTCTTTCTTCCGGAGAGGCCGTTATTTCCAAAGCTTCGGCATTAACAAATATCTTGTTCGCCAAATAGTCTTCCAGAGTTTCGTCTGCTTCTTTTTCCAGCATATAGGCAGCAAGAAGCGCCATACCGTACGGACCGCCTTCTCCTGCGGTTTTCATAACGGCAACGGGTACTCCGACAGCAGCCGAAAGAATACGCTGTCCTACACCGGGCGTCTTAAAGAAACCTCCATGACCGTAGAGTTTTTCTATTTTTACATTCTCCTTTTCGGTCAGAATATCCATCCCGATTGCAAGTGTTGCAATCGCGGAATACAGATGAGTTCTCATAAAGTTCGCCAGCGTAAACGCGGCATCAGGGCGTCTCGCGAATACCGGTCTTCCCTCGTCAAGATCGGTCACGCCCTCTCCTGAAAGATAATTATAGTTCATAAGTCCGCCGCAGTCCGGCTCGCCCTCAAGCGCTTTATGATACAGTAAAGTAAACAGCTTTCCGGGCTCAATTTCCGCACCGATGGCTTTGGCGAACTCAGCGAAAAGACCTGCCCAGTCGTCTATATCGGAGCAGCAGTTATTGCAGTGCACCATTGCAACGGGGCGTCCGGCGGGGGTTGTGACCATGTCTATCTCCCTGTGCACCCCAAGTTCTTTATCCACTACTATCATGGCAAAATCTGAGGTTCCGGCAGATACGTTTCCTGTATGAAGCGCAACGGAATTTGTGGCAACCATTCCGGTTCCTGCATCACCCTCGGGAGCGGCAAAAGGAACACCCGCCTTGAATTCTCCGGAAGGGTCGAGCAGCTGCGCGCCTTCCTCCGTAAGAAAACCCGCATTTTCGCCTGCAACAAGGACCTTCGGCAGAATTTCTTGAAGAGCTATACCCGTAAGGCTTTTGAACTTTTCCGCCATGACGGAATTATAATCGTTTACCGCGCTGTCAATGGGAAACATCCCGGAGGCGTCGTCTATGCCTATAAACTTTTTACCGGTCAGTCTGTAATGGATATACGCCGACAATGTGGCAAGATACGAGATATGCGGCACATGCGCCTCGTCGTTCAAAATTGCCTGGTACAGATGGGCTATGCTCCAGCGCTGCGGAATGTTAAAGCCTAAAAGCTCCGTCAATTTTTCCGCTGCTGCGCCGGTAATGGTGTTGCGCCAAGTACGGAACGGAACGAGAAAATTATCGTTTGCATCTAAAGCTATATAGCCGTGCATCATGGCACTTATACCTATGGCTCCGCATTCCGTAAGCTGAATGCCGAAGCCGGTTTCAAAATCCTTTTTTAAAGACTTGAAGCATTCCTGAAGCCCCATCATTATCTCTTCGTGCGAATAAGTCCAGATACCGTTTTCGTAGGAGTTTTCCCAATCGAAAAAACCGGATGACACGGGCATATGCTTCTCGTCGAGAAGCACCGCCTTGATGCGTGTTGAGCCGAACTCTATACCGATAAGACTTTTTTTCAGATTCATTGCAATGTCCTCGTACTTAACTTATAAAATGTTGATTTCCGTGTTGTCAACATATAATATTATCTTGACACTATTATTGTACTATTTTTTTGACACTTTTGGAGATAATTATGAGCAGATTGGACGACGTTGCAAAAGAAGCCGGGGTTTCTCTTACAACCGCGTCATTTGTACTCAATTGAAGCCCCACCGGCAAAAAATATTGAAAATCTCGACCACGGAGGTTACAATAAGCCAAGAATTAGAATATGTTTATAATGAAGGAGTTTAAAATATATGCTTGCGTGGCTTTCGGAAAATTCGGGAACTGTAATAATGTCTCTGCTGCTGATAGGAATAGTCTTTGCTATAGCTATAAAACTTATCAGGGACAAAAAACGCAGCAAATCGATTTGCGGCAGCAGCTGCGAAAGCTGCGGCATGAAAAGTTCCTGCAACAAACAATGATATAATCGAATTTTTTCCAAGCGAAATTCGGATATCAAAAAGAACCGGTTTGTGCCCGGTTCTTTTTATTTTGAATGTGAGTAATAGGCGGAAAGATTAGTGAAGGTCTACGTGCGAACCGATTTCCGCAGCCAATTCGCCCCAGTGCTTAATGCAGGCTGCAAGTTTAGCTTTGGACTCTTCATCTTCGCGGAACGCGAGCAGCGTCCAATCCATCTCCTCAAGAGACTGGAAGAATTCAGGGAATTTATTGAACGGTATTGAAATCATGCGCAGTCCTGCAGGATATGCTTTTCTTCTCTTAAGGCCGTGATACAGACCTGTAGTAATATGGTTTACCTTGCCCGAAACGAGCGGATACGCGTACATCCAGGTGCAGCTCATAACCGGAGAAGACTTGGATTCCCAAAGGTCGCCTGATATGTATGAGGTCGCCCTCATGATGATATCGGATTCCGCAATATCGGCCACGAAAAAGAGCAGATCCGGCTGAAAATCGCAGTCAACAGCAGGCGCAAACTCAACGAATCTGATGGTTTCCGGCGGCAGCATTGGAAGATCCTTATAGAGGAGCCTGTTAGGCATCTGCTGCTTGAAGCAGCCGAAATCTTTGCCGGCCTCTCCCGAAGCCGTTACGGGCTGGATAGGTTCCATGCCAAGGGAAAGCTTACCGTAGCAGGCATCGTCTTTTGAGTCAATATAAAAATGTTTTTTTGTATCCTGAGCAACCTTTACATACTGGCAAAAGGCCAGCTTATCTCCGTCGTAGTGCTCGCATTTCGGCCTTTCAAGCGCGAATCTGATAGCGATACACGGATATTTCAGGTTCAGCTTTTCAATAAGTTTCTTATCATTTTCTCTTAACATATAAAATCCTCCCAAGTGTTTTTGTTACTATATTTTCTTTAAATATTATACCTTTTTTAACAATTATATTCAAGCCTGTTTTAACAATTATATTCAAGCCTGCTGGCCGCCGACAGCACAATCACATATCCGGGTTGCCGCAATTGCATTCTTATACGCATTATTATAGAATTAAGAAAATATTTTTAAAGCAAAGGTAAATGAACTTGAGGCGAGGCATGATAAAAAAGAACTTGGCTAAAACAATAATCTTGCTGCTGTTTCTGGCCGCCGCGGCCGGGGTTTTTGTGACTAAAAACACAAAATCTAACGAACCCCCGGAAAATCAAAATCCGATAAGTTCGCAGCCGGCAATAGAAAACCCCGTGGTCACGCAGCCTGCTGTCGAAGCTCCGGTTTCCGGACCCGCCGTTCAGAGTCCTCCCGAGGGAAAACCCGAAGATAATTTCGAGCCGTCCTGGGATGTCGCCGGAATTAAAAACCAACCATATCTTGTTGCGGTAAACCGCGCTCTTTGCACCCTGACCGTTTTCGGCAAGGACGACGAAGATAACTACACTGTACCCGTTAAAGCCATGACCTGCAGCGTAGGAAGAGAGGGTCACGAAACACCGCTGGGCCGTTGGAACACGACCGACCGTTTCGAATGGTGCTACATGGTAGATAAAAGTTACGGACGCTACGCCATAAGGATATATAAAGGCTGGATGTTTCATTCGGTCTGCTATTTTGAAAAAAGCACGGATACTTTGGAATACGAAGAATTCAATAAGCTGGGCAGCCCGGCCAGCCTCGGCTGTATAAGGCTTTGCGTTGCGGATATAAAATGGCTGTACGATAACTGCCCCAGAGGTTTCGCTACAGTCATCTATGAAGACCCTGAAATAGCAGGCCCCCTGGGAAAACCGGAAACCTTTAAAATCGATGTAAGCGACGAATTAAAACGAGGCTGGGATCCGACAGATGAAGACCCGGCAAGTCCGTGGAATCAATTGTGATTCTACTTTGCTTGTTTTATCGAAAGCGATATACGCTTCTTTTTCTCATCGACGTCGAGAACCAGCACGTCTACGATGTCGCCCACCGAAAGAACCTCGCTCGGATGCTTTAAAAACCGATTACATACCTGAGATATATGCACCAGCCCGTCCTGATGAACTCCTATGTCCACAAAGGCTCCGAAATCAATAACATTTCTGACGGTTCCCTTAAGCTTCATGCCGGGCTTAAGGTCTTTTATTTCGAATACATCTTTTTTCAGCACTACCGGCGGAAGTTCTTCTCTGAGGTCGCGCCCGGGTTTTGCAAGCTCGGCCGCTATATCCATAAGAGTCGGTATTCCGACGCCGCAGCGCTCAGCAAGCTTCGCCATGCCAAGCCCCTTCATGCGCTCGGGAAGTTCTTCAATTTTCCCGTCTCTTACATCTTCCATTGAATAGCCGCAAAGGCCAAGAAGCAGTTCCGCCGCTTTGTAACTTTCAGGATGAACCGCCGTATTGTCCAACACAACCTTGCTCTCGGGAACTCTAAGAAAGCCTGCGCACTGCTCGAAGGCTTTAGAACCGAGCTTCGGAACCTTGGTAATCTCCTTTCGGTTCTTGAATACACCGTTTTCCTCCCTATATGTAACTATGTTTTTAGCGGTCGTTTTGTTTAGACCCGAAACCCTAAGCAGCAGCGACGGTGATGCAGTGTTGATATCAACCCCCACAGCATTTACACAGTCCTCTACCACACCGCTTAAGGCCTCCTGAAGCTGAGTCAATGGCATATCGTGCTGATACTGTCCCACACCTATGGCCGTAGGTTCTATTTTAACCAGTTCCGCCAGTGGATCCTGAAGGCGCCTTGCTATGGACACTGCGGAACGCAGATTTACATCATAGTCGGGAAATTCCTCGGCGGCCAGCTTTGACGCGGAATACACGGATGCACCCGCCTCGTTCACAATTGCGTAGCTGAGATTTCCTCCGAGACGAGATATCATATCCGCCGTCATGCTCTCGGTTTCCCTTGAGGCCGTGCCGTTGCCAATCGCTATATGCTCCACCTTGTGCTTTTTAACAAGGTTTGAAAGTATTTTTATAGCCTCTTCGCGCTTTGCGTCGCTGAAAGTCGGGAAAACCACTGCGGTGTCAAGAACCTTGCCCGTACCGTCTATCACCGCCACCTTGCAGCCGTTTCTGTAGCCCGGGTCAAGGCCCATTGTCACGCGGCCTTTGATTGGAGGCTGCAATAGGAGAGGCTTAAGATTAATCGCGAAATTGTGAATGGCTCCGTCGCAGGCGGCATCCGTAAGAGTGCTTCTGATTTCCCTTTCTATAGAAGGCTTAATGAGCCTGTCGTAAGCGTCATTTGACGCGGCTTCGACCAGCTGTCCGCAGGCGTTGTCGTTTCTTACAATACCCTCCGAAAGAAGCTTCTTTGCCGTTTCGTGATTAAGCTCAAGGGTCAGCTTTAAAAAGCCCTCCTTTTCGCCGCGGTTTAAAGCAAGCACCTGGTGACCCTGAAGCTTCGAAACGGGCTGGCTGAAATCATAATATGTGCTGTAAACAGAGTCCTCTTCCTTGGCGGCCTTTGACGTCATGACCGCATTTTCCGTGGTATATTCCCTTATGAGCTTTCTGTTTTCCGCATCGTCGGAGACTGTTTCGGCTATAATGTCCGATGCTCCCTGAAGGGCCGCGGCAACATCGTCCACCCCCTTGTCCGGGTCAATATATTTTTCCGCCAGCTCGGCCGGTTCTGCATTCGTTTGCATCATAATTTCAACGGCAAGCGGCTCAAGACCCTTTTCTTTAGCCATACTGGCTCTGGTACGTTTTTTCTGCTTATATGGCCGGTAAAGATCTTCCAGAACGGCAAGCGTCATGGCGGCATCTATGGCTTCGGCCAGCTCTTCCGTAAGTTTCCCTTGCTCTTCTATCGAGTTTTTTATGCTGTTCTTTCGCTCCTGCAGGGAACGCAGGTAACTGAGCCTCTCATGAAGAGTTCTGAGCAACGTATCGTCCATGCTGCCGTGCAATTCCTTACGGTAGCGCGCTATAAACGGTATGGTGTTGCCCTCGTCCAGAAGCCCGATTACATTCTCCACGTAATTTCGCTGTACTTTAAGTTCTTCCGCTATGATTTGTGATATGTTCAAATCGATGTTTCTCCTTAATTGTAGTCAACATAAAACAGTATATCATTTATTGGAACACAAACAAGTCGTCACCGTTTTCTGCTGTAAGTAAAAAAATCTTTACGAAGCACTCGCGGTCCACAAAGCTTTTAAAAAAACATGAAAATATAAGGCTCGTATATATGGAATTGAACTCCCCCGTTTACATATTGACCCTTGTGTAATGGCGCTATCCACTATGCCTTCATCAATGAAAGACTTTGAAGAAGCCATTAAGGGGATTCATTCTTATGCTCCTGATGTAAAAGTTACCGGAGCAATTTCTAACATCAGCTTTGAAATGCCCGCAAGAAAATATATAAATTTCAATTGCATGGCTTATGCAATAAAAGCCGGCCTGGACAGCTCAATTGTAGATCCCTGTAATATGGATATGATGAGTACTGTTTATGCTTGCGAAGCTTTAACTATGATTGACAATGGTGGAAGAAAGTATAACCGAGCCTATAGGCAAGGCAGGGTAGGCGGAAAGAAATAAAACTACAATATTCAATTTTACTTATGTAATTTTTCACTTTTATGAATTGAGGAGGAGTAACATGTTGGATTTTGAAAAATTGAGTACGGCCATGGGTGAGCTGGATGAAGATACCATGGTCGACATCCTGAAGAAAGTTATGGACGAGGGTGGTTCTGAGGCAGATCGCGCCATGGAGGCTTGCCAAGTGGTTTTGATGTACTTGACCTTGGAATAGATGTTTCTGCAGAAAAGATTGTTGATACCGTGAAAGAAAATAACATCAAAATTGTAGCCCTTTCAGGGGTTTTAACGCTGGCAATCGATTCCATGAAAGCTACTGTTGAAGCTCTAAAAGCCGCTGGCCTGAATGATGTAAAAGTCATAATTGGAGGAGCGCCTATAACCGCAGAAGCTTGCTCTTACACAGGGGCCGACGAATGGGCATACTCACCACAAAAGACAGTTAATACCTGCAAGGCGTGGGCCGCATTATAAAAACTATCCTTAAAATTCTTCTTTCAGACAAGTATTTCTAAATACGGGTATACAATCCAACCCCATAGCAAATATAGGGTTGGATTTTTTAAGGTGATTCGAAAGTTCATTAATAGAACCTCAACTGAATGAATTCTACAAAAAAACATATCCTCGAACTATTAGCCTTTGTGCTTCTTACTTCTCGATTATTCTCGCTAATTTTCCTCACTCATCTGCAGCCACTCTTCCATAGCCTCTTCAAGTGCGGCCTTACTTTCTTCAAGTTGGGCTGCGAGTTCCGCAAGAAGCTCATGGTCGCTTGCCACAATAGGATCCTCTATCTGTTCTTCAATTTCCTTAATCTCCGCTTCAAGCTCATGCACCAGCTCTTCCGCGTTTGCCAAAGCTTTAGCGGTCTTGCGCTCTTCACGTTCACGGGCCTTTTTTTCTTCCCAGCTTTCCTGCCTTATAGAAGGCTCCGAAGCGGATTTGAAATTGGCTGTAGGCGTTCCGCCTGAAGAAGCAATGCAATCGGCTCCGTAAGAACCTTCGTCCGAAAAAACTCTACCACCGTCTCCAATAGCGCCTTTAACCGGAGAAGTGCCTACCTGAAGAACACTGCCACCGGCGCCGCCGGAAACAGCTGTCGGCCTCAACGCCTTCCTTTCCTGCTCGTGCTCTTCGTAGTAATCGTAATTGCCCAGATATTTATTTATACCCTCCGGCGTCAACTCAAAAATCGCGGTCGGCACGCGGCTTAAAAGATAACGGTCATGGCTTACTATGATTACCGTTCCGGGAAAAGACGATATCGCCTCTTCAAACACTTCCTTTGCGGATATGTCAAGGTGGTTGGTCGGTTCGTCGAATATTAAAAGATTGCAGCCCGACATCATGAGCTTGAGCAAAGAAAGCCTCGCTTTCTCTCCTCCCGCCAGATCTTTTACGCGCTTAAAGACATCGTCCCCGCAGAACAACAATCCGCCCAAAATATTCCGCAAATCCCCCGCATTATATCTTATGTACTGCGAGTGAATCTCGTCCAGCACCGTGGCTTCCGGTGAAAGATTTTTCTGCTCCTGGTCGTAGTAGCCCGGCATGACATTTGTGCCCAAAAGCACCCTTCCTTTGTCCGGAGAAAGGCGCCCGATAATAATCTTAAGAAGTGTGGTCTTGCCGACTCCGTTGGCGCCTACTATGCATATGCGGTCTCCCTTTTTGATATCGAGCTCCACGTTTTCAAAAAGCACCCTGCCGCTGCCGGGATAGCTGTACGAAAGATTCCGGCCCGTCACGACATCGTTCCCCGAAACAAGCGTCTGGTCAAAATGAAGCTTCAAAGATTCTTTCAGCATGGTCGGACGAACCGGCCTTTCTATGCGGGCCAGCCGCTTTTCTCTGGACTGCGCGCGCCGTACCAAAAGTTCCGTTTTGCGCTCCTTAAAGCGACGTATCATATCCTCCTGGCGGCGGATTTCTTCCATGGCATGTTCATAATGCTTCAGTTCTATCTCAAAGTTCCTTTGTTTTTGCTCCTTATACGAACTGTAGTTGCCGTTGTACGCGGTCAAACGGCGATTTTCTATCTCAAAAATTCTTGTTACCGTTTTATCTAAAAAATATCTGTCGTGAGACACTATAAGCAGTGTGCCCCTGTAACCTTTAAGATAATTCTCAAGCCAACGCAGGGTAGGTATATCCAAATGGTTGGTCGGCTCGTCCAAAAGCAGCACATCCGGCTCCTGAAGCAGCAAAGCCGCCAGAGCCAGCCTTGTTTTTTCGCCGCCGGACAAAAGACCGGTCCTTTTATCATAATATGAGGGGTCAAAGCCCATAGACACCAGTATGCCCTTGGCACCGGCCTCGTAGGAATAACCGCGGTTTTCCTCAAAACGCTCGCGCGACGCATCGTCTTTCATAACCGCCTCAAGAACAGTCATATGCGGCTCGAAATGCTCTCTTTGTCTTAAATAGCCTATGGAAATATCCTTTGAGAAATTGAGTTCACCGCTGTCTTCTTCGATTTCACGGACAATCAGCTTAAGAAGCGTGGATTTTCCCGCTCCGTTGACTCCGACTATGCCGACCTTATCGCCCTTGTTCACAACAAAAGAAACGTCTTCCAGGATGGTTTCAACTCCCACGTTGTAGCTTAAATTGTTTGCGGATATAATACTCATAATGATAACATTTTACAGCAAGCGCCAACTTGTAACAAGTCGTCGAGTGTGATAAAATTAACAAAACGATGTAATGTCGGAGGGAGAATCCAACATGAAAGCAAAGATTGTTTCAGACGCTGTAATAAAGCGATTGCCCAGATATCGAAGATATCTCAAGGACCTGCACAACAGCGGCATTGAACGGATCAGCTCCGGAGAACTCGCAGATAAAATGAACCTTACCGCAAGTCAGATTCGCCAGGATTTGAATCACTTCGGAGGATTCGGCCAGCAGGGCTACGGTTATTCGGTAGAAAATCTCAGAGAGGAGCTTTCTTCCATACTCGGCGTTGACCGCGAATACTCGGTCGTTATGGTAGGCTGCGGCAGACTCGGAAAAGCGCTGGCAAACTATTTAAGAAATTACGAGCCTAACTTTAAAGTGAACGCCATCTGCGATATAAGAGAAGACCTTCAGGGAAAAGAGGTCTGCGGAATAAATATCGTGGGCGCCAAGGAGTTTAACAAATATCTCGCATCCAACAAGTGCGACATCGCGATTATTACCGTTCCGCCGGAGATGGTCAAAGAAGTCGTGGATCTTCTGGTGTCACACGGAGTCAAGGGCATATGGAACTTCGGACTGACAGACCTTGAGCTTAAGGGCGTTGCGGTTGCAAACGTGCACCTCAGCGACTCTCTTCACAGCATGGTCTACTACATAAATCATCCCGAATAGAAGCAAAATAAAGAATCGGCACAGACTCCAAACGCCTGTGCCGATTTTGTTTTTTGAGTACCGAATCTGTTCGGCGCCTGCATTATGCTGCGCCCAAAATTACATCATACCGCCCATTCCACCTGCGCCGCCCATTGCAGCAGCTGCTGCAGCTTCAGCGGCAGGATCTTTAATTTCTACAATACCTGCCTCTGTTGTGAGCAGCATTGCGGATGCAGATGCCGCGTTCTGGAGTGCGGATCTTGAAACCTTGGTCGGGTCAACGATGCCGGCATTAACCATATCCTCGTATTTTTCGGTATCAACGTTGAAACCTATTCCCGCGTTTGCTTCTTTTACTGCGGAAACAACTACGGATCCCTCAAAGCCTGCGTTTTCGGCAATCTGGCGAACCGGCTCCTCAAGCGCCCTTACGATTATATTGGCGCCCGTCCTTACGTCGCCCTCAAAAGTCTCCGCATAAGCTCTAACCGCCGGTATTGTATTTACGAAAGCAACTCCGCCTCCGCTTACGATACCTTCCTCAACTGCAGCCTTTGTAGCGTTGAGAGCGTCTTCGATTCTGAGCTTTCTTTCCTTGAGCTCGGTTTCGGTGGCAGCGCCAACCTTGATAACAGCAACTCCGCCGGAGAGCTTGGCCAGTCTTTCCTGAAGCTTTTCTTTGTCGTATTCGGACTTGGTGTCCTTAATCTGTCCTTCTATTACATTGGTTCTTGCCTTGATTGCGGCATGGTCTCCCGCGCCGTCTACAATTACCGTGTTTTCCTTGTTTACCTTTACCGTACCGGCTTTGCCGAGCATGTCGATTGTAGCCGACTTAAGATCAAATCCGAGCTCCTCGGAAACCACCTGTCCGCCTGTCAGTATAGCGATATCGGTAAGCATTTCCTTGCGTCTGTCGCCGAAGCCCGGAGCCTTTACGGCAACCACGTCCAGCACACCACGCAGCTTGTTTACAACCAGCGTCGCAAGCGCTTCGCCTTCAACGTCTTCCGCTATAATCACAAGCTTTTTGCCCGTCTTGAGTATCTGTTCAAGCAGCGGCATGATTTCCTGAATATTCGAAATCTTCTTGTCCGTTATAAGAATGTACGGATTTTCGATAACGCATTCCATTTTTTCGGGATCGCTTACCATATACGGAGAAAGGAAGCCTCTGTCGAACTGCATTCCTTCTACAACCTCCAGAACCGTTCCCATAGTCTTGGACTCTTCAACGGTGATAACACCAGCATTGCCAACCTTCTCCATTGCGTCCGCAATGAGTCCGCCTATTTCGTGATCACTTGCGGAAACGGAAGCAACCTGACTGATTTCATCCTTCTTTACAACCGGATGAGACAGCTTCTTAAGCTCTTCCACCGCTACGTCAACGGCACCCTGGATACCTCTTTTAAGAACCATGGGGTTTGCGCCCGCGGCAACGTTTTTAAAGCCTTCTCTTATAATAACCTGCGCAAGCAGAGTTGCGGTTGTTGTACCGTCGCCCGCCACGTCGTTTGTCTTGGAAGCAACTTCCTTAACAATCTGCGCACCCATATTTTCGTACGGGTCTTTAAGATCTATTTCCTTAGCTATGGTAACACCGTCGTTTGTGATAAGCGGTGAACCGAATGTCTTCGCTATAAGCACGTTTCTGCCCTTAGGGCCGAGTGTAATCTTTACAGTGTTGGCCAGCTGGTCAACTCCTGACTGAAGCTTTCTTCTTGCCTCTTCGCCGTAATTAATATCTTTTGCCATTATATTTCACCTCTTTTATTATTCTACTATTGCCAGAATATCCTTCTGACTGATAATGATGTATTCTTCTCCGTTAGTCTTGATTTCAGTGCCGGAATATTTCGCAAAGAAGACCTTGTCTCCCTTTTTCACATGCATAGGAACGTCTTTGCCGTCCACACATTCGCCCGGACCGACTTCGATGACTTCCGCCATCTGCGGCTCTTCCTTGGCTGTAGCAGCTAAAATCAGACCTCCTGCGGTCGTTTCTTCTGCTTCCAATCTCTTAATGAGAACTCTGTCTCCCAATGGTTTAACTGTCATAATATCTTACCTCCGATTTATAATTTTTTTTGGCCCGTAGGGCCATATTTAAATAATCTTGTTAGCACTCATTCATCTTGAGTGCTAATTAAATTATAACCGCTTATTTCTCTTTGTCAACTGATTTTTGAAAGTGTCACGAATTCTTCACTTTATAACCCCTGACCTCGACCTCGGCGCCTAAAATATTGAATGCCGTCATGCTTTCTACCGCATCGCAAATGCTCTTTTGCACGGCTTTTGCCACCGCTCTTACCCTAGTTCCCCACTCCACAAGACATATTACCCTTATATATATACCGTCGTCTTCCTTTACTGTGGCGCACCAAATCAGACCGGCCGCACCGGGAGTGGTATTTATAACATGTTCAGCGATATCGCTTATAACCTTATCCGAAACCTCATAAGAACCCATATACGAGTATGTGGGCCTTACTATGGTCTTCTCTCCGTCATCTTGCTGGGTATTGCCGCGTTTCCTGAAGGATTTTTTGGCATCCAGAAAATAGCCCGAGAACTGCCGCCTAAGCTGAAACGTAGGCGCAGGGATTGTGTGCATACCGGCCTTTTGCCTGAGTTCAGAAGCCTTCTCAATCTGCTCCTCGCTTATAACATCCTCAATATGAATATACTGAGTCGGTGCTGGCAGATTCAGGCGCTTGCATATCAGATCTATCATGCGATCCGAAGTTCCGAGAACCAAAATTGCCTCCGGCTTAATTTTAATGATAGATTCCTGCACAAGCGTGCAGTGGTCATCGTGGGCAAACAGGGCGGTTTTAATGGCCCCAACCTTGGTCCTCTGCTTCTTGGCGGAAGTTCCGGCGACAACGCTGTTTTCGTACACAAAAAGACCGTCATCTATGAGCGCAGGCACGCCCAAACGACTGCAAAGCTCTATTGCATTATAACTTTTACCGGTTCCGCTTCTTCCCGACAATCCGTATGTCTTCATTTCCGTTCATCTTCCGCCGTAAAATCATCCTGCTCATAGTAATAGGAATAATCAATGCCCTTCATAAACATATCCCGGCTGTCAATTTGATTCGTAAGAGCATTTTGCAGCAGAGTTTTTAATGGTTCCGTATCCGATACACTCCGCTCCATAGCGCTCAGGTATTCTCTTTTATCAACCTTACTCCAGTCCACACACAAGCTCAGGTTCTTTTTCAACATCAAATCCAACCAGATCCGCATGCTTCTGCCATTTCCCTCCATAAAGGGGTGGGCTATGTTCATCTCCACATATTTACATAGAATATCATCAAAGGAGTTTTCAGGCATTGCCTCAACCTGTGCTAAACTATCTTCCAAATAGAGCGCAGCTGCAAAACGAAAGCTACGCTTTGCTATGTTGACTGTTCTGATCTGTCCGGCGAAATCATAGAGGCCCCCAAACAAATACGCATGAATTTGCTGCAAGCCCTTCACTGTGCCTATCTCAATAGTGTCAAGCAGGGTGCTGTCAAAAAGCGCATACGCTTTGGATTTGCTCCGGCCATCAATGCTTTCATCACTATAGGTAAACCACCGGATAAATCGATTGGCTTCCTTGCCGGGAAAGCTTTTTGCCAATTCCAAAATACCATCATAATCAAAGGTGTCCGTGGCGTACTTTTTACCATCGGCAGCAGTCAGCTTCAGTTGGTTAGCGGCACTAACCAACTGGCTGCCTTCTTTCTTCAATTTGTTTTTCAGGTATTTCCAATAGTTGCGGATTTTGCCGTAATCATCCTCATTGCGCAACACGCCCACAATGTCCAGGGCTGAAAACCACCACTTATTTTTCTCATCATCCCAGACCGCCCGCACTTCTCGGTCATCAAAAAACCTGATGGAAATCTTGCTCATAAAATCATCTGCCTTTTCTCATAATATGATTTACCTTCAAAATGTACTTTTATCGATAATATTCCTGAAAACATTTAATCCATATTAACAATTTAAGTACTTGCCAATTGCGAAAAACTATGCTATAGTTTCGTGTTGTATATACAATTACCAGAAGGAGGTATTGACCATGGCATATGTAATTGACAGCACCTGCATCGCTTGCGGAGCTTGCGCAGGCGAGTGCCCTACAGACGCTATTTCTGAGGGTGATGGCCAGTTTGTAATTGACGCCGGAACATGCATTGACTGCGGAGCTTGCGCAGGCGCATGCCCCACAGATTCTATTCACGAAGCATAATCGAGAATGGCAGAAGACGTCCCGTAACAGGGATGTCTTTTTTTATTGCCTAAAGTGAATCATAAAGCATCCGATACGTTTTCGCAAGGATTACCGCCGCTTCCAGGCGGGTTGCGTTTTCCTTGGGTCTTAAAGAGCTTGTGGCCTCTCCAATAAGGCCTTCTTTCAGCGCAAGGGCTGCCGGAGCTTTGGCATACTGCGCTATGTTTGCAGCGTCTTTAAAGCCCGCGAGCATAGTCTTTTCTTCCTCACTTTTCGGATAATCCGCCGCCTGTCTGTAAACAAGGGTCCTGGCGCAAAGGGTTATAATAACCTCTCTTGTTGCGGGCATATCCGCCCCGAAACTTCCGTCCGAATAGCCCGACAATATGGAGCTGCTCCTTGGTCATAAATATCGAACGCAGCTCATCGTTTATTATAATCTGCAGATCCCCTGCGTCACCCAGCATTTCCGCAACCGAAGAATCAAGGCTTATCCTGACCGGTCCGGAAAGGTCAACATTCCTGCACTTTATTTTAAGCGTGACGCTGAACTCTCCGTCATCCTTAATATTGAACAGCTTGTTCCATTTTTCCTTTTCCTTTATAGCCTTATCCAAAAGCCCTTCCATATCGCGTCCGGAAAGCGCTAAATTGTTATCTTCGCCGTAAAGTTCCATGCTTCCCGCCTCGGAAGCCGCATGGCTCACAAGGTCTTTGCCCTTGGGAAGCGAATTAAAACTAAGCTGCATATAAGGGTCTTCCGC
>CAYFUZ010000020.1:0-20903 GCA_964346675.1 uncultured Oscillospiraceae bacterium | reverse complement strand
GGGTCTACACCGCGGGAGCGGCTCAGAAATATGTAAATATGAACGGCTATCTTCCGGGCAGGAAAATTCTTATTCTGGGCTCCGGCGATATAGGTCTGATTATGGCTCGACGTCTGACTCTTGAGGGCGCCGAGGTGCTTGCTTGTATTGAAATTATGAATCATGCTGCAGGCCTCAACCGAAACATAGTACAGTGTCTGCAGGATTACAATATTCCTCTTTATTTGTCGCACACGGTAACGGATATCCGGGGAAAAGACAGGGTGGAACAGGTGCTTGTAAGCAAGGTGGATCCGACTTTCGCTCCGATTCCGGGAAGCGAAATCATTTTTGACTGCGATACACTGCTTTTGTCGGTGGGCTTGCTTCCTGAAAATGAGCTGACAAGAGCTGCGGGAATAAAGATGAACAGCAAGACCGGAGGCCCGCTCCTTTACGCGAACTGTGAGACGTCAAGGGAGGGGGTTTTTGCCTGCGGAAACGTGGCGCACGTTCACGATTTAGTTGATAATGTGAGCTTTGAGGCGCAGAAAGCAGGAAAAGCAGCGGCGGAATATGTTCTGCGCGGAGCGCGTCGCTCCGAAGAGCTGTTGCTTATAAACATGGAAAAAAGCGCAAACTACACGGGCGAGCCCAAGGAGCAGATTCCGGGTGTTAAATCCATGGTTTGTATAGTATGCCCCAAGGGCTGCCGTCTTATGGCGGACACGAGAGGCTGTCAAAATGCCGATTTTTCGGATGCCGTTATAAGCGGCAACGCCTGCAAGCGGGGTCTTGAGTATGCGCTTTCGGAAATCACTGCACCCACAAGGATGATTACTTCAAGTGTTGCGCTGAAAACGTCTAATCCCGAGCACCTTATCAACCCCAAGCCGGCGCGTTGCTTTGTCAAGACAAACAAACCCGTTCCGAAAGAAAAGATAAGTGAAATTGCGGAATTCTTAAAGCAGATAGAAGTTACCGCGCCGGTAAAAATCGGCGACGTGATAGTGAAAAATGTTTGCGGCACAGAATCCGATATTATCGCAACTTATGATTTTAATTTTTAGATGATTTATATGAAGGAGGTAGCTATGAAAATTACTTATTTTGGACATTCATGCTTTCTTATTGAAAGCGCCGGATACAGAATAGTTCTTGATCCGTTCACAGACGTTCCGGGCTATAAGGCTCTGGATGTTGAGGCGGAGCTGTGCCTTTGCTCACATGAGCACGGAGACCATGCGTACCGGGACGGCGTTAGACTTTCAGGAAAGCAGCTGGCCAACCCGTTTAAAGTGACGGACCTTGAAAGCTATCACGATGACGCAAAAGGCGCCAAGCGCGGAAAAAACATTATAAGAATACTTGAAGCCGAAGGTATAAGGGTTGCTCATTTCGGAGATTTGGGCTGCGAGCCGAACACTGCGGCAAAGGAGATTTTGTCGGGTGTTGACGTAGCGCTTCTGCCTGTGGGCGGAACCTTCACTATAGACCCGGCAGAGGCCAAGGCTCTGATAGAAAAGCTCAAGCCCGTAATGACGATTCCGATGCATTACCGCAGCGCTTCAAGCGGCTTTGATGTAATAGCAAGTTTGGAAGATTTTACCAAGCAGTTTGAGAACGTGGAAATACTCGGAAAAAGCAGCATAGAGCTTCCGGCAGGGAAGAAGGGCATAGTGGTTTTGAACTTTGAGCTTGGATAATTATTTTTCGAGATACAGTTTTGGATATGCGGCTCTGTCCAGCTTTATCAGCATAAAGGACAGAGCTATTGCGAGCAGCACCATTCCGATGGTCAGCGTCCAGGCGGCTTGTGAGCCGTATTTGTCGTATAGTGTTCCTATAGTCAGCCTGGAACTGCTTTGTATCGCAAACCCGAGTACCGATGCCACTCCGCCCATCCTTCCGCGATGACTTGCGGGAATACGGGCCGAGGTGTACGGACCCTCTGATATTGCAGTGAATATTTCACCCAGGTGAATAAAAGCATGGATAGATAATATACCGGTATCCGACCTATAAATTTTATAAAAATCAAATAACCTATCATCACCAGAGCCTGGCCGATGATAATTTTTTTTGTGTTAATTGTCTTCGCGAAAACTTTGGTTATGAGAGGAGTGAATATAACCACTATTATGCAGTTGAGGCTTGAAACTGTTCCGTATATCGCGGCACCGTCATCACCGTGAATTTTTCCCATGTCAAGCGGCATCAGGTAGGAATATTGGTCATAGGCGGCATAGTAAAGAGCCAAGGCTACCATAAACAGCATGACGACCTTATTTTCCCTTACTATCGTGAGTATGCCGACATCATCACGGGTGCGCTGATAAACGGACTCTTCGGAGGTATCGCTTACCGGAGTAATGTCTTTTATCTTAAGATAAATAAGCACAGTTGAAAGTCCTATGGCCACACCGCTTATGATAAAAGACAGCCACAGGTAGTTTTTGAACAGCAGGCCTGCTATGGTAGGGGACAATACGAGCCCCAGGTTTCCTCCCATATACAGCAGCGAGTATGCTTTTTCTCTTTCTGCAGTGGTTGTGAGGTCTGCGACAAGGCTGTTATAGGATGGTCCTTCCAGATTCTGTCCGATGCCCGCAATAAACATAAGCACTACCGTGGTCCATGATATGGGAACAAGTCCGCAGGCCATGTAGCAGACTACGGAAAGTATATCGAAGCCTATGATTATGTTTTTCTTGTTGAAGCGGTCGGCCAATTTTCCTCCCAGCATGTTGGCCGGAACCATTATAATGCCTCCGGCTACCATAACAACGGCTATGGAACGGGCATTCAGGCCGAGCTTTTGACTCATAATCATGGTAAGCATGGGCCAGACCATGGAGCCGAGGTTCGTTACTATGCGCCCGAAAAAGAGCACATACATCTCTTTTCTCAGGCCTTTGTATTGTGACAAAAAGTTTATTTTATCTATAAGCATTTTAGTTATCCTGCATTTTTATTATTTATATTGCTATTGCCGGACGGCACTACGGCCGAAAAACATCTGCCATTATATCACGGAGTTTTGCAAAGTGAAACAGAAAACACTGTTATTTTATAGAGGAAAAGGGTCACCCCAGCGGCGGATTGTTAGCACTCTCTACCATTGAGTGCTAAAATTCACAGTTCCATCACACTTTCCATGCAATTCCGTCATATTCATGGCTTATCATATAGTTGACCGAAGGG
Organism: uncultured Oscillospiraceae bacterium; assembly: GCA_964346675.1. Taxonomy (GTDB): domain Bacteria; phylum Bacillota; class Clostridia; order Peptostreptococcales; family Anaerovoracaceae; genus RUG13409. Next base: position 17,720 of record CAYFUZ010000020.1, on the reverse strand, counting down.
GTGAAAACTCCTGAGGGATGGGAATTAGAGAATTTTTAAAGAAAAATTTAAGGAAAGGAAACTTTAGGTGAATAATATGTTTGAATTAAGACCATTTAACAGAAGCAATAGCGCAGTTTACGATCCGTTCAGGGAGCTCGAAAAAAACTTTTTCAATAACTTTTTCAAAGAGCAAAGGTCATCGTTAACGGAATTTAAGACCGACATTCAGGACAAGGGAGATAATTTTCTGATAGAGTCGGATTTGCCGGGCTTCAATAAGGAAGATATCCATATCGACATCAACGGCGACCTTCTGACAATTTCTGCGGAACGTCGCAGCAGCTTCGAAGACAGCGACAGCCAGAAGGGCTACATCAGGTGTGAAAGAAGCTACGGAGCTTTCAGCAGAAGCTTTGATGTAAGCGATGTAAACACCGATGGTATTAAAGCTGAATATACTGACGGCGTACTTAAGCTTACCATGCCTAAAAAGCAGCCGGCAACACCGGAGAGCAGAAGACTCGAGATTGAGTAAGTCGAATCACGGCTTGTGGAACGTATAATCGCGCAGAATCCGCTGATGTACAGAATCTCTGAATCAAGAAGGTAAAAGCAAAAACCACAGAATAATAAAATTCCCAAAAAGATCTCTGCATTAACGCAGGGGTCTTTTTTAATACGGTTGGAAGATGCGCCGGTCCTTAAATTATAGTAAAATAACTAATGTAAAGCCTCGTCGGACGCAATAGAAGAAGGAGATTTATATGTTTTCACTTAATGAAGGCTGGCAGTTTAGCGAAAATTGGAGCGAAGATTTTATGCGGGGGAAAGGAGATTTTCCCGTAATCAGAATCCCTCATACGAATAAGTTGCTGCCTTATCACAATATAGACGAGAAAAGCTATCAGATGATTTGCGGCTACCGCAGAACGATTGACTTAAGGGAGTTTGCGGATTCAAGCGGTTATGTCGTGAAGGGTTCGGGCGCTGCGACCGGTAATGCGTCTGTTTATTCTGACGGCTCCGGCGGTAGTTTTTGCTTTGAAGGAAAGCGGATTTTCTTACAGTTCGATGCGGCGGCGCATATCGCTACGGTCTATATCAACGGGCAAGAGCGCATGACTCATAGCTGCGGCTACACTGCTTTCAGGGTCGAGCTGACGGACGATATGAAGGATGGAAGTGTTGATGTTGCCGTGAGGCTTGACACTACCGAAAACCCTAAGATTCCTCCTTTCGGTTTTGTTATAGATTATCTGACTTACGGCGGGATTTACCGTCCGGTTTGGCTGGACATTACGGACAGGAACTATGTTTCGGATATATTTGTTTATACTCCGGACCTGAATACGGCGGTAGTTGAGTTTGAAACGGTAGAGGATGAAGGTACAAAGCACGAAAGGATTATTTTGATTAAGGATTCCGAGGGAAGGATTATTGCTGAAAGCAAGAGCCGGGGGAATCGGGCTGAAATTAAAATCGATTCCGCAAAGCCATGGAATTTGGACAATCCGCAGCTTTACACATACAGGGTGGAACTTGAAAACGTTGAGGACGAACGGGGCAATGCGGGGAATTCAGGAAAATCTTCTGTAAATCTTTCCGGCAAAGAGGTGAGTTTCGGATTTCGCACTGCCGAGTTCAAGCAAGACGGTTTTTATCTTAACGGAGAAAAGATATTTTTGCGGGGCCTGAACCGCCACCAAAGCTATCCGTATATAGGTTACGCAGCCGTGGATTCCTTACAAAAAGAGGACGCGCGTATACTGAAAGAGGAATTGGCCTGTAATGCGGTCAGAACTTCTCATTATCCGCAGTCTCAGGCGTTTATTGACGCTTGCGACCGTGCCGGACTTCTGGTGTTTACCGAGATTCCGGGCTGGCAGCACATAGGGGATGACGTTTGGAAAAAGCAGGCTGTTGAGAACACAAAGGAAATGATTCTTCAATACCGTAATCACCCTTCGGTAATTCTTTGGGGCGTAAGAATCAACGAGAGCCAGGACGACGATGAGTTTTATGCAAAGACCAATGCGCTTGCCCGCAGTCTTGACCCGTCGCGGCAGATCTCGGGGGTGCGCAATATTGAAAAAAGCAACTGCCTTGAGGATGTTTATGCATATAATGATTTTTCGCACGACGGCAGCAATTCCGGCGTGAAAGCAAAAAAGAAGATTTTGCGCCCGGGCCAAATGGATAAGCCGCTGCTTATAAGCGAATGCAACGGCCATATGTTCCCTACAAAGCCTTTCGACAAATGGGAGGTAAGACAGGAGCACGCCTTAAGGCATGCAAGGGTTATGAACGATGCCATAGCGAGCGGAGAGCATGCGGGTATCTTCGAATGGTGCATGTTCGATTATCCTACTCACAGGGATTTCGGCTCCGGAGACAGGGTTTGTTATCATGGCGTTTTGGACGGTTTCAGAAACCCGAAGATTGCGGCGGCAGTTTGGAGCAGTCAAGGTGAGAATTGCGATGTTCTTGAAGTCAGTTCTTCTATGGATATAGGGGATTATCCTGCCGGACAATTAGGGGACGTTTATGTGTTTTCAAATGCGGACACCGTGAAACTATACAAAAACGGACAGTATGTGGCAGAACTTAATAACAGACCGTATAATGCTCTAAAGCACAGTCCCCTCCTCGTTGACGATACGGTTGGAGAACTGCTGAAGGTAAACGAAGGTTTCAGCGGCAGCAAGGAACGGACCATACATAGATGTCTTATTTCTGCCAGAAGACATGGCGTAAGCAACATGCCGTTGGCGGATAAGCTCAGGTTCGCCAAGGCAATGCTTGTCTACGGTTTGAAATATTCCCAGGCCGTAGAACTGTTCGGAAAATACGTCGGCAACTGGGGTGCTGAGGCAACCGTTTGGAAATTCGAAGGAATTAAGGACGGCAGAGTGGTTTCGGCAAAAGAACTTTCGCCGAACACGGACATGCACATTGAGGTAAAGGTTTCTTCAAGCGAACTATGCGAAGCGGGCAGCTATGATATGGCCATGGTCAGGGTAAGGATACTGAATGCCTACGATAACATACAGCCTTATGTTCAGCTTCCGGTTTTCTTTGAAGCTTCAGGCGCTGTAGCGCTTGCAGGGCCTTCCGCCGCAAGCGCAGAGGGCGGCATGACAGGCACTTTTGTTAAAACCAAGGGTGAAAGCGGCAGCGGAAATCTTAAAGTCAGTTGCGAGGGCTGTGCACCGGTCGAAATTAAGTTTACGGTTAAAGCGTAGGGCAGCAATCAAACAGGGTGCGCGAGCGTAAGTCTGCAAGGACAAAAAGAAAAGAAAACGGCACAACTGAAAAGCTACGCCGTTTTGTGAATATGGAGTTATTTGCTTATTTATGCGGTTATACCTTTGGTTAATGCCTTGTTGCGGACGTTCCCGCCCCTTCTTTAGCCTTGCAGAAGCAGCAGGCAGAATACCAGCGTAAAGAGCGCTACTGTTTCTACAATACCGATAACGATAAAGAAGTTGGCTGTTCCTTTGCCGGTTTCTCCGAGGGCGTCCGAGGAAGCTGCCGCAACCTTGCCCTGGAAGAGCGCGGAAAGACCTATCGCAAGTCCGCCCAAAAGGCCGGTGAACATCGCAAGCGACGGATTTGCTCCGTTCGCAACGGCTGTTCTGATGAAGTTCATCAGCAGGAAGCCGTAAATGGTCTGTGTCAGAGGAGCGCCGGAGAAAGCGACCATGATGAAGGGGGCCGGTTTCCCGTTTGCGTAGCATTTCTTCCACGCACCGACAGATGACTGTGCCGCAAAACCGGCACCGAAAGCAGAACCCATAGCCGAAAGCCCGAGGGCGCATGCCATTCCAATAAATTCGATACTCATAATCTTTTTCTCCTATAAACTACTTCTTGATTTTATCCTGTTTTTTGAACGGATCGTACGCTATGCCTGCCCATTCCATGCCCAGCTGTCCCGAAAATTCAAGCAGATTCAGACGGACGCCGTGAACCACTACGGAGAGCAGACCCATTACTATATTGAGTGCATGGCCGATGACCATGATAACGGCTCCTGCCGCAATCAGCGGCCCCTTAAAGCCGAGAGCCATATTGTTGAAGCTTTGCGCTATTGCCAGCGACGCCATGCCGACGGCGAACAATCTTATATAGCTCATCAGGTTTCCGAAGGCGCTTATGGTGTTCAGGAACACCGTAAAGGCGTCTCCGACTCCGGCCTTAAGGCCCTGCGAAAAGCTCTTGTCCGGCGACATTCCGCCGAAGAGCACCACCAGCAGGAAGCCTGCCGCTACTACTGCCGCTACCGGCATAAGATTTATCTGTTCGCCTATTACCAGATACAGCACCACGAAATACAGTGCGCATATAGCTCCGAGCCAGCCAAGGTCCGATACCCAGCTGAGGTTTTTTTCCTTGAGCTTTTTTCTTATGTTCATTACGCAGGCCAGCACCAGCTGTATGGTTCCGAGTATAAAGCAGAACTTCATTATGCTGTTTTGCTGAACCGTGGTAGAAACATTAAAGTATTGCGGGTAGTTGGCAAAGTTCGGTATGACGAGGCTTTTGAGCAGCGGAATTCGCATGGCCCCTTCAAGCCCGAACCAGGTTCCCGTAAGCGAGCCCCAGATTATCGTGGCCGCCGACAGCAGCCACAGCAGCTGTGTGGCAATGCCGCCTTTCTTCTTCAGCGTCAGCAGCAATGCTCCTATCAGGAAGAGGCAGCCGTAGCCGGCGTCGCCTATAATCATTGCGAAGAACAGCGTAAAGAAGCCGAGGAACCAGAAGGAGATATCGTATTCGCGGTATCCGGGAACCGTTCCCAGAATGTCGAAGACAGGTATCATCAGCTTCGTGACCTTGTTGTACTTTACCTTGGTCGGAACCTTCTCGTCGTCGCCCGCGGGGTCGTCGAGCGCCCAGGCCCAGCTGTTTTGGGCCGCGGCGGCTTTGAAGTTTTCCACTTCGGGTTCCGGTATATAGCCCGAAAGCCACACAAGATCGTCCGAGGCTTCGGAGCTGTTGCTTACCGAAGAATACTCCATGGCGTTTTGCGCCTTAATCATCTGGTCATTGAAGCTCGGAAGATGTTTTGCTGCGTCCTTTATGAAGGAATTGCATTCTTCAAGCTCGCTTTGGCAGGCGGCAATTTCCGCCTCAAGCTCGCCGAGACCCTTCTCGGGAATATGAAATTCTCCGTTCGAGTAGGCCTGCGGAAGCTCTCCGAGCACCGCAGCCACATCCATTTTTTCCACCGGCGCCAGGCGTATCAGCCTTACGTTTTCATCCGCGGCAAGGGTCTCAAGCGACTTCCTGTCCAGACGGTAGAAGTGAAGGTCGAAGCCCTGTCGCCTCAGCTCCGCAAGCTCTGCCGGAGAAAAGTCTCCCCAGGCGCGCAGCTTGTCCGCGGCGGCCTTTGCGGCGCTTATGGACGTCTCAAGAGTTTTCTTACGCTCCGTGCTTTCGCTCAGCTTTGTATAAAGTTTTTCAAAGGCTTCATCGGACAGTACGGTTTGTTCTTCGCCCTCAGAAGCGTATTCGCGCAGCATTGTCGCAAGCTTGGAAAGGGAAGAGAAACGCTCCAGGCATTTCTGGTCCGCAAGCTTCTTTTCGGCAAAATGCACTATGCCGATACCGCGGAGCCCGTCCAAAAGAGCCTTTTTCTGAGATTCCGCTGCGACTATGTGTACGACTTTCATTTTTTCTATCATCGACTTGCCTCCTGAAGTTTTTTCTTGGCGATTTTTCCGCGAACAACCGCGGAGGTCTGTTGGTCGCCGAGGTAAATACCGATGACACGGATATTTTCTCTGGTTTCGGGTATTTTCACCTTTTCAAACAGGTTCACACGCTGTGCCGTGGAGCGCAGCTCTTTTTCGAGCAGCTCTACCTCCGTGCGTAGCGTTTTTTCAAGAGCCTCAAGGCGCGCTATCTCGCGCAGCTTTATGACCGCGGTATCGACCCAGAGAGGATAATCGGCTACGTCGTAGACTATGTCCTCGAAGGTCAGCTCCCTGAAAACCGGAACGTTTACGCCGGCTATGTTTTCGGTCACGCATTCCACCTTGAGAGGCTTAACCAGCTTATCCAGTCTTTTGATGACGGGGAAGCTTTCGTTTTCCGCGAAAACCGCAACCCAGTCGTCCAGGCCCTGAATCATTCTCAGGCGCTCAGCCGCAGTTTTTTCAAGTTTGGCCTGCGACTGCATTACTACGGATTGAAGCTGCTGCTTTTTAAGCTGCAAGGTAGGCAGATAACGTCTGAACTGTTTAAGGCGGTCTTTTTGAACCTTAAGTTCATTCTTCGTCAGCTTGACTGCCATTTTGATCTCCTCCGTCCGCGGCGTTCTTCTTTGGCCACCTTTCGTTGATAACGCTTGTCTTCAGACCTGTTTCGTTAGGCTCGAAACATTCGGCAAGAATCTGCCAGCCCAGGTCAAGCGCCTCCTCAAGAGGAATATTAACGCTCAAATCCATAAGCTTGGTTTCAAAGAGATGACCGTACTTGAGGAGTTTTTCGTCCCATTCCGTCATCAGGAAGCCCATGGACTTCTTTTCAAGACTTTCCTTGTAGGAGCTGTAAAGACGAATCATACCGTCCATTAAGGTTCGGTGGTCGTCGCGAGTCTTGCCGTTTACGTTCTGCTTAAGGCGGGAGAGTGAGCCGAACGGCTCAATGTGCCCGTTCTTCAGATAATACTGTCCTTCCGTAATATATCCGGTGTTGTCGGGTACGGGGTGGGTAACGTCGTCGCCGGGCATGGTCGTAACGCCCAGGATAGTTATAGAGCCCGCGCCCTCAAAGTCAACCGCTTTTTCGTATCTCGACGCAAGGCAGGAATAAAGGTCGCCCGGATAACCGCGGTTGGAGGGAACCTGTTCCATGGTAATGGCCATTTCCTTCTGCGCGTCGGCGTAGTTTGTCATGTCGGTCAGAAGAACCAGAGCTCTTTTTCCGGCAAGGGCGAACTGCTCGGCCACCGCAAGCGACATGTCCGGAACAAGGGTGCACTCTACTATGGGGTCGGACGCCGTATGAACAAACATTACCGTGCGACCCATAGCGCCGCTCTTTTCCAGAGTGTTGCGGAAGAAGAGGTAGTCGTCGTATTTAAGACCCATGCCTCCGAGTATGATTACATCTACCTCCGCCTGCATGGCTATGCGCGAAAGCAGCTGGTTATACGGCTCGCCGGAAACCGAGAAGATAGGAAGCTTCTGGCTTTCCACCAGGGTGTTGAACACGTCTATCATGGGGATACCGGTTCTGATAAGCTTCTCGGGAACTATACGTTTTGCCGGATTAACCGACGGTCCGCCTATGGGAATCATGTTCTCCGTAAGGGCGGGGCCGTTGTCGCGGGGAACTCCCGCGCCGTCGAAGATACGTCCTAAAAGATGATCGGAGAAGGAAACCATCATGGGCCTTCCGAGGAACTTTACGGGTTCTGTGGTGCTTACGCCCTGAGTTCCGGAGAAAACCTGAAGCGAAACCAGCTCGTCGCTCAGCTTTATTACGTTTGCGTAGCTGTTCCCCACAAGGGCAAGGTCGCCGCTGCGAACGCCCTCTGCGCGGACGGTTACTACGTTTCCTACGATTGATTCAATTTTTGTATATACTTTCTGCATACGGCCCTCCTCAGCGAACTACCCTGGTCAGGTAGCAGTCTTTGATTTTCTGCTCCTGTGCCTCGTATTCCGCGGTTTCAAATAAGGTGTTGTGCCAGTCAAGGAACTCCTGACGAACCTGGTTGAAGAAGGCACGGATTTCCTTCTTGTCGGTGATGTCGTAATCGCTTGTCAGCACATCATAAAGAAGGTTGAATTCATAAACCTGTCTTTTGGGTTCGCAGGCTGCGTCAATCGGGTCGAAGGAGTTCTGCTGCAGATAAACCGCGTCCAGAAGTTCTCCCTTCTGATAGGTGATATAGTCGTCGGCGGAGGTTCCTTCTTCGCCTATAACCTTCATCATCTGGTTGATTTCGGTGCTGCGCTTAAGTATGCTTCTTGCGTTTTCAACCTTGGCCATATCCATTATGCCCTGATACTTGGACCAGGAATCTATCGGATGAATGGCCGGGTACTTACGCGCGTCGGAACGTTCTCTTGAAAGACCGTGGAACGCGCCTACAACCTTCAGCGTGGCCTGCGTTACCGGCTCTTCAAAGTTTCCGCCGGCAGGGGAAACCGTTCCGCCTATGGTTACGGACGAAATTTCGCCGCTCTTAAGACGAACCTTGCCCGCGCGTTCGTAGAACGACGCGATAGTGGATTCGAGGTAGGCGGGGAAGGCTTCTTCGCCCGGAATTTCCTCAAGACGTCCGCTCATTTCTCTCATTGCCTGCGCCCAGCGGCTGGTGGAGTCTGCCAGAAGCAGCACGTCCAGTCCCATTTGGCGGTAGTATTCCGCAAGCGTTACCGCCGTATATACGGACGCTTCACGTGCGGCAACCGGCATGGAAGAGGTGTTGCAAATGATAATTGTACGTTCCATAAGAGAGCGGCCTGTACGCGGGTCTATGAGTTCGGGGAACTCTTTAAGAACCTCTACAACTTCGCCCGCCCGCTCTCCGCAAGCGGCTACGACTACAATATCCACTTCCGCGTTTTTGGCCTCCATGTGCTGAAGCACCGTCTTGCCCGCGCCGAAGGGCCCCGGAACGCAGAAGGTTCCGCCCTTTGCTACCGGCAGGAAGGTATCTATGCAGCGGAGCTTCATTACAAGGGTTTCGTCCGGACTCAGACGCTCTTCGTAGCACTTGATAGGCTGCTTTATAGGCCATGAGAAAATCATGGACAGGGGCTTTTCCTCGCCCTTGCTGTTTTCAAGTACCGCTATAGTCGAGCGGACATTGTAAACGCCCTGAATATTTACCGATTTTACTTTCCAGCCCTCGTCCTTAAGGTCGAAGGGCACCATTATGCGGTGAGTAAAAAGACCCTCCGGAACAGTTCCAATCGTGTCGCCCGCGAACACCTCGTCGCCGACCTTTGCAATCGGTGTAAATTCCCATTCCCTGTCGGGTATAGGGTCAAGATAAACACCGCGCTGCAGGAAGAACCCGCATTGCTCAGCAAGTTCGGGCAGAGGATTCTGAAGACCGTCGAAAACCTGTGTCAAAAGGCCCGGTCCCAGCTCTACGCTCATCTGTTCTCCGGAGAGTTCGACCGGGTCGCCAACTTTAATACCGTTGGTCATTTCATAAATCTGCATGCTCACGGTGTCGCCGTTAACACGAATGATTTCGCCCTTGAGTCTTTCGTCGCCTACAAGAACGTAACCTACTTCGTTTTTCTTTACGGAATCGGTGAATTTAGCCGATACCAGGTTACCGTTGACGCCGGTTACATAGCCTGTTACTTTCTCCATATCGTATCTCCCGTTAGTTATATATTGAAAATCTGCTCTTGAAGATTTCCGAGCAGACCTTCAAATGCCTGTTTACCCGCTTCGTAGCGGAAGGTGCGCTGCCTTTCGAGCAGCCTGAGCTTGACCGCATAGCCGTAAAGCGCCGCGTCATCAAAATTGTGAAGCGCTATCATGTCGTCGAGGCGCCTGAATTCGAGCTGCAAAAGAATTTGCTCGGATTTAAGCGGGTCGTCGGCGGCAAGGGCATTCCTTACGGTCTCCGCAATGTCTGCGTCCGCGCTGCCCGGAGCCGAAGCCTGTCTGCCCAGCTTTTGATTTCTGCGGTAGTTCAGCTCTGCCGTCAGCATTTCGTAGAACGCGGCCCATTGCCTGAGCAGGGGGCCTTCGTTCGAAAACACGGACAGGTTCTCCAGAACGCTGTAGGTGGACGCGCTCACCGTCGATTTGCACATTCCCAGAAAATCGGAATATGAAAGCGGCGGTTCTTCACCCACTTTAAGCATAGGCAGGCTTGCAATCAGATAATAATAATAGCTTGCCAAGACAGTCCTCCTTACAGGTGGATATCTCTGAAGAACGGCATAAGCATCTTAGAGATTTCCTCCTCAGAACAATCGAAATAGCCTGAGCCGTCCTTTGCGGCCAGACGAAAGCCCGCTCCAACCTTTCTTGACGGACGGATTTCCAGCCCGTTTTTAATTTCGGCTGCCAGCTCCTTAGTCAAATTGTCTGTGACTTCCTTCACCTCCACGGTATACTTGGAGAGGTCTTCATCCTTTACCGCCGCCAAAATCAGCTGCGACAGGGTGTTTGTGTCGATAGCCTTGCCTATGTCGGAGGAGAGAATCTTTTCGTATTCGCTCTGTATCTCCCTTTCAAAAGCAAGAACCGCGTCACGCTTCGCCTGTTCCGCGTTCAGCTTTGCGCTTTCGTTGAACACTTCGATTTCGGCCTTTGCCGAGTCGAGCATTTTCTGCGCTTCGATTTTAGCGTCGGCAACTATGGATTCTGCTTTCTTGGTTGCTTCTTCCACAATAGCGGCGGCCTGGGCGTTTGCAGCCTCTATGCCGTCTCTCTTGATAGAAGAAACCAGGTCTTGAATTTGAAGTTCCATAATTAACCACCTTCTAATAAAAAATTTAGCAAAAATAATGATTATGCTAATACAATATAGTAATATTCTCTAATGTTCAAGCCAAATAGTCAAGGTCAAAAAACTACAGTATTTCGTTATGATATTGTCGATTTGTTACAATATTAACAAATATGCGCGCATTTTGCGCCCCACGATTTGTTATATAAATATTTTATGTCTGTCACAAAAAATAGTTAGTACCCTAATTTAGAAAAATATTATATACTGAAGCGGAACAATATCGGTTTTGTCTACCATATTAGAGGTAGCAAATAGATTGAGCATATTAGGTTTATCTGGAAATTGGTTTATAAAAATATTGTTTGATAAGGAGGCATAATATGATAGATGTAATCAATGCAATAAAAACAGATTCTCTTCATGAGAAGCCGTATTCAAGGCCCCGGAAGTTCCGGGGGGGCGGGTATTGCTGTGCATCATACTGGTTGCAACGACATTGATCATAGCTGCAGCCCCTGTTCATATGGAGAGCATCGGTGGATTTCAGGTAATTCTCTACAGATTTAAGGATATGAATGGTCTTGAGTCGTCCAGGTATCTCTTGAGACAGGAGATAGTCTCAAAATATCCCGGGGAGGTGCTGAACGTCGATATTGATTATAAAGGGAGGTCGCTGAGTAAAAAGCTTGACTATTATTACGTCATTATCGACCTTGGTGAGAACTGGATAAGGTGCCTGGGTATAGACAATATGAACACATCTGATCCGCCTTACATCTTATGGGACACAGTTATCGAAGTTCCCGCTCCGTTTAAATAAACTCATCTGGGTAGTGGATTTTGTGGGAGGATGAGATCGGGTTATACTGTTCAGGCAGCAAAAGACAGGGGAATTAGTTGTATATGATGTGGACATATGAAAGTATGAACATGCACTTTGATAAAAGGTGAAGGAAATGTGGGTTTGGGATTACTTCAACAGAAAAAAATTGATTTCAACCGTAGAGCTTGAGCAAAAGGAAGCGATTGAGAAGATACTGAGGCAAAAGCACATCAGGTATCAGCTGGCGGTAAAAAGGACTATGAAAAGGCAAAGCTTGAGTTAAGGAATCTTATTTAGCTCTGCACAAAAAAACGTGGCATTTTCCTGTTGCAAATGCCGCGTTTTTATTTGTTTTGCTTGCCAGGCTTTGCTTGCTGCGGGTATTATAATATTAAAGATATGGAGGTGAAATTGCATGAAAATTACACTTAATCCGGATGAAGAAATTGTAAAAACAATCAGGGAGGGCCTGGCGAAAAAGGATGGACATTGTCCTTGCCGCAGAGAAATGACGCCCGAGACAAAATGCATGTGCAAGGAGTTCAAGGATCAGATAGCAGATCCGGACTTTGAAGGCTATTGCCACTGCATGCTTTATTATAAGCACAAGTAAAATATTTCAACATTTCAGAGAAAGGAAATTGATATGGCAGAAATAAATGTGACAAAGACAAGCTTCGATCAGGAAGTTTTGAAATCCGACATACCGGTATTGGTAGATTTTTGGGCTGCGTGGTGCGGACCGTGCAGAATGGTTGCTCCGGTAATCGCGGAAATCGCGGAAGAAAAAACGGGCAGCGTAAAGGTTTGCAAGGTCAATGTGGATGAAGAGCCGGAACTGGCCGCACAGTACAAAGTTTCGGGGATTCCGACTATTATTTGCTTTAAAAACGGTCAGGCTGTTTCGCAGGCTGTAGGTTATCGCCCCAAGCAGGAAATACTCAAGCTGCTGTAGAACAGGTAAGTTTGCTTGTTGATTGTAGCAAATGACAATAAGCCGCCATAAATATGTGAACTTAGCTATGGTAATATTTCCTCAGATTTGGTAAAATATTAACGTCCGTAGACAAGGAGATATGAAATATGAAGAAGCTTAAGATTACAGACAAGACAAAATGTATGGCGTGCTTAGAATGCGTGCGTGCATGTTCGGAAGGTTTTTATAAGACCTTCAATCCGGACCTTTCCTGCATACATATTGAAGCAGGCAAGAACGGCGAGCCCAATCCGAAAATTTGCGTATCTTGCGGAAAGTGCATGAGAACATGCACAAAAGGCGCTATTCATGCAAACAGGCAGGGCGTACTTATTATCGACAGAAAGCTCTGCGACAACTGCGGCGAATGCGTAGAAGCATGTCCGCTCCATGTAATGGTAATGGTTAAGGAGCCGGCTCCCAAGGTTTCGAAGTGCATAGCCTGCGGAATTTGCGTAAAAGCTTGCCCTGTGGAAATTCTTGAAATCGTAGAAACAGAAGCATAGTATTTTGAATTAAAAGTCGCTCTCCTAAACAGGGAGCGATTTTTGTGTGTCTATTATTTGTCGGTATAGTATAATTATAATTATGAAGACTTTAAATTTTGATGAAAAGCTGAAGCTGGTCGTAGGCAACGGAATGTGGCACAGTTCGGAGATTCCCGGCAAGCTGCCATCCATACATCTTGCCGACGGGCCTCACGGCTTAAGAGCCCAGGATGAAGGTATGAGCAATAATGAAAGCTATCCCGCAACCTGCTATCCTGCGGCTGTAACCCTGGCCTGCAGCTGGGACAGGGAGCTTGTTGAAAGGGTTGCGGCTTCAATTGCCGAAGAAGCCTTGCAGCAGAGAGTTTCCGTGCTTTTGGGCCCGGGGACAAATATTAAAAGAAGTCCCCTCGGCGGAAGAAACTTCGAGTATTTTTCGGAGGACCCGTACCTTGCGGGTGAACTCGGCGCGTCTTACGTAACAGCCGTTCAGGAAAAGGGAGTTGCAACTTCTCTTAAGCATTTTGCCGGTAACAGTCAGGAAACTCGCAGGCAGACCTCAAACAGCCGTATAGATGAAAGAGCCTTGAGGGAAATATATCTTGCGGCTTTTGAAAAAGTTGTAAAAAAATCTCAGCCGGCCACCGTTATGCCTGCATACAACCGCCTGAACGGGGAATATTGCTGCGCTAGCAAAAAACTGCTGACCGATATTCTGCGGAATGAATGGGGATTTGAGGGCCTTGTCGTTTCTGACTGGGGAGCTTGCATAGAACTGCCCGATTGCATCAGAGCCGGAATGGATCTTGAAATGCCGGACAGCAGGGGTATTCACGGCGCAGAACTTAAAAAGGCAGTAAGTACCGGCATTCTGGACGAAAAATATTTAAACCGGGCCGCGGGGAAGGTCTCGGAGCTGGTTTTAAAGTATGCACCAAAAGGAGAGGTTCCCGAAACGAGCAGCGAAAAACAGCGCCGCGTAGCCCTTGAGGCCGCTTTATGCGGAGCCGTACTTCTTAAGAATAACGGGGCGTTGCCTATCAAGGATGACAAAATTACTGTTGTGGGAGCTCTTGCGAAGGAAAGTCGTTATCAGGGCGGCGGCAGCAGCCATGTAAACGCAAGGCAAGTAAGCAATGCGTTTGACGAACTGACAAAACTCGGATACGGGATTCATTACGCGGCAGGCTACAGAACAGATAAGACCGCGCCGGATGCCTTACTTGAAAAAGAAGCGCTTTCGCTTTGCAAAAGCGGCCGGACCGTACTTTTATTCGGCGGTTTGACCGAACTTGCTGAGGGTGAAGGTTTTGACAGAAAGGATTTCAGACTTCCTCTGAATCAAAGAAGCCTGATAAACAAACTTTTGGAAAAAGGTTGCAGGTTGATATTTGTAGGTTTTGGAGGCTCGCCGTTTGCACTCGATTTTTCGGATAAGGCAGAGGCCGTTTTGCATATGATGCTGGGAGGCGAGGCCGTAGGAGAAGCGACAGCGCTGCTTTTGAGCGGACGTGCGAATCCATGCGGAAAACTGGCCGAAAGCTATCCTGTAAATGCGCAGCTGACTCCGTGCTGCGAATATTTCGGAAAAGAAACAGATGACGTAGATTACAGGGAGAGTATTTTTGTCGGGTACAGATACTACGACAGTTTCGGCATTCCGGTGCGCTTTCCTTTCGGACACGGACTGTCCTATACAAGCTTTGAGTATGACAACCTCAGCCTGAGCGCGGATTTTTTCGAAAGCGGTACATTGACTGTAAGCTTCGATGTTACAAATACAGGAGAGCGCGGCGGAGCGGAGATAGCGCAGCTCTATGTGAAAAATCCTCAAGGCCGTACTATGAGGCCTTTAAGAGAACTTAAAGGTTTTGCAAAGCTTCAGCTAGATACGGGTGAAACAAAGCGTGTGGAAATTGAACTGAATGAGCGTTCCTTCAGTATTTGGGACAGAGAAAATCATCGATTCGTGGTGCCGGAAGGTGAATATGAAATTCAGATAGGTGCCTCGCTGAACGATATAAGACTGAACACGCCGCTGAAAGTTTCGGGAGTATCCGAAACACCGGACGACGAGCGGGAGTTGCCGGCATATTTTATAAGGGAAGCAATGCCGCTCCGGGTTCCTGAAGATCAGTTCGCACAATTGTTTGACAGTCCGCTCAAGAGTTTTGATAATCCCAAGCCCGGAGAATTTTCACGAAGCAATTCGCTGACCCAGCTTTCAAAGCGTTCGGTGCTGGCAAAGGCCGTGAAGGCTTTCGGAGAAAAGGTGCTGCGGATAAGGTTTGCGCACAAGAGTCCAGATGACCCTGAATTAAGAATGCTTTTAGAAGGACTGTGGCACGGAAGCGCGGATGCTGTCGGGATAATGGGCGGCGAATTGCTGCCTTATAAAATAATAGAAGCCATAGTTTTAGAGGCTAACGGACACAGGGCGGCCGCTTTGAAAAAGCTTACTGAACCGGATAAAATCAAACAAAATAAGAAAAAATAAATTTGCATTCAGGAGGAACTTAAATGGATGTTGCGGAACGTTTCTTAAAGTACGTATCATATTGGACCACGTCGGACGAAAACAGCACGACGGTGCCTTCTACGGAAAGGCAGCTTGAGCTCGGAAGATACCTTGAAAAAGAACTCAAAGACATAGGTCTCAAGGGCGTAAAACTTGATAAATACGGCATAGTGTACGGTTATCTTCCCGCAAGCAAAGGAGTAGAGGCTCCTTCTATAGGTTTTATCGCTCACATGGATACCTCTCCAGATGTCAGCGGAAAGGACGTAAGGCCACGCCGCATTAAATACAAGGGCGGCGACATTAAGCTGTCAAACAAGGTCACAACATCTGTCAAAGATTTTGAGTTTCTGGAAAATTACAAGGGTCAGGAGCTTATAGTTACCGACGGAAGCACACTTCTCGGTGCGGACAATAAAGCAGGTATTGCGGAAATTGTTACGGCGCTTGAATATCTTATAGCTCACCCTGAAATAAAGCACGGCAAAATCTGTGTGGGGTTTACGCCCGATGAGGAGATAGGCCGCGGTACCGACAATTTCAATATAAAGGGTTTCGGCGCCGATTTTGCGTATACCGTAGACGGCGGTGCTTTGGGTGAAATAGAATACGAAAACTTTAATGCGGCGGAAGTAAGGATTGCCGTAAACGGAGTCAACATACATCCCGGCAGCGCCAAAAACAAGATGAAGAATGCGGTTCTCATAGCAAGCGAATTGATTTCAATGCTGCCTCCCGCTGAAACTCCGGCGCATACGGAAGCTTATGAAGGCTTCTACCATGTATGTTCCGCCGGCGGAAATGAAACCCGCGTGGAGATGAAGCTTCTTATCCGCGACCACGATACGGACAATTTCAAGGCCCGCAAAGCTTTTATGGAAAATCTGGTGAAATACCTTAACGATAAATACGGTGCCGGCAGCGTAGAGCTTGCAATCAAGGACAGCTACTACAACATGAAGGAAAAAATACTTCCGGTAATGCACATAGTTAAAAGAGCCGAGCAGGCTATGCGGGATGCCGGAATAGAGCCGAAGATTGTTCCCATCAGAGGCGGTACGGACGGCGTCAGACTTTCCTATAAAGGACTTCCGTGTCCCAACCTTTCAACAGGCGGTGAAAACTTTCACGGAATTCACGAATTTGTAAGCGTGCCGGCGATGAAGCGCATGGTCGAGGTTATTGTAAATATCGTAAAGCTAAGAAGCTAATTATTCTTTCTTGCGGTTTCAAGTAGGCAAGCCTCAAAGGCTTTTGAAAGAGCTGTTTGCTCGTCACGCTTATTCCTTATAAGATAAATATTCCAGTTCATGGCATCGGTGTCGAATGGTATGGTTCGAACCTCAGGAATGGCAAGCTTGCCGGCAGATACTTCGTTCACGATACCGGCTTGAAGTCCAAGCTTTGCGCATTGAAAGGCCATTCTCGGTTCGTCGTTTTGTATGTACTGCGGTTCGAAACCTTTTTTTCTACATAATTCAATAACAGTATTTGTAACAGCCACTTCTCCTATTGGCAGGGAAAGCTTCAGGTATCTTAAGTCATCAATGGATATAATGTTTTTATTTGCCATTGTGTTGTTTTTGTTTATTACAAGAAGATTCTTACCGCTGTATAGAAGCTTTTTTGAAAGTTCCGGATTTCTTATTGGACCTGCACATACTGCAAGATCCGCCTCTTCGTTCTGAATCGCTTTTACACAAAGCGCATCAGGTTCGACGCTGAAGATGACGTTCGCGGTAGGGTGCCGGCGTTTAAACTCGGCAATGCTATCCATGGCCAACATTTCAACAGTTCCGCGTATAAACAGAAGTCTGATATTTTTATTATTTTTTGCTTCATTGGCATAATGGGTTTTGCAGCGTTTTGCAATGCGCAGCATTTCGCTTGCCTGTTGTATAAGATAATAACCGTCTTCGGTAGGTGTTACACCTCCGTTGGAACGTATAAAAAGTGTCGTTCCGAGCTCTTTTTCGAGTCTGCTTATGGCAATGCTTATGCCTTGTGGCGTAATATAACACACCCTTGCCGCTTCGGCAAAGCTCTGTGATTTGCAGGCTTCAAGAAAGTATCTGAGTTGTTTGATGTCCAACACATTCCTCCCGAATAAAGCATACTACCTAACGTTTTATATTGCAACAACAAAAAATTGCAGCACACAACAGAATGTTGATTGAGTGTAGAGCTTTTCACATATACAATTAAATCATAGAAGAAATATTTAAATTTGAAAGAAAGGGCGGGAGAGAGTATGGAATCTGCTGTTAGAGTAAATATGAGATTGCTTGACGAAATTGATGCTGTAGAGCTTGATGACAACCGGGTCGCATGGAAAGCGGCCGTTAAGGCGGCGCCTTACAAGCTGCATACGGATCGTCAGAAATATGCAACGGAAACCCTGACGGGCATACCGTCTATTTTGTTCGGACTTGTAGGGATGTTGTTTTTCGTGCAACTTTTAGGACTCAAACCGGGTGTTTTGGCGGGCGGCC
>CAYFUZ010000019.1:0-20913 GCA_964346675.1 uncultured Oscillospiraceae bacterium | reverse complement strand
GTAGACCCCCGCCGGTCTGCTGCCCGGAATCATGATATTGCCGCGCGTCCTTTCCCTGCAGCCCATGGCAAGTATCACGGACTGAGCCCGTTCAATCGTATAACCCGTGCCGCGGCTTACCATATGGACGCTTCTGTCTTTTTCGATCTCAAGAACCATTGTGTCCAGCCTTATTTCAATGTCGGTTTCGCGAATCATCTTTTCAAAACGATTGGCAAATTCCGGACCGGTCAATTCCTCCTTGAAATAATGAAGGCCGAAACCGTTATGTATGCACTGCAAAAGGATGCCGCCGAGAAAATCGTTTCTCTCGACAAGCAGTATTTTCTCAAGTCCGTTCTTTCTTGCCTCAAGCGCGGCCGCAAGTCCGGCCGGACCCCCGCCTACAACGATGAGATCATATACATTACTCATGACCGCCTCCGATCTTTCCGGCAAGCATAAACGATTGTGCGCTCTCCTGAACTATCTTGTCTTCGGTCACTCCGAAATGCTCCGCCAAAATAGACTCTATCGTGGGACCGCAAAAACCGCTCTGACATCTGCCCATGCCAGTATTTACCCTCCGCTTAACACCGTCCAGACTGCGCGGCGGAATGGGCGTATTAAAGGAATCAAGAATCTCCCCTTCCGTCACTGTCTCACATCTGCAGACCACATGCCCGTAGGCGGGATTTTTTTCTATAACGGCTCTTTTTTCAACGATTGACAGCGTTCTGAATCTTATACGCTTTCTTGCGTTGATGAATCTGCTTTTTGAAGAGAACTTAAGACCGACATCTTTTAGAAGCTCCACTACATATTCCGCAATAGCTGGAGCTGCCGAAAGTCCGGGACTGCAAATGCCGGCAGCGTCTATGAATCTTGCCTCTCCTTTTGCGGGCCTTACTATAAAATCGCTTTCGGAGGAACGCGCTCTTACTCCCGCGAAGTTTCTTATTGAGTTCGCGAAGTTTATTGTAGGAATAGATTTAAGCGAAACATCTCTTATATAGTTGAGTCCGCCGCTCGTCGTAGACTTGTCATCGCCGACAACGTTTTCCGCATCCGGTCCCACTATCATATTTCCGTGAACGGTAGGCGACACCAAAACCCCCTTGCCAAGAGGCGTCGGGCACTGGAAGATGGTATGGCTCACTCTTTCGCCCTCTTCTTTATCCATGAGGAAATACTGACCACGACTCGGATAAATATCGAATTCGTGCGGCGCCGCCATATCGTGAATTTCAGCGGCGTTTATTCCTGCAGCATTCACAACGTGCGCCGCTTTAAATGCTCCGTTGTTTGTTTTGATAATAAAGCCTTCGGCGCTTGTCTCTATGCCGAGAACCTTTGTCTCAAGAAAAATCTCAGTGCCGTTTACCACAGCCGTTTCCGCCATGGCCAGGCAAAACTCCCAGGGAGAAACTATAGCCGAACTCGGAGCCCATAAAGCCCCGACAACATCTTTTGAAATCTGCGGTTCGAGGCTTACGACCGCTTCGTTTGAGCGCAGTATTTCAAGACCGCTTACTCCGACCGCGTCGCCCTGAGCCTTAAGACTCTCCAGAATTTCCATATCATCTTCCGTGAAGCCCAAAACCAGAGCTCCGCATTTGTCATAGGGGACATCCAGCCTTCTGCATATGGTCTCGGCAAGCTGCGCACCGCGCACGTTAAATCTGGACATAAGCGTACCCGGCACCGGGTCAAAGCCTGCGTGGATTATCGCGGAATTGGCCTTTGTCGCACCTGTTGCAACATCGTTTTCCTTTTCAATTATAGCAAGCTTCAAATTGTACTTTGAAAGCTCGTATGCTATTGCGGCGCCCGTAACGCCGCAGCCGATTACAACAACATCATACATAAATGCACTTCCTCTTCATCGGAGTTATTTTTTATTCATTGGGGTTAAAGCGCTCAAAAATCGGGATGCCGCCCTCTTTTTCTACCGTCAGCAGATCTTCCTTGCTGCATATGGTCCAGTTGAACTGTAAAAGACCTTTGCTTATACAGCGCTGATTTATCGCATTGTCACGGTCTTCAAACTTGTAGGATATAAAATGAGGCTTGCTTAAAAAGTTAAAGAACAAGTCCGTAAGCAAAAACCTCTGCCACACAGGGATATCCTCCCCGTTTTTGACAAAATCCTGCGCCAGCTGTCCTCTGATTATATCGGGACGCAGACGCTTTACGTCCATAACGACCCTCGGGTCGAAGGACTCTATGCAAAACGCCCCTTTATAGCTGTCCAGCCTTTCGCAGGCCGCCTTTGAAAGCGCGTAGTGGTTTGCTCCGTAATGCTTTAATTCTATCAGTAAAGGCAGACTGCTGTTTTCGAACAACTCAAGCACCTCATCGAATGTCGGAACCTGATTGTCCGTTCCTTCCAGCCTGAGCTTTTTAACTTCCTCCAGCGTCAAATCCTCTATGATGCCGTCCTCGCCCATGCAGCGCTTAAGGCTTGAATCGTGTGCCACAACCAAAGAGCCATCTTTTATAAGATGCACATCGAGTTCTGCGCCGAAGCCGTGTTCTATGGCGCGCCTGAAAGCAGGCATGGAGTTTTCCGGAATTTCAGGTTTATCGTGAAAGCCCCTGTGGGCGTATCTGAATTTTTTAAGAATGTTTATGTCAGTCATCAGTCGTCCATATCCTCAAAGGCTTCCAGGCCTTTCTTTGCTTCTATCTTTACGTCCCCGTGCTTTACAAAGGACATTGTGACAAAGCTCAAGGCCACGAATATGGCCGCATACGGGAAGAGCACCTTATAGCTTATCTGTCTCATCAGGGTCCCCGCAATTACCGGAGTTATAACCTGCGCCGCCATGGACGCCGTGTAGTAGTATCCAGTGAATTTTCCTATATCGGAGCCCTTGCACATCTCCACCACCATGGGAAGAGAGTTAACGTTTATGGCCGCCCACGCAAAGCCCACAAGCGCGAACACCACGAACATTATTATGTTGATTGTATCAAAAGAGGTCGTCAGCACATAACCCAGCGCAAAGCATATCGCCAGCAGAACTATTCCCATCTTGATTGTTTTTCTGCGGCCTATTTTGGAAGCTATGGCTCCTATCGGTATGTAAGACAATATGGCTCCGCCCGTTGCTATAAGAAGGCAGGTTGACGCGCCGCCGAGGCCTTGACCCATGACCTGGGCAACATAGGTTGTAAACCATGTAGTCACTCCGTTATAACCTATAAACCATAGTGCTATAGACGCAAGCAGAAAAGCGAGGCTCCTTTTGACAGGCGGAGGGAGAACCTCCTGACCGCTGCCGTCGTCTTCCGCCAAGTTCCATTCCGGATGCTTGGCTTCAAGGGCTCTGTTTTCGGCAACAAGCTTGGGCTCGTTAATGGTTATATAAAGAAGCAAAATCGATACAAACATTATGCCGGAAACAACTATGAAAAGAGGTTGATAATTTACATGCTCAAGGCCCTGGACCTTTGAATTGGGGTAAAGCACAGCGGCAACGCCCAGATAAATAATTCCGCCGAGAGCGCCCATAAGATTAATTATTGCGTTTGCCTTGGAGCGAAGAGGTTTCGGAGTTACATCCGGCATGAGCGCCACGGCGGGCGAGCGATAAACTCCCATTGCAATGAGCAGCAGGCCCAATGTTACTACAAATGCTACAAGTTTGCCTATCGAAGGTTCAGCCGCGTAGCCGTTATCGAAAATCGGAAGAAGGTTTAAAAGAACTATCGCGCAGGCAGTTCCGAAAAGTATAAAAGGCATGCGCTTTCCTATCTTCGTGTTTGTTCTGTCCGACAGGCTTCCGAAGAACGGGAGCAGAAAAAGCGCCAAAACATTATCCGCCGCCATTATAAGACCGGAATAGGTTTCGTTCAGGCTGAATGTCTTGGTTAGTATGAGCGGCACGACGTTATCATACATCTGCCAAAATGCGCAGATCGATAAAAAGGCCAAGCCTACCAGTATAGTCCTTTTGTTATTTAATTTCATTGTACACCTCGCTGATATCTTTAAAAACGTAAGTGGGATTTATCTTGAGTCTTTCTATGTCGGAACGGTTATGGTCGCCCGAAAGAACAAGTATCGTGTCTATCCCCGCATTAAGCCCGCAGAGTATATCGGTATTGAGTCTGTCTCCTATAAAGCAGGTCTCCTCTGGCGTACAGCTGCGAAGCTTCATGGCTGTCATAGCCATATCGGGCTGCGGCTTTCCTACTATGTAAGGCGTGCGGCCTGTAGCGGTCTTAAACATCTCTATATAGCAGCCTTTATCAACGGCATCTCCGTACCATGTGGGGCATAGCATGTCGGGATGGGTTGCCACATAGTCATTTCCCTTCATGAGAAGAAGTGTAAAGTCTTCTATCTTCCTGTAATTGATTTCCGTATCGTAGCTTAAAACTGCCACTCCGGGAAGATTGTCGTACTCGGGATCGTTGAATCTGCTGCTCTTCCTGTTAAGATCCGTGACAACACAAAGTCCCGCCCCGCTAAGCTGCCTTGCAAAACTTTTCGTGCCGAGAGCGTAATAAACCGTATCCTCGGGGTAATGCGCCTTAAGATAATCTATAGTGGCGTCCACCGAGGTGAGAAAGTCCTCTTCCCTTGCCGGAATGCCGAGGCGCTCCATCTTGGCGACATAAGCGTCCTTTCCCCTTGACGAGTTATTTGTAAGATACATATAGTCAGCGCCGTTTGCTCTGATTTGCTTCAGCATGGGGAGCGTTCCCGGAAAGAGCATTTCATCTATGTATATGGTTCCGTCCATGTCAAGAAGAAACAATTTTTTATCTTTCAGTTTCATGCATACCTCCGGTTTGGTATTTTGCAGTTTCATTTACCCTGTAGAACCCCTGTGGGCTAATTTTATCATAAAGGGCGACTGTTTACGATTAAAATCCTTGTAAAGTGCTTGGCACGTCCTTGTAAAATGCCACTTGACAGTTTGAACGGCGTTCAGTATAATGTTGTTGAACGTTGTTCAAACAGTGAGGGAAGGGGATGCTTCAAGCAGGAGGGTCGCAATGGGGATTAATATGCAAAACTATTCAGACGTAAAAGAAAAAATCATCGCTGCTGCAATCTCTTTAATCGAACATTCAGACGGTTCGGTGAAAAATATAACCGTGCGAGAAATCGCCCGCAGGGCTGATGTTGCCGTCGGGCTCATTAACTATCATTTCGGTTCTAAGGAAAATCTGATCGAAATCTGTGTCCAGCGAATTATCTCTCATGTTATGAAGACTTTTCCCGGAACAGATAATTCAGCAAATAATATAGAAGATGCCTCCGGCAGGAAGAACGCTGATATCGCGTCTTTTACCGCAAACGTATTTACATTGCTGATAAACAATCCGGAGATATCGAAAATTTCCATGCTGAGCGACCTTTCGCAACCAGACACGGAAAGCAATTCCTCTGTGAGTTACAAAGCTATTTTAAAGGCGATTCCGGACAAGGAGCCGGAGAATATCAGAAAGATAAAGGCTTTTATCCTCTTATCTGCAATTCAATCCGCTTTTTTGAACCGTTCAATCAGCGATGAGCTTTTGGGATTTAATCTGAACCATAAAGATGATTACTGTTGTTTTTTCCGACTCGTGACAGAAATTTTAAACATTAGATAAAAATATATTTAACAAGAACTCGGGGGATTTATAAGATGATAGAGAAAAACAAAAAGGGCAGGAACGGGAAAATGAAATTGTTATTATGCGCTTTGTCAATGATAATTGTCTTGTATTTGGGAGTTCAAGGCGTGCGTTGCGTTGTCGGATTACGTAATGCACGAAACAAACTGAACTCATATGAAACAAATACGGCGAACTTATCGTACGGTTCAATGAGCTATATCGATGCAGGTGAAGGTGAAGTTATTTTATCCGTTCACGGTATTTTCGGCGGCTATGATCAGGCATATAACAGTGTAAAGAACAGGGAATCAAAAAACCGGGTGCTCGCGCCGTCAAGGTTCGGCTACCTCGGTTCTTCCGTAAAGGGAAACGGCAGCCCGAAAGAACAGGCCGACGCCTTTAAGGAATTGCTTGATTGTTTGAAAATCGACAAGGTTTTCGTTTTGGGAACGTCCGCGGGAGGCACTCCCTCTATTCGTTTTGCGCTGGATTACCCGGAGCGTGTCAAGGGATTAATCCTGTTTTGTTCGGCGATGCCGGTCAGTGAAAAATCGGAAACTTATATTGAATATCAGGCACCGCCGAAACCTCTCCTGTCCGATTATGCCATGTATCTTATCAGCCCGCTTATGCCTCCGTTGATGGGGATGCCGGCATCAACCGTAAAGGACATCCAGCCTGTTGCCGAAAGAAAAGTCGGCGTTATTTTAGACGGAAAACTGACCAATCCGGACATGGAGAGAAACTTTGAACAGTATCCCATTGAACAGTTAAAGGTACCGACCTTGATTTTACATTCGGAAGATGACCCTGTGGCGAGTTTTGAGAAAGTGAAAAATGTTCAACATCGCTTTCCCAATCTCACGCTCGTTTCTTTCCCCGACGGCGGGCATATGATGGCCGGGCACGGTGAGGAAATCGAAAGCGCGCTGGATGAATTTCTGAATCGATACTGGTAATATAGTTTAATACATAGGATCCTGTCGGGGCTACAACGACGATTGTAAAAAAAATCCCCTATTCGATTATATACGGCTTTTCGCCTTCGGGTATCGGGCAGGTATAACCGGAAGCTGTGCGCTGCTCAAATTCTTTTCGAGCTTCTTTCAATGTTTCCGGATTTTCGTAAAGCTCTATAGCTGTTGCCGCCAGTACCTTGGCCGCATAAATGAGGCCCTTGTCGCCCACGGGTGAGGCGGCGCAGGAAACCAGCTGCCATGAGTGACCCGGAACGTCTGCAGTCTCGCAGACCGTACTGAACTGAACCGCCGGAGTGAGCCAGCTTACGTCGCCCACATCCGTTGAACCGGGAGAAAACTTCCGCTCAAGATTCAGGGGTTTGATTTCATCGTTTAGGGCTTTTTGCGCATCCGGCTTATAAGTCTTTACCAACGCTGCCGCGTATTCAAGCTCTTCCTTCGTATATTCGGGGCACGGAATCTGCTCCAGTTTCTTCTGAACCAGCTCCTGCAAAACCCTATTATCTACCGTATTGGCTGTACCGTCCACAAAAATGCGGTCATACGTGGTTTCCGTCATCAAGGCCGCGCCCTCCGCGATTTTGTCCGCTCTGGCCTGAAGCGCAACGGAGTCCGCCACTTCAACTGCGCGAACCATATAAAGCACATCCGCATCTGACTGAACCACATTGGGCGAAACTCCGCCGGCATCGGTTATAGCGTAGTGAATCCTGCAATCGCTCTTCATGTGTTCTCTTAAATACTGAACGCCTGTATTCATAAGTTCAACGGCGTCCAGCGCCGAACGGCCCCGTTCGGGATTGCCCGCAGCATGAGCCGCCACCCCGTGAAATTTGTAAAGTACCTGTATGCAGGAGTTACAGGTGCCCGTTGTAACCTGATTGCTGTCACCGGGATGCCAGGTAAGCGCGCAGTCAAGGTCCTTCCAGAAACCGTCTCTGGCCATAAAGGCCTTTGATGCTCCGCCTTCTTCTCCCGGGCAGCCGTAGAAAATTACAGTGCCGCTTTTGCCGCTCTTTTCAAGATAATCCTTTATGGCACATGCCGCTCCGAATGCAGCAGCACCCAGCATATTATGACCGCAGCCGTGGCCCGGGTCAGATAAAAGCTTTCCTTCGGCAGGTTCCCTTACGATGCTTCCCGCCTTTTGAGAAAGCCCGGAAAGCGCATCATATTCGCCCAATATCCCTATATAGGGTCTGCCGCTGCCGAAGCTTCCGCTGAGAGCCGTTTCTATACCGCAAAGACCCGTTTCAACCTTAAAGCCCGCGTCCTTAAGCGCCTGCTCGTAAACGGCCGCACTCTTATGCTCTTTTAAAGACAGTTCCGCACAGCTCCAAACTTCATGCGATATATCCGTATATACGGACGCGTTGGAATCTATGAACTCCAACGCATTCTTTTCATAATTATTCATATTAATACAATACCTTACTTAAAAATTCTTTAGTTCTGGGGTTTTGCGGATTTCCGAAAAGTTCGGAAGGCGATCCGCTTTCGGCTATAATGCCATCGTCCATGAAAAGCACGCGGTCTGAGACCTCTTTTGCAAAGCCCATTTCGTGAGTAACTATAACCGAAGTCATCCCGGATTTTACCAGATTTTTTATAACATCGAGAACCTCTCCTACCATTTCAGGGTCAAGAGCCGAAGTCGGTTCGTCAAAAAGCATCACGCTCGGCTCCATCGCAAGCGCCCTTACTATCGCAAGTCTTTGTTTTTGTCCGCCGGAGAGTTTGCTCGGATGCTCATCCGCCTTAGGCAGCAAGCCTACTCTGTCGAGCAGCGTCATAGCCGTCTCCTGCGCCTCTGCCAGGGTTTTCCTTTTTGTCATAATCGGCGCCAGAGTTATATTTTCGATAACCGAAAGATGCGGAAAAACGTTGAAATGCTGAAATACCATGCCCATCTTCTGACGGTGCAGGTTAATATCCACCTTGCTGTCGGTCAGGTCCACACCTTCAAAGTAGATGTGTCCGCTGTCGGGAATCTCCAAAAGATTGAGACAGCGAAGAAAAGTGCTTTTGCCGCTGCCGGAAGGCCCTATTATGCTAACAACCTCCCCCTTATCCACGGTTTCCGAAATGCCTCTGAGCACGTAAAGCGGCTCGGCCTGACCCTCTATTTTAAAATGTTTATGAAGATCTACGGTTTTAATCATGTGCCTTGAACCTCCTCTCGAAAGCGCCCAGAATCTTGCTGAGCACGAATGTCAATACAAAGTAAATCGCACCTACTATCATGAGACATTCCATCTGCAAAAATGAGTTTCCTTTTACAATCAGAAAAGACGTCATAATCTCTCCTATGTAGAAAGTAGAGGCAAGAGAAGTGTCTTTTATTATCATGATAAACTCGTTGCCAAGAGAAGGCAGTATGGTCTTAATGGCCTGCGGAAGAACTATCTTCATCATGGTTTGCTTTGAATTAAGTCCCAAAGACCTTGCAGCCTCTGTTTGACCCTTATCGACCGACTGTATTCCGGAGCGGAACACCTCGGAAACATAGCAGGCGGAATTTATGCAAAGAGCGATCGCTACCGCCATAAACTCCGAAACCTTAAAAGGCAGGATTTTGGGAATTATGAAATAACCTACGTAAAGCTGCAGCAGCATAGGTGTACCGCGTACTACCTCAACAACAGCTATAGCTATAGTCTTAAGAATTTTCAGTTTTGACATCCTGATAAGGCAGAGAATCATGCCGAGGATGGCGCCGAAGAACACGGTAATAACCGAAAGGAGCAGGGTGTTCCCTACTCCTGTTATAAGGAATACTTTCCAGTACTTCGACATAAGCATTGCTATATTGGTGAAATATTCAATCAAGAGTTTTCTCCTTCCGGTTTGCCGTATAGGTTGTTGGATTGATAAAAGGCATTCGTTGTAAAATATGGATTTATGGCTACTTTACTCTTTTGCTTCCTTGCCGCTGTCGTCATAGCCAACTTCCGCTGAAGTATCTATGCCTGCAAGCTTTTGAGCTTCTTCGTACCAGCCGGCATAAAGCCCCTGATCATAAGCCTTCTTAAGGCAGCCGTTAACCTTTTCAAGCAATTCCTTGTTTCCCTTTTTAATGAGGATAACATTATTTACAGATTCCTCACTCACTTCAAATGCGAAGCCGGACATTCCTATTTTGTCGTTGCCTGCTATGATAGCCTTGCCGTTGCCTTCGGCTACAGCCACAGCGTCAACGTTTCCGTTACGCAGAGCCTCGACCGCCGTTCCTATATCTGTGAATATTTTAGCTGTCGCTTCGGGGAGCTGGTTTGTAACCAGATCAAGCTGCAGAGATGCCGCCTGAGCTGCCACGGTCTTTCCCTTGTAATCCTCCGCTTTTGTCCACTTGCCTTCGTTTTCTTTAAGAACAATTATGGTCTGAACGCTTTCATTGTCTCCGGCATAGTAATAGTCGGAAAGTTCAAAATTCTCCGCGCGGTCCGGCTTATACGAAAATCCCGAAATAGACATATCTACCGTACCGGTCTGAACCGCCGCCATGCATGCGTCAAAGCTCATTGGCTTTATTTCAAGCTCCATTCCGAGCTCCGCCGCTATAAACTTCGCAAGGCTTACGTCGAATCCTACGAATTTATCCTGCCCCTCTTTTGTTGTATCAACAAATTCCATTGGTGCAAAGTCCGGACAGATTGAAACTGTCATAACTTTCTTTTCATCCGGCTTCGGTGTGTCTCCGCCCGTGTTTGTTTCTTTCTTTGTGCAGGCTGCCATCCCTGTAACCATCAGAAGCGCCAACATTACTGCGATTAACTTTTTCATTTAATTTTCTCCTTAAAATTTAATGTCACGATTTCGGTTGAGTTTTTATATGCATGCATTATATGTGCATATTTATGCGTTGTCAAGGCCTAATTTGGCATATTCCAAAGAATTTTATGCATTTTATGCTAAATTCTAAGATTTTTATGCATTTTACGTTTCTGCGTTCGTTGTGATATAATAAAATACATTCTGAAAGGAGAAAAACATGGGGATTATTTATAGAAAAGACGTGCCGACAGCTGAAACCTGGGACCTTTCGCTTATATACAAGACGGAAGATGAGTTTAAAGAAGCCGTGGAAGAAGCAAAGACTTTGGCGGGGCGTATAGAAAAAGAATTTAAAGGAAAATTGAGCGATGCGGGGCATATAGCCGAATGCCTGGAGCTTTACGAAAAGCTCTTCATACTTCTTTATCTGACAAGCGCTTATACTCAGCTTGCCGTCTCCGTTGACTATTACGATACGGCAAATCAGGAGCGCGACTCCGCAATGACAAGCTTAAGCGCTGATATTGAAAGCCGCATGTCCTTTATAGAAAGCGAAATAAGCGAGGCGGACGAGGCTGTTATTTTGGCGGCTGCCGAAAAAACAAGCCGCACGTCAAACTATCTTAAAGACCTCTTAAGGGAAAAACCGCACAGGCTCAGTCCGGATACGGAAAAGGCTCTGGCGGCTCTTGGTCCTGTTTTCGCAGCGCCCTACGACATTTACAATATGTCAAAACTGGCCGATATGAAGTTCGAGTCCTTCACGGTAAACGGAAAAGAATACCCGCTGGGCTACTCTCTCTTTGAAGGCGAATATGAATACGTTGGCGACACGCAGCTGCGCCGCAGCGCTTTCAAAGAATTCTCATCAAAGCTTAAGCAGTACGAGAATACCACCGCGGCCTGCTACAACGCGTACCTTATAAAAGAGAAGACCCTGTCGAAACTCCGCGGCTTTGATTCCATATTTGATGCCGAACTATTCAGACAAAAGGTAAGCCGCGAAATGCATGATCGCCAGATAGACCTGATTACGGAACTTCTGGCGCCTGTAATGAGAAAGTATGCCAAGCTCATAGGCCGTGTTCACGGTCTTGACAAAATGACTTTCGCGGATCTTAAGCTGCCCCTCGACTCCGGATACAGCCCGGAGGTTACTATCGAACAGTCGCACGAATATGTAAGAAACGCCCTTGCAGTTTTGGGGA
The DNA here is from genome assembly GCA_964346675.1 of uncultured Oscillospiraceae bacterium. GTDB lineage: Bacteria > Bacillota > Clostridia > Peptostreptococcales > Anaerovoracaceae > RUG13409. The sequence goes on along the minus strand of CAYFUZ010000019.1, from coordinate 9,353 downwards.
ATGATTACATGGACATGGTCGATGAAGCCTATAAAAACAGGTGGATAGATTTCGCAAATAATCAGGGGAAGAGTACCGGCGGCTTTTGCGCATCGCTCTACGGCAGAAACTCTTTCATACTGATGACCTGGAACAACCGCATGTCGGATGTATATACTATAGCCCACGAACTGGGACACGCAGGGCATTTCAGGCTCTGCGGCGAAGCGCAGTCTTTTTTCGATACCAATGTCTCAACCTACATAGTCGAAGCTCCGTCCACCATGAACGAGCTGCTGCTGACACAATATCTGCTCAAGACAAATACGGACAAGCGCTTCCGCAGATGGGTGCTTTCAAACCTTATCGGAAACACTTACTATCATAACTTCGTGACGCATTTAAGGGAGGCCTGGTACCAGCGCGAGGTTGTCAAGCTGATAGACAGCGGAAGCTCCGTAAATGCGGAAACACTGAGCAATATTTTTAGAAAAAATCTTGAAGTCTTCTGGGGAGACGCAGTAGAACTTACCGAAGGTTGTGAACTGACATGGATGCGCCAGCCGCACTACTATATGGGCCTTTACCCCTATACCTACAGCGCGGGGCTTACCGTAGCGACCCAGTCCGTATTGAATATAGAAAAAGAAGGCCGCCCTGCGGGTGAACGCTGGATTAAAATGCTTAAGGCCGGAAGCACCCTGCCGCCGGCAGAGCTTGCCGGTCTGGCAGGCATAGACATTTCAACGGACGAACCCCTCAGAAACACGATAAACTATATAAGCGGACTTGTTGATGAAATCTGTAGACTTACGGAAGAAATAGGATAACTTCAAAAGGAGCCCGGGCAATGTACCTGGGCTCCTTTTTTAATTTAAGTTATATTTTTTTGTTTATTTTCCCTGTGAGAATTTCTTAAGAAGCGGTATAATCACGCCCCCTACGGAGTTTCCAAGGGTTATTACGAGAATCGCAAGAACCGCCTCGCCGCTCCAGGCCTTTGCCATCCAAAAATAGAACATATCAGCAACACAGTGCTCAGTTCCACAGAGTATAAACACCACAATGCCAAAAACTATGGACATATATTTACCCAGTTCGTGCGGGTTATTTTTATAACCTTCCACTGCAACATAAATAAGAATGTTGCAAAGCATGCCGAGAAAAAAAAGACTCATGTAGCTATCATCCAGTTTTATACGGCAAAGTCCCATAGCCTTTTCCGTAAGAACCGGACCCACTCTTGACAGAAGTGCAAAAAGTGCAATGATGCCGGTTCCCACTACGTTTCCGAGCCAGATAACGGGAAGTCCGAGCGCATATTCCTTGTCATTGTAAAACACATAGCAAACCTTGCCCGTGTAGAGGTGAAAGCCAAAGGTACAAACCATAAAAAGACCCACAGCGAAAAACAACGCCCCCAGAACCTTGTTGTCAAGACTCAGGAATACAAGGCCGCCAATGCCTATGCTCATGCCGGCAAGAATTCCGGAAACAAACAGCTTTAAAGTTTTCATCGAGAAACCCCCTCTATTAATTTATATATGAATTCCATATTAATAGTATTTTACACCAAATCCGTACTCGAATCAAAGCGTTTCAAAAACCTTGGTTCCGCGCTTTTTGATCCACATTTCTATAAGAACGCTCGACACGGCAAGCAGCAGCATGCCTATCAAATAGTAAGGCTTTATAGGTATGTATTTGCGTCCAATCCACATATAGCATCCCACATATACGGCAGCAAATACCCAACCGCTGAAAAGAGCTATGGCAACTCCCACACTCTGCTTTACCGGATAGAGTTCATTGGTCCAGTTAAGATTCGGTTTTTGAAGTCCTATATACACCCCGAACAATGCCGAAAACAATGAATAAAGAATTGAAAGCGCAACGGTAACTGCCGCTTCAAAAGCGCTCAGCCTGAGCTTGATGATAATTGAGACGAGCAACGCAAGCATTGGCGGAACCGTAATCACAAGCTGCAGTTTCACTTTAGCGTGCAGTATATCTAAAGTCTTTACCGGCATTGACTGCAGTATCCAGATATTCTTTCCTTCAAGGGAAACGGACGGGGCTGCGGCATCGCACATGGAAGCCAAGGCGCAAATGAATGCAAATAAAACCAGCGGCAGCATACCGGCACCAACAATGCCCAGAGAGCCTTTTATACCCTGTATTATGCCGTCCTTCACAAAAAGCAGGAGGACTGCGGCGGCAATCATAAACACGGAACCTAAACCGCAGTTAAGCATGTAGTTGGCACTTCCCAAAAAGCGGGCAATCTCCTTGCCGAGCAGTGCCTGCTTGACGCTTTTTTGCTTAGATGCCTGCGCCTTATATATCTTCTTTTTCGCTCCGTCAGAGGAAGTAGCTATCTTTATAAAGCTTCTTATCAGCACATAGAATACCAAAACTGTAAGAATTGATGCCGCCAGCAGAAAAATAGCGGCAGCAAGTATATTACCGGTCGGAGCGTTTCCGAACTCATAAAGTATGCGGGCCGAGCCGTATATTTTCTCGCCGTACACATCCGCATTTGCAAGCAGGTCCTTGATGATATCCATGGCCTTGAAATATACGACATAGTAAAGAACCATGAACAGCAGCGCCGCAAAAACTTTTATGATGTTGTTGTTTTTAAACTTCATGCTGATTTTGGCGACACCATAGCCGAGCACACTTGAAAGCACCAGTATCAGTTCGGAAATGGCAAACATCCAAAACAGCATACACACAAAGCCTCCAAGCTCAAAGCCCGTGTTAATATAGTAAACAACTACCGCGGGTATAAGTACCACCGCGGAATAAAGAACTCCCATAAGATAAGTTGACGCCAGCCTTGAAACAACTATATCCTTTACCGGTATAGGCATGGAAAGCATCAAATCGTTGTCTTTGGCTTTGTACAGGCCCGAATAGCTGTTGAACATGCTGCCGAAAGCTCCCAGAGCTATCGCTATAAGCCCTATAATGCAATAATACAGCCACGCATAACCCATTTTCGTAAGCGGTGCAAGACTGAGTGCCAAGGTTGTAAACATACCGCCCAGCACGCCGACCATTACGATTACAAAGAACCCGAACCACGCTATTGTAGAAATCTTGGAACGCGCTTTGCCATTCTTGGAATCGTAGAAATATTCTTTGAATACCTCCATGAGCTGCTTTTTAATTAAAAGTCTAAGCATTACTCTGCCTCCAGTTCCAGGAATACTTGTTCCAGGCTGCTGTCGCCCTTAATTTCTTCCATTGTTCCGCTGCGCAGCAATTTGCCGTCCTTAATGATTGCAACTTTATCGCAGAGCTTTTCCGCCACTTCGAGAACGTGAGTGGAGAAAAATATGGCGCCGCCTTGATCGCACATTTCGCGCATCATGCCTTTAAGAGTATGCGACGCCTTGGGGTCGAGACCCACAAACGGCTCATCCATGAGTATAAGCTTCGGATCATGAATCAATGCGGAAATTATAGCCAGCTTTTGCTTCATGCCGTGCGAGTAGGTCGCTATAGGCTGCGCAAGATCTTGTGTAAGCGCAAAGATGTCTGCGTATTTTTTTATTTTAATGTCTCTTTCAGCGGCGCCCACTCCGTAAATATCCGCCACAAAGTTCAGATATTTTATACCGCTCATAAATTCGTACAAATCCGGATTGTCCGGGATATAGGCAAGCTGTTTCTTGCATTCCAGGGGATTATCCTTAATGGAAATTCCGTTTATATACATCTCCCCTTCATCGAAGTTTAAAATGCCCACCGCGGACTTAAGAGTTGTAGTCTTTCCCGCACCGTTGTGACCTATGAAGCCGTAAATCTCTCCGGGCGCAATATGCAGGGACAAATTGTCCACAGCTTTTTTGTCGCCGTAAGTTTTGGTCAAGTTTTGAATTTTCAACATTTTATTTATTTTCCCCCTCCCCTTTTTTGAGTTTATAAATAAAAAGACTCGCGGCGTTGCGAGTCTTTAAGATGGTCCGAGTGGCGAGACTTGAACTCACGGCCTTTGCGTCCCGAACGCAACGCGCTACCAACTGTGCTACACCCGGATATGTCGAGCCGGCTCCAAACCAGCTCGATTATTATACATCCATTTAACTATATCCGCAATTATTATTTTAAATCTTTATTAAATCATAGCTTATCCCACATCCCGCGTTATTTTTCCTTTGATACAAGCCGTGTCTTTCCGCCCATGTACGGCTGGAGAACTTTGGGAATAAGCACTGTGCCGTCTTCCTGATAATTGTTTTCAAGAAAAGCTATCAACATACGTGGAGGCGCTACCACCGTGTTGTTCAGAGTATGAGCAAAATAGTTGCCGTTTTCCTTGTCGCGAATACGTATTCCCAGTCTTCTTGCCTGGGCGTCGCCGAGGTTGGAGCAGGAACCCACTTCAAAGTATTTTTGCTGGCGCGGACTCCAGGCTTCCACGTCAAGAGACTTGACCTTAAGGTCCGCAAGGTCACCGGAGCAGCATTCAAGCGTTCTTACCGGAATATCCAAGGTCCTGAAAACCTCAACCGTATTCCGCCAAAGCTTTACGAACCACTCGGAAGAATCCTCAGGCTCACAGATAACTACCATTTCCTGCTTTTCAAACTGATGTATCCGGTATACGCCGCGTTCCTCTATGCCGTGCGCTCCCACTTCTTTTCTAAAACAAGGTGAGTAGGAGGTAAGCGCCTGCGGAAGCTCGGACTTATCAAGGATTTGGCCTATATAACGGCCCACCATTGAATGCTCGGAAGTCCCTATAAGATAAAGATCTTCACCTTCTATCTTGTACATCATATTTTCCATTTCGGCAAAAGACATTACGCCTTTAACCACATCGCTGCGAACCATAAACGGCGGAATAAAATATTCAAAGCCTTTGTCTATCATAAAATCTCTTGCGTAAGAAATTATACCCGAATGAAGCCGCGCGATATCTCCCTTAAGATAATAGAAACCTGTACCGGAAGTTCTTCTTGCGGAATCTATGTCGATACCGGCAAAAGATTCCATGATATCGATATGATACGGAATTTCGTAGGCCGGAACCAGCGGGTCCCCGAACTTTTCGAGTTCCACGTTTTGAGAATCGTCCCGCCCTATCGGCACGGTAGGGTCTATCATCTGCGGAATCACCATCATGCGCTTGTTAAGCTCTTCCGAACATTCGGCTTCCTGTGCTTCAAGCGCCGCAAGCTCGTCCGCTATATCGGCAACTTCTTTTTTTGCCAGCTCCGCCTCTTCCTTAAGGCCTTCCTTCATAAGGGCTCCGATTTTTCTGGACACATCGTTTCTCAGACTTCTGAGTTCATCGCCGCGTGTTTTTGCCGCACGAAGCTTTTCGTCGAGCTCAATTGCCTCATCGACCAGCTTAAGTTTCTCATCCTGGAACTTCTTCCTTATGTTTTCCTTTACAGCGTCAGGATTTTGACGGACGAATTTGATATCAAGCATTTTCTCTCTCCTTTATAAAATCGCAAAGTCTTGCGAATTCTTCCAAACTCAATGTCTCGGCTCTGCGATGCGCTTCTATGCCGCTTCTTTCAAGCAAGACCCCGGACTCCTCTTTGGTAATGTCGCGAAACGAGCAAAGACCGTTCTGAAGCGTTTTACGCCTCTTGGCAAAAACCGCCTTGACCAGCTCAAAAAACAGCTGTTCATCTTCCGGGCTTAAAATCCTTTCCTTCTTTCTTGTAAGCCTTAGCACTGCGGAATCAACCTTCGGAATAGGGTCAAAATATTCCGCCGGAACATCCAAAACGTACTCCGCATCGCAGTAGTACTGAATACTTACGGAAAGCACTCCGTAGTCCCTGCTGCCCGGAGGGCTTACTATGCGCTCCGCAACTTCTTTTTGAACCATGAAAGTCATGGAACTTGCGTCCACATTCTTTTCAAGCAGACCTAAAATTATGGGCGTTGTTATGTAGTAAGGAAGATTACCCACAATCTTTATACTCCGCAAACCCGAAAAGTCGTATTCCAGTATATCGCAGTTTACAACCTCAATATTGCCGCGCAGTGCAGCGATTGCATTAAGAACAGGTATCAAATCCCTGTCAAGTTCTACCGCTATGACGCGCTTTGCGCGCTTAGCAAGTTCATCGGTAAGAGCTCCCCTGCCCGAACCTATCTCCACGACCGTGTCATTCTCTCCGACATCGGCCGCATCCGCTATTTTGCAAATCAGGCCCGGGTCCGATATAAAGTTTTGTCCCAGCGATTTCTTCGCTCTCATTGTTTTTCTATTGCGCCGTCCGTGCTTTCCTCCAAAGGCTCCGGCGCCATTTTATCGTTGGTTACCACGTAGAGCAGTTCCCCGGGATATATCATTCTAAGCTGGCTCCTTGCCTGCTGTTCGATGTATTCAGGGCTTGTAACCCTGGTAAGTTCGTCGTTAAGCTGGTCTATTTTATATTGCAATTCCTCCAGACGGGCCTCTGCCGCGTCGCGTTCCTTGCTGAGTTTTATAATCTGCAAAACACTTTTGCCGAAGAACACGAACAGCAACATAAGTACTACAAGTCCCGCGAGAAAAATTTTGCGGCGTTTAGCTCTGTTCTCCTGACGCAGCTTATTGTTAAGCTCCTGCTGTTCTTTCCTGCGTCTTAGCTGCGCCCTCTTTTCCCTGCGCTTTTGCTGCCTGCTGTTTAAGGCATCATCCAATATGTCCTGCGGAAAAAAGTCCTCGGCCATTACTCTATGTTCCTTACACCTTTGCGTATTGCCAGCGGCATCTCGATTATCATCTTGGTGCCTTTGCCTTCCTGGCTTTCGGCTGTAATCGTCCCACCGTGACTTTCAACAATTTGCCTTGTTATCGCAAGTCCAAGACCGGTGCCGCCCATGGCGCGGCTTCTGGCCCTGTCCACCCGGTAAAAACGTTCAAATATTCTCGGCAGAGCTTCCGGATTTAAGCCTATGCCGTTATCCTGCACGATGATTCGCGCGTTGCCCTGACTGACAAAAACGTCTACATCTATTCTGCCGTCGTCGTCCGTGTATTTAATGGCATTTGTCAGGACATTAAGCATCACCTGCTCAAACCTGTCCCGATCCACATTTACTCTTATATCGCCGTCTTTGTCATAGAGACGATTAAGCTGCTGATGCTTGGCCAAGGCGGTAAGCTCTACTTTGGTAACCGCTGCATCTATAAGAACTATAATGTTTGCTTCCTTGACGGAAAGTATTTCCTGATTGTTATCCAGTCTTGAAAGCTGCAGCAAATCCCTGACCAGTCTGTTCATGCGATCCACTTCCGAATGTATAATCTGCAGAAAGTGTTCCGCCGTTTCATGTTCATCCACCGCTCCGTCAAGAAGCGTTTCCGTATAGCTTTTTATATTCGTAAGCGGTGTCTTCAGCTCGTGCGAAACATTTGCGACAAAATCCGTCTGCATATCCTCGAGCTTTTGCCGTGCCGTAATATCCTGAATTATAATAATTATGCCTATATCTTCGCCGTTTTCGTCCTTGAAACGATCATAACGCACCGCGAAAATCCGGCCGTCCTGCCTGTATATTCCCTGGGCGCCTTCCTCTTTGCAGTTTTCCTTAATCTTGTCGAGGGAAAGCTCTCTTGAGATATCACCCATAAAAGACTCATAGCTTATGCCGGACAAGTCAGCATCCTGCATGATACTTAACATCTCTCTTGCCGCGGGGTTCGCGTGCATGATATTTCCCTTAAGGTCTATGGCTACAAGGCCGTCGGCCATATATTCCAATATGGTTCCCAGTTTGTTTTTTTCGTTTGATATTTCCTCAAGCGTCTCATCCAGCTTGCGCCTCAGTATATTGAACATGGTCGCCAGCTGGCCTATCTCATCATCCGACTTAACCGGCACTTCGGAAGAAAAATCCCCCTGCGACATCCTCTGAACCGTTCTTGTTACATCATTTATAGGAACCGTAACGGTTCTCGCAAGCACAAAACTCAGCACTACTGTAACGAGCAGGGCCAGCACCGTCGCACGGATAAATATAGAGCGGCTACTTGTGACGGAAGCCTTTATTCCCGAAAGGTCCGACCTTATATATACCACCCCGGATACCTTGCCGTCACTGCCCTTTACCGGAAAAGTGATGCTTCTTACGTCTATATCGCCCGAACGCCCGATAGCCTCGCTGCTTTCGGCACTCGAAAGAGTCTTCGCTATCAAATCAACGTCGAACACTGCCGCTGCGCTCTTGCCCGATACATTCGGATTGGACGAAGCCACAATAACCATATTGCGGGCAACGACGGAAACCTCCTGCATGGAACCTCCGACCCAAGCAGATTCAAGCAAAGAACCAATCTCTTCCGGATAATCCGCCAGCGGATCGTACTTGGCAAGCACGTTTAGAAGATTGCTCTCGCTTACAGTGTTCTCTATATTCTGTTTTTGAGAGCTCAGCTGGTACTTTTCTATATTGCTCAGCAGATAGACCGACACTATGGCCATGGCCAAAAATACAAGCAGACAATATATAAGCACTATTCTCCAGCGCACGCTCCCTTTCACCGCAGGGCGAATTCTCATGCGCTAAGCTCTCCTGAAAAAGTAGCCTATTCCTCTTTTTGTGATTATATACTTCGGGTCTGAGGGATCGTCCTCCAGCTTTTCACGCAGGCGCCTTACTGTCACGTCCACTGTCCTGATGTCGCCGTAATATTCATAACCCCAGACCTCTTCGAGCAGCTGCTCTCTTGAAAAAACCTTGTCCTCACGCTCGGCAAGATATCTTAAAAGTTCAAATTCCCTGAGTGTGAGTTCCAGGCTTATGTTGTTTTTCTTGACCTCGTAGCGGTTGGTATCTATTAGAAGCGTTCCGAAGTCACGAATATCCGATGGGGTGTCCTCCGCAACATTCATTTTATCGCTGCGGCGTATATTCGCCTTTATTCTTGCGATAAGCTCCCTCATTCCGAACGGTTTGGTAATATAGTCGTCCGCACCGAGCTCCAGTCCGAGAACCTTGTCAACCTCTTCTTCTTTTGCGGTGAGCATTAATATAGGCACGTTTGATTTTTCGCGAACCCTTCTGCACACCTCAAAGCCGTCAAGCAAAGGGAGCATTATATCAAGCAGCACAAGATCGCAGCCGCAATTCAGTGCTTTTTCCATCCCCTCTTTACCGTCATAAGCCGTCTCAACTTCATAGCCTTCTTTCCTGAGGTTGAACTTAATAATATCCGAGATTGAATGCTCGTCTTCAACGACCAGTATCTTTTTCGGCATATATTCTATTTCCGTGCTCATATGGCATCCTCCTCAACTTGATATTATACCATAAATATTTATGTGTGGAATGCCGGGATGAATTGAGTGTCCTAAAATCAGTGAGGTTTTGGCTGTTTTGTTGTATCGTCGCTCGTGTTTTGCTACCTGCGA
>CAYFUZ010000018.1:3003-21462 GCA_964346675.1 uncultured Oscillospiraceae bacterium | reverse complement strand
GGAGAGCGCATGGTTCGCAATCATGAGGTCAGGGGTTCGATCCCCCTATGCTCCACCACTATATGTTTTGATGAAAGTCCGATTTTTCGGGCTTTTTCGTTTTAAAAAACAACGGATTGTGTTTTGCTCTATGGCAGGGTTCGGACAAGCTGTGTCGGCATACTTGCCGCAAGTTGGAATTTTTCATTGTAAAACTTGCGGCAATGCTGCATAATAAAGTGTGATTATATGAAATCTGCGGTAAAAAACAGGGAGAAAAACGTATTCTCTGATGATTATGCGGAGTTTGACGAAAGGGAATACCAATATAATATGACCTATGACGAAATAAAGAAAAGCGAAGAGGTTAACACGTATATAAGGCAGGCTGATTTGGCGCTGTCGACTTTAGGTTATACGGAGCACAGCCATGCGCATGTTACTTTGGTGGCTGAGAATGCAGGTTATATTATGAAGACACTGGGTTACTCTGAACGGAATGTAGAACTTGCAAAAATTGCAGGCTATTTGCATGATATCGGAAATCTTATAAATCGCGTGAACCACAGTCAGTCCAGCGCAATAATGGCTTTTCGTATTTTGGATCACATGCAGTTTGACCCGGAAGAAATAGGACAGATAGTATCGGCTATCGGCAATCATGACGAGGGAACAGGGGTTCCGGTGAGCGCTTTGGCTGCGGCGTTGATACTGGCTGATAAGAGCGATGTTCGAAGAAACCGTGTGCGCAATCAGGATGTCGCGAAATTTGATATTCATGACCGTGTAAATTATTCTGTTACAAAGTCGGAGTTAAAAATCAATAGAGCGCATACCCTGATAAAGCTCAAACTCACGGTTGACACGCATTACGGATCGGTTATGGATTATTTTGAAATTTTCATGCAGCGCATGATATTGTGCCGCCAGGCTGCGGGAAAACTGGGTCTTGAGTTTAAGCTGATAATTAATGAGCAACAACTGGTGTAGCGGAATTTCGTCAGGCAATATTGACCTGTGTGCCAAGAAAGGGCATTGATACGGAAAATGCCGGCTGCTCTTAAACGGGTCACTTTACATGAATTTTACAGTACTATGTTTTTACTGTTTATAATAATAGGGGTTATAAATAAACCTTATGTCAATATTAATATTGAAGTTGGAAACGGAGAAAAAGAGTGAGTGTATTCGATTTATTGAATTTAATAGGCGGCTTAAGCATTTTCCTGTTTGGAATGCTTCTAATGGGAGAGGCGCTGGAAAGAAGAGCTGGTAAAGGTCTTAAGCTCCTGCTGGGAAAGATGACAACAAAAAAAGCCGCAGGACTTTTGACAGGTCTTGGAGTCACTGCTGTCATACAGAGCTCTTCGGCAACTACGGTAATGGTTGTCGGCTTCGTTAATTCAGGGCTTATGACGCTTCGCCAGGCGATAAACGTAATTATGGGAACCAATATAGGTACAACCGTTACGGCATGGATATTGAGCCTTGCGGGAATAAGCAGTGATAATTTTTTCATTCAACTGCTGAAGCCTACGTCGTTTACGCCGGTGCTGGCCCTAATCGGAATCATATTTTATATGCTTTCAAAAAACAGCAAGCGCAAAGAAACGGGAATGATACTTCTCGGTTTTGCGATTCTGATGTTCGGGATGGAAGTCATGTCAACTGCTGTTTCGGGACTTGAGCATGTTCCTGAATTCAGGCAGTTGTTTTTGGCCTTCAACAACCCCGTTCTTGGAATGCTAACGGGAGCTATCGTTACCGCGATAATTCAATCGAGTTCGGCGTCTGTCGGCATATTGCAGGCACTATCTTCTACGGGTGCGGTTTCTTACGGTGCGGCTATCCCGATTATCATGGGTCAAAATATCGGCACCTGCATTACGGCCATGCTTTCGTCCGTAGGAACCAACAAAAACGCAAAACGCGCCGCCCTGGTTCACCTCAGCTTTAATGTTATAGGAACGGCCGTATGGCTTACGGTATTCACCATTGTAAAAGCTGTATTTGCGCCTGCAGTGTTTTCGGAGCCGGCAAGCTTGGCAGGGATAGCTTTTTGCCATTCGACATTTAATATTCTTTGCACTATAATGTTGCTTCCTTTAAGCGGTATACTGGAGAAGCTTGTTTACAAGCTCATACCGGATGCCGAAAAACCCGAAATTGCCAATGTTCTGGATGAACGTCTGCTCGGAAGTCCTTCTTTGGCTCTTTCGCAGTGCAGGAAAGTATTAGACGAAATGGCAAAGTTGTCTGTGAATGCTATGAAATCAAGCATGCAGTGTATAGAAAACTATGACGAAAAGATCGCAGAGGAGATAAGAAAAGCTGAGGATGAAACGGATAAGCTGGAGGATATTATAGGATCTTACATGATTAAGCTTGCTTCGGTTCATATGGATGAGGGTCAGAGTTCGGACGCCACAAAATATATGAAACTTATAGGCGACTATGAGCGTATAGCAGACCATGCGATTAACGTATTGGAATCTGCGGAGGAGATGAGGGATAAGGGTGTTGAGTTTTCAGATATGGCAAAGAGCGAATATTCGGATTTGAAAGCGGATGTTTCCGAAATTCTCGACCTGTCGTATCAGGCTTTCTTCGGTAATAATCCTGAGGCGGCGCGGCGCGCAATCCCGCTTGAGGCTCACATAGATGAACTTAAGGAAACCCTGCGTACGCGCCACATTAAAAGGCTGCAAAAGGGAGAATGTACCGTTGATGCAGGATTCATATGGTCAGATCTGCTGACAAACCTCGAAAGAGTGTCGGATCATTGCAGCAACATTGCTTATTGCAGGCTTGGCAGTAAAGCTCACGTGGAGGATAGGTAATAAATAGTGTCGAGTCATTCAACTTGTTTGTAAGTCGGATACATGGTAGAATTCTCAAGTAATCAGATATTACGGAGGTAGTTTTTTTGTTATGATGAAGGAATTTAAAGAATTTATTTCCCGTGGTAATGTTGTAGACATGGCTGTCGGTGTTATCGTGGGAGGAGCCTTTACCGCCATTGTCAACTCTTTGGTGGCGGATATTCTTATGCCGCTTATAGGCATAATTACAGGTGGTCTCGATTTTACGACCCTTTGCTTTACAGTGGGCGAGGCCTCTATTAACTATGGCAAGTTTATTCAAAATATAATTTATTTCCTGATTGTTGCATGGGTAATATTCCTGGTGGTAAGATCCATAAACAAATTAAGAGCCAAAGCCGAGGCTAAAAAGAAGACCGCCGAAGGTGAAGTTGCTGAGGCGGAAGAGGCCGCTGCCGAAGAAAAGGCCGGGTAACCATGGGACTGTCCGAGGTTAAGAGCTTTTTTCAGGAGCGCAATATCAAAAATGAGATTATTCTGCTCGATGCCAACACTGCCACGGTTGAATTGGCTGCGGCAGCTCTTGGAAAAGAACCGGGGGAGATTGCAAAAACTTTGGCCTTTGAACTGAAAGACGGTTCAGCTATTGTTATAGTGGTTATGGGTACGGCAAGAGTCGATAATCGTAAGTATAAAGATGTTTTTGGCTGCAAAGCATCCATGCTTTCGCTTGAAAATACGCCTGAAAAGATTGGACACCCGGTAGGAGGTGTTTGCCCATTCGGGCTTAAGGAGGGCATAAGAATTTATCTGGATGAGTCGCTTAAGAAATATGAAGTAGTGTATCCTGCCGCAGGCACTCCCAATTCGGCGGTTCCGTTTACGATATCGGAGCTTGAAGCGGCAACCGGCGGAACCTGGATAAATGTATGTAAAGAAGATTAAAAGAATCCGTATCAAATACTAGTGGAGATTTTGATATAATCGGCGGAGAGCTCGTCTCGGGAGGCGCGGCTCTCTTGTCATCTTTAAGTTTTGTACCGTGTTTTGTATCTGCAGTGAAGCTTGTTTGCCGCAATTTACGGGATGAACGCAACATAATATATTAAGGCGAAAATTTTTATTGACACCCACCTGTTGAAATGCTATTCTTATTGGGTGTCACTATGTCGAGAAGACATTGTGAGTTTTGAAATGGAGGAACCACATTATGAGAGTTAAGGTTGTTATGGCTTGCTCTGAGTGCAAACAGAGAAATTATAACACAACAAAGAACAAGAAAAACAATCCGGAACGTATAGAGCTTATGAAGTATTGTAAGTTCTGCAGGAAGGAAACACTTCACAAGGAAACAAAGTAAGAAAGGATGTAGTCGATATGGCAGAACAGGCTGTTGGAAAGAAAAAATTCTTTGCCAGAGTTAAAGACTACTTCAAGGGCGTGGCTTCCGAAATGAAAAAGGTTGCATGGCCCAGCAAGAAGGATTTAGGGAAATACACACTGGTTGTTATAGTGGTGTGTCTTCTTTTCGCTTTTATCTTCTGGTTGATGGATACTGCATTTTTGGCGTTGCTTGGTCTTATCGTAAAGTAGGAGCGTAAAATGTCCGACGATAAGATTTTAGATGCTATTAAGGCGACACAAGAAGAGGAAGAAACTTTCGAAAGCAAGGTGAAACCGATAGCCAAGCCGGTTAAAAGAGCTGCACGCAGCGCATCCGGTGTCGGCACCGTGCAATTGGAGGCAGATGAAATCCCGGCAGGTTTTTTCAGGCGTCTTAAAGAGCCGAAATGGTATATAGTACACACCTATTCCGGACACGAGGACAAGGTTAAGACAAACCTCGAGAAGCTGGTGGAAAACAGAGGCATGCAGGATCTGGTGCTCTCTGTTATCGTACCCAAAGAGACGGTCATAGAGCATAAGGAAACGGGTATAAAACAAAGAGAACGCAAGACTTTTCCCGGCTATGTGCTTGTGAAAATGATAGTGACCAATGAATCCTGGTATTTAGTCAGAAACACTCAGGGAGTTACAGGGTTTGTGGGTCAGGGTTCGGAGCCGATTCCTCTTTCCGACGAAGAAATCAGAAGGCTGGGAATTGAGCGGGTTGAAATCCAGCTTGATATAAACATCGGAGACAGCGTGAAGATTATTTCCGGACCTTTCAAGGGCTTTACGGGATTGGTCGAAGAGGTAAATGCCGACAAGCAGACGCTTAGGACCAAGGTTGATATGTTCGGAAGAGCAACCCCTGTAGAGCTTGAATTTGATCAGGTAGACAAACTCAACTAAATTAATATAGAAAATATCGGGGTCGCCCCGAAGAAAGGAGAAGCTATGGCAAAGAAAATTGACGGCTTTATCAAGCTGCAAATTGCTGCCGGCGCAGCCACCCCGGCCCCACCGGTAGGACCGGCTCTCGGTCAGAAGTCTGTTAATATCATGGATTTCTGCAAGCAGTTTAATGCCAGGACCGCCGATCAAAAGGGAATGATTATTCCCGTAGTTATTACGGTATATCAGGATCATTCGTTCACTTTTGTTTGCAAGACGCCGCCGGCAGCGGTACTTATCAAGAAGGCTGCGGGTCTGGATAAAGCGTCCGGAGAGCCAAACAAGAAAAAGGTTGCTTCAATCACGATAGCGCAGGCCAGGGAAATCGCGGAGCTTAAGATGCCGGATCTCAATGCGGCAAACGTTGACACCGCGACTGAAATGATTAAAGGAACCGCAAAAAGCATGGGCGTTACCGTCCGGGATTAATTTGTGGGAGGCTTGGAAAGCCGCTTGAACCACGAGGAGGTAAAAAATGGCCAAGAAAGGCAAAAAGTACGAAGATGCGGCAAAGCTTATCGACAGGACTCAACTGTACGACGTAGAAGAAGCTTTCGACATTCTCGTAAAAACAGGAACTGCAAAGTTCGACGAAACCGTTGAAGCTCATTTCAGAATGGGTCTCGACGGAAGACATGCTGATCAACAGATCAGAGGAGCTATTGTTCTCCCCAACGGCACAGGCAAGAGCGTAAGAGTTCTTGTTTTCGCCAAGGGTGAAAAAGCTAATGAGGCAGAGGCGGCAGGCGCCGACTATGTAGGTGAAGAAGAGCTCGCAACAAGAATTCAGAAGGAAAACTGGTTTGATTTCGATGTTGTGGTGGCAACCCCGGATATGATGGGAGTTGTAGGAAAGCTCGGTAAAATCTTAGGACCTAAGGGTCTTATGCCGAACCCGAAGTCCGGAACGGTAACGATGGACCTTACCAAGGCTCTTCAGGAAATTAAGGCCGGTAAAGTCGAATATCGTCTGGATAAGCAGAACATAGTTCATACACAAATCGGCAAGGTTTCTTTCGGTCCGGAGAAGCTCCAGGAGAACTTCAACGCACTGGTAGAAGCTATCAACAAGGCTAAGCCGGCTGCGGCAAAGGGACAGTACATCAGGTCTGCTTCCGTTTCCTGCACCATGGGTCCGGGAATCAAAATCAACCCGGCAAAGCTTACCTAAAGGACTAAGGCCGAATCGCAACTTTTGAACAGAATATCAACGACTGTAGACAGCGGGTGGATACATCCTTAATATCCCGCCGAGGTTACGATTCATATAATCAGAGCCTTTTCAGTCTGCGACATCGAAAAGGCTTTCTATGTTGAAAGCCGGAAAGGAGAGTAAATGTCAGTAGAAAACCTGAAAATTAAAGCAGCTGTAGTTGACGAAATCAAGGAAAAGCTTAACGGAGCAAAGTCCGCAGTGCTTATTGACTACATGGGGACGACTGTTGAAGAAGCATCAGCAATGAGAAAGTCGCTCCGTGAAGCCGGCGTTGATTACAGCGTTTACAAGAACACATTAATTGCCAGGGCTATAGAAGGAACAGAGTTCGAATATTTAAATGTCGCGCTCAAAGGCCCAACCGCGCTTGCCGTTTCCAAGGAAGACGCGGTGGCACCGTGCAGAGTTCTTAACAAGGCTATGAAGGAATATCAGAAGATGTCCTTTAAAGCGGGTATCGTTGAGGGCGTCGAATATGATTCTGCAGGGCTGCAGACCCTTGCGGACATTCCGTCCAGAGACGAACTTATCGCAAAGTTTATGGGATCTATTCAAAATCCGATTGGAAAGTTTGTTCGCACACTTGCTGCTATTGCAGAGGCGAAAGAAGCTTAATTATCGCAGTAGATTTATTTTAGGAGATATAAGATGAACAAAGAACAGATTATTGAAGCTATAAAGAGCATGACAGTTCTTGAACTGAACGAACTCGTTAAGGCTTGTGAAGAAGAATTCGGCGTTTCCGCGGCCTCTCCGGTAGCCGTTGCGGCCGCAGGCGCAGCTGCAGCTGAAGAAACCAAGGACAGCTTCGACGTTATCCTTGCTGAAGTAGGCGCAGAAAAGATTAAGGTTATCAAGGTTGTAAGAGAGATAACCGGTCTTGGACTTAAGGAAGCCAAGGACCTTGTTGACGGAGCACCGAAGCCCGTTAAGGAAGGCGCAACTCCGGAAGAGGCTAACCAGATTAAGGCTCAGCTCGAAGAAGTGGGCGCAAAGGTTGAACTTAAGTAGTACCAACCGATTTTATAATGCCAAAGGGTTGTCTTTTTGCGGCAACCCTTTTGGCGTTATTTCAAGGGACCTTATTCCGGGGGCTTTTTAAAGCCTTTCAATCATTCAAAAAGGGGGACACACAATGCCACAAGCTGTAAAAATAGGCAAGAAAGAGCGCATGAGCTTCTCTAAGATTGAAGCTGTTCAGCAAATGCCCAATCTCATTGCCATTCAGAGAGATTCCTATGACTGGTTCATCAAGGAAGGTCTTTCCGAGGTGTTTGAGGACATCAGTCCGATCAGGGACTATGCTGATAACTTGGCGCTCGAATTCGTGGACCATTCCATCTCCGGAGATGTAAAATACGATCAGGAAGAATGCAAAGAAAGAGACGCAACATATTCTGCGGCTCTTAAAGTTAGAGTTCGCCTGATTAATCAGGAAACCGGAGAAGTAAAAGAACAGGAAGTCTTTATGGGAGACTTCCCCGTTATGACGGAAAAAGGCACGTTCATCTACAACGGAGCGGAACGTGTAGTAGTAACCCAGCTTGTAAGATCCCCGGGACCTTACTATGCGGTTACTACGGACAAATCTAACAACAAGCTGTACAACACGACCATCATCCCTAATCGCGGTGCATGGATTGAGTATGAAACAGATGCGGGCCAGAGCCTGTCAGTGCGTGTTGACCGCACAAGAAAGCTCCCAATTACCGCACTTTTAAGAGCTTTGTCTTACAGATCTGTAGACGAAAAGGTCGACGCTGAAAAACGCAAAGATCCGTCTATGAGCGAAGATGATATTCGCAAAAAGGTAAGACGCTACGAAGAGTACAGAACCAATATTGCCTCCAAGTTCTATGAAGGAACGACAGAGGAAATCTACGAGGTGTTCGGAAGTGATATTGAACGCTTGAATCTTTCCCTTGAGAAGGACAGCACAACCAATTTCGATGAAGGCCTCAAGGAAATCTATCGTAAATTACGACCGGGCGAACCGTCAACCTTTGAATCTGCTTACGATCTTGTCGAGGCGTTGTTTTTCGATGCCAAGAGATACGATCTGGCAAAGGTAGGTCGTTATAAGTATAATAAAAAACTCGGATTGAAGAATCGTATTGCAGGTTGCACTCTCATGAAGAGTGTTACCCATCCCGCAACCGGTGAGATTATGTACCGCAAGGGTAAAAAACTTACCAAGGAGGATGCATTTGAAATCCAGGATGCGGGTGTGGAATACGTTATGGTTGAATCTCACGTCAACGAGGATGTTGCCGTTAAAGTTATAGGCAATAACTTCGTAAATCTGGCGAGTTATATTGACTTTAATCCTAACGAATACAGACTTCCGGATGAGGTGTTTTATCCGGCACTGGTGGGCATTCTTCATGATTTCTACACGGCTAATCCCGAAAAGAAGAAGATGTCGAAAGAGGCAAGAGCTGAATATAACGGCAGGCTGGCTGCGTATTTATATCAGCATCGTAATGAACTGTCTCCTAAACATATTATATTTGATGATATTATCGCGTCCATATCCTACCTTTTCGGGCTTCAGGAAGGCATAGGTCATGTAGATGATATAGACCATCTGGGTAACAGAAGGCTCAGAACGGTGGGAGAACTGCTGCAAAATAAGTTCAGAATCGGCCTTGCGAGGATGGCAAGGGTCGTTAAGGAAAGGATGACCATTCAGGATACAGAAGCCACAACTCCCCAGAACCTGATTAATATCCGTCCCGTGACTGCGGCAATCAAGGAGTTTTTCGGATCTTCTCAGCTGTCTCAGTTTATGGATCAGACCAACCCTTTGTCCGAACTTACTCACAAGAGAAGACTTTCCGCTCTTGGTCCCGGAGGACTTTCCAGAGAAAGAGCCGGATTTGAAGTTCGTGATGTACATCATTCTCACTACGGAAGAATGTGTCCTATAGAAACCCCCGAAGGTCCTAACATCGGACTTATCGGCTCTCTTACAACTTACGGAATCATCAACAAATACGGATTCATAGAGACTCCGTACAGAAGAGTGTCCAAAGGAGTAGTCTCCAGGGAAATTGACTACCTGGCGGCAGATGAAGAAGAGGGTCTTATAATAGCGCAGGCCAACGAGCCTTTGGACAAACATGGCAAGTTTGTTAATGAAAAGGTTTTGGCCAGAGGTGACATGGGTGAAATTGACCTCTTCCCGAGGGAAGTGGTTAACTATATGGACGTGAGTCCGCGTCAGGTAGTGTCTATCGCCACGGCAATGATTCCTTTCCTTGAAAATGACGACGCCAACCGAGCGCTGATGGGTTCAAACATGCAGCGCCAGGCAGTGCCTTTGTTGGTAACGGAAGCCCCGGTTATCGCAACCGGTGTTGAGTATGCCGCTGCGCATGATTCGGGAGTGGTTGTCATCGCAAAAAGGTCCGGCGTAGTCGAATACGTTGACGCGACAAAAGTAGTTGTCAGAACCAAGGACGGAGATAAGGACGAATATAAACTGCTGAAGTATAAGCGCTCCAATCAGGGCACCTGTATCAACCAAAAACCCATAGTATACCACGGTGAAAAGGTTGAAGCAGGTGAAGTTCTGGCGGATGGTCCCGCAACGGATCAGGGCGAGATATCTTTGGGTAAGAACCTCCTGATAGGTTTTATGACCTGGGAGGGATACAATTACGAAGACGCCATAATTCTTAATGAAAGACTACTTATGGATGATGTGCTCACATCCATCCATATTGAAGAATATGAATCCGAGGCACGTGATACCAAACTCGGCCCCGAAGAAATCACAAGAGATATCCCCAACGTGGGAGAAGATGCTCTCAAGGATTTGGACGAGGAGGGCATAATAAGAATCGGTGCGGAAGTGGATTCCTCCGATATTCTGGTAGGCAAGGTGACGCCTAAGGGTGAAACCGAACTTACTGCGGAAGAGAGGTTGCTAAGAGCAATATTCGGAGAGAAGGCAATGGAAGTAAGGGATACTTCTCTGCGCGTTCCTCACGGAGAGACGGGAATAGTTGTCGATGTAAGAGTATTCAGCAGAGAAAACAACGATGATCTTTCTCCGGGAGTAAACAAGCTTGTTCGCGTTTATATCGCAACAAAGAGAAAAGTTCAGGTCGGAGACAAGATGGCGGGACGCCACGGCAACAAGGGCGTTATTTCAAGCGTATTACCAATAGAGGATATGCCCTTCCTGGAAGACGGCACTCCGCTTCAGGTAATGCTTAATCCATTGGGCGTTCCTTCCCGTATGAACATAGGACAGGTTCTTGAGGTGCATTTGGGTCTTGCCGCAACCAGCAGGGGTTGGTATGTGTCTTCCCCCGTATTTGACGGTGCGCATGAAAGTGAAATAACCGACCTGCTTGTGAAAAGCGGATATTCAAGCACGGGTAAGCTGATGCTGCGTGACGGACGAACGGGACAGTTGTTCGACAACCCCGTAACCGTCGGGATAATGTATATGCTGAAGCTTCACCATCTGGTAGATGATAAAATCCATGCGAGATCCACGGGTCCGTACTCTTTGGTAACGCAGCAGCCTCTGGGCGGTAAGGCTCAGTTTGGCGGTCAGCGCTTTGGAGAAATGGAAGTTTGGGCGCTGGAGGCGTACGGCGCCGCATACACGCTTCAGGAGATTCTTACTGTAAAGTCGGATGACGTTATAGGAAGAGTAAAGACATATGAAGCCATAGTTAAGGATGAGAATATTCCCGAACCAGGTGTGCCGGAGTCTTTTAAAGTGCTCATTAAAGAGATGCAGTCTCTCGCCTTAAATGTCAAGGTGCTCGGCGAAAAAGACGAGGAGGTTGAACTTAAGGATACTTCCGAAATTGAAGGTTCAACGTCCTTCAATGCCGTGGAATTTGAACATAGCAAATACGAGGAAGAATTCTTCGGGGAGGGCGCCGGCTTTACAGCATTAAGCGCAGAGGGCGAGGAGCTGGACTCTTATACAGATCCTTTATATGATGCGGCAAAAGAAGACGAGGATGAAGATTTCCCGGGAGAGGAGAAATAGTAAATGGATATTAATTTTGAGTCATTACAAATCAGCCTTGCTTCAACCGAAAAAATTATCAGTTGGGCTCATAACCCTGACGGCGAAGTAAAAAAAACGGAAACAATCAACTACAGAACACTCAAGCCCGAAAGAGACGGACTTTTCTGCGAAAGGATTTTCGGACCCACAAAGGACTGGGAGTGCCACTGCGGTAAGTATAAGAGAATCCGTTACAAGGGCATCGTATGCGACCGCTGCGGAGTTGAAGTTACAAAAGCAAAGGTAAGGCGCGAGAGAATGGGCTACATTACTCTTGCGACTCCCGTATCACATATATGGTATTTCAAGGGCATCCCGAGCAGAATCGGCCTTGTTCTTGATATGTCGCCAAGAAGCCTCGAAAAGGTTCTTTACTTTGCGTCATACATAGTAACGGATCCCGGAGACACCGGTCTTAAGTATATGCAGGTTCTTACGGAGCAGGAGTACAGAGAGGCAAAAGATGAGTTCGGTTCAAGATTTAAGGCCGACATGGGTGCGGAAGCCGTAAGAGAACTGCTTTGCGCAATAGACCTTGATAAGCTTGCCGCAGAACTCAGAGAAACTCTTGCAAGCTCTCAGGGGCAAAAGAAGGTAAGAGTTGTAAGAAGACTTGAGGTTATCGAAGCTTTAAGGGCTTCCGAAAACAGACCGGAGTGGATGATACTTGAAGTGGTACCTGTAATTCCACCGGATCTCAGGCCAATGGTTCAGCTCGACGGCGGGAGATTTGCCACCTCCGACCTCAACGATTTATACAGAAGAGTTATCAATAGAAACAACAGGCTCAAAAGACTGCTCGACCTTGGAGCTCCAGATATCATCGTAAGAAATGAAAAGAGAATGCTTCAGGAAGCGGTAGACGCTCTCATAGACAACGGCAGACGCGGCAGACCCGTAACGGGTCCGGGCGGAAGACCTCTTAAGTCTTTGTCCGACATGCTTAAAGGTAAGCAGGGCAGATTCCGTCAGAACCTGCTCGGTAAGAGAGTTGACTATTCCGGCCGTTCGGTAATTGTTGTAGGACCCGAACTTAAGTTCTACCAGTGCGGTCTTCCGAAAAAGATGGCGCTGGAACTTTTCAAGCCTTTTATCATGAAAAAGCTTGTTCAGGACGGTACGGCGCATAACATCAAGAGCGCAAAGAGGATGGTGGAAAAAGTTCGCCATGAGGTGTGGGACGTACTGGATGAGATTATAAAAGATCACCCGGTTCTCCTTAACCGCGCTCCTACTCTGCACAGACTCGGTATTCAGGCATTTGAACCGGTGCTGGTTGAAGGAAAGGCGATTAAGCTTCATCCGCTGGTTTGCACCGCTTACAATGCAGACTTCGACGGAGACCAGATGGCTGTCCATGTACCTCTTTCGGTAGAGGCTCAGGCGGAAGCCAGATTCCTTATGTTGTCGGTTAACAATATACTGGCACCGAAAGACGGCTCCCCGATTACAACACCGACACAGGATATTATTCTGGGTTCATATTACCTTACTCATCCGGGTCCGGAGGACGAACAGGAAAGAAAGACAAACAAGGATACCAAGGGCGACGGCAAGGTGTTCTGCGACGAAGCCGAGATGCTTATGGCATATCAGACAGGCGCTGTGGGAATCCATGCAAGAGTTAAGGTTTTGAAAAAGCTTGACCCGAGCGACAGAGGGCAGCTCGTTGAATCTACGGTCGGAAGATTCATATTCAACGACGAGATTCCGCAGGATCTGGGCTATGTTGACAGAGAAAAAGATCCTTACGGACTTGAGATTGATTTCCTCATAAAGAAGAAGGACCTCACAAGCATCATAGACAGGTGTTTCAGGAAGCACGGAAATGTAAGAACCGTAGAGATGCTGGACTATATCAAGTCCAACGGTTATAAATATGCCACTATAGCCGCCGTAACGATATCCGTCGGAGACATGCTCATGCCGGAAAACAAGCAGCAAATCATAGATGAAGCTCAGGCAAAAGTGGACAAATATCAGGAAGCCTACGACATGGGGCTTATGGCTGACAACGAAAGGTACGAGAAAGTTCTTTCAAGCTGGTACAAGGCCACTGATGATGTGGCTAACGCTCTTATGGAATCGCTTCCCTATGACAACAATCTGTACATCATGGCGGACTCCGGTGCTCGCGGTTCCAAGAACCAGATTAAGCAGATAGGCGGCATGCGAGGCCTTATGGCAAACGCGACCGGCAAAACAATAGAAGTTCCTATCACAGCAAACTTCAGAGAAGGGCTCTCAATAATGGAGTACTTCCTGTCGTCCAACGGTGCAAGAAAGGGACTTGCCGATACGGCACTTAGAACTGCCGACTCAGGTTATCTGACAAGAAGACTTGTGGACGTTTCTCATAACGTTATAATAAGAGAACACGACTGCGGTACGAATGTCGGTATAAGAGTAAGGGCGTTTACAGACGGTAAGGAAGTTATCGAAGCTCTTCGCCTGAGAATTGCAGGAAGAACGGCTCTTGACGATATTATAGATCCTTCAACCGGAGAAGTTTTGGTTGAGGGCGGGGAAGAAATCAGCGACGAAGCCGCGAGGGCAATCGAGGACGCAGGCATCGAATCCGTAAACATCAGATCGGTTATGACCTGCAAGTGCGAAAACGGCGTGTGCTGCAAGTGCTACGGAAGAAACCTTGCGACAGGAGAACCTGTCAATATAGGGGAGGCTGTAGGCATCATAGCTGCCCAGTCAATAGGTGAACCGGGTACTCAGCTGACGATGAGAACTTTCCATACCGGCGGTGTATCCGCTGCGGAAAGCGATATAACTCAGGGTCTTCCGCGAGTGGAAGAACTCTTTGAAGCACGTAAGCCCAAGGGCGTTGCCACGATATGCGAAGCGGACGGAAAAGTTGTTTCAATAGAAACAAGACCGGACAACAAGACAGATGTTATCGTACGCGGTGAAGAGGAGCAGAAGTATACTATTCCTTACGGAGCAAGGCTAAAGGTTTCCGTAGACACGGAAGTTCATGCCGGCGAAGGCATCACGCAGGGACCTTTGGATCCTCACGATATTTTAAGAATCAACGGTGTCGAGGGTGTATACCAGTATCTGCTCAAAGAAGTTCAGAGGGTATACAAGCAGCAGGGTGTAGATATTAACGACAAACACATTGAAGTCATTGTTTCCCAGATGCTTTCCAAGTACAAGGTTGAAGACGCGGGAGACACTACGCTGCTTCCCGGCGGACTTTACAGCCGCTTTGAAGTTGAAGCTGCCAATGCCTCCCTTAAAGGCGATCAGCAGAAAGCTGCAACCGAAAGAATGCTTCTTGGTATTACAAAGGCTTCTTTAGCGACCAGTTCATTCCTCTCTGCCGCATCCTTCCAGGAGACCACAAAGGTTCTTACGGATGCAGCTATAAAGGGCAAGAAGGACAGGCTCATAGGTCTAAAGGAAAACGTTATCATCGGCAAGCTGATTCCTGCAGGAACGGGCATGAAGCTTTACAGAAATATCGCAGTCGACTACGGTGCCAATGCCGAATACATGGAAAACTACAATGTTCTTTCGGATAATTCGGATTATGCATTTGAGTCCGATGATGATGACGATGATTTTGACTTGAACGGCGAGACCGACGAGATGCTCACAGCAAACGCGTATGCCGATGAACTCAAGGGTTCCGGCGGTGCGGACGAATAAATTCCATTGACATAAACAGGAGTCATATTGTATACTACGCCTGTTATGCTGTTAAAACCGACTAACTTTCAGTATGTCGTTTTTATAGAAATAATTAAGAAAGGAGAAGATATATTAATGCCAACCATCAACCAATTGGTTAGAGAAGGAAGGACCCAGTCTACTCAGAAGTCAAACAGTCCTGCGCTTTTAAGAAGCATGAATTCCATTAAGAGAGTGCCGACTGAAACCCGGGCTCCGCAGAAGCGCGGTGTATGTACATCTGTAAAGACGGTTACACCGAAGAAACCGAATTCTGCACTTCGCAAGGTAGCAAGAGTACGTCTTACAAACGGACTTGAAGTTACTGCCTATATTCCGGGTGTCGGTCATAACCTTCAGGAGCACAGTGTGGTTCTTATCCGAGGCGGTCGTGTAAAGGATCTCCCGGGCGTGAGATACCATATCGTAAGAGGTACTCTGGATACGGCAGGCGTTGCAAACCGTGGCCAGGCAAGATCCAAATACGGTGCAAAGAGACCCAAGAAGGCTGCGGCAAAGAAGTAGTTTTCAGGGAATTGAAGAAAGTTATAACAGACTAATTATCGGGATAAGTGCCCTTTATAATATATTGGGCACCGCAGTAGATTAAATGCTATTGAGTACCGGTGATTTGTGAGTTTGTGCAAAGGCATTAATGCAATGTTGCACAAAAATTTCCACAAGGAGGGAAAAGAAGTGCCTAGAAGAGGTAATATACCAAAACGAGAAGTACTTCCGGATCCGGTCTACGGCGACCTGGTGGTTGCCAAACTGATTAACAGTATTATGATTGACGGCAAAAAGGGTACCGCGCAGAAGATTGTGTATGAGGCCTTTGAAATCATAAACAAGAAGACCGGCGAAGAACCGCTCGAAATTTTCCACAAGGCAATGAGCAATATCATGCCTCAGGTAGAAGTCAAGGCCAGAAGAGTCGGAGGCGCCAACTATCAGGTCCCGATGGAAATAAGACCTGAAAGAAAACAGACGCGCGGATTAAGATGGCTTACAACGTATACAAGAAAAAGAAGCAAACGCACTATGGCTGAAAGGCTTGCAAACGAACTCATGGATGCGGCAAACAGCCTTGGAGCTTCCGTAAAGAAGAGAGAAGACACGCACAAGATGGCGGAAGCAAACAGAGCATTTGCTCATTACAGATTCTAACTGAATCAGCAGGTGCAAAATGTCAAGAAAGTTTTCTCTTGAAAATACCAGGAATATCGGTATTATGGCGCATATCGATGCCGGTAAAACAACTACCACGGAGCGAATACTGTTCTATACGGGAAGAACCCACAAGATAGGCGAAACCCACGACGGTACGGCTACTATGGACTGGATGGCGCAGGAGCAGGAGAGGGGCATCACAATTACCTCAGCTGCGACAACGGCTCAGTGGTATGATACAAGAATAAATATTATAGATACGCCGGGTCACGTGGATTTCACGGTAGAGGTTGAAAGATCTCTGCGCGTTCTGGACGGTGCTGTAACGGTCCTTTGCGCAAAAGGCGGTGTTGAGCCTCAGTCCGAAACGGTTTGGAGGCAGGCCGAAAAGTATCGCGTTCCAAGGATGATTTTCATAAATAAGATGGATATTCTCGGAGCCGATTTCTACCATGTGCTCAACATGGTTAAGGACAGGCTTAAAGCTCCTGCAGTGCCGGTTCAGCTTCCCGTAGGGAAGGAATCCGAGTTCGTGGGCATAATCGACCTGGTTAAGATGAAGGCGGAACTATACAGCGATGACCTCGGTAAAGTTATCGAGGAAAGTGAAATTCCCGCCGACATGAAAGAGATTGCGGACGAGTATCGTCAGAAACTGATAGAAGCGGTTGCGGAATGTGATGAAGAACTTTTCGAAAAGTATCTCGCAGGAGAGGAACTTACAGAAAAGGAAATCAAGACCACAATTCGAAAGATGACTGTTGAAAATCAGATGGTGCCCGTAACCTGCGGCTCCGCATATAAGAACAAGGGTGTTCAGCTTCTTTTGGACGCAATTGTTGATTATATGCCGTCTCCGCTTGATATTCCTCCAATCAGAGGAGTGCTTCCGAAGACAGATACAGAGGAAGACAGACATTCAAGCGACCAAGAACCGTTCTCCGCTCTTGCGTTCAAGATTATGACGGATCCGTTTGTAGGCAAGCTGGCGTTTTTCCGCGTGTATTCCGGAACCCTTGAATCAGGTTCTTATGTATACAACGCAACCAAAGACTCTAAAGAGCGAATAGGACGCATCCTGCAGATGCACGCAAATCACAGAGAGGAAATCTCGGAGGTTTATGCCGGCGACATTGCAGCAGCCGTGGGACTCAAGAATACAACAACGGGTGATACCCTCTGCGATGAGAGCAATCCGATTATTCTTGAATCCATGGAATTCCCGGACCCGGTAATCCAGGTTGCCATCGAACCCAAAACAAAGGCGGGCCTTGAAAAAATGGGCGTTGCGCTTACAAAGCTTGCCGCAGAAGACCCGACTTTCAAAACATACACGGATCAGGAAACGGGACAAACAATTATCGCGGGTATGGGCGAACTGCATCTTGAAATAATAGTAGACAGACTTCTTCGTGAATTTAAGGTTGAAGCCAATGTCGGCAAACCTCAGGTATCCTATAAGGAAACCATTACCAAAGAAGCCGTGGAAGACAACAAATACGCAAAGCAGTCCGGAGGTCACGGTCAGTACGGTCATGTAAAGATCCGGATATATCCGAGAGAACCGGGCGAAGGCTACGAATTCGTCAACAAGATTGTCGGTGGTGTTATTCCTAAAGAATACATTCCGAAGATTGATGAAGGAATACAGTCTGCTATGCATAGCGGTCCTATTGCGGGATATCAGATGGTTGATATCGGAGTGGAGCTTTTTGACGGTTCATATCATGAAGTCGATTCATCCGAAATGGCCTTCAAGATTGCAGCCTCTATGGCTCTTCGTGAAGCGGCCAGAAAGGCAGGCCCCGTTCTGCTTGAACCTATATTCAAGGTAGAGGTTAACTGTCCGGAGCAGTATATGGGAGACGTTATAGGAGATCTTAGTTCCAGACGCGGACGTATAGAAGGCACAGACATATTTAACGGCCAGGTATCGATAAGAGGAATGGTTCCGCTGTCCGAAATGTTCGGATACGCTACAGACCTAAGATCCAAAACTCAGGGCAGAGGTGTGTATGTAATGCAGATGGACCATTTTGAAAAACTGCCCGATTCCATGGTTGAAAAAATTAATAAGTAAAGTATAATAGAATAGTTAGTACTAACCAGACCGTTTTAGGAGGAGATTTTAAAATGGCAAAAGAAAAATTCGAAAGAAATAAACCGCATGTTAACATCGGTACAATCGGTCATATCGACCATGGTAAGAC
>CAYFUZ010000018.1:0-2993 GCA_964346675.1 uncultured Oscillospiraceae bacterium | reverse complement strand
CTTGCAACCAGAAGGCCGAGTGCTACAAACAAGGTTATAGACTTTGCAAATATTGATAAGGCTCCGGAAGAAAGAGATAGAGGTATCACAATCAATACCTCCCACGTAGAGTATGAAACCGCGGCTCGTCACTATGCGCACGTTGACTGCCCGGGACACGCTGACTACGTAAAGAACATGATTACAGGTGCTGCTCAGATGGACGGCGCTATCCTCGTTGTTGCTGCTACGGACGGACCCATGCCGCAGACAAGAGAGCACATCCTGCTCGCTCGTCAGGTAGGTGTTCCTTACATCGTAGTATTCCTCAACAAGTGCGATATGGTTGATGATGAAGAACTTCTTGACCTGGTTGAGATGGAAGTTAGAGAGCTTCTCTCCTTCTACGATTTCCCGGGAGATGACATTCCAATCATCAGAGGTTCCGCTCTTATGGCTCTTCAGGATCCGAACAGCCCATGGGGAGATAAGGTTGTTGAACTGATGAATGCTGTGGATTCCTATGTTCCGAACCCCGAAAGACCCGTAGACAAGCCCTTCCTTATGCCGGTAGAAGACGTATTCTCCATTACAGGCCGCGGTACAGTAGCTACAGGCCGTGTTGAGAGAGGTCTCATCAAGGTTGGCGAGGAAGTTGAAATTGTAGGTCTTACAGAAGAGAAGAGAAAGGTTGTTGTAACGGGCGTTGAAATGTTCCGTAAGCTGCTTGACGTTGGTGAAGCGGGAGATAACGTTGGTCTGCTTCTTCGTGGTGTTCAGAGAAACGAAATCGAAAGGGGACAGGTTCTTGCGAAGCCGGGTTCTAT
The DNA here is from genome assembly GCA_964346675.1 of uncultured Oscillospiraceae bacterium. Classification (GTDB taxonomy): domain Bacteria; phylum Bacillota; class Clostridia; order Peptostreptococcales; family Anaerovoracaceae; genus RUG13409. The sequence continues at coordinate 2,187 of CAYFUZ010000018.1, read as the reverse complement.
TCGCCCGCACACAAAGTTCAGCGCTCAGGTTTACGTGCTGAAGCAGTCTGAAGGCGGACGTCATACTCCGTTCTTTAACGGCTACAGACCTCAGTTCTACATCAGGACGACAGACGTAACGGGTACAATCGCTCTTCCAGAAGGAACAGAAATGTGCATGCCCGGCGACCACGTAACAATGACAGTTGAATTGATTACTCAGGTTGCTATCGAAGAAGGCATGAGATTTGCTATCCGTGAAGGCGGCAGAACAGTTGCTTCCGGAGTAGTATCTTCTTTGGTTGAGTAAATAGATAAAAGCATTTAAAATCCCGCTCAAAAAGAGCGGGATTTTTTATTAATATGCTTTCTTTTTATTCTTCTTACTATTGTCGTTAAACTGCGGCTTTTCCGAGAGCCAATCCTTGTTCAAAAGCGTTTTTGTTGATTTCTAAAAGATCAGGTTTTTTACTGAATTTTTTAGAAACGGATGCCCATATGATATCGGCGTCAACAATCTTGGTATATCCTATATATACGCCAAGCATCAGAATGTTCAAAACCCTTGGGTTTCCAAGTTGAAGAGCCATTTCACTTACAGGGGCTTTTATAAGTGTTATGTCATCGCGTTCTATGGCTTTAGTAACTATTGAGCTGTTTATAAATAGGCGTCCTCCCTTTTTCAGCTTCGGAAGAAATTTAACCAAAGAAGCTTCATTCATTACTATAAGGTCGTCCAGAATGTTTACCAATGGTGCACCTATCGCTTGGTCGGAAATAACAACATAACAGTTTGCGGTACCTCCGCGCTGCTCTGCACCATAGGACGGAAAAAAAGTAACGTTCTTATCGGTTGAATTGCAAGTGGCTTCTGCAAGAAATTTTCCGAGTGTCATGACACCCTGTCCTCCGAAACCGGCAACACATAAATTAGTTTCCATATTGCACATCCTCTCTGCTCTTATCACGTATTACTCCAAGTGGGTATTCAGGGAGCATTTTGTCTTTCAGAAAGTCAAGTGCTGCAAGTGCGTCCATTCCCCAGTTGGTGGGACAGCTTGTTACAATCTCTACCATAGAGAAGCCCTTCCCTTCCATCTGATTGATGAAAGCCTTCTTTATAGCAGCCTTTGTCTTCATTACATTTGCGGGAGTGTTGCAGCTGGTTCTTTCCAGATAGTATGGCGCTGTAAGTTGATTTAAGATTTCACACATATGCATGGGGTATCCGTGTTCTTCTGCCTTTCTGCCGAACGGTGCGGTGGACGCCTTCATTCCGAGAAGGGTGGTGGGCGCCATTTGTCCGCCGGTCATTCCGTATATTCCGTTGTTTATGAAGATTACGCTGAAGTTTTCTCCGCGGTTTGCAGCGGACATGGTTTCGGCAAGTCCTATGGAAGCGAGGTCGCCGTCGCCCTGGTAGGTAAATACAAGGGTTTCGGGATTGCTTCTTTTAATGCCTGTAGCAACTGCGCAGGCTCTGCCGTGCGGAGCGGTGCTGTTGTCGTAAGCCATGTAATCCATTTGAAGTCCGCAGCAGCCTATTCCCAGCACGCAGGCGGTGCGCTCTATAATTCCGAGCTCGTCTATTACTTCGCCTATGAGCTTCATTACCGTTCCGTGCATGCAGCCCGGGCAAAAGCCGGAAACCTTGTCTTCCTGAATGGTTTTAGTCCTTGAATAAATCAGTTCCATATCAGTTTCCCTCCACTATTTTTCTGACTGCGGCAAGAACGCTTTCTCTTCCGAGTATGTTTCCGCCGGAGCACAGGCAGCTTTCTATTTTGCAGCGTTCCTTAACGGCAGCTTCAACGTCTTTTATAAACTGTGCCGGAATGGACATCTCCACATCCAGCACGGCCTTTACCTTGCTGTAGTCTATATGGTTGTAGGCTTCGCAGGGGAAGGGGTTAACCGTGATTGCCCTAAGCAGTCCGGCTTTTATACCCTCGGCTCTTAAAATATCCACCGCGGATTTGCATATTCTTGCCGATATGCCGTAGGAGGTCAGCACCACTTCCGCGTCGTCCAGAAGGTATTCCTCCGCCTGCGCGTCCTTTTTCCATGACTCATAGAGCTTTGCGGCGTCCTCGTTGCATTGCTGCATTACCGCGGTCGACCAGTGCCCCGGCTCTATCCACGACCTGTGTGCGTAGTCTAACTTGTGACCCACTATTGCCCAGGATTTTTTTGCTTCCTTAATTGCGG
>CAYFUZ010000017.1:0-22972 GCA_964346675.1 uncultured Oscillospiraceae bacterium | reverse complement strand
CCGATTGCAGAGCCAAGGAAACAAGAAGAGAAGCTGAGAAGATGATTACTCTGGCCAAGAAGAATACATTGGCCGCAAGACGCCAGGCCATGGCGTATATTAAGGACGAGGATGTTGTATCAAAGCTGTTCAACGAAATCGCGCCTAAATACGAAGAAAGACATGGCGGATACACAAGGATTCTCAAGCTCGGACCCCGTCAGGGTGATTCGGCAGAGTCCGTATTCCTGGATCTGGTTTAATTAGGGAATCAGCATTTAAAAACTCCGGCCTGAAGGTCGGGGTTTTTTATCGTTCTTAACGGTTGTATTTTTAAGAAAGGAGTTTGCAATGAAACGTAGACTACTCAGTTGGCTGCTTGTTTTGGCAATGGTTCTTACAGTATTGCCAGCGGCAGCGTTTGCGGGAACTTACAAGGATTCCGGCGGTCACTGGGCAAGTACTGTCATTGACAGGTGGAGTTCTTACGGTGTGATAAAGGGCTATAGCGACGGTAGCTTTGCCCCGAATGACCAAATCACCCGCGCGGAGATGGCAACAGCTGTCAGCAACGTGCTTAAGCTGCGTGAAAAAGCTGAAAATACCTTCTCCGATGTTAAGGCAGGCAGTTGGTATGAGACACCGGTGCTGCGCTGCGCTCAGGCGGGCCTTATGAAAGGCTACGCCGGAAAAATGGATCCCGGCGCTGAAATAACCCGCGCTGAACTTGTTGCTCTTCTTGATAAGATTATCGATCAGTACATTACCGAAGCGGGATCATACACAGCTAAGGACGATGAGATAGTTGTGGTAGCGGGTCAAGGTATTAAGGTTACCGAGGCTGCAGGATTCAAGGGTAAAATTATTGAAACCGATTTATCCAAGGCAAATGCCTCTACAATTGCGAATGCAAAATCCGGAACATATGTGGGCAAGCTGGACGAAAACGGAATGCTCGTCTACAGAGGGATTCAGTTTGCCGATTTCGAGCCATACCAGGCCCCTACGGCAGTTTCAAATCAGGGTCTTGTTTATGCGGATGAGGCAGGCCCCGCTTCTACAAAGGGTGAAAAGGGCTGCCTTAACATATCTATATTCCTTAACCCGAATTACAGCGGCAAGAGGCATGTATATATGTATCAGTACGGCAGCGCCCAGAACGGGGGCAGCAATGCCACGATGAATTACTCCAATTTTGTAAAGGAGAATCCCGACATCATCGTTGTTACGCCGAATCACCGGGGCGGTTTCTTCGGAAGTATCGACCTGTCGTCTTTGGCAGGCTATGATGCTGCGGCGGCTAAAAAATATGCCGGATCCAATAACCTTGCAAGGCTTGACCTTCTTGAATGCCTCAAATGGATAAACGCTAATATCGAAGCATTCGGCGGCGACAAGAACGACGTTACCATAGGAGGACACTCTTCAGGTTCCAACAATGTAACCTGTCTTCTTATGATGGAAGAGGCTCAACCTTACTACCACAAGGCTATATGCCAGGCTTCCTTCGCCGGTGAATATGACCAGCAGTATGTCGACAGACAAGGCAATCCTTTAACTTCTTCCGCAGCTCTGGAATTTTCAATCAGCCAGAACTGGGGAAAGTTGTCCGAACGTGGACATAATCCGAATTATAAGGAAACCATAGCTGAATTTTATTCCCATAATGAGGAATACGGCAGAGACGATTGGACTGCGGCAAAGGATCTCAAGAACGACCTTTATCTGCGCTGCGGAGCCATAATGTTTGCCGAAGCGCTTTCGCGCTATACGGATACATATTTCTATCATCTTGACTGGGATATCACGCCGGAGAACAACCTGCGCGCTTCTCACGGTTCGGAAAACGAGGTAATCGCTCGCAACTGGTCAAAGGTTCCTGAGAATATGCTTGATGATGCGGATAAAATTTCCGACATATGGGCGACATTTATAAGAAGCGGCAATCCCAACAATCCCGGAATGCCCTGCACCTGGACAAAGTACAACGGCTCAACACATGACACGTTGTATATAGCTCCGCAATTTAAGGATAGTAAAGTGGTCGAGGGTCAGCGCCAGAAGGACGTGGATGTTCTGCTTCCGCTGCTGAGAGAATATCCTTTGCTTGAGGCTGCAAAAAAAGGCGAGCTTGTGACAAAGGTATCAAAGCCCGGTGCGTATTCGGGCTACAGCTATAAAAAATTCGACGGCTATAAAAGATACAGTGTTTATGTTCCGGTAAGAGACGGTACAAAGATTGCAGTAGACTATTACATTCCTACGCTTAACGGTACCGAAACAACGGAAAAATGTCCGGTTGTTTTCACATGGACGCCATATAATCGCACTTCTTACAGTATGGACGGCAAGACTCTAAGAGAAAATGCCGATGCCGCGTTCTTTACAAAATACGGTTATGTGGTTGCGATAGCGGACTGCAGAGGCATGGGTGCGTCCTATGGCTACAGGGATGCTGCAAACTCCGCGAATGAGCAGCAAGACGGAGCAGACATAGTAGCATGGATTAACGAGCAACCGTGGTGTAACACGAAGATAGGAACAATAGGCGCGTCATATGTTGGCCAGACACAATTGTCGATACTGGCAAAAAGTAAGCTCGTTGACGCATCGGTAATAGGCTGCACCGACTATAACAAATATGATGGCTGGATAAGGGGAGGCGTTCCAAGAGCGTTCGGTTCACAGCCTGATACACTATGGGTAGAAATAGGCGGAACGGTGAGCGTTGATTCCGTTGTCGCAAGGACCGTTCCTGTTGATGCCGATCCGGACAAGACAATGCTGAAGGAAGCGGTTTCTCAGCATGTTAAAAACGGTCTGCAGATTCCGATGTTCCAAAGGCTTCATTACAGAGACAGTTTTGCCGAGGAAACAGGCGGTGAATATTGGAATCAGGTAAGCGCAAGCTCCAATGCGGAGGCTATAAACAATTCCGGCTCGAATGTATATCTGCTTGGCGGACTTTACGACGTTTTCAGAAGAGATGCCTTTATCTCTTTCGCAAATATGACCGGTGCGAAAAAAATGACTATAGGTCCCTGGTATCATGTTAAGCCGAAAATAGAAATAGACTGGCAGATTGAACAGCTGAGATGGTTTGATTATCATCTTAAAGGTATAGACAACGGGATTATGGATGAAGACCCCATATATCTTAAGACTGCAAATCTTGATAATGAAAGCAACGGCTACAGGTGGTTCAAGGATTGGGCAGGTTATGACGCAAGCAAAGCCACAGAGCTTTACTTGACTTCCGATAAGACCATAATTGAGGAAAAGCCTTCGGTTCAAAAGAGCTTGGATTATAAAGCAGTATACGGAATCAGGACGAGCGTCGAAGATGAAGATGCTGTTGACGTGAATTCAAAGGGTCTTACTTTCGCTTATAGCGTAGATAAAGACACGGAAATTTCCGGGCACCCGATGGCGCATATCAGCTTTGCTCTGACCGATGCGGGTTATCAAAAGGAAAATTATGACACGGATATTTTCGTGACCATGTCTGATTACAATCCTGCCACGGGCAAGTCATACATATTCTCTGACGGTCATATAAGAGCATCTTTGAGGAAAACAGCGGAAGCTCCCTACAACTTCCTCGGGCTCCCGTGGCAGCCGTGCAATGAAGAAGATGTGAGCTATCTTGAACTTGGCAAGGTTTACGAAGTGGATATTGATCTTATGCCGACGTCATATGTTGTGAAGGCGGGGCATAAGATAATATTAACGATTTCAAACTCTATGGACAGATTCTACTATCTTGGAAGAAGCGAGTATGAAGCGGACTCAAATGTGGCGACACCTGTAATTCAAATTTACACCGGAGGAGAACACGCTTCAAGCATTGAGCTTCCGAACATACTGAAGTAAGAAGGTCAGCTGTATATTAAAAACGTCCGGCTGTACGGCCGGGCGTTTTTTATGGAGTAAATAATTAAAGACACCACTCGTCTTATCATTATTCCATTACACCACTACCTTTAATTCGTCTCCTGCTTTTGCAAGGTAATCGTTCAATTTGTCCGGAGTATATATTCCGAGTTCCGTTACAACACCTGTGACAAGTTCCGGCGGGGTTATATCGAAAGAAGGATAGTAGCCCTTTGCGCCGGGTGCTGCAGTGCGAATCCCCATAGCGCTTAATGTGAAATCCGGATCACGCATTTCTATCGTGATACTGTCAGTTGAAGGGTGGGCTTTTTCGGGTGCGCCCGTCACATAGTACGGAATGCCGAAATACTTTGCCGCTATTGCCGTGTTGAATGTTCCGACCTTGTTTACAACATGCCCGTCGCAGGTGATGGCGTCCGCTGCCGTTGTGAAGACATCGATTCCCTCGCGTTGCATAGTAAAGGCCGGCATTCCGTCGGTGATGACGGTTACATCAAAGCCCATATCAAGGGCGCAGCTTGCGGTCAGGCGGACACCTTGAAAATAGGGACGCGTTTCGGGGCAGAAAAGTTTAATTTCCTTACCCTGTTCTTTGCAGTTTCTCAGCATCATGCCGACTATAGTTTCCGCCCAGCAATAGGTCATGATGTGCCCTTTGTCCGGGAACTTTTCAACCAGATATTTTGCTATTTTATCTATTCGTCCGTAGCGTTCGTTGTTCATGGCAACGGTTTGTTCAGCTATTGCTTCCGAAACATTCCGCCCCTCTGCCAAGGCGTCTTTTGCAGTATCAAGACATTTGTTTATGACTATTCGCATGCGTTCCGCCGTTGTGGGACGGGCATTTGCCAGCACGTCCGCAGCATTCTCCAGGAATTTAAGCTGCGCCGCTTCCGATTGTCCGCGGCACTCCCAGGCTGCCAGAGCCATACCCATGGGTGCAGCGGTATATGGACCTGCGGATTGAGTCACCATATCCTTAATTGCCTGCGCTACTTCGGCATGGCTTTTGCAGTAAACAAATTCTTTTTTTGCCGGATAGACACGGCGATCCAATATACGCACTTTGCCGTTTTCGTACCAGGCAACGTTTTCATATTTTAAAATAGGTGCCAAATCGTAATCTGCCCTCATATCAAACTCCTTGGAAATTCAATATCCTGATTATACCATAAGCCATGATAAAGGAGATTTGCTTATGCTATAATATATACGAATATTCGTAATAAATTTGTTTGCACAGTAAAATCACGCAATGCCGAAGAGTATGAATCGGTATTCACGTTAACGTAAAGGGGAGAAATATTATGGAGAGAAAAGCATTAGACGGAATAAGGGTATTGGACCTTACACAGTTTCTTGCGGGTCCTGTTTGCACCTCTTCGCTGGGCATGCTTGGTGCAGAGGTTATCAAGATAGAAAGACCTCAGTTCGGAGAGCAGGGAAGAAATGATAACAGACCCTATCAGCAAGGTGATATGAGTCTTAAATGGGCTATACTGCAGTGCAACAAAAAGTCCGCGACGCTGAATCTCAAAGATCCGGAGGGACAAAAAATTCTCTCGGAACTGATTAAGGTTTCAGACGTTATAGTCGAAAATTTTGCCCCGGGAACAATCGAAAGACTCGGTTTTTCATGGGAGGAAATACATAAAATAAACCCGCGTATTATATTTGCGCAGATTAAAGGCTACAATGATTATTCTCCTTTTGCCAAATATCCGGCCATGGACGGTCCGGTGCAGGCGACTTCCGGCATAGCTGCTCAGACGGGCCTTAAAGATGGAGCTCCTATAATCGGGAATATCGCTTTGGCTGACGGCCCTTCGGGAATGTACTGTTTTATGGGAATCCTGGCGGCGCTCTATCAGAGAGAAAAAACAGGTAAAGGACAGCATGTGAGAGTAAATATGCAGGAAGTTGTTCTGGACTATTCAAGATCTACTTTTTTTAAGCAGGATGCTCCACTTCCGAGAGGCGGTGCCATGGTTATGTCCGGTGAACAGGCTCCGCGCGGAATGTTCCGCTGTAAACCCGCCTTTGATGGAGATCAGGACAACTGGGTATTTCTCATGGTACGCGACGCTCCCGGTCAGAAGAATTGGAAAGCGTTCTGCGATATAATAGGTCACCCTGAATATTTTGAGGATCCGCGTTTCCTTGACGGACCTTTAAGGCTTAAGAACGTAGAAGAAGTCAATAAAATTACGGAAGAGTGGACTATGCAGCACGACAAAAAAGAAGTCATGAGAATGCTTTGCGAAAAAATGCTTCCCGCCGGTGCAGTGATGGGAATTCCGGACTTTATGGAATCGGAAGACTTATACGAGTGCGGCTTTCTGCAGAAGATGGACCAGCCCAATCTCGGGGAAGTTATGATTCCCGCATCGGCCCTTCACCTTTCCGATTCTCCGGTTAGCGTAACGCCTGCGCCGGATCTTGGCAACGGCAACGACGACGTATACAAAGGAATCCTTAATTTTTCAGATGAAAAGATAAAAGAGCTGACAGAAAGACAGGTTATTTAAGAGTAGAATAGCTGTGAGGATACGGAGGTCTTGAAAAGAATGGTTTATTTGGGAATGTTCATTTGGTCATTGATTGCCGGCTATATAGGATTGTATTTGGATAGCGCAATTTTTGCTTCAAAAGTGACGGCTTTAACAATTATTCTGCCAATCCTTGTAGTAGCCTGCTTCATTATGTCAGGATTAAATCAGCTTAAAGAAAGTCTTGATCGGAAGAGCGAAGCTGAAAAAAAGGAAGAAATCTGATAAACACCTGATAAACGTATAAGCTTCTTCAAAAATAAATAAAAGGCGTGAAACCATTTGGATTCACGCCTTTTTTGGAGCTGTCCAGCGGACTTGAACCGCCGACCTCCTCCTTACCAAGGAGGTGCTCTGCCGTCTGAGCTAGGACAGCGCAACTTTTAATCGCAACGAAAACAATTATACTTGCGCAGAACTGTAAAGTCAATGCAATTATCCGAAAGCATTTCGGATAACATAAATCCTCCGGCAAGGCGCTTGCACTTTACCGGAGGACAGTAACCATATGACTTAGTTTTCTTTATTTGACTTTGTTCTGAAGCTTGCAGGCCTTAATGAGGTTTTTAGCAAGCAGTGCGGAGGTAATGCCGCCTATTCCTGGAACCGGAGTTTTCCAGCTCGCCTTTTCCTCTACGTCTGCAGCGCAGCATCCGAAGGTGTTAACCTTCTGCTTGCCTGTTTTTTCGTTAATTATGGGCTGTCCGGCTTCATCGAATGCCTTTTCACGAACTACCGCGGCGTCTATAACTACGGCGCCTTCCTTTATCATGTCGGCTGTTACGGTGTCCTTGAACGGAACTGCGCAGATAACAACGTCGGCGCGCTTAATATAGTCGTTCTTAACCTCTCCGTGAGTGAGGTGGTGAACGATTGAAACCGTAGCAAAACGGTTTGTCAGCATCATGGATACCGGCTTACCGATTACGTTTGAGTTGTTGATGATGCAGACATCAAGACCGCAGCATACGTCATCTTCCTGACCGGGCTTGGCCAGAGGAAGCTTTTCGTACTGATGGCGGGTAGCTTCTTTAATCTGTTCTGCGTAATAGTCTATAACTTCCACTATGGCACTTGCGGTGCATGGATAAAGAGCCGTCGGGTCATTTACAACCAGCTTACCCATGTTCGCTGCTGTACATGCGTCAACATCCTTGAGCGAATGGAGGTTTTCACCGATAGCAACGTTTTCGTCGATATTATCAAGAGGACGGAAAGGCAGAACGCCATGGATGGCAGGGTTTGCACTGACTTCTCTGAGTTTCTTGATATAATCTTCCTGGGAAACATCTGCCGGCATGGCAAATACTTCAACTTCAATACCTACTTCGTTCATGGCTGCTGTGGCACCTTTTTCATAGGAAAGGTCCGGGCCCTTTTCGCCCACACGAAGTATTGCGAGTTTAGGGATAATTCCTTTAGCCCTAAGCTGATCTGCGGCCAATTTGCATTCATCTCTGATGGCCTGAGCTACTGCCTTACAATCTAAAACTTTTGCACTCATTTTCTATCCTCCATAAAAATCATTCGAGAGTGTATTTTTTTATATCTGTTATATATTATACTATAATATCTGTCAAATTTCATCAGCGGTGTCATAAATTACGCGTCGGTCTTTTATGCAAATTGTACACACAAGAATTACACAAATTTGTGTTACAATAATATTCAATTTTTAAAAGTATAAGTTGTGAGCCATTTTTATGCATATGAAAGATTAAGTGGTAAAAATTCCGCAATTTTATAAAAATCCCTTTACAAAATCATACTTTTGTGAAATCATAATCTTGTAAATACACTTTAACTATAAATAATAGTAGTTATTTTAAGAGCAACAATTAATTATATTAGGAGGCAGGCATGAAAGCTACAGGCATTGTAAGAAAGTTAGATCAGCTGGGAAGACTCGTTCTCCCAAAGGAATTCAGGAGCACTCATAATTGGCCCGAAGGTACACCGATAGAAATCTTCGTGGAGGGCGAAGATATTATACTTCGCAAATATGAGCCGTTCTGCGTATTCTGCGGTGAGTCCGGAGAAATGGTACAGTTGGACGGCAAAAATATTTGCCGTAAATGTATTAACAAAATACAAAAGCTGTAATCGATATCGTCTATTTTCACCTGTCGGGTTCCTTCCGGCAGGTGATTTTGTAATTATGGAGAGATTTTAATGCAGACAAAACTCGGAAGGAAGTTCTGGATTTCCATGCTGATATTCGGTCTCATGGGACAGGTTGCATGGGTAGTCGAGAATATGTATTTTAACGTTTTTATCTATAAGATGTTTCACGCAAGTGCCTCCGACATTTCCGCAATGGTTATGGCAAGTGCTGTGGTAGCAGCTTTTACAAGCATTATAATGGGAGCGGTTTCCGATAAAATAGGCCGCCGCAAAGCCTTTATGAGTGTAGGCTATATAATCTGGGGGATTTCAATAATAAGCTTTGCGTACATAAAAAGTATAATGCTTACGATAGTCATGGACTGTGTGATGACATTTTTCGGATCAACAGCCAATGATGCCGCCTACAACGCCTGGTTGACGGACAGGGGCGACGAAAGCAACCGCGGAAGAATAGAAGGGGTAAACTCAATGATGCCTCTGATTTCCGTATTGGTGGTATTCGGCGGTTTTATGAACTTCAATCTCGATGAGGCTTCCTCTTGGAAAACAATTTATTACATAATAGGAATTGTGACCGTGCTTATAGGAATTTCGGGGTTCTTCCTGCTGGAGGACGCTCCGAATCTTAAGCGGGACGAAAGGCCTCTCGGCGACGTTCTTCGCTACAGCTTCAGCCCCGGCGTTATCAAATCAAACCCGAGACTTTACGCAGTACTCGCGGCCTTTGCGGTATTTTGCATATCCATTCAGGTTTTCATGCCTTACCTGATTATCTATTACGAACACAGTCTCGGAATGAAAAACTATGTAATGATTATGGCTCCTGCGATAGTAGTTGCGGCGGTCGTTACGGTAATCTATGGCAGGGAATATGACAAAAGAGGATTTGCTTCCGGAATTAAGCTTCCGGTAATACTGCTGGCCTGCGGATATGTGCTTTTGTACTTCTTCAAAAGCACAGTTCCGGTACTTTTGGGCTCACTTTGCTTCATGAGCGGATATTTGACCGGAATGTCTGTCTTCGGTGCTGAAATCCGTGATTTGATACCTCAAAACCGCTCAGGACAGTTTCAGGGGGTAAGGATTATAGGTCAGGTATTTGTTCCCGGCCTTGTTGGTCCCGCAATAGGCGCCGCAGTGCTTAAAAACGCGGAGCTTATCATTAACTCGGATGGTACAAGCAGTTTCCTTCCCAACAAAAACATATGGCTTGCGGCCTTTGTGGTATTAATATGTTTGGTTATAGTTCTTCAAAGAATCGCGTTAAGAGGGAAGCAATATGCAAGGTAATTATCCGCGCCCTCAGATGAAGAGGGTTTCATGGCAAAGTTTGGATGAATGTGAATGGCTGATAAACGGTCTGCCCGGAAAAGTTCCGTCCTGCAGAACAGAAGAAGAACTTCATTACGAAACTCATTTCAGCTATGTGAAGGAAAACGCGCGCTGCATTTTGAATTTCGGCGCAGTGGACCAGCTTTGCAAGGTGTTTATAAATAAGAAACCGGTAGGTTCAAACCAGGGCGGTTATCTTCCTTTTTCATTCGACATTACGAATTTTTTGCTGGAGGGCGATAATCTCCTTGAAGTTGATGTAACTGATAAGCTTGATCATTTTTATCCATACGGCAAGCAAAAGAAAGACCGCGGAGGCATGTGGTATACTCCGGTTTCAGGTGTTTGGCAGAGCGTATGGCTTGAGCAACTGCCGGAAAAGTACATAAAATCCGTCAAGATTACTCCGGATCTTTCCGGGGCAAATCTGCGTATAAGCTTAAGCAACGGCGAAAAGCTGTCTGAACGGGTCGAGGTGGAAAATCCCGAGCTATGGACGCCGGACACCCCAAAGCTTTATACGCATACAGTAAGCGTAGGCGAAGACAGCGTTGAAATTTACTTTGCGCTGAGGATTGTCGATATAAGGAATATCGGAGGCGCGAATCGTGTCTGCCTTAACGGCGAACCCATATTTATTCACGGGGTTTTGGATCAGGGCTATTTTAATCCGGGTCTTTTTATTCCCAAGGACAAGAATGAATATGAAAACGATGTGCGGCGCATGAAGGAACTTGGCTTTAATACCTTAAGAAAGCATATAAAAATAGAACCCGAGGAGTTTTATTACGCCTGCGACCGCCTCGGAATGCTTGTTATTCAGGATATGGTAAACAGCGGCAGTTACAGTTTTATGCGCGACACCGCATTGGGAACACTGGGGGTGGGGTTAAAAGACAATAAACCCGTAAAAGACAAGGGTGAGGAGGGCAGAAGAGAATTTTGGAAAAAGCACACAGTCCATACAGTACAGCATCTCCATAATCATCCGTGTATAATAGCCTACACTCTTTTCAACGAGGGCTGGGGGCAGTTCTGCGCAGACTATGCGTACGACGCCGTTAAGAATTTGGATCCGACCCGCCTTATAGATTCCGCGTCAGGTTGGTTTGCTCAAAGCAAAAGCGATTTCGACAGTGAGCATATATATTTCAGACTTAAGAAACTAAAGCCGAAAACCCGTCCTTTGCTTATTTCCGAATGCGGAGGATACACATTGAATCTCGACGGAAGGAAATCTTCGTATGGATATGGCAGATGCAAGGACAGTGCGGAACTCACGCGGCGAATTTGCGAGATGTACGAAAAGATGATAATTTCCGGTATTAAGCAAGGGGTCTGCGGCTGTATCTATACGCAGCTTTCCGACATAGAAGATGAAATAAACGGCCTGTACAGCTATAATCGCAAAGTTTGTAAGGTAGAAAAAGAACCGCTGCGCATAATATCGAAGCGGTTGGAGGAAGAGATGAAGAAAATTCAGATTTAAAAGTTTAATTCAAGGCAGCTGCCTTTACCGAGGTTTGCCTCTATTTTTTCCGTGAAAGCCTTTAGGTTCTCAAGCGGAACGTATGCCTGTACGCAGCCGGCAAAGCCTCCTCCGTGAACTCTGCTTGCACCTTTACCGTCAAGTTGTTTTTCAATCAATGTCAACGCATCGGCCATCCCGGTTCTGCTTTTATCGGAAGGAATCACGTTCTCAAGAAGAGTCGCGGAAGAAAGACCGGATTCGCGAACCAGTTTCAGATAGTCCTCAAACCTTCCGTCATTAATAGCTTCAGCCATGGCGTCAACTCTTTTATTTTCCGCATATACATGAAGGGCTCTGTTTACTGCCCTTTGTCCGCAAAGCTTCCGCACATCGTCTATTTTTAAATTAAATTCGTCTTCGGGAACATCGCGCAAATATTCTTTTCCGAAAAATTCAGAAACACTTTTCAGCTCTGCCGGAATAGCGGCATAGTCGGAGCTCAGATCTTCGTGTCCGGCATTAGTGTCTATCAAAAGCAGCTTATAGCCGTGGTTTTCAGGTCTGAAATTCAGTTTTGCAATATCGGGATACTCGCCTGCGAAATCTATTTTTAAAGTTCCGCCTTCGGCACAAATAATCTGGTCCATAAGGCCGCAGGGTTTTCCGTAGTAATTGTTTTCCGCAAATTGCGACATAATGGCGAGTTCGGTCGTGTTTTTCTTGAATTGTCCGAGCTCATTGAAAATCCGGGCAATAAGAATTTCAAAAGCAGCAGAGCTTGAGAGCCCTTTCCCCAAGGGAATTTCGGAGCTGATATATGCATTGAATCCAGGCAAACGGTCTTCCCCCTCGCTTTTAGCAAAGGCTGCCGCAATACCTCTTACGAGAGCTGCCGCCGTGAAGTGTTCGTCCTCTTTTGCTTCAAGCTCATTTAAGTTTATATCGATTTCGCCGAAGCCCTCTGACACAATAGACGCTTTACCGTCATACCTTGAACTTACGGCGGCGGAGATAAATTTACCTATGGATGCCGCCAGAACTTTCCCGCACTGGTGGTCGGTATGGTTTCCTCCGAGTTCGGTTCGGCCGGGAACGTCCAGGAACAAGGATGGGAGCTGTCCGAAACATTTCATGAAATTAATCATTCGGTTAAACTGACGTTCTCCCTTGATGCTGCAGCTGATGTTTCCGTTCAAAATAGTCCAGCTGCCGTCATCTTCATGTCTGATCATTCTCTGTCCGGTAATATTCTTTCCCGTGTAATTCCCCGTGCAGCTTACGGAAAGTTCGCCGTTGACAAAAAAATCGGCGCGGGCTCTTTTTATGAATCCGCCGCAGTTTTGGTTCCAAGCCCGGCAGATTACTTCGGTTCCGGCTGGAACAGGTCTTATATAATTTATGTTCATGTCAATGGTGGAACTGTGGACTTCGCCATTGAAGACCGAAACTGCCGTCGCCATGGCAACATCGGCCACCCACGCTATAACTCCGCCATGCATAATTCTAAACAGGTTGAGCGTATCCTCTTTCGCTTCCATGCGAATATCAATGTATTGCTGTTCAAGGCTGCAGTCTTTAACCTTCATAGGAATGCTTTTGTCAAGAATGCAGCTCCCTGTATTGAAAATCATTATTATTTGCTTTGCTCTGCAAAGAACTTTGTCTTTTGTAAGATTCATTTTTTCCCCTTAAATGTATATGTTTTACCTGACAATTATAACATCTAATTTGCGACTTCGTATGTGGAAAGGGGTTTTTTGACAAAAAAGTGCTCAAAGCCCCTTAAAATCTCGATTTTTTTATAAAATATTCATAAAATCCCATTGACATCGCAGCTTTTGTGTTATAATAATCTCATCATACAATATATTGTAATTCACAATTTATTTATTGTCAGTTCGGTTTTTTATTTTTGCAAAGGAGAAAATTATGAACAAGGCACAACTCGTAGAAGCTATCGCAAAAGAAGCCAACACATCCAAGAAGGACGCTGAAGCTATGCTCAAGGCTTACGTTGACATCGTGACCAAAACAGTAAAGAAGGGCGATAAGGTTCAGCTCGTAGGATTCGGAACATTTGAACAGAGGAAGAGAGCGGCTCGTAAGGGAAAGAACCCGAAGACAGGTGAAACTATCAAGATTGCTGCCGCAAAGGTTCCAGTATTCAGAGCCGGTGCCGCATTCAAGGCTGCTGTTAACGGAAAGAAAAAGTAATTAAAATTCCGTTATCGGACATCCGGAAATTCTTTTCACAGGAAAGAAAAGAGTGGGACCTGAACCAAAATCAGGTCCCATTTAAATATCATACTAAGATTACCGAAAACAAAATTCCGCATGTACTTAATTAGAGGTAAATCATGAACATTATTGTAGATGCAATGGGCGGAGATAATGCACCCGACGTAATAGTGCAGGGTGCGCTGCTTGCCGGAAAAGAAACGTCCAACAAAATAGTTCTCGTTGGCAACAAAGATTTAATCAACGAATGTCTAGTCAAATACGCCAAAAGCGGCGATGTGTTTCCGTTCGTTACCGGCGCGAGCGAGGTTATCACAAACGATGATTCTCCCACACAGGCCATAAAAGAAAAAAAAGACTCATCAATCAATGTGGGTTTGAATATTGTCAAAGACGACATGGGCAGTGTTTTTGTTTCCGCAGGAAATACCGGCGCTATTCTGGTCGGCTCCCTTTTAATATTGGGTAGAATCAAAGGTATAGACAGACCGGCCATATGTTCCGTATATCCGATTATCGGGAAAAATGTTCCGGCGCTTCTTGTTGACGCTGGTGCCAATGCGGAATGCAAACCCAGAAACCTCTATGAATTCGGTCTTATGGGAAGCGTGTATCTGGAAAAGGTATGGGGCAAGGAGAACCCGGCAGTGGGTCTTGTAAATATCGGAATCGAAGCAAAGAAGGGAACCGTTCTTCAGCAGAAGGCCTACAAGCTTCTTTGTGACAGCAATCTTAATTTTGTGGGCAATATAGAAGCAAGGGAAATTCCAAAGGGTGCTTGCGATGTCATAGTGGCTGACGGCTTTACCGGAAATGTAATTCTTAAGCTGACAGAGGGCATGGGAGAGCTGATGATCCGCATGTTTGCCGGTAAAGGCTTTTCCGGGTCGGCGACTTTTGATTATTCATCTTATGGCGGAGCACCGATTTTGGGTGTTAATAATCCCGTCATCAAAATGCACGGTTCGTCCAATGAGATCGCGGTCAAAAATGCAATTCTTAAAGCCTGCGATTTTGCGGAAAGCGGAGTTGTCGAAATTATCAAGGAGAACATAGGTAAATAAATGTTTGTGCTGTACATTATAGCGGCATATCTTTTCGGCTGTGTCTCACCTTCCATTATTCAGGGAAGGATGCGCGGGATAGATATAAAAAAAGAGGGTAGCGGCAATGCGGGAACAACCAACACTTTAAGGGTACTCGGTAAAAAAGCCGCGATTATAACGCTTGCGGTTGATGTTCTGAAAGGCGTGATAGCTGTAGAATTAGGAGCAATAAACAGTCCTCTGTGCAGTTATATTTGCGCCGTTGCGGTATGCGTAGGCCATGTATGGCCTATATTCTACGGCTTTAAAGGAGGCAAAGGTGTTGCTGCGACTTTCGGAGCGATTTTAGGAGTAAACCCGTTGCTGGCTCTTATATGTCTTGCGGTGGTTGCCATAGTAACACTAGTTACCCGCTACATGTCCGCAGGTTCAATAAGCGGTGCCGTGGCGTTGGTGATTGCAGTCACGTTAATTGAAAATAATTTCTGGCCGGAAGCACTGGCTATAGCCTTGATTGTAATAGCAAAACACAGAACCAATATACAGCGCTTAATAAAAGGTGAGGAATCAAAGCTCAGCTTCAAGGGGAAATAGATATGGAAAAGATATGTGTACTTGGAGCGGGAAGCTTCGGGTCGGTCATAGCGGACTTGCTTATAAACAATGGATACAAGGTTTCCCTTTGGTCGATAGAGCTTGATATAGCTGAATGTCTCAGGGACGCGAAAATTGTCGTATTTGCGGTTCCTGCTCAGGCGTTCAGGGAAGTTCTGACAAAAGCAGCGCCGTATATGGATAAAAACGCAACTGCGGTCAATGTGGCGAAAGGCCTTGAAACGGGAAGTTTTAAGCGAATGTCGGAGGTTGCGCAGGAAGTTTTACCGGGCATCCACTATGTTGCGCTTTCCGGTCCTTCACATGCGGAAGAACTGGTTCTTCGTTGCCCTACAACGGTGTGCGTTTGTTCAGAGGAAGAAGACCGTGCCGAAGAGGTCCAGAAGGTATTCATGACCGACTATTTTCGTGTTTATACAAATAAGGACATGGCAGGTACGGAACTTGGCGGGGCACTTAAGAACGTAATAGCACTTGGTGCCGGCATCTGCGACGGTATGAATCTCGGCGACAATGCCAAGGCAGCCCTTATGACAAGAGGTATAGCCGAAATCTCAAGACTTGGTACAGCCTTTGGAGCAGACCCCCAGACATTTCTCGGCCTTACGGGAATAGGGGATTTGATTGTAACCTGTTGCAGCATGCATTCCAGAAACAGACGTTGCGGAATACTTCTCGGCCAGGGCAGAAGCACGGAAGAGGCCATTGAAGAAATAGGCCAGGTTGTGGAATCCATAACAACCGTGAAGGCGGCATACGAGCTTGCGAAGCGTGAAGGAGTCGAGATGCCCATAACCGAAGCCATATACAGCAAAGTTTATGAAGGCGCCGATGTCGCCGACACAATTAAAAAACTTATGACAAGATCTGCCAAGCCGGAATACTAATGTGGTATACTGTATGTAATTGGATTTATATTTTTATAAAAAACAAATAGGGGGAGGGGGATTTAAAAATGAGAAAACCCAAAGTTGATATTGAGCAGCTTAAGAAAATTGAAAAACAGTCAGTATCTAAAGCATCAGTTGCGTGGACTGTGATTGGAACAGTCGGAGTGGCAATGCTCCTGACACTGGCACTGGGGGTTAGCCAGGACTATTCCGAGTACGATGACGTGGATTACGACGAGTAACTTTATCTAAACACGTTTATAGATTTTCTTCCGTTATTACCTTAAAACCGTGCTTTTCAAGGAGGGCCGTTGTTGTACCTCGGCCTTTTCTTTTTTTGCCGCTGAAACTGCCGTCATAAATCAGGCCTTTGCCACAGGACGGGCTTCCGGATTTCATGATGCAGTAGTCCACATTGTTCAGTTTTGCTATTTTAAGGGTTATTTTTGCGCCCTTTTCATAGTTTTCCGTTACATCACTTCCGTCCTTCATGAGGACTTGTTTCATTCCCGGTTGTCGTTCTGAGGGAAGGCGCGGCGTTGTAAGTCCTCCCATTTGTTCCGGGCAAACCGGAATTAATATATTTTTTTCAGCCAGTTCCAAAACTTTTCGGCAGGGTTTGGACTTGCCGTCGTATCTTGTTTCGTATCCCAAGAGGCATGCACTGACCAATATCTTTGCCATATCAGTCCCTCTTGTATAACTCTACGTTTGTAATGCCGTCGAAATCCGTTAAATTAACTTTGATAAGTTCGGATTTTGATGTCGGAACATTTTTCCCCACGTAGTCCGGTTTAATCGGAAGTTCTCTGTGGCCACGGTCAATCAATACCGCCAGACCTATTCTTGCGGGTCTTCCTACAGAGAAAATTGCTTCTATAGCGGCTCTTATGGTTCTGCCCGTGTAGAGGACATCGTCCACCAAAACAATCTCTTTTCCGTTAATATCCAAATCGAAATTCGGTTCACTTACGGTAGGCATATCGGAAAGCTTTGAGAGATCGTCTCTGTAAAAGGTTATATCCAGTTCCAAAACCGGCACATCAATATTGCTGTGCTGCTTGATTTTTGCGGTTAGTGTTTTTGCAATGGGAACACCCCTGGTCTTTATTCCTACCAACACCAGCTTGTCCATGTCCTGCGCCCGTTCCGTAATTTCAAACGAGAGTCTTGTGAGCGCACGCCCGACTGCTTGTTCGTCCATAAGCTGAATACTCTTAGTCATGGCAAATCTCCTTGGATTTATTCTACAATTTTGTATAGACTTTTTCAACGCGTTCCTTGAAGCAATGCCGAGTCAATGTTAAAATAAGAAAAATATAAATAGGTCGTACTAAAAACACAATCATTAAGCATAAAAACAACGAGCATGAAAGAAACAAAAACATACGTGATAGCAATAGATGGCCGCGCAGCTTCAGGGAAAACAGCGCTTGCAGGCAAATTGTCAGAAGCTTTGAATGCTTCAGTAATCCATGTAGACGATTTTTTCTTGCCGCCGGAAATGAGGACGGAAGATCGATTACTCGAACCCGGAGGCAATGTTCATTATGAAAGATTTAAAAATGAAGTAATTGATAAGCTTCAATTGCATGGTGAAATTATTTACAAGAGATTCGATTGTACCATAATGTCTTTCGGGGAACATATACACATAATCCATACACCTGTAATTATCATTGAAGGCAGCTACGCCCACCATCCTTATTTCGGTAACTATGCGAACTTGACAATATTTAAGTCAGTAGGTTCGACTGAACAAATGGAAAGAATAATACTGCGGAACGGTCGCTCGCAGGCGCAGCTTTTTAAGGACAAATGGATTCCAATGGAAGAAAAATATTTCAGCGCATTTCAAATCAGTGAAAAGGCGGATATCAATGTTTAATCGTTGAACAGTGTGTAATGTGTTGTGTTTTTTGCGGAAAGATGTATAATAAACTCCAACGTAATATTCATGCAACCGGAGGTTATCAATGTACCCAAGCATTAAGCTGCCGTTGATTGATTTGACGGTAGGCGAACTCTTGAGAAGAAGCGCAAAGGCTTTTCCCGAACGCAGTGCAATTAAATATGACGGTCAAAACATAAGCTACGCCGAATTGGACAGAAGAGTGGATATGATGGCTCGCTGCCTTATCTCGATAGGCGCAGAAAAAGGGGACCATATAGGAATTTACTGCGAGGCTGAACCCAATGATATTATCGCAAAATTTGCCATAACAAGAATAGGTTGCGTGGGGGTACTTTACAATACAAATCTCCGCCGGGCCGACATAAAATCTCTTGTAAGAAGGTCCGACACGAAAATACTTTTAATCGGTGATGGCGCAAAGGATATAGATTATCACAGAGAGACAATCAATCTCGAACACGAGCTGAATTGTTTGCAGAGTGTGTATTATATAGGTATCTCCGGCACGAAAGGACGGCCGGTGCTTTTGGATGCGGCTCCCGCCGCCGTTGATACGCTTTGCGAAAGAGAGGCGGAAGTAAGTCCGCAAAGTACGGCGTTTATGTTGTTTACGAGCGGTACAACCAGCGAGCCCAAAATAGTTATGGATGCTCATTACAGCAGAGTAAACTGCGGAATTCAGCAGGCCAAAGATTTGGCGGCAATAAAGACCGATGTTTTTTGTGCTGCACTTCCGACGTTTCATTGCTTCAGCCTTTCGGTTAATATAATGGCAGCTATCTCCGTCGGTGCGTGTATGGCGATTCCGGTTTCAAGGAGAACTAAAGTTGTTCTGGACTGCATACAGGATAATAAATGCACTGCCTTCAGTTGTGTCCCGACACTTTTTAACGCGATAATTTCGAGGCCGGACTTCGGTGATTGGGATGTATCTTCCGTAAGAATAGGAATTATAGGAGGTTCGGCATGCAGTCCCGAAATGTTTAAACGTATAGAAGATGCCTTTGGAATGACCCTTCTTTCAAGTATGGGTCAGACCGAGGCAACCGGCGGATATACAGTTGCATATATAGATGACAGTATTGAGGTTCGTTCAACAAGCCTGGGACACTTCATGGATTATCTTGAAGGGCGTATTGTAAATCCGACCACGGGAGAAATTCTTCCGACCGGCAAATCCGGGGAAATATGCGTCAAGGGCTATGTTGTGATGCAGGGTTACTACGGCATGCCGGAGGAAACGGCAAAGGCTATAGACGAAGAAGGTTTTCTTCATACGGGCGATATGGGCTATATAGATGACAACGGCAATCTGCATCTTACCGGCAGGCTTAAAGAAATCATAATACGAAGTGGGGAGAATATCAGTCCGCTTCAAATAGAAATGATTTTCGACAGAGACAGGCGTATAGAAAAATGCAAGGTTGTGGGTATCCCGGATCCGCACTATGGCGAAGTCGTGTGTCTTTGTGTAGTACTGGCCAAAGGTGCGGTGTACGAAAGAGACGAAATGATGAAATTCCTTAAGGCGAATCTGGTTAGCTATCAGGTTCCGGAGTACATACTGTATTTCGACAGCTTTCCCGAAACCTCAACCGGCAAGGTGAGGTCTGCGGAACTCGCAAAGCTCGCAGAGACTATAATAAATAAAAACAAAGAAAATAAAGAGTAAAACAAATAAAAGCGCCCGAGCATCGGAGCGCTTTTGATGTATATTATGGTTTCTATTCGCTTGCCGGCGTTTCGTCAACGGGTGAAGCGTCTTCAACAACATCTTCAACAACTTCTTCTGCGTTACCTTTTACGGCATCAATCTGCTCTTTGAGAGAAGCAACCGTGCTTTTAAGGTCCTTAAGTTTTGTGAATTCCTCCGGGAAGAACTGCTCGAGTACATCGGGGTGTTCGTCGAAGAGTTTGTTGGCGATTTCAAGTACAGTAGATTTAAATTCGCTTTCCGCCTCGGAAATTTTCAGTTTGTATTTTCCTATTTCCGCTACGTCTTGTGCCGCATCTGCTGCCTGTGCGCCAAGTTCTTTTACGGCGTCAGCCGCCTGTGTTCCAAGTTCTTTTACCTTATCAAAAAATCCCATATTAATACCTCCTTGACTGATAAATAAAATTCGTTACTAATTACACCATTCTAACATAATAAAGACATTTACGCAATTAATTACAGGCTGTTTCTGTTGTTAAATAATTTTGCCAAGCCTCCTTCAGCGGTTTCCCTGTAACGGCGATTTATATCAAGACCTGTTTCGTACATTGTTCTGACCACTAAATCAAAAGATATTTTTCTTGAATCCGTTAAAAAGTTCGCCAGGGAAACAGCGTTGATAGAGCGCATAGCGGCAACAGCATTTCTTTCTATGCAGGGAATCTGAACCAGACCGAGTATCGGATCGCAAGTGAGACCCAACATATGTTCCATTGAAATTTCTGCCGAGTATTCTATCTGATCCAAGCTCATGCCCATAATCTCCGCAAGTGCCGCCGACGCCATACAGCAAGCTGTTCCAATCTCCGCCTGACATCCGCATTGTGCGCCTGAAATGGACGCATTTGTTTTGATTATGTTGCCTATTACGCCTCCAGTGGCAAGGCCGCGAATTATAGTTTCCTCCGGAAGTCCCATGCGTTGCTGATGATAGTAGAGTACGGCGGGTACCACGCCGCAGGCCCCGCAGGTCGGAGCTGTTACGATAACACCTCCGCCGGCATTTTCTTCAGCAACGGCGAAAGCGTAGGCACAAACCATGCGGTTTTCTCTGGTCTGCGGAGATTCGTCGGACTTATATTGATTGTACAGAAGGCCTGCCCTGCGCTGTACGTTAAGCCCTCCGGGCAATGTGCCTTCTGCAGACAGACCGGAGTTTATGGAAGCCTGCATGGTTTTCCATACCTCGCGGAGATAGTCTTTTATCTCGGGCCCTTCCATTTCTTCTACATACTGCCATAATCGAATTTGTTTATCCGTGCAGAATTCTTTGATTTCTTTGAAATTTTTCTGCGGATAGATTTCCGGCGCGTCGACATAGGGTCTTCCCTCAATTCTTATGGCGCCGCCGCCCACACTGTAAACTCTGCTCTTGTTAAGGCTTCGTCCTTCTTTAAAGCTTTCTATGTCCATGGCGCAAGGGTGCAAAAAGGAGGCATCGTCACTTTGAACATCAAAGATGATTTCCGTTTTTGCGGGGGCCAGCACCTGTCTGAGTATTTCGTCGGTAAGATGCCCCTTTCCGGTCTTTGCCAAAGAAGAATACAGAACGATTTTATATTCATCCGCATCGGGATAATTGTTTTTAAGTATGGCTGCGGCCCTTGCCGGACCCATGGTATGCGAACTGCTCGGTCCGCGTCCCGTTCGGTAAAGATGAGTTAAACTTTTCATATTTTACTCTATAAATTTCCTGGTTTATTGACTACAAAGTCCATCCTTCTGGTTCAATTATATCATAGGCGAAATGCTTCTGAATACAGGACTCTTCTATTGATGAAAAAATCTTTTGTGATACAATGTACGGGTAATATTTTTGCGGAGGTTCTTACGTGTTTAAATTTTTTGAAAAGGCGTGGGTTCAGTATATAAATATGGCGCTCTTGGTTCATTGGGTGCATTTTTTTCTGAAATATTTGTGTATCCAAATGATTTTGCTCCTGCCGGTATAAACGGAATTGCCACAATGCTCCAATACTTGTTTGACTTTAAGGTTGGTTATACGGTTCTTATAGTTAATATACCGCTATTGATTTATGCGGCTAAGATTGTAAAACGTTCGTTTTCTATTAAGACCACTATTTACACTGTCTCTTTTTCGCTGTTTGGCATATGGTTCAGGAGCTTGGACTTCAGTGGGTTTGCTTTTGATGCGGCGGATGCTGGGGAAGGAATAATGGCCGCCATAGCCGCAGGCGTAATCGTGGGCGTAGCCCACAGCTTCACGCTGAGAATGGAAGGTTGCATGGGCGGTACGGATGTTATTGCTGCTATTGTTCATGAAAAAAATCCTGAATACAATATGGTTTGGGTGGGCTTTGCTATGAGTATTGCAATCGCCTTTATATCTTTCTTTGTATACGGAATGCGTTATGCGCCGGTAATCCTTTGTATAATTTCTAGTTTTGTCAGCAGTTTTGTCAGTGACTTTGTCCTTAAGGGACTTCAATCCGCGGAGAAGTTTGAAGTGTTTACCGATAAGCCGGAGGAACTTGCTAATGAACTGATGACAAAACTTAGTCACGGATGCACAGTGCTGAAAGCTAAGGGAATGTATTCACAAAAGGAGATTTCTCTCCTGATATGCGTAATCAATAAGAATCAGGCCGTAGATTTTGAAAAGATTATCAAACACTATCCCGGCAGCTTCGCCATAAGGGCAACCGTCAAAGGGACCTACGGAAATTTTATTAAAGTTAGAAAATAGTTTTAAACAGGAATAACGCAGATGTTTGGAATTTTTACCGGTGTTTTAGTGAATGCAGCCCTTGTAATTATCGGAGGATTTCTCGGAAGCCTCTTTAAGCCCGAAAGACTGAAAAGAATCGGTGACGCCGTCTTCAGTATTTTTGCCATATTTGTAATGGTTATTGGGATAAGCGGTGCTGCCGGGTCTGATCAACCGATATTTATTTTGTTTAGCCTTGTTATAGGTACGGCAATAGGGGAACTTATGGACCTGGACGGGCTTTTTCGACGTATGGGTGATTGGGCTCAAGGTAAAATGGGAGGCAAGGGAGGAAGCAGCTTCTCGGAGGGCCTTGTCTCCGCTACCCTTCTGTTTTGCATAGGTTCTATGACCTTTATGGGTGCGCTTGAATCAGGTCTTCAGAATCAGCACACGATATATTATACAAAAGGGATGATAGACGGAGTATCGGCGCTTACCCTTGCAATGGGCAGCGGTATAGGTGGGGCATTT
>CAYFUZ010000016.1:0-28696 GCA_964346675.1 uncultured Oscillospiraceae bacterium | reverse complement strand
GCTGCCTATAAGATTGAAGGCTCCGTAGTAGGCTTCTTTGGGGTAGTTTTCTTCCCTTGAGCGCTGTCTTTCGGCAAATTCCCATGCGTCTATGCGTTCTCCGATAAAGTCGAGTATGTCTGAACGCAGCGGATAGTTCATGGCACTGTCAAGCTGCCTTCCGCCCAAAAATTTTCTTCTTTTACCGTAACTGATTTTGTTGCTTGCGTCTTCCCAGACTTCGCCTATCAAAAGGGCATCCGGGTTTTCGTCTTTAATGCATCCGCGTACTGCTTCGATGAATTCGTCGGGGAGTTCGTCTGCCACGTCAAGTCTCCAGCCGCTTGCACCGAGCCTGAGCCATTTTCTCAATATCCCGTCCTCACCGCAGATGTACTTCTTGAATTCCGGATTCAGTTCGTTTACTTCCGGCAGGTCTTTTACACCCCACCAAAAACCGCCGCTGTACCAGTCAGGATGCTCGCGGTAATATATACTGTCAATGCCGGTGTGGCTGAATACGCCGTCAAGTATGATTCTTATTCCGCGCTTTCTTGCCTCTTTACAAAGCATTCGGAAGCTTCTTTCACTTCCGAGCAGCGGGTCTATGATGCTGTAATCCGCGGTATCGTATCTGTGATTGCTTCGTGCTTTGAAAATGGGATTAAGGTAGATGCAGCCAATGCCAAGTTCTGCGAGCATATCGAGTTTTTCCGTTATGCCCGCCAGATTGCCTCCCCAAAAATTCCATTCCAAAACATGACCCGATTCATTTTTTATATAATAGGGCAGGGTGCTCCAGTCTTCCAGTTTTCTTTCCGCAGCATCAACGTCAGAATCTTCTCCCTTATTAAATCTGTCGGGGAATATCTGATAAACAATTGAATTTTTGTACCACGCGGGGACTTCAAAAGGTTCGTAAACGCTTATTTGGTACGAGGGAGCCTCGCTTGCGTCATAGAGTTCTCCTATGCCGCCCAGTTCTTTTTTATTGTTGCCGTAGCATAGAGTTTTTCCCGGGTAATCAAGCAGGAAAAAATACCAAAGTACGCAGGGCTCGTACGGCAATTTAAGATCGTAATCGAAATAGCCTTCGCGTTTATTCATAAAAAAAACAGACTCTCCCTGCTCATCGTGCCATATACGCAGTCTTGCGTTATCCGCATCGGATTCAAGGCGAAGCCTTACGGTTGAGCCGCACGTGGCGGCGCCGTAAGGCTCTCTGTAGTCTGTCAGTTGGGAGTTGTGAAAATTAATCATAATAATATTTCGTTATAAAGATTTCTGTATTCTTTTGCGGAACGCGTCCAGGAGAAGTCTTGGCTCATGGCGTTCTTCATCATTGTTTTCCAGCGTTTTTTTCCTGTGACATAAAGATTGCGGGCTTCTTCTATTTTTTGCTTGAGCTCGTGAGCATTGTAGTTTGTAAAACTGAAGCCTGTGCCCTCTCCGGTGTACTTGTTATATGGAACAACGGTGTCCTTAAGTCCTCCGGTTTCTCTCACTATGGGCAGCGTGCCGTAGCGCATCGCTATCATTTGCGATAGTCCGCACGGCTCGAATCTCGAAGGCATAAGGAAGATATCGGAGCCGGCATAAATTCTACGAGATAAAGGTTCGTTAAATTCCGTTCTGACGCTTATGCTGTCCGGGTATTTGTTCGCGTAATAGCGGAAAGCATCCTCGAATTTCACATCTCCCGTTCCAAGGACAGCCAGCTGCATATCTCCGCTGCTGAACATAGGCAGATTGTAAGTTATAAGATCCATTCCTTTTTGTTCAGTGAGTCTGCTGATGACACAGAACAGCGGGACGGCCGGATTGACACTCAAACCCAATTCCCTTTGCAGGTCGGCTTTGGCGGCTTTTTTGTCTTCAAGCGGTTTGTAGAGCTTGTAATCTATTCCGTTCAGTATACCTCTGAGTCGGTCTCTTCTTTTGTTGAATAGCCAGTCAAGACCTTCTCCGTAGTATTTTGTACAGATTTCTTCCGCATAGCTCGGGCTTACCGTTGTAATCAGATCGGTATAGCGCAAAGCGCCCTGCATATAGTTTGCGGAATTGCCCATACGAAGCTGATGCTCCGCAGGCGTTCCCGACAGCCCGCAAATATCTCCGATGACAAAGTCCGAATACTGTCCCTGGAATTTAAGATTGTGAATAGTGAATATCGTCCTAATTTTCTCAAAACCGCTGAGACCCTTGTACATTTCATCCAGAAATACGGGAACAAGCGCGGTATGCCAATCATTGCAATGGATTATATCAGGCATAAAATCATCCATATGCAATATAGATTCAAGAATGGCCTTCGAGAAGTAGGCGACTCTTTCACCGTCATCAAATTCACCGTAAATTTTATCGCGTTTGAAGTAATACTCATTGTCGATAAAATAATATGTCACTCCGCCGAGTTTCATAGTCTCAAGGCCGCAGTAAACATTCCTCCAGCCCAAAGGAACTTTGAACGTCTCAACGGGCAGCATTTTCTTTTTGTATTTTTCCGGAATGATACTGAGTTTGGGCAGTATTACCCGCACATCGAACTTTGTGGAATTGATGCGTCCGGGAAGACTGCCCGCAACATCGCCCAGGCCCCCCGTTTTGGAAAAGGGGACGGCTTCAAATGACGCAAATAGTACCTTTATTTTTTCTGTTTGTTTTTTCATGTTTTAAATCAAATCGTTCTTCGGGATAATTATCGGTCTTTTCGATCCGCCTTCAAGTTTAACATCCTTGCCTACGCAGGCGTATTTGTCCAGTATAACATTGGAAAGTCTTGCACCGCTGCGTACTGTTGCATGCTGCATAATTATGCAGTTTTGAAGTACAGTATCTTTTTCAACCGTTACGTTCCTGAACAGTATACAGTTTTCTATTTCTCCTTCAATTACGCAGCCGGCTGCAACAAGTGAGTTTTTGACGGAGGAGCCGTTGCGGTAAAGTGCCGGCGCTTCATCCTGAGTCTTTGTGAGTATCAGTCTGTCCGGATTGAAAAGCTCCGCGTGTACTTCAGGTTTAAGCAAATCTTTGCTGGCATTTACATAATCTCCTATATCTCTGATGTCCGCTACGTAGCCGTCAAAGACATATTCGTTTATTTGATTTTCCCCCAAGAAAGTCATCATTGCGGCATACAAGCTTTCATACGGATGGTTCTTGTACATATTTGTGATTCTCATAAGGGTTTCTCTGGACAGGATAAGTATATCCATGGGGCGTCTTTTGCCTCCCGATCTAGTATAAAATACAACCGTTGCTTCTTTGCCGCTTTTTTCGTGCTCGGCAAGAATCATCTTGAGGTCTAGGTTGCAAACTTTGCTGCTTGCCAGAATGACGGCATTGGCCCCTTCGGGACGCCTTTCCAGAAATCTGTAATTTTCAAGCAAATCTCCTATGCGAAGTTTGTAATCACCGGAAGGTGCCGAATACGCCGAACCCGGAAGAGGGAAAAGTCCGTCGATTTTTCTGTCAAGCCCCCATGCCTTGCCGGTTCCGACATGGTCTATAAGAGACCTGTAGTAGTAGGGCATGATAAGTCCTACAGCAGTAATCTCTGCGTGAACCATAGCGGAAAGGGGGAAATCAATCATTCTGTATCTTCCTCCGAAAGGGAGAGAAGACATGGTTCTTTTGTTCATAAGCGAACCGAAACCTGAGGTTTCGTAATTTGCGCAGATGATGCCGAAAGCGTTCTTGTTCATTTCACACCTCCTACATCAGCGTTACGGGTCCATTGGGGGAACCTGCAACGCTGCCGCTTTTTACCAGAGCTTTTTCGTTTACTATTACTCTTGTGAGTTTGCAGTTACTTTCGATTTTTGCGCCCGGAAGAATTATACAGTCCTTAATCTCGCAGCCTTCGGCAACCGTAACTCCCGAACCGAGAATGGAATGCATAACAGAACCTTTAACCATGCAGGCGTTGCAAATAAGGCTGTTTTGCACGCTTCCCGTTTTACCTATGTAGTGAGGCGGGTATATATTCGAGTTGGAGAATATTCTGATATCTTTGTCGAATATATTGAATGGAGGTTCATCCATTAAAAGCTCCATCTGGGAATCGTAATAGGAATCTATGGTTCCTACATCTTTCCAGTACCCTTCGAAT
This sequence comes from uncultured Oscillospiraceae bacterium, assembly GCA_964346675.1. Lineage (GTDB taxonomy): Bacteria > Bacillota > Clostridia > Peptostreptococcales > Anaerovoracaceae > RUG13409. Next base: position 24,606 of record CAYFUZ010000016.1, on the reverse strand, counting down.
TTATAGGTAAACAAACGTTGCTTTGCTTTGAGCAGTTTCGGGATGATGTTTTTGCCGAAATCCTTGTCGGAAGTCTCATCCTCATGGTCTTCCAAAAGAGCTTTTTTAAGCACGGGCCATGAGAAAATGTAAATACCCATGGAGGCCAGATTGCTTTCCGGTTCTTTCGGTTTTTCCGCAAATTTTGTTATTCGTCCGTTCTCGTCCGCACTCATTATGCCGAAGCGGGAAGCATCTTCCCAAGGCACGGGGATTACCGAGATTGTTAAATCGGCCTCGTTTGTTAAATGGACGTTGAGCATCTGCCGGTAATCCATTTTGTATATGTGATCCCCGGATAGAATAAGTACATTTTCCGGATTGTACGAATCTATAAAGTCTATGTTGTGATAAATTGAGTCAGCCGTTCCTTTATACCACGCAACTCCTTCCTGCGTGGCGTACGGCGGCAGAACATGAACACCACCGGAACTTACGTCCAAATCCCAGGACTCTCCGGTACCAAGATACCGATTAAGCATCGTGGGCCTGTATTGAACGAGTATGCCAACTGTGTCAATTCCCGAATTGACACAGTTGGAAAGTGAAAAGTCGATAATTCGGTATTTACCTCCGAAAGATACTGCGGGTTTTGCGATATTGCGTGTCAGCGCGCCCAACCGGCTGCCCTGACCGCCCGCAAGAAGCATCGCGATACATTCTTTTCCCATAGCTGCACCTCCGTATCTATGTTTACTCGTAGCGGGTATTCCAAATTTGCTCCGCGTACTCTTTGATGGTTCTGTCCGAACTGAAGAAGCCAGATTTAGCGATATTGATAAGTGACTTTCTGCTCCATTCAGACGTATTGCCGTGCATATTTATAACCTCTGTCCAGGCCTTGACATATGCATCGAAATCGGCCAGAACGAAGAAGGAGTCGTTATGTTGGATAAGGTCGTCGTAAATACCCCAGAAATTCATGCCGAATTTGGCAAAACTGCCATCTGTCAGCTGATTTATTATAAGCTTCAGGTTTGGATTTGAATCCGCGACTGCTCTGGCATTGTAGCCTCCGTTTCTATAGTAGTTATCCGTCTGCTCAGCGGTGAGTCCGAAGATTTTCATGTTTTCTTCACCGATCACATTCTTGATTTCGACATTTGCTCCATCCAATGTGCCTAAAGTGAAGGCGCCGTTCATCATGAATTTCATATTGCCTGTGCCGGAAGCTTCCTTTCCTGCGGTTGAAATCTGCTCTGAGATATCGGCTGCAGGGTACATGAGCTGGGCATTAGTTACGCAGAAGTTTTCAATAAAGATAACTTTAATTTTTTCGCTGATTACAGGGTCCGAGTTCACAAGATCCGCTACGGAGTTGATGAACTTGATTATTTCCTTTGCGAGGGCGTAGCCTTGAGCCGCTTTTCCGGAGAATATGAATGTGCATGGTGGAATCTCCAGGAACGGATTTTCGTTCAGCCTGTTGTATAAATCCAAAATTTTGAATGCGTTTAGCAGCTGACGTTTATAAGCATGAATCCTTTTTATCTGCACATCGAAGATGCTGTCCGGATCAACGTCGATATTATTTTTGTCTTTAATATATTTTGCAAGGCGAATCTTGTTGTCTCTTTTAACATCGGCAAGCTTTTCAAGGAAGGCCGCATCATTTTGGAAGGGCAAAAGCGCCTCTATTTTTGACATAGCGGAGCGCCAGTCTTGTCCTATAGCTTCGTCTACGAGTCTCGCAAGCCCGGGATTGGACTGTATCATAAAACGCCTGTGCGACACCCCGTTTGTTTTATTATTGAATTTTTCGGGATTGAGCTTATAGTATTCGTTAAAGACCGTATCTTTCAAAATCTGCGAATGCAAAGCGGCAACGCCGTTTACGGAATGACTTCCTATGACTGAAAGGTTTGCCATCCTTGCTTCTCCGCCCCAGAGTATGGCGGTTTTCTCTATAAGTTCAGCGGAAGCCTTGCCCTGTTTTTGCAGGTGCTCTCTCCAGCGTCTGTCTATTTCCTCTATCATCATGTAAACGCGCGGAAGAACGTTCTTGAAGAGTCCTATGGACCACTTTTCCAAAGCTTCCGGCATTACAGTGTGATTCGTAAATGAGATTGTGTTTACGGTAATATCCCATGCGCTGTCCCAATCCAAATTTTCATCATCAATCAAAACTCTCATCAGTTCGGGTATGCAGAGAGTAGGATGGGTGTCGTTGATGTGGATTGCCACATGTTCCGGGAACTCCTTCCAGTTGTTTGCTCCGTAGACAGATTTGTAATTCTTTATGATTGATGCAATACCTGCGGAAACAAAGAAGTACTCTTGGATGAGCCTTAGTCTTCTTCCTGCGCCAAGGCTGTCATCGGGATAGAGTATACAGTTAATAGCTTCGATTTTACTGCTTTCCGCCAGTGCGGCAGGATAGTCGCCTCTGTTGAATGCGTCCATGTCGATGGTCTCGTTCATAGGAGATGCGTGCCAGAGCCTAAGCACATTAACGTCTTCGGCTCCGTAACCTACTATGAGAACATCGTAGGGTGTGGCCTTTATGCGGGTATAATCTTTGTAATCAAAATGCATGCGCCCGTTTTCCCAACGTCTTTCAACATAACCTCCGATTTTTACCTCCACACTGTCCGCCGGCTTTTCTATTTCCCACTGATAATCGTTTGCAAGCCATGCGTCGGGGAGTTCGGTCTGATAACCGTCAATTATTTTCTGTTTAAAGAGCCCGAAGCGGTACCTGATGCCTATACCTATGCCGGGAACTCCGTGAGCCGCCATGGAGTCAAGAAAACAAGCTGCAAGTCTTCCGAGTCCGCCGTTTCCGAGACCGGGGTCGGGTTCAATCCTCGCCAACTTTTCAAGACTGATGCCCATGTCGGCAAGCGCCTCTTTTACCTCGTCCCTTACTCCCATATTAATAAGGTAGTTGTCCAAAAGTCTTCCTATGAGGAATTCCATAGAGAAATAATAAACTTTTTTCTCCCGGAGTTCCTTATGTCGTTTGGAAGTTGTAGTCCTGACGGATGAAGCCGCATTATTTATGAGATGAACCAACGCTGCAGCGAGTTCCTGATCCGTGCAGTCCCGGACCTCTTTGGAATAATCCTGCTTTATAATTCTTGTGAATTCTTCTTTAAATTGTTCTTTTACATCAAATGGTGCCATATATTTACCTTATTTACCTGTTCTTTTAAATATTGCTCCGCCGCTTTCGGGGAGGTTTATCTTTATTGAATATTGCCTGTTGTGGAAAGGGACGTCCTCCGAATGTACGGTGTACTCTTCCGTGCCGTCCGTGCTGATAAGACATTTGTAGCTGCCCGGCTGTGAAACTCCTATTCGGTAGTTTTCGTAACCGTTCCAGCCGAAGTTCAAAGCACAGCTTATAATCCCTCGGCCTGATTTTGAACGCCGCTCGTATATTATGACGCTTTGTTCGGCATTATCCGCATCAGTCCAACTAAAACCGCTATAGTCATGATCATTATCCCATAAAGCCTTTTCTTTGCGATAAATGCGGTTGAGTTTTTTAATGAAATCCTGATGTTCTTTGTGAGCGGGGTAGTCCAGCAGGAACCACTCAAGCCCTTCATAGAAGCGCCACTCTATGAACTCTCCGATCTCGTTACCCATAAAATTGAGCTTTCCGCCCGGATGGGTCATCTGATAGAGAGCCAGAAGCTTTAAGCCGCTGAACTGTCTTTCATAGTCTCCCTGCTGCCTTCCGAGTATGGAGCGTTTTCCGTGAACGACTTCATCATGGGAAAGTGCCAGAATGAAGTTTTCGGAATACATATACATTGTTGAAAAGGTGAGTGCGGTTTGATTTCCTTTTCTGAAAAGGTAGTCCGTCGATATATAATTGAGCGTATCATGCATCCATCCCATATTCCATTTGTAATGAAAACCCAGCCCGCCGTCTTTCGGGGGATAGGTGACCAAAGGCCAGGAGGTGCTTTCTTCCGCGACCGTAAAGCAACCCGGAGAATATCGTCCTATCATTTCGGAAAGCTCCTGCAGGAAAGATATGGCTTCCAGATTCCCCTCTTCGCCATACTTGTTGAAAACCTTTTCCTTCGGGTCATCGACGCCATAGTTAAGATATAGCATGGAGCTTACGCCGTCGACCCTGAAACCGTCCGCATGATATTCCTTCAGCCAGAACATCGCGTTTGATAGAAGGAAGCTTCTTACTTCGGGTCTTCCGTAATCGAAAACCAAAGTTCCCCAGTGCTTGTGCTCTTTTTTCTCATAGAGCTCATGCCCGTTCCATGTTACAAGGCCGTGTTCGTCTTTGCAAAAATGCGCCGGAACCCAGTCAAGTATAACGCCTATGCCCGCACGATGCGCTGCGTCTATAAGGCTCATCAGTTCCTGCGGAGTGCCGAAGCGTGAAGTGGCTGCAAAATATCCGGTAAGCTGATAGCCCCAGGAGGCGTCCAGAGGATGCTCCATTACAGGCATAATCTCAAGATGGGTGTAGCCCATCTTTTTCACATACGGAATCAGTTCGTCCTCAAGTTCTTTGTAGCTCAGGAAGTTTTGCTCAGCTTTGTCCTCCGGATTTTTCTTCGGGTGCTGTTTCCAAGAACCGAGATGAACTTCGTAAATATTTTTGGGCGTATCAAAATGATTGGAACTGTCACGCTTCTTCATCCATTTGTCATCGCCCCACTTGTAGTTCAGCTTACGTATGATACTGGCCGATTTCGGACGCATTTCGGACCAAAAAGCATACGGGTCGGCTTTGTAATATTCCTTGCCGTTATCGGTGCGTACGAAATATTTGTAAGCTTGACCTTCTTTTGCTCCCGGGACAAATCCCGTCCAGACTCCGCTTGAACCAAGACTTTGAAGCATGAAAGCATTTTTGTTCCACGAGTTGAAGTCCCCGATAACAGACAAGGACTTTAATCCCGGTGCCCAAACCGTAAAGCGTACGCCTTTTTTTCCGTCTTCAGTGCAAGGGTGAGCTCCAAAAAACTTATATGCCTGATACAGCTTGCCACTTCCAAGCAGATATAAATCATCCTTATGCAGTTTTTTAAATTCTTCGTTAGTCATTATATGCTGTCGATTACATCTTTTATGCTCTTGCGCATTCTTTCAAGACTTTTTTCCGCCGAGACCTTGTCGTTATTGTGGATACAGTAATAAACCTTTATTTTGGGTTCGGTTCCGGACGGTCTTATCGCCATCCAGGAGCCGTCCTTGTACCAATATTTAAGAACGTCGGAGGGTGGGTTGCCGTCTATTCCGGTAGCATAGTCCTTGATTTCCGTTATTTCGGAATCCAAATTTTTGCCTATGGCACGAAGTTTTTCGTTTATAGCGCGAATCTTCTCGGCTCCGTCTTTGCCGGGTAATACCAAAGAGTCGAGGACATCCAGATAGTAGCCGTATTCTTTATATAAATCATCAAGAACGTAAGCCATATCCTTTCCCTGCTCTTTAAAGTAAGCCGCCATTTCGCACATCATCATTATTGCCGATACGGAATCCTTATCTCTTGCGTAATCGCCGATTAGGCAACCGTTGCTCTCTTCATAGCCGAATTCGACTTTGTATTGACCGGCATCCTGTACTCTTGTCTGCATTTCTCCGATGAATTTAAATCCGGTGAGAACCGTAAGAACGGACAGACCGTATTTTTTCGCTATGGCTGAACCGAATTCACTTGTGACAACTGTGGTAATGAGAGCAGATTTTGCGCTAAGGCGGTTCTTCCGTCTGAGCAATATATAGTTTATAAGCATTGCGCAAATCTGATTTCCCGTGTAGAAACAATATGTTCCGTCTTTGCAGCGTGCTGCCATGCCTATTCTGTCAGCATCCGGATCTGAAGCGACGATCAGGTCCGCTCCTATCTTTTCCGCGAGTTTTTTTGCGAGTTCCAAAGCGCTTTCATCGCCGGGGTTGGGAGACTTTACAGTCGGGAAATTCCCGTCGGGAAGTTCCTGTTCTTTGACTACGTTGACATCGCTGAAACCCATCTCTTCCAGAACGGTTCTTACCGGAACATTGCCCGCGCCGTGAAGCGGTGTATAAACTATCTTAAGATTTGCTTTTGCTTTCGCGCTGAGCGGGTGAGCCTGTTCTTTAACGGCCTCTATGAATTCCCTCATGACTTCTTCGCCTAAGAATGTCAGAAGTCCGCGAGACAACGCCTCATCTTCACTTATGGTTTTAACGTTTTCGAGCTTTATATTATCGACCTCCGCCATGAGCTTATCTGCCGCCGTGGGATAAAGCTGGCAGCCTGTTTGGTCGTAGGCTTTGTAACCGTTGTATTCTCTTGTATTATGGCTGGCAGTAACAACCACACCTCCCACACAGCCAAAATACCTTACGGTAAACGACAGCAGCGGTGTTGCGGATATCATTGTATAGAGCTTTGCCGGAATTCCGTAAGCCGCAAAGGTGAGGGCTGTTGCTTTTGCGAACGTCTCGGAATTGTGCCTTGAATCGAAAGCAACTGCGACTCCGCGTGTTTTTGCTTCTTCGCCGAATTCCTTAATCAGGTAATTTGCGAAACCTGCCGTAATCCTTCGGATATTGTAAATATTCATGCGGTTTCTTCCCGCACCCATTATGCCTCTTGCTCCGCCTGTACCGAATTCCAAATCTCTGTAAAATCTGTCCTCGATTTCTTTTTCGTCGCTCAAGGCCGCTAGTTCCGTCTTCGTGCTTTCGTCGAAGATGGGGGAACTCATCCAATATTCATATGATTTTCTGTAGTCTGACATGCTTATACCTCTTATTTCTTTCCTAGAAGCGCAAACATATTTTTTTTGTATTCCTCAACACCGGGCTGGTCGAACGGGTTTACACCCTGCATGTACGCGGAGATTCCGCAGGCAATTTCAAAGAAGTAAATCAGCGCGCCGAGGTTTGCGGCGTCCTGTCTTTTTGCACTTATAACCGTACATGGCACTCCACCCGTGATATGTGCCTGTTTAACCCCCTCTTCTGCGCAGGCGTAGATTTCGCTGTATTCTTTTCCGGCCAGATAGTTAAGACCGTCGCTGTTGTCTTCGGTTTTCAGAACGGTAACTTTTCTTCCGGGCTCTTCAAAACTCAGGAAGCTTTCCATAAGGATTCTTTCGCCGTCCTGAATGTATTGTCCCATAGAGTGGAGGTCCGCTGTGAATACGCATGATGCCGGAAATATTCCCGAATTATTCTTTCCTTCGGACTCTCCGTATAATTGTTTCCACCATTCGCCCATGAAACGCACCGATTCGTTGGGGCAGGAGAGAATTTCTATTTTCTTGCCCTGTTTGTAAAGCGCCTGACGCGTTGCAGAGTAAATTATAGCCGGGTTATTATCGCAGACCTTAAGACAGGCTTCCATTTCTTTGTGTGCGCCGTCCATAAGCTCGTCAATATCTATACCGGCGGCGGCTATAGGCAAAAGCCCTACGGCAGTGAGCACCGAATATCTTCCGCCCACTTCATCGGGAACTACAAAACACTCGTAGCCTTCCGTTTCGGCCAGGCTTTTGAGAGCTCCTTTTGTCTTATCGGTAGTACATATGATTCTCTTTGCGGCTTCTTCTTTACCATACGTTTCTTCTACGTAATTTTTGAAGATGCGGAAAGCCAGAGCCGGTTCAAGAGTAGTGCCGGATTTGGAAATAACGTTGACGTAAAGGTTTTTCCCTCCTACAAGTTCAAGCACCTGGGCAAGATTGTCTCCGCATATTCCGTTCCCTATAAAATAAATTTTCGGGCCCTTGCGAAGGGTTTCGTTGAATCTGGGTGAGAGCAGAAACTCTATAGCAGCCCTGGCCCCAAGATACGATCCGCCTATACCGATGACAACCAGCGCTTCGGCGTTGTCGCGAATGTTTTTCGCACAGCGTTTTATACGAATAAATTCATCTTTGTCGTATGTTTCAGGCAGCTTTAACCATCCGGTAAATTCGCTTCCCGGACCGCTTTGCGCAATAAGAGTGCCGAGGGCGTTTTTTGCCCCGTCAATATCGGGAGGCTGCTTCAAGAACTTCTCAGTTCCCTTTGTGTTGACCTTAATCATCCTGATACTTCCTTTTCTTTTTATTCTGAGTTATTATCTTTGATAAGTACCATAACGATTATATCACAAGGAGCTGTAATATAGTGCAATTGCCTTGTTAAAGAACAGAGGAGATTTTATGAGAATTATTGCGGCGACCCACAATGAAGGCAAGCTGGCGGAACTGCGGGAGCTGATTAAAGACTACGACATGGAACTGCTGTCTCAGGCTGAATCCGGAATGGGGCATGTTGAAATTGAAGAAAACGGCACAAGCTGCGAAGAAAATTCCAAAATAAAGGCGGAGACAATTTGCAGGCTCAGCGGAGAAATTGCAATAGCGGACGATACGGGTCTTTTTGTGGATGCCTTGGACGGAGATCCCGGTATTCACGCTGCGCGATATGCGGGAGAAGGCTGCAGCGAGGCTGCAAATAGAAAAAAACTGCTGGAAAATTTGAAGGATGTGCCTTTCGAGAAGCGCACGGCAAAATTTGTAACGGTTATAACCGTGGTATATCCGAGCGGGAAAGTTGTTGTAGCAAAAGGCGAGTGTCCGGGTCATATATGCCCCGAAGAACGCGGGGAGAGGGGTTTCGGTTATGATTCCGTATTCATGCCCGAAAATTCAGGGAAGACCTTTGCCGAACTTCCTATGGATTTCAAAAACAAGGTCTCTCACAGGGGCCGCGCTTTACAGCGTTTGGCACAATTGCTATAATTAAAACATGGTTAAGAGAAGATTAAATTCGATAATATCAATGCTTTTGGTGGTGTTGCTGCTTTTCAGCGGCAGAATCTACGCTTCCGAAAGCATACCGCTTAAGCTTTACAGCGAAGCCGCTCTTGTAATGGACATGAATGACGGTACTGTCCTTTACAGCATGAACGCGACGGAACAACGATATCCGGCAAGCACTACAAAGATGCTTACATGTATCATAGCGCTTGAAAATTTGGATTTGGGCATAACGGTTACAGTGGATGCGGATTCGGCAGCCCTGGGCGGCAACTCCCTTAAGCTTCGGGAGGGCGAAAAGCTGAACGCTAAAGACCTTCTCTATTCGACAATGGTTATTTCCGCAAATGACGGTGCTTCCGCCATAGCTAAGGCCGTTTCCGGCAACATCGAAGAATTTGTCAAACTCATGAATAAAAAGGCCGATGAAATCGGCTGTACCGGAAGTAACTTTGTGAATCCGCACGGACTTCACGATGACAACCACTACACAACGGCATACGATCTGGCAAAAATAGCCATGTATTGTATGCAAAACCCTCTTTTCAGAGAAATCGTAAACCTCAATTCCTATACTGTGCCGGCCACCAATTTAAGCGAACAGAGGATTTTGGACAGCACAAACTGGCTTCTTTACGATACTGTCGACAGTCACAGGGTATATGTGGGAAATGACTACAGATACTGCAAGTACGACGGTTGTATAGGCATAAAAACCGGACAGACCGCAAAGGCCGGAGCCTGCATGGTGGCGGCCGCAACAAGAGGCGAAACAAGCATACTTGTGGTAAATCTTAAAGCGGGAAATGTCTATGAGAGATTTTCCGACTCCATAGCGCTTTTGGATCTCGGATTCGCAAATTACGAGACATCCAAAATAATGACGATGGACAGCGACATGGGGGATATCCGAGTAAAGAGGGGGGCTGTAAAAAGTGTTGCGCTGACCCTTGAGAAAGATATAAAGGTTACGCTTAAGAGCGGTGAAAAAATATCCTCCGTGACAACAGAGTCCGCAATATCGCAAAGTGCTCTTACGGCACCGGTCGAGGCAGGAACCGTTGTGGGAACACTTAATGTATATAAGAGCGGGAGCCTGATCGGAAGCGTCAACATAGTGACGACCGAGAGTGTATCCAAGGGCGGAATACTTTCGGTATTCGGTATAACGGACGCCACCGCATCAAAGATCTGGAAGGTATTTAAGACAATATTCATAATATTGCTTGTCCTTGCAGCCGCCTTTGTTGTATGGGTAATATACGAAAAGGAAAAAGTCAAAAAGAAAAAGGCCAGACGGGCTGCTCGCCTTAAAGCCAAACAGGAAAGAGAAAAGCGTGAAAGGCTTGAATGGGAGAACAGAAAACGCTGATGTTCGACATAAAAGAAGAAATTAAAAAATTGCCTGACTCTCCGGGAGTGTATCTGCACAAGGATGAGTTCGGGCAAATTATATATGTGGGCAAGGCTGTTTCGCTGAGGCGCAGAGTAAGTCAGTATTTTCAGTCGAAGGGCCACCACGACGCAAAGACGCATGAGCTTGTGAAGCACATAGCGGAATTTGAGTATATAAATTGCGGTTCCGAGATGGAGGCGCTTATACTCGAGTGCAATCTCATTAAAAAACATAGGCCGAAATACAATATACTGCTGCGGGACGATAAAACCTACCCTTATATTAAGGTAACGGTTAAGGATGAATTTCCAAGAGTAATTAAGACACGCAGGCTTGTGAATGACGGTTCAAAGTACTTCGGACCATATGCGGACGCAACTTCGGTAAATACGATTATAGATTTGCTCAATTCGGTTTATTCGCTCAAGCGCTGCGGCACGCAGAGCTTTACAAAAGATTTCAGACCATGTCTTAATTATCATATACATGAATGCCGGGGCATATGTACGGGAAAAATAGATCGTGAGGAATATTCCAAATCGATTGCGAATGTTTTGAACTTTCTGCAGGGCCGAAGTTCGGAGCTTACAAAAAAGCTCAAAGCCGACATGGACCAAGCTTCCGATGAGCTTCGCTACGAAGACGCCGCAAGATGCAGGGACTATTTATCCGCGATAAAATCTCTTTCCGAAAAACAAAGAGTTGTGCTGAACAAACCGGAGAATCTGGATATTATACTTCTTGTCAGCGGCTTTTCCGGTGAACACGCACTGCTCTTTACCGTAAGGGAGGGCAAGCTGTCAGGAAGAGAATCATTTTTTCTTGGCGAGAAGACACCCGACATGCTCTCCGAGTTTATAAAACGTTACTACTTTGAGAATGTCATGATTCCGAAAGAAATTCTTGTAGCAAAAAAGCCGGAGGATTATGAGCTTTTGGAAGAGTGGTTGTCTGCGCAAAGAGGCTTTGCGGTCAGCATTAACATGCCGCTAAGAGGTGAAAAGAGGGCTCTTATGGATGTTGTTAGACAGGATGCGAAGATGATGCTTGCGGATATAGATGAGCGAGCCCTCAGGCGCCAGGAAAGAGAAGAAAAGCTTGTAAGCGCTTTTTGCGATATTTTCGGGACCGAACAGGGTAAAAAACTTCGCCGAATAGAATCATACGACATTTCCAGCATATTCGGCGTTGATTCGGTTGGCGCTATGGTGGTCTTTGAAGACGGAAGGCCGCTTAAAAAAGCATACAGAAGATTTAAAATCAATACGGTTGAAGATGCCGACGATACCGGAAGCCTGCAGGAGCTGCTCTTCAGAAGATATTCAAATGCCAAGGAGAAAAAAGCCGGGTTTGAAATACTTCCCGACGCTATATTTATGGACGGAGGAGCCGGGCAGGTAAGTGCGGCTAAGGATGTTTTAAAAGTGCTCAAGCTGGATATTCCGGTAGCGGGTATGGTCAAGGATGAACGGCATCGCACCAGAGCGCTGCTTTACAACGGTGTGGAATACAGCTTAAAAGACAGGCCGGAACTCTTTTCCTATGTGGGCAGCATACAGGAGGAGGTGCATCGTTTTGCGGTAGAATACCACAGAAACATAAGGAACAAGTCCGTTCAGCGTTCCGACCTCGACAACATTCCGGGAGTAGGCCCCAAGCGCAGAGCGCAGCTTCTAAGTCGTTTCGGCAGTATAGACAACATCAAAAGGGCGGAAAAATATGAATTGGAGGAATTCGTAGGTACCCGGGTGGCAGAAGAAATTGTAAAATACTATCACAAGTAGGCACTTGCATTTCCCGTTTACATGTAGTAAAATTCCACCGTCAGATTTGTGCAGGTATGGCGGAATTGGCAGACGCGCACGGTTCAGGTCCGTGTGAAAGCAATTTCATGGAGGTTCGAGTCCTCTTACCTGCACCATTTCTCTGTTTAAGTTGAAAGGAGTTATACCTATGGTATTCGGATATACGAAGCAGACCGCTGCTGAAGAGGCGCCAAAGGAAGAAAGCGTAAGCATTACTTCCAAAGTTGTTGAAACCATTATCGGTGTAAATACAAAGTTTAAGGGCAGTGTTACTACGGATAAACCTATTCGAATCGACGGTGTGTTTGAAGGAGATATAACTTCCACCGATGTTGTTTATGTAAGTGAGTGCGGTTCTTTCCAGGGAAACGTAAGCTGCAAGGAGCTTCAGATGTTTGGTAAAGGAGAGGGAAAAGCAATTTGCGAAGAACTCTTTGAGTTCGCCTCGACAGGGAGCTTCAAGGGTGAGCTTAGCGCAAAAAATCTCGTCATGGGGCGCGGTTCCGTTCTTGAAGGGACTTGCAAGATAGGCTGATAAAGCTTGTTGCGACTGTGCAAAAATCAATCCCCGCGTTTAACGCGGGGATTTTACATTGGAATGTTCCCGTTCTTTAAAGCGTGTACTTATTCATAGCATAAAGGATGAGATTATGATATAATAATTCGTCCTTAGGACAAAACATTAAGACGGAGTGAATATAAATATGAAAAAAACTATAAAAATCATAGTATTGATATTGCTTATGGCAATGGTGCTGGGAGCTTGCAAGAAAGAGGATACAGCATTCAGCTACGGCAAAGGCCTGGACAAGAACGGTTTTTGGGACGGCATCAAGGCCCTGGACTATGTGACGCTTGCGGATTATAAGAACCATGCGGTTGCGGACGTTGACATTGACAATGAAATCAACAGCATAATGGGCCAGAAGGCTCACATGAAGAAGGTAAATATAACGGACCGAAAGGTATTGGTAGGTGACACGGTTAATATAGACTATGTGGGGAGCATTGACGGTGTCGAGTTCGAAGGCGGCAACACTGGCGGCGCCGGCACGGAAGTGGTTATCGGAGTGACAAATTACATAGACGACTTTCTTGATCAGCTTGTGGGGCATATGCCGGGTGACGAGTTCGATGTAAATGTCACCTTCCCGGAGAACTACGGAAACGAGGAATTGAACGGTAAGGATGCCGTATTCAAGACAAAGATAAATAATATTGTTGTCTACGATATGTACGATTTGACGGATGAATTTGTGGCGGGAGTTCTCAGCGAGAATTTCGGCTGGTGGACAGTTGAAGAGATGCGCACCGGGATAAAGGGCTATTTGCTGGAAGATTATCTTTTCAAAAACAGTGTCTTTAAGGATGAGATGCCCGAAATAGTTTGCAGGCAGTATGTTGACAGAATGCTCCACGACACGGAGCTGACGGCAAAGAACTACGGTCTTGATACGGATACATATATATCATATGTGTATGGTGCTTACGGTATGATGGATCTTGAAAGCTTTAAGAAAGCTATTGAAGAGGATTCAAACGAGGCTGCGAAAAACTACATGCTTTATCAGGCGGTTGCCGAGGCGGAAAATATAAAAGTCACGAACGACGACCTTCTCAAGTACTACGAGGACAACGGAATGGGAGAGCATGTGGCGGAGGCTCTCTCCACTTACGGCGAACCGTTTATAAAGTCTATGGCATTGTACCAAAAAGTTTCGGAATTTATCCGCAGCAGCGGTAAATAGTTATAGTAAATAAAGATATTTTAGATGGAGCGGTAATTCGCTTCACGGAGGAATTAAAATGGCAGACGAAAAGAGAACACCTGAATACGAAGACGAAGCTGAAGTTATCACGCTCGAATTCGATGACGGAATGGAAGTGGAAGCGGAGATTATGGGTATCTTCGATGTTGACGGCAGGGAGTATATAGCTCTTATTCCGGACGACGATACCGATGATGTATATCTCTACGGATATAAAGAAGTAAATGAAGAAGAATTCGAGCTCATCGATATTGAAGATGACGCTGAATTTGAAAAGGTGGCAGCCGAATTTGAAAAGCTGACCGCAGAGGAGTAAAAATGACTAACTACGATATTATTATCGTAGGTGCAGGCGCTGCAGGTGTGTTTATGAGTTATGAACTCACAAAACGCAGCAATAATGCTAAAGTACTGGTAATTGAAAAAGGAGCTGCACTTCAGGAGCGTGAATGCCCTATTCATAAGGGCCTCACAGATCACTGTATCAGGTGTAATCCTTGTCATATAATGAACGGCTACGGTGGCGCCGGTACTTTGTCGGACGGGAAGTACAACATCACTACCGAATTCGGTGGTGATTTGCACGTTTATGTCGGAGAAAAAAAGGCCATGGAGCTTATGGAATATCTGGATGATGTTCTGTGCAGCTTCGGCGGTTCGGAAGCAAAGCTTTATTCGACAGCCAACTCCGAGTTAAAAACGCTTGCCCTGCGAAATGATTTGCATATGCTGGATGCGAAAATCAGGCACCTTGGAACCGATCGTAACGTTCAGATACTCGCAAAAATCTATGATTACATAAAGAATCGTATTGATTTTAAATTCCGTACCAGCGTTGATGACGTTGAAAAAAGCGAAGACGGCTTTGTTGTACGTACATCCGGAGAGAACGGTACGGAATATTTTTGTAAGCATCTTGTACTTGCCATGGGAAGAAGCGGTTCCAAGACGATTTCGAATATGTGTAAGAAACTCGGAATCCCGACAAAGAGCAATCGCGTGGACCTGGGTGTGCGTGTTGAACTTCCTGCCACGGTTTTTAAACATATAACTGATGAAGTTTATGAGAGTAAAATTGTTTACAGAACCCATAAATACGGGGATCTGGTCAGAACATTTTGCATGAACCCTTACGGCGAAGTTGTATCGGAAAATACAAACGGCATAGTTACCGTTAACGGTCACAGCTATGCTGATCCGTCTCTTAAGACCGAGAATACAAACTTCGCCCTGCTCGTTTCGAACAGTTTTACTGAACCGTTCAAAAACAGCAACGAATACGGAGAATCCATAGCTAGACTGTCGAACATGCTTGGCGGCGGTGTACTGATTCAAAGATTCGGCGACCTCGTAAAAGGAAGAAGGTCGAATGAGCACAGAATGGAAAAGTGTTTTACCAAGCCGACTCTTAAGGCGACTCCCGGAGATTTGGGACTGGTAATGCCAAAACGGCAAATGGACGATATTATCGAAATGGTTTACGCCTTGGATAAGATTGCGCCCGGAACGGCAAATGAAGACACTCTTTTGTACGGGGTTGAGGTTAAGTTTTATAATTCAACCGTTCAAGTAGGTTCAAATCTTGAAACAAAGATTAAAGGACTGTATGTTCTCGGTGATGGCTCCGGGGTTACGCACGGTCTTTCACAGGCGGGAGCTTCCGGTGTCTATGTAGGCGGAATGCTGGCTGAAGAATATAGTCAATAGAAGATAGAATAAGGTGATATGGAGGGAGGATGCCATGAATAAAAAAATTATAGCAATTTTGTTAGCTGCGTTTATGGTGTTCGGTTTTGCCGCATGCAACAACGGTAAGGAAAAGGCGGAAGGCAGAGAAGCAAGCAACGAGATGGTTGTAGGTATAGCTCAGGATTTAGGGGACAGTCTTAATCCCTATCAGATGACTGCAGCCGGCACAAAGGAAATACTTACAAATGTTTATGAAGGTCTGTATAAGGTAACATCTACAGGGGACTATGTCCCGGCCGTTGCCGAAAGCTGCACTGTATCCGCGGACGGAACGGTGTACAGCTTCAAGCTCAGAGACGGTGTGAAGTTTCATAACGGAGCGGTGCTTACGACTGAAGACGTGCTGTACTCCTTTGAAAGCTGCATCAGGCTTACGGTGGACTCAACCCTTCCTACGGTTCTTGAAGGTGTAACGGTAAAAAGCGAGGGTAACAATATTGTAATTACCCTGCCGGCTGCGAACAACGACTTTTTGGCCTATGTTTCATTGGTGTATATAATTCCAAAGGATTCTGCTGAGGCGACGGCGACACATCCTGTCGGAACGGGCCCGTTCAAGTTTGTTTCAAGGAGTGTCCAGGAAAACATCATTTTTGAGAAGTTCGATGAATATTGGGGGACAAAAGCCTTCCTCAGCAAGGTTACCTGCAAGATATATGAGGATCCGACTACTATGCTGGCTGCCGTAAATGCGGGAGCCATAGACATGGTTGCGCACCTTACACTTGATCAGGCCTCCGGACTCGGAGAGAATTATAATGTACTTGAGGGCACCATGAATCTGGTGCAGGCTTTGTATCTCAACAATGCAAGAGAACCGCTTAATGATGTGAGAGTTCGCCGGGCTATTTGTTATGCGCTTGATGTTGATGCAATATTGGAACTTACGTCTGAAGGTCACGGCAGCAAGCTCGGATCTTCCATATATCCGGCCTTTAAGAAATACTTTGATGAAAGTCTTATTGATATGTATCCGCACAACCCGAGCAAGGCTAAGGAGCTTTTGCTTGAAGCCGGATATCCGGACGGATTCGCCATGAGCGTGACGGTTCCATCCAATTACACACCGCATGTTAATGTGGGGCAGGTTATAGTTCAGCAGCTTCAGGCAGTGGGTATAAAAGCGGAACTTAAGGAAATTGAGTGGACCTCATGGCTTACCGATGTTTATACGGGAAGGAATTTTGATTCCACGGTAATCGGATTTGACGCGCCTACGCTTACGGCAAACGCATTGCTGTCTTATTGGGTAAGCGACGGCAACAAGAACATGATAGGTTTCTCCAATTCCGAATACGATAAGCTCATAGCTGAGGCTACCGCGGAAACAGATGACGCGGCAAGAACGGGTCTTTATAAGCAGGCTACTCGTATACTCGCGGAAGATGCCGCAAATGCGTATATTCAGGATCTTGCGGAATTTACCGCACTGAACAAGAAGCTCAGCGGATATAACTTCTATCCGCTGTACAGAATAGATTTCTCAACAATTCACTACTAAAGAGATTTTCTCGATTTCGGTCTGCGATAACGGATGAAATATGTGCTTAAAAAGTTAATAACGCTTATTATTACAATTGCCGCGGTTTCTTTTCTGGCTTTTTGCGCATTTCAGATAATAGGGGATCCGGTAGCAAGAATGCTCGGTGCCGAAGCAACACCCGAGAAACTTGCGGAGCTCAGGGAAGCTCTCGGATTCAACAGACCTTTACTGACTCGCTATATTGAGTGGGCCGCTAATTTCCTGTGCGGCGACATGGGTATATCCTACAGCTACAACCTGCCGGTTTCCGGAATGGTTCTGCCAAAGCTCGCAGTAACGGCATTCCTGACTCTTATGGCCTTTGCTCTGACATGTGTTATTTCATTCACATTCGGGATATATCAAATCAGAACCAGAAGCACTGGGTTTGACAGAGTTATGACTGTGATTAATCAGCTTGTCATGTCGATACCGCCGTTTTTTATAGGCATATTATTTACTGTTATCTTCGGTCTTGTACTGAATTGGTTCACACCAGGATACTATGTGTCTTTTCAAGAAAGTCCGTTGGGCTTTTTCGGATATATGTTTTTGCCCGCTCTTGCCATAGCCGTTCCAAAAGCTTCTCAGGCGGTTAAAATGCTAAGAAGCCAGGCCGGTGAGGAGATGACAAAGGACTATATAAGGACCGCTTTCAGCAGGGGAATGAATTTTTCGCAGGCTCTGAATCATCATGCGCTTCATAACGCAATGATACCCGTGATTTCATTTCTTGCAATATCGCTGGCGGAGATGCTGGCAAGCTGCATAATTATAGAGCAGATATTTTCCATACCCGGAATAGGCCGTCTTTTGCTTTCATCCATAGGAAGCAGAGACTTTACCGTAGTCCTGGCAATAGTTGTTATTCTTGTTATTTGGGTAATTATAGTCAACTTTATAGCGGATATGATTTATCCGTTTATCGACCCGCGTATTAAGGCAAACAGATGAATAAGCTAAACGGTGAAAACAACTGGTTCCTGAAGTACGGAGCTTCTATAACGGTGTTTATAGTAATCGTGATTGTAATTGGTTTTTTCTGGACCCCGTATGATCCGAATTTTATGGACGGTTCAGTGAGGCTTAAACCTCCTTCGCCCGAACATCTTTTCGGTACGGATAATTTCGGTCGTGATATTTTATCCAGAGTTATAGACGGCATGGGCACTACCTTCATGGTTGCCTTTGCGATTAATCTTATAGGTCTTGCAGCGGGAACCGTAATAGGTTCTCTTGCGGCTTATCGGGGAGATTGGTTCGACGATGTTATGATGCGTATCTGCGATGCCATAACCGCTTTTCCGAATGTAATGCTTGCGCTGGTTGTAATAGCCTTGCTTGGCTCAAGCGACTATAATGTGGTCCGTGTTCTCGGGATACTTTTTGTACCGAGCTACGCCAGAATGGTTCGCAGCGAATTTACCCAGCAGAAGAACTGCAACTACGTAAAAATGGCCAGGCTGATGGGCGCAAGCCCTCTTCGCATCATATTTGTCCACATACTTCCGAACATCCACTCTACGCTTCTTCCCGCCGCAACAATAGGCTTTAACAATGCGGTTTTGGCGGAGGCGAGCATGAGCTTTTTAGGAGTGGGTGTATCCGCAAGCAGGCCGTCTTTAGGGCGCATGCTTATGGAGGCACAGAATTTCCTTATTGGCGGCGCGCCGTGGTACGCAGGTTTTGTAAGCCTTGCCATAGTGCTTTTGGTAATGGGCCTGTCGCTTCTCGGTGAAGGCTTGCAGCAGGAGCAGCTGAGGAGGAAAAAGTAATGCTTGAAGTAAAAGATTTAAGAGTACAATTCCTTTCCAGTCCGCACAAGTGGGCAGTCAACGGTGTATCTTTTCATATGGAAAGCGGCGAAATGGTAGGTTTGGTAGGAGAGTCCGGAAGCGGAAAATCCGTGACGGCCATGTCTCTTTCCGGACTTCTGAAAAAACGCAGCGTGCGCTACGAGGGAAGCGTAAAACTCGACGGAAAAGAAATTCTCGATACGGACCGTGAAAATATAAGAAGTCTTCAGGGTACGAGTCTGGCCGTGGTATTTCAGGAACCTTTGAGCGCGCTCGATCCCATAATGAAGGTCGGACCGCAGGTTGAAGAAGCCCTTATGGTGCATCATCCGGAGATGAGCGCGGAAGAGCGAAAAGCAAAAGCATTCAGCGCCATGAAAAGCTCCGATCTTTATGATATTGAAAATGTATATAACAGCTATCCGCATCAACTTTCAGGCGGCATGCTCCAGAGAATATGCATAGCGGCAGCCATAATATCCAATCCCAGCCTTCTTATCGCCGACGAACCCACAACTGCGCTGGATGTAACAACTCAGGCTCGAATTTTGGATCTTTTAAGGCGTATAAACAAGGAGCACGGAACAGGTATTATTATGATTTCCCATAATCTTGCCGTAGTAAGCGCTCTGTGCAGCAGAATAATAGTAATGAATGCAGGTAAAATAGTGGAAGACGGTCCTACATGGCAGATTAGAAACAAGCCCGGACACGAATATACCAAGAAGCTCATTGCGGCTATACCTACAAGAGATAAAACCTACAGATAATGGAACGCAAACCCATACTGAAAGTTGAAGATGTAAGCAATACTTACAAGGAGACGGACGGATTCAAAAAGATAAGTAAAACCGTTTTGAATAACGTCAGTTTTGAAATATGCGAAGGGCAGATTGTGGGGCTTGTAGGTGAGAGCGGGTCGGGAAAAACAACCCTTGCGAGATGCATACTGGGTATGGCCGACTATACCGGAAAAATCACGAATTACACCGAACGCCCTCAGATGGTCTTTCAGGATTCATCGTCGGCACTGAATCCTTCGATGAGTGTTGAAAGAATACTTGAGGAGCCGCTGATTATAAGAAAAGTCGCTAAGCACAGCGAAAGAAAGCGAATTGTGGCAGAAACAATAGAAGCTGTAGGGCTTCCGGCAAACCTTGCCAAGTCCATGCCGTCGCAGCTATCCGGCGGGCAGCGTCAAAGAGTGTGTATAGCGGCGGCAATTATAACAAGGCCCCGGTTTATAATTTTGGATGAGCCGGTTTCGTCTTTGGATGTAACAATTCAGGCGCAGATACTGCAGCTTTTGGCGGACTTGAGAAAAAAGTATCAGTTGAGTTATCTTTTCATAAGCCATGATCTGAACGTGGTATATCAGTTCTGCGACTATGTACTTGTAATGAGAAGGGGAACGGTAGTAGAGCAGGGCTATATTGAAAAACTTTATTCAAATCCGCAGCATGAATACACAAAGGCTCTTCTCGCTGCTTCGGATTTGCTGGTAGCGTCGGCAAAAAATGAATAAAAGTAAATCCCGCGTTCAGCGGGATTTTTTTATCAGCTCTTTCGTGTACTTGAAAGCCGTATTTTCTCCTTGCTCGGCCATGATTGTCAGTATTTTTTCGAGCTGTTCCTTGCTTTCGGGGTGCATGGCTATTACATCCTTGCTCCTCAGGAAATAATTCAGAGGGTCGCTTTGAGTGTACTGTTTTTTGTTATAAGTTTTGCAGGCAGCGTATCTGTCCGCAACCATTTCCGCGAGGTATTTAATCGGCATTGGGACCGAAGCTTTTTCGCCGCGGTTTTTGCCCGTATAATCTATCCAATATTCAAAGTGATGTCTGTTTCTTCCCTGATGATGAAGCCAGGCCGCGGAGTAGCCGAGTTCTTTTCGCTCCGCTGTTGTCGGGGATTTGTCACCGAGAAAATATTTTACTCCCGGCAGAAATTCCGATGGCATAAACTTGCTTAAATCGTGAGTCAGCCCCTGACGATAAATCCCCATTTTAAAACAGGCAATGAGTACGAAATACTTATGCTCTATTAAAGTCGAAAGATGTCCGAGCAGTTTCTTCATAGCACCGACCTCTGTCTGAGCAGTTCCGCTTCAATTGCGGCTTGGACGCGCTCCGAAAGCTCGGTGGTTTTTTCATTTTTAAAGGGTGTTACCGGCGGAAGGATAGTAAAGCTTACATGAGTTTTTTTGAAAAAGTTCTGCTGTTCGAAAACCTTGTAGGTTCCGTCTATCACGAAAGGCACTACGGGCACGCCGGCGTTTACAGCGGCTTTAAAGGCTCCCGCCTTGAATTCTCCCATGTCAGGTCCCTTGCTTCTTGTTCCTTCAGGAAAAACAATTACGCTGTTGCCATGCCTGAGCTGTTCCTCGGCTTCTTTTATGCAAAGCAGACTCTGGCGCATGTCGTTTCTGTCCATAAATATGCTGTGCATAAGATTCATCCAGACGTTTATAATCGGGATTATTTTTGCTTCGATCTTGGCTATGATTACAGGAACCCGTTTGAATGCGAACAGTATCATCAGCACATCAAAATCCCCCTGATGATTGCCCGCAAAAAGCGCCGGACCTTCGGGAATATTTTCCTGTCCGAATATTTCATAGTCGCAGCCGCCCAGTTTTGTCATGGGTGGTATAATATTACCGGTAATCCATCCGATGGTTTTCGGAATAGGCGAAAAGCGGTCCGGCTTACGTGTAATCCATAAAATCAGCAGGACAGGAAGAAAAGCTATTACTAAAATTACGGCTGACAGCAGCCAAATAAAAGTTCTTAACATATGAGATATTCTACCATATCAGAGAGAATTGTGATAAACTATTTCGGCTAATTGTAAAAACAACAAACGAGGTTGCAGATATGGCAAAAGAAAAAATTATTAATATTGCGGTTATTGCGCACGTCGATGCGGGGAAATCGACCCTGGTAGACGCCTTTTTGGCTCAGTCCGGAATATTCCGTGCAAACGAAGAAATGAAGGATTGTGTAATGGACTCCGACGACATTGAAAGAGAAAGAGGCATTACAATTTATTCAAAGAACTGTTCCGTAGCCCACGGCGACTATAAAATCAATATTGTGGATACTCCGGGACACGCGGATTTTTCATCAGAGGTGGAGCGCATAATTAAAACAGTCGATACGGTAATACTTTTAGTTGACAGTTCCGAAGGACCCATGCCGCAGACCAGATTTGTGCTGCAGAAAGCCCTCGAGCAAAATCTTAACCCGATACTTCTTATAAACAAAATTGACAAGAAAGACGCAAGAATCAAAGAAGTAGTGGACGATGTTTATGAACTCTTCATGGATCTTGAAGCAAACGATAAACAGCTTGATTTTCCGATACTTTACGGAATAGCCCGTCAGGGCATAGTTGTCCGCAATCCGAAAGAGCTTGAGAATATGGGTGTTGAGGACAATCAGGGAAACAAAATAAAAAAGAGTGCAGCCGGATGGGGAGAACTGAATATAGCGCCGCTGTTTGATACTATAATAACTCAATGCGGTGCTTATCCGGATTATGATGAGGAAGCGCTTCAGATGCAGATTTCCTCTCTCGCTTACGATGATTACGTGGGCCGCCTCGGCATAGGAAGAATCGATAAGGGAATATTAAAAGCCAATCAGACCGTTGCGCTCGCAAAACCGGACGGTTCATTTAAGTCGGAAAAAATCAATCAGATTTTCGTGTATCGCGGAATGAAGAGAGTTGCCGTTGACGAGGTTCATTCGGGAGACATATGTGTAGTATGCGGAATACCGGATATTACAATAGGCGATACTCTCTGCAGTGATGATAATATTGCGCCGCTTCCGGCCATCGCAATAGAAGAGCCGACTCTGTCCATGAATTTTCTGGTCAATAAAAGTCCGTTCGCAGGCAAGGAAGGCAAGTATGTCACCAGCCGCCACATCAGGGAAAGGCTTGAAAAAGAACTCGAGGTAAACGTGGGTCTCAGGGTCGAGGAAACTGATTCGACGGATTCTTTCAAGGTGTCCGGAAGAGGGGAGCTTCATCTTTCGATACTCATAGAGAACATGAGAAGAGAGGGGTATGAACTGGCTGTGTCGAAGCCGGAGGTAATCTGGCGTAAGGGAACCAAAGGGCAAAACCAGGAACCTGTCGAGGAAGTCGTAATCGAGGTTCCGGATGAATATTCAGGTAGTATCATCAATGATCTTAATCTCCGTAAGGGTATAATGGTTTCTATGAGCGGTAAAAACGGCCGCTCAAGACTTGTTTACACTGCGCCGACAAGAGGTCTTATGGGCTACAGATCGCAGTTTATAAACCAAACGAGAGGCGAGGGCATCATGGTCCGCCGCTTTATCGGTTATGAAGACTACAAAGGAGAGATTCCCCAGCGCACAGCAGGTGCTATAATAGCCCAGGAAGAAGGCGTCACAACGCCTTATGCTCTGAATAATATTCAGGAGCGCGCTCAGATGTTTACAGGGCCCGGCGTTCGTGTTTACGAGGGAATGATAGTTGGTCAGAATTCCAGAAATGAAGATATGGTAGTCAATCCATGCAAGATGAAACACGTTTCCAACATGAGAGCGGCCGGTTCGGACGATAAAATTCTTCTTACACCGCCGAGAATTTTCTCCCTTGAGGAAGCTCTTGAATGGATAAACGATGACGAACTTGTGGAAATCACGCCCGTTGATATACGCCTGCGCAAGAAGATACTCGGAGAGTTGGAGCGTAAGAGAAGTGGAAGAACGATTAATAAGAGTAGCAATTGATGATTTGAGCGACAAAGGCGAGGGTATCGGTCATAAAGACGGCCTCGCCGTTTTTGTAAAAGGAGCGCTTCCGGGAGAAACCGTCAATGTCCGTATAAGCGCAGACAAGGGGCGTTTTCTAAAAGGAATCGCGGAAGGTTATACGGAGCCTCTTTGCAGCGGCGCTCCGCTGATTCGTATGCCTTATGAAGCGCAGCTTGATTGGAAGAAAAAGCGAGTTACGGATGCACTTGTAAGGCTGGCAAAGATTCCGGACCCGAAGGTAAAAGCGGTAGTCGTTGCCGACAAGCCCTTTAACTATAGAAACAAGGGTGAATTCAAGGTAGGAGACTGCCGGCCCCTGTGCTGCACGGAATGCCGGGATTGTAAAATACATGATGAACGCGCACTGGAGATAGTGAGGGAATTCAGGGAAAATCCCGTAAAGAATGCGCAGGAGCTTATAGTGCGCACCGGGAACGATGGAGAGCTTTTAGCGTTTACGGTGCAGGAGAGCGGTTATCCGCTTCTGTATAGAGGTAAAAATCTGATACATGACAGCATCGGACCGCTCAAGGTCGAGGTAGACGCCGAGAGTTTTTATCAGGTAAACAGCCGGCAATGTGAGAAGCTGTATTCAATAGTGAAGTCGTATGTTGACGAAGGTTCTTCGCTTTTGGATCTTTACTGTGGCGCGGGAAGCATAGGACTTTTTTGCAGTGACAGATGCATCAGAGTCATAGGCGTGGAACTTTCCAAAGCGGCCGTCATACAGGCAAATAGGAACGCCGTAATAAACGGAATAGTAAATACAAGCTTTATCTGCGGCAAAGCTGAAGATGTTGTTGAGACAAAGCTGCGCGGAGTAAAAGCGGACTGTATAGTTGTGGATCCGCCGCACGCAGGATGCCGCGAAAGCCTTCTTAAAATAATTTCAGCAATCGGCCCTCAAAAACTGATATATGTATCCTGCAATCCCGCAAGCCTCGCCAGAGACCTTAAGATACTTATTGAGGGGGGCTTTAAATTTGAAGAGGCGACCCCGGTGGATATGTTTCCGCAGAC
>CAYFUZ010000015.1:0-28751 GCA_964346675.1 uncultured Oscillospiraceae bacterium | reverse complement strand
CTCCGAGAGGCTGTCTTCATCGTCTATATCAAGATTAAGATAAGGAACCACGCCTACTACCGGTATGCCGGTGAGCTTTTCTATTTGCCTTAAGCCGTCATGCAGTATTGACTCGTCGCCTCGGAATTTGTTAATCACAAGACCCTTTACCATTGAACGTTCCTCCTCATTGAGCAGCTCAACGGTTCCGTACAGCTGGGCGAACACTCCGCCTCTGTCAATGTCGCCCACAATCAACACGGGAGCCTTGGCTTCCCTTGCCAATCCAAGTTTACAAAGGGATCGTCGTCTTTAAGATTGATTTCGGCGGGGCTTCCGGCACCTTCGATAACTATTATATCATTATTCTCCGAGAGTGTATTGTATGCCTTCATTACCTCGGGCAGCAAATCCTTTTTCATGGCGAAATAATCTCTTGCGCTCATCTGACCCCTTACCTCGCCGTTGACTATTATCTGCGACCCCATATCGGTTGTAGGCTTCAAAAGTACGGGGTTCATCAAAACCGACGGCTCTATGCCGGCCGCTTCGGCCTGCACAACCTGAGCCCTTCCCATCTCAAGGCCTTCCCGTGTTATATAAGCTTATTACCGCAAAATCGTTCATAAGAGGCGCGCCGAGCAGAGCGGCACCGCTGAGCATGGCCGACACGCCCGGAATCGTTTCCACATCAACTCCGGGATATTTGGGGGCAAGCTCTTCTATAAGGCCGCTCATGCCGTAGACACCGGCATCTCCGCTGCATATCATTACGACATCGCTGCCTTCAAAAGCGCAATTGAGCGCCAGTTCGCATCTTTCAACTTCTTTTCGCATGGGCGTTGTTATGAACTTTTTATCGGGGTAATGTTCTCTGACCAAATCCACGTAAACAGTGTAGCCTGCTATTACATCGCATTCGCTTAGAACCTGCTGCGCCCTTTGAGTCATATTTTCATAGCTGCCCGGCCCTATTCCCACAACATAAAGCTTACTCAAAACTTATTACCTCCTCGTATTTTCCCAAGGCAAAGGTCATACCGTTTGCCGCTGTTTTCTTTTGAATTAATTCTTTTGCGCCCGCTTTAAGCGCGGCACGTTCGCATACGCAGTCAACGCCTACTTTGTTTTTGACAAATTCCGAAGCCGTAAACTCTCCGGGAACGCCGGCAAGTTCTTCGGCTGTAAAACATACGAACTCTATGCCGTATTTTTCAGCAAAGCAAAGCAGGCCGGGCTCATCCTTTTTAAGATCTATGCTGGCGATGGATCTTATCTCGTCGATACCCACATTGTTTTTCTCAAGCTCTCCGAGTACAAATGATTCAATCTCGTCAAAGGCCTTGTTTTTCCGGCAGCCTATTCCTATTACATAACTTTGTGGAATCAGATTGAGGGTATTTTTAAAAGGTTTCTTTTCACGATCTGCGCTTACGCATATGCCAAGACCCTCGGAAAAGCTTACAAGACCCTCGGGAAGCTTTCCTGCGCAGGGAATGTCGGACGCAAAGCCCACCGAAGTTCCGGAAAGCAGAGCCGCCGAGACCTCCTTTGCGAGCTGCATGCTCTTTATTTTCAGATGATTCTTCCTGGCGAATACGTCTACCGCAAAAACTTCGTTGATGTCCGTAGCTGTCGTTATTACAGGAATGCAGCCGAGCTCTTCCGCCAGCAGCAGCGCCAATTCGTTAGCACCACCAATGTGCCCGGAAAGAAGCGGTATTACGAATTCGGCGAGTTCGTCCGTTACTATGACCGCGGGGTCCGAGCGTTTGCTCTTAATCCACGGGGCAATCGCCCTTACGGCTATCCCGCAGGCGCAGCAAAAAATCAACGCATCCGCCTTTTCAAAAGCTTCCCTGGCCCAGGATCGGACGTCCGTGTCCATGGGAAGCGTATTTTGCGTACAATATTTTTCAGGCGCGAAACTTTGACATTCAAAGCCTTTCGAAGAAAGAATCTCCGCCACACGCTCCGCTGTTTTTACGCCTTTTGAACTGAATGCCGCAAGTCTTACATTCGCCATTATTTTACTTTTGCCTCACGGTAGCCCGTTGTAAATTCGGGATTATATAAATCCGACCGCCTGTATGAGGTATGGCCTATAACGTCTCCTATAATTATCAGCGCCGTCCTTGTCACATTGTTTTCGGCGGCGCACTTTGCCAGAGTTCCCACCGTGCAAATATACTTTCTTTCGTCCGGCCATGTGGCTTTATACACTATGGCGGCGGGAGTGTCTTCGCTGTAGCCGCCCGCCATAAGCTCTTTTGAAGTTTCCTCAAGAAGCCCCGTGCTTAAAAACAGCACCATTGTCGCGCCGTGAGCGGCAAAGGAACGCAGATTTTCCTTCTCCGGTACGGGAGTTCTTCCCGCCATCCTTGTTATTATTACGCTCTGAGACACATCCGGAAGAGTATATTCGAGATTCAGAGCGGCAGCCGCACCGCAAAAAGAACTTACACCCGGACAATAGTCGTATTCAATGCCGTTAGCGTCAAGAATATCCATCTGCTCGCGTATGGCTCCGTATATGCAGGGGTCTGCGGTATGAAGACGCACGGTCTTGAGATTATTTTTCTCCGCGTCTGTCATCACATCTATGACTTCTTCAAGTGTCAATCGCGCGCTGTCATAAACCTTGCAGTCCTCTTTTTTATACTTAAGCAACTCCGGGTTTACCAGCGAACCCGTGTAGATTATCACATCCGCCTCCTCAAGAAGGCTCTTCCCTCTGAGCGTTATCAGATCCGCAGCTCCGCTGCCTGCCCCTACGAAATGTATCATCCTTCTGCCTCCTTGATAATCATAAGCGAATAGTAACCCGCGTCGGGCGGAATCTCATCCGTTGAGCGGTATATGCGCTGATCCGCGGTGCCGCAGTTTTCAACCATCTGAATATTTATTCCCCTCTCCCTTGCGGTTTCAAGCGAACAGCCTGCCCTTATCGCGGACGCCGCAATAAGCTCGGCACGGGCATCCGCCTCCTTTGAGTGCGAATTCATTATGCCGCCGGCAAGCTTTACCAGCTTTCCGATATTTCCGACAAGAAGCAGTTCCTTAACACCCTCGGCCGCGGCCATATCCAGACTGACTCCTATGAAATTGGAGCACTTGATTATCTGCTCGTCCTGTACGCCGCAAAGCTCTTTGATAAAATCCGCGCCGTAGTTGCCCTGAGCCATAATTATACGGCGCTGCCCGCCCGCATATTTTTGCCTGATTTCAAGTTCTATACAGTCTATAAGAGCTTGTTCGCTCATGGGCTCAACTATTCCGCTGGTACCCAAAACGGATATACCGCCTTCAATCCCGAGCCTCGGATTAAAGGTCTTTTTTGCAAGTTCGACGCCCTGCGGTATTGATATCACAACTTTCAGCCCTTCCGCCTGCCCGCAGTCAGCAAGCGCTTCATTGGCCGCCGCTTTTATCATTTCCATGGGAACCGGATTTATAGCGACTTCTCCGATTTTTTGCTTCAAGCCGGGTCTTGTGACTCTTCCTACGCCGAGGCCGCCGTCCACCCTTATCCCGGGCTCCTTTTGCCAGGTGACCGTCGAATAAACGAGCACGCCGTCGGTAACGTCGGGGTCGTCTCCGCTGATTTTCCTTATCGCGCAGCTCGCTTCGTTACTTTTGATTTCAGGCTCCAAAACCTCCAAATTAAGAGCAATGCCCTTAGGAGTAATAATATGAACCCTTTGAATCATTTTTCCAGACACAAGCATAAGAGCTGCCGCTTTAGTTGCCGCAGCGGCGCAGGTACCGGTAGTAAATCCAAACTGCAATTTATTGCCGTTTTTTATCGCGTAATAATCTTCTATTCCTGTCTTTTCAGGCATTTTTAGCTCTCCTGTGTTTTCAGGCATTTTGGGATTCACTTATGTTTTCTCAGGCATTCTTCAGCTCTCGCAGTGCCTTTATAAGGGCTTCGTTTTCCTCGTGCGTGCGTACGGCTATTCGGCAGTCGCCCTCTCTGAGCCCATAATAATTATTGCAATTTCTTATGAGTATTCCGCGCTCCAGCAATTTTTTATCCAAGCCCGGTTCGTCAAATACCATGAGATAATTTGCTTCTCCCGCAAATATATTCATATTTAGCGCAGTGAGCTCCTTAACAAGAAAGCGTTTTTCCTCGCCAATTTTCCTCATTGTTTCCTTAACCCAGTCCCCGCACTCAAGTGCCGCGACTCCCGCGGCCTGCGCAAGGTTGGATACGTTCCAGGGCTGAACTTTGGCACACATTTTATTGAGAATCTCCTTTTCTTTGCACACAGCGTAGCCGAGCCTTACCCCCGCCATGCCGTAAAGCTTGGTGAAAGCCCTTAAAACGAATACCCTGTCATTTTCTCTGAGTCTTGGAATAAGCGAAATTGATCTGCCCTTTTCAACAAAATCAATAAAGCACTCGTCTATGAAAAGCCATGTGCCGGTTTCGCGGCAGCGGTCAAGAATTTTCAAAAGAAGTTCCGGCTTTATGCATTGGCCGGTGGGATTATTCGGATTGCACAGCATGAGCAGGGAAAGTTCGCTGTTTATATGAGGCAGTATATCCTCCTTTAATTCAAACTTATCCTCGCGCCTCAGCGGAAAATGTGTGACGTCGCAACCCATCGCCTTAAGAGCTATTTCATATTCGGAAAAAGCCGGTACGGGAAGCAGGGTTTTTGCCGGTTTTAAGGTCGTTACAAACTGAAAAATCAGTTCCGCGGCCCCGTTTCCGCATACTATATCGTCAATGGGCATACTAATGTGAGACGAAAGTCTTTCTCTTAATTTGCCGCAATAAGGATCCGGATATTTTTCAATTTCTGATGTGGCCTCAACTATTGCGGTTCTTACGTCATCCGGAGCGCCGTAAGGGTTCACGTTGGCCGAAAAATCATATTTTACTTTGTTCTTGTACACGTCTCCGCCGTGCCCGTAATCATTGTTGATAATCATCTTATTTTCACCCCTGCACTACAACTATCAGCCAACCAATCAATTGATACACAAATAACATTACCATGCTTGTTATGTACATCAACTTACATGCCCTTATTATATCATCCGCCTCAACGGTTCTGTCGGGGTCTCCCTGGTGCGGTTTTTCACGCACCTTCCCGAAATACGAGGCTTTGCCACCAAGTTGAATGTGCAGGGCGCCGGCACAAGCCGCTTCGGTCTGCGCCGAGTTCGGACTCGAATGATTTCTTCTGTCTCTTTTCCAGATTCTGTAAGCGTTCGCCGCGTCAAAACCCCCTATAACTGCTGCCGGAATCATGGCAAGAGCACTCAGTCTTGCGGGAATATAATTTACCGCGTCGTCGAGTTTTGCGGAAAAACGCCCGAACATAATGTATTTTTCATTTTTATATCCGACCATGGAATCCATGGTATTTACCGCCTTATAGAGCATTCCGCCCACCGGCCCGCCGATAAGTGCCCAGAACATGGGCGCAACCACACCGTCGGAGGTGTTCTCCGCCACGGTTTCCACCGTAGCCCTTATAATCTCCTCATCTGCGAGGTTTTCGGTATCACGCCCTACAAGCATTCCAATCAGCTTTCTTGCAGCGAGAATATCCCCATCTTTAAGGGCAGCATAAACCTTCATGCTTTCATCTTTCAGGCATTTGGCGGCAATAATCTGCCAGCACATTATGCTTGCAAAAACAAAGTAGAGCCACTTTCCTGCAAGGTTACAAATTGTCAGCAAACCTGAACTTATAAAAGTAGTTAACATAAGAACTGTTACTGTCATGGCAATACCTGCAGAAAATTCGCCCTTTTCTGTTTTACTGAATAAACGCCTGTATACTTTCTCAAAGAAGGCTATGGCCCACCCTATAAATCTTATGGGATGAGGGATGCTTATGGGGTCGCCGAGCAGGCAGTCTATTACAAAGCCGGTCAGCATCGCAAGGAGATTAATCTTTAACATCAGCTGTCCTTTCTTTTCACTGAAATATTTGTACTGAAATAACTATAATTAAGCAATTTATTATAAATCAATTTATCGAATTTTTGCATATCCCTGAAGTACGGTATTCCGCTTCCGCAGGATGCGATAATAAAAGTACGCACCTCGCCCTCGGGCCTTGGCAGCTCCACACTGCCGAAGATTATATTATAAGAACCTTTTTTGATTTCATAAAGAGCCGTTATAATTTCGGTCTTAAAAATTTCCTCCGGAACTCCGAAATGGGAAATCATATCTCCGCTTACACACATGATTTTGTCCGAAATTTTTTGAGCAAGGTCTATCTCATGAAGAGACATTATAACCGTTATGCCCTTCTCTTTTGCCATGCTTCTGAGCATTGCAAGAAGCTCCAGTTTGTGTTTTATATCCAAAAAAGATGTAGGTTCGTCAAGTACTATTATCTCCGGCTCCTGACATATGGCTCTTGCAAGAAGTATCCTTTGTCTTTGACCGTCCGATATGGCCTGGAAGTCTCTGCCGGCAAGATCTTCCGTCTGTACCATTTTCATTGCCTCATAAACCTTCAACCTGTCTTCCTCGGAAAGTATACCCAAAGAACCCGTATATGGATAACGCCCTGTCGCAACCACATCGTAGCAGGTCATCAGCTCGCCCTTAATGCTTCCGGTAAGCACTACTGAAATCTTTTTTGACATTTCCTTAAAAGTCATTTCATTTAGGGAGGCGTCAGCTATATACGCATCACCGCCTATCATCTCAAGGTGTTTGGTGATACTCTTAAGTATGGTGGATTTTCCCGAACCGTTAGGGCCGATAAGGGTTAATATCTCACCTCTTTTAATCTCGATGTTAATGTCGCGTATCAGCGCGTTGCCGTTATATCCGACAGCAAGGTCGGATGTACGAAAAAAATAATCGGGCATTCCTATCTCCTATGCCTTTTCACAAGCATCACAATTACTATTGGCGCACCGAAAAGCGCCGTAACCGTACTTATGGACAGTTCCGTCGGTGCGAAAGAGACCCTTGCGATATAGTCGCAAAACATACAAAAAGCCGCGCCGCCCATAAATGATGCAGGTATAACCACTATGGGTTTAGCCGTATTAAGCAAAAGCTTGACAATATGCGGAACCGCTATGCCTACAAATGATATGGGACCGGCAAATGCGGTCACCGTTCCGGAAAGCAGGCTCGAAAGCAGAATCAATACTACCCTAAATCTTTTGGTATTTACACCCATGCTCTGTGCGTAATGTTCCCCCATCTGATACGCACTTATAGGCTTTGATAATAAAAACACCATTATAGACGTTATAAATACTACGGCAGACAATATAAAAACATCGTCCCAGTCCCTGCCGGAAAAACTACCCTTTGACCAGTTGTGAAGATTAACTATATCGGCATCCTTTGCAAAGGTAATTATGAATTCCGTTATCGCGCTGCAGATATAACTTATCATTATCCCGGCAACAAGGAGCATTGACATATATATTTGTCATCATCACAGATAAAATAGGCATGTCGGTCGGAGTCTATAAAATAATTCGGGAAATACTTATAAACAAAATTCCCCTCTTCATTCATTTCGTTATAATAATACTGAGACAGCTCATATAAATACTTTTGTAAAAAATTATATAAAACGGTCTTTTTATCCGAACTAATTGTTTCCAATCTAATCATTTTTAAAATCTCCCTACCTATTATGGTTTCAAACAAGTTATAGGAACCACATAAACTCCATCTTTTCTCCGATAGGCAAACGGAGCTTTGGCGCACAAAACGAGCATAAAAGACGGTTCCTTCATTTTGTTAGTATCTATCTTTGAGGAGAGATCTTTCAAGTTTTTTGCGCCTTCTTCAATCAAACTATCCCCGCCCAGTTTTATTTCAATCAGACCATAAGAACCGTCTCTTAAGTGAATAACGGCATCACATTCCAAGCCGTTGCTGTCTCTGTACTGATAAATACTGCCATCCAGGTAATCCGCATATATTCTTAAATCACGGACGCACAGATTTTCAAAAATTAGTCCCATGGTGTTTAAGTCGTTCAGCAAATCCTTTGGGCTTAGTTGCAAGGCCGCAGCAGCAATTGAAGGGTCGACAAAATATCTCGCATCTGTTGTTCTGATAGCAACCCTTGACCTCAAATTCGGATTCCAAGCCGGCGAATCCTCAATAACAAAGATTTTAGCTAGTGCGTCCCTATATGAATAAAGTGTAACAGGGTCAAATGTACCGGTATGATTAGCCAAAACATCTTGCCTGATAGTCTCCAGGCTTGCTCTGGTTCCGACATTCCTTGCATAGGATTTTAGGAATCTTTTTGCTTTTTCCTTATCTCTTCTCACAGAATCTACCCTGCTTATGTCAGCAGAGACAACGGCGTCAAAATAGTCTATTGCCTGAAAAAGTGCCTGTTTTTCGGTTAAACCGACTGCTTTCGGCCAGCCTCCCCTGCAAATCAGGAATGCTATTTCCTCCAAATCAGTATCGCTTTTAGCTGATATTTCCTCATCTGCAAATAGGTCTCTGATTGCAACTTTGCCGTTTGAATCCTCAGACTCATACAAACTCATCGGTCTCATATAAAGTCTTGAAATCCTTCCGGTTCCGGTATGCATAGACTCATCTATTTCTGCGGGAACGGCAGAGCCTGTTAAAATGAATTGACCAAATTCATCTCTCTGATCAACCTCATATCTAACTGCATTCCATAAATTAGGAGCTATCTGCCACTCGTCTATTAGTCTTGGAGTCTCACCTTTCAATAGCGTTAGCGGAGAAAGCTCTGCCATAGATTGATACTGCTTACTCATTTCAGGTTGATCCATTGATATGAAACTACCTGCAATCTCTTTGGCACTGGTAGTCTTGCCACACCATTTAGGTCCCTCCAATAAAACAGCACCTTTGGCTTCTAATCTCTCACTCAATAATTTATCTATAATCCTTGGTAAATACTTATTCATAAGTCTCGTCTCACTTTTAAAACAAAGAAATTATAACATGTTTTCAAGTGTTTGTGCAACTTTTATTCAAGTGTTTAGTGAATTTTTATTCAAGTGTTTAGTGAATTTTTATTCAAGCATTTGTACCTTATCAACCCCGGTGGAAAGGATTGATGTGCTTAGAATTATCCTGATAATCCGCCAAAAATCCTATAATAACTCTAAGCAACACACCAATTTTCGAATTTCGTACTTTGTGGAAGCTCTGAAACCCTTTTCGCTACTGCGTTTTTTCCCTTTAGCATTATTATGACATCTTGCCCTGAGGAGAGGTCGAGAATAAAATACTGTTTATACACTTTTTCAAATCTGTAAATAACATATTTATTATAGAAGTTTAAGCTATGCAAATACGGCTTTAAATCCGAAGGAACTACATCAAGAAAAAATATGCATCGTTGCAGATTTTGTATCTTTCTGCGCTGATGCATATTTCTCAATTATTTGTTATTTTGCTTTGTATTATTTGTTTTGCTCTGCTTCTACTTTATAACTTCACTGTGCTGCTCTGCGTACTTGACAAATGCGTCATATGCAGGGTCTTTGGAGATTTTCTCCTTTTCAATACCGTAGAAACGATGAACCTCATCTCCCGAATTCAGCACGTAAGTCAACATTATTTCATTGTCTTGAAAACGAGAATAACGGCCTCGTGTTTTTGTTTCATAGGACGCCCTATTGTTTACTATACTCCGGTGCATCTCAAGCGTTTTTTCAACAGCTTCGTCCTCCTCACTTTCCAACATATAAGTATAGCCCTGTCCGCTTTCCCAGATTACAACTTCTACGCGCTTAATATCTTCCTCGCGCGGAATTCGTTTTGAAAGACCAAATACATCCGTGGCTGCGCAGCTTATGATTATTGCCATAATAAGCGCATAGGCTATGAGGTTCTTAAGCACCTTTTTATTAACTATTCTGAAGGTTTTTCTTGTAATCATCTGACTTATGATAAAGCCTATTATAAAACCTATCATATAGCTGCCGTAGCCCCACATATCGAAGAATATCAAGCCGACAATTGTGGTCGCGAAAAAAGTCAGGAGAAAGCCTATAACGTTTCTTACCGGTTCAAACACATAGGTATCCGTTGCCCGTTCCATGTATCTTATACTGTAAATCCATGCGCCGAGAACTGCTACTGCGATAGCCGCGATGCCGTAGATTACAAGACTTAACGTAGTGTGCCCCGTATCCATGACTCTAAGCCAGGGGCTGAATTTTATAGCCATATCCATAAAAGCGTTGTTGTTTACCGAAAATCCGAAGCAGGACATGCCCACATAACCGTAAGAAGATACGATTACGGCCGGTATCACGAAATTCAAAGCAACGGCGGTCAAAAGAGCTATTACCCCGTTGCCCGAAATTACGCAGCCCACGACCGCTATGCTGTAAATGAAGATTTCAATAACTACGGACTGAATCAGCCAGCTAAAGCAAGCCGCCGCGGTATAGATGTTCTCGCTTGTGCCGGGCGCATAGACCTTTGTTTTCAGAGCCAGCATTACAAGAAAAGTTGTAATCAGCGGCAGAAGGCAAACCGTAAAACCGGAAAGCCAGTTCGTAAGGTACATGCTGTTTCTATTGAGCGGCCATGAGTTGTAAATATTCGTACTGCTGACCTTGTTAAGATACGCGAACATGCAAAGCGCCGCAGCCACGGGAATGGCAAGGTGCAGCAGCAAAAAGCTTCCGTTCCTGTTTGAAAGCATACTGCTTATCGAGTAGTAGGAGGGCTCATAGCCGTACATCCTGTCCATTGTTATGCCGTACAAGGCTCCCAGATAGAAGAACAGCGCGGCGACTACCGAAAGGCCCCAGTATCTTTTCAAATTGTCCCTGTATAAAGCCGGTGCAAATATTTTATTCATTACTGTCCACCTCCCATTTCATAGAAGAAGAGGTCTTCAAGACTCATGTCTTTTGCTTCATTCTTAAGTTCGTCGAGTTTTCCCTCGAATTTAATGCGTCCGGCCTGAAGTATTCCCACGGAGTCGCAGATGCCTTCAAGCTCTCTTAAATTGTGGCTTGAAATGAGCACCGTAAGCTCTCTGTCGGCGACGTCGCTTAAAAGGTAAGACCATACCTTTTTCTTCATAATCGGATCAAGTCCGTCTATGGGCTCGTCTAAAATAAGAACATCCGGCATGGTGCTCATAACGAGTATGAAAGCCGCCTGTTTTTGCATGCCCTTGGAAAACTTGCTGATTTTACCCGTTTCGCTAAGACCGAAGTCCTTCAGCATTTTATGGTAGCGGTCTTCGTCCCAAACGTTGTACAGACCTTTATAATACCTGCTCATCGCTTTGAGCGAGTAGCCCTGTGTAAAGTAAAGCTCGTCGGGAACATAGCCCATCCTGTCCTTTACAGCCTCGTTGTCATAAGCTTTTTCGCCATTTATCAATATGCTTCCGCTATCCGATTTGAGGACACCCGCGATAAGTCTGATAAGCGTGGTCTTACCTGAACCGTTTACCCCTATCAGGCCGTAAATTGCGCCTTTATCAACGTTC
The DNA here is from genome assembly GCA_964346675.1 of uncultured Oscillospiraceae bacterium. Classification (GTDB taxonomy): domain Bacteria; phylum Bacillota; class Clostridia; order Peptostreptococcales; family Anaerovoracaceae; genus RUG13409. Next base: position 17,307 of record CAYFUZ010000015.1, on the reverse strand, counting down.
AGAGAAAGACCGTCCAAAGCTTTGAAATCATCGAAGCTTTTGCTGAGATTTTCAACTTTTATCATTTCCCCTCTCCCCTTTCATTAGTCATGTCCATCAATTTGTAACGTATGTCTCTTTCGTTTACCCCTAGATACCTAAGTTGTTTAATCAAGCTTTCTATTTCGTCAAAGAGCGCGCCGGCCTTTATTTCATCAACAGGGCTCATTTCCGAAACAAAATTACCGCGCCCCGCAACCGTATAGACATATCCCTGCTCTTCGAGCACGGTATACGCTTTTTGTATGGTATTCGGATTTACGGTAAGTTTCGCGGCAAGGTCGCGGACGGAAGGAAGCTTATCATCCGGTCTGAAATTGCCGCTTATGATTTCTTCCTTGATGCCGTCGATGACCTGCTCGTATATTGACTTTTTGTTTTTTAAATCAATCTTAAACATCCCATATTCCCCCTTTCGTGACAATAGTGTACTACTACACATAGTACACTGTCAAGAGGATTTTTATATTTTTTAAGGATTTTGTAAAAACGGATTTTATTTATGCATAACCTGGGCTACCGCGTGATGCCAGCCTTCAAGTCTTTCTTTTCTTGTCTTATCGTCCATTGTCGGAACAAAGGCTCCGGAAATGCGCCAGTTGTTCCTTATATCATCAAGGCTTGTCCAGTAAGATGTAGCCAGACCTGCCAGATAGGCCGCGCCCATGGCGGTTGTTTCAATTACAACCGGTCTTTTAACCTCTACGTTTATTACATCAGACTGATACTGCATCAGGAAGTTGTTCGCGGACGCACCGCCGTCAACCTTAAGGGAAAGAAGTTCAATGCCGCTGTCCTGCTCCATAGCGTGCAGTACGTCATAAGTTTGATAAGCTAAAGATTCAAGGGTTGCTCTGATAATATGATTTCTGGTGGTGCCGCGTGTTATTCCAAGAATGGCACCCCTTGCATACGAATCCCAGTAAGGCGCTCCCAGACCCACAAAAGCGGGAACCATGTAAACTCCGCCCGTGTCCGGAACCTTTTGCGCAAGCTCTTCGGAGTCTGAGGATTTTTCCATAAAGTCCATCTCATCTCTGAGCCACTGAATGGCTGCGCCGGCAACGAATATTGAACCTTCCAGTGCGTATGTAATCTCTCCGCCGAGACCCCACGCTATGGTTGTGACCAGACCGTTATCCGAGAAAACGGGTTTGCTTCCTGTATTCATAAGGAGAAAACCGCCCGTTCCGTAAGTATTCTTGGCATCCCCCGGTTCGAAACAAGCCTGACCGAACAGGGCGCACTGCTGATCTCCCGCAGCTCCGGCAATCTTTATCCTTCCGCCCATAATAGTCTCATCCGTTTCGCCGTAAACACAAGACGACGGCATCGGGGAAGGAAGCATGCCGCCCGGAATATTGAGTAAAGCCCGAATGTCCTCGTCCCACTTAAGCGTATTGATATTAAACATCATAGTTCGGGAAGCATTGGAGTAGTCGGTTATATGCAGTTTGCCCCCGGAAAGCTTCCATATGAGCCAGGTTTCTATGGTTCCGAAAAGCAGCTTGCCGGCCTCCGCCTTTTCTCTGGCACCGGGAACATTTTCAAGTATCCATCTCAGTTTGGTACCGGAAAAATATGCGTCTATAAGAAGCCCGGTCTTTTCTTTTATCATTTCACCGTGACCCTCTGCTATAAGTTGATTACAATACTCGGCCGTTCTTCTGCATTGCCAGACTATGGCATTGTAGACGGGTTCCCCGGTATCCTTATCCCAAACAACCGTTGTCTCTCTTTGGTTTGTAATGCCTATACTTGAAATATCCTCCGCCTTAACATTTACGCGCAGCATGGCTTCGCGGGTTACACCTATCTGGGTCGACCAGATTTCCATGGCGTCGTGCTCTACCCAGCCGGGCTTAGGATAAATTTGAGTGAATTCTTTCTGTGCCGTCGAAACTATGTTTCCCGTCTTATCGAACAGTATGGTTCTGCAGCTTGTAGTTCCTTCGTCAAGGGCCATTACATATTTCGCGCTCATTTTTTTCTCCTACGCATTAAGCAATTTTGTCATTACAAGGTTTGTATTATCAAGTCCGGCGGAAGTGAATTTAAGACGTCCGTCCGGTGTCTGCTCAAGAAGACCCGCAGCAAGCAATTCATTAAGAGGTTCTTTAAAATCTTCAAGAAAATCAGTGCCGAAGCGTTTACTGTAGTCCGTAAGCCTAAACCCTTCTATGAGACGGAGTTCTGTAAAAATGAAATCTCCTTTCAGGTCTTTTTCAGTCTGAGGACTTCTTATAAGCCCTTTTTCCGTACGCTCAGTTCTGCAATTGTCCACAAAAGAATGCGCTCCAAGTCCGACCCCAATATAATCCTGCATAGTCCAATACTTCATATTGTGCCTGCATTCAAATCCCGGAAGTGCCGCGTTGCTGATTTCATAATGAATATAGCCCGCAGCATTAAGCAAGGCTGTTGCAAAGTGGTACATTCCGCGGTTTTCCTCCCATGCGGGAAGATCAATATCTCCGTTCTTATATGATTCATAAAGCGGAGTGTTTTCCTCAAGCTGCAAGCTGTAAAAGCTTATATGCTTCGGTGTAAAACTTAAGGCTTCTTTCAGGCTGCTTTGCCATATCTCAAAGTTCTGGCCGGGAAGCCCGAACATCAAGTCGATGTTAATATTATCAAAATACTTTCGAGATAAGCTCAAGGCTTCTCGGGCTCTTGCTGCGCTATGTACTCTCCCTAGGGTCTGAAGAATCCCGTCATCAAAGCTCTGTACGCCTATTGAAATTCTGTTAAAGCCGGCGTTTTTTAAGGCTTTGAGTTTTTCCTCCGTTAAAGTCTCGGGATTGGCCTCTATCGTAATTTCGCATTGTTCTGCAAAATTAAAGGAATTTCTTATCGTCTGCAGAACCTCACCCAGTACCGGTGGGGCCACCATGCTGGGCGTACCCCCGCCGAAATATACTGTATCTACATAATATTTATTTGCGTATTGACACGCAGTTTCTGATATTTCAACACAAATTTGTTTAAAGTAAGCCAAATTCGGCTCGGACGCAAAAGATTTGAAGTCGCAGTAATTGCATTTTTTCAGGCAGTACGGTGTATGCACATAAATGCCCAAAGATTTTTTATCCACTACTTCTTTCCTTCATCATACTTTAAAACGGCAGTGAACGCCTCCTGCGGAACTTCAACACTTCCGAACTGACGCATCCTTTTCTTTCCCTCTTTTTGTTTTTCAAGAAGTTTTCTCTTTCGGGAAATGTCGCCGCCATAGCACTTGGCCAATACATCTTTTCTATATGCCTTTACGGTCTCTCTTGCTATTACCTTCTGTCCTATTGCTGCCTGAATCGGAACCTCAAACTGGTGCATCGGAATTACTTCCTTCAGCTTCTCACACACAAAGCGTCCGCGGGTAAATGCTACGGATTCGTGAACTATCATGCTGAATGCGTCAACCAATTCTCTGTTGAGAAGTATATCAAGCTTAACCAAATTGCTCTTTTCGTAACGGAGAAATTCATAGTCTAACGAGCCGTAACCTCTGGTCTTGGATTTAAGCGCGTCAAAGAAATCGTATATGACCTCGTTCAGAGGCATTGTATAGTACAGGCCTACTCTTTCCGGAGTTATGTATTCCATATGGTCCATGACACCGCGTCTGTTTTGGCAAAGCTCCATCACACCGCCCACATATTCATTAGGCACCATAATGGTAGCCTTGACCAGCGGCTCTTCAACGTGAGCGTATTTTGTCGGCTCGGGCAACTTGCTCGGATTCTCTATGTAGTACTCCGAACCGTCGTGATTCACTATTTTGTAGATTACGGACGGTGAAGTGGTGATTATCCCAAGGCCGAACTCTCTTTCAAGGCGTTCGACTATGATTTCCATATGCAGCAGACCTAAAAAGCCGCAGCGAAAACCAAAGCCGAGAGCCTGAGAGGTTTCGGGTTCAAAAATGAACGCCGCATCGTTGACCTGAAGCTTTTCAAGGCAGTCTTTAACGTTTTCGTACTTTTCGTCAGGAGTCGGGTAAATACCGCAGTAAACCATCGGCTGAACCTTCTTGTAGCCGGGAAGATGCTCCTTGGCCGGTCTGTCCGCCAAAGTTACCGTATCTCCCACTCTTGCGTCCGCAACCTGCTTGATACTGGCGCAGATATAACCTACGCTTCCCGCAGAAAGCTCCTTTACCGGGGTCTGGTGCGGCGCATTGACACCTACTTCCGTGACCTCGTACTTTTTTCCGGCATTCATCATAAGTATGGTATCGCCGGCTTTAACGGAACCGTCGAAGATTCGCGTATAAATAACTACGCCTTTGTAGTTGTCATAATAAGAATCAAAAATAAGGGCCTTAAGTGGTGCATCCGGGTCGCCATCCGGGGCGGGAACCTTCTCAACGATTGCCTCCAGAACCTGGTCAATATTAAGACCTTCCTTGGCGGAAATGCAGGGAGCATCAGATGCGTCAAGGCCTATAACCTCTTCTATCTCTTTTTTCACCTCTTCAGGATGAGAGGATGCCAAATCTATTTTGTTAAGAACCGGAACTATCTCTAAGTTTTCTTCCAGTGCTAAATATACATTAGCCAAAGTTTGAGCCTCTACTCCCTGAGTGGAATCCACAACAAGAACAGCGCCTTCGCAAGCTGCCAAAGATCTTGAAACCTCATAATTAAAGTCTACATGACCCGGCGTATCTATGAGATTGAATATATATTCTTTTCCATCCTTGGCATGGTAAACAAGGCGCGTGGTCTGAAGCTTGATTGTAATGCCGCGCTCTCTTTCCAAATCCATATTGTCCAGAAACTGTTCTTTCATGTCCCTTTGCGTTACGGTTCCGGTGTTTTCAATAAGCCTGTCAGCCAGCGTGGATTTGCCATGATCTATATGCGCTATAATGCTGAAATTTCTTATGCGATTCTGGTAATTTTCCATGTGTATGAACTTCCTTTTTAAATTTACTTTTAATATTATAAGAAATTTCTTGCATTCCCGCAAGAAAGGATATATACTTCTCGTTGCGATAATTCGTGAAAGTGGGGTGTAAATAATGGCGAATATCAAATCTGCAAAGAAAAGAATCCGTGTAATTCGTAGTAAGACTTTAAAGAACAGAATCATTAAGAAAGACTTCAGAGCCGTACTTAAAGATTTCTACGCTGCTCTTGAGGCAAAGGATTTAGATGCGGCCAAGGTAAGCCTTGGACTTGCTGAAAAGAAGCTTATGAAAGCTGCCAGCAAGAATGTCATCCACAAGAACACAGCGTCCAGAAAAGTTTCCAGAATGACACTTGCCTACAACAAGGCAAAAGCAGAATAATCTCACCCGTCCCCCACAAATGCAACAGATGCATAAGTTAAATGCACAAAGAAAAACCGGGAAAGTGTCTCCCCGGTTTTTTTATTTCAGCAGCTTTTTGAATTCCTTTGTTCTTTTTGTAATATCCTCAGCACCGAATACCGCAGATCCTGCTACGAATATATCGACGCCGGCATCTGTCAGCACAAGGCAGTTATCAAGGCTCACTCCGCCGTCAACCTCAATTACGAAATCCAGTTCTTCCGTTTTTCTTATTTCATCCAGCTCACAAATTTTCACCACTGCACCCGGTATGAATTTTTGCCCGCCGAAACCGGGATTTACGGACATCACAAGAACCATATCTATTTCCGAAAGAATATTTTCAAGTGTTGAAACAGGTGTTGCGGGATTGATAGCAACTCCGGCTTTAACGTCTAATGACTTGATTTGCTGCACAACCCGATGCAGGTGCCTGCAAACCTCTTGGTGCACACATATGAACTCGGTTTGAGGTGTTACGAAATCAGATATGCGGTGTTCGGGATGCTCTATCATAAGGTGTATATCAAAAGGCAATGAAGTTTTACCTACAAGGCTTTTAATTACAGGCGCACCGAAACTGATATTCGGAACAAAAGCTCCGTCCATAACATCCATATGAATGTAATCCGCTCCGCCCTTTTCTATTTCCGAGACCTGCTTTGCCAGTTCGGAAAAATCCGCTGACAGTATTGACGGCGCAAGCTTTGCCATAATTCCCTCCTAATACTTTTTGCTGTCGACTATGGAATTATATATATCCTTATATGACTCATATCTTGACTGTTTTATCAGTCCCTGCGAAAGCGCCTCGCTTACCCCGCAGTCGGGTTCGGCAAGATGCCTGCAGTCTCTGAAACGGCAATTCTTCACATGTTCTTTAAAATCAGGGAAAAACTTCCAGAGCTGCGTTTCATCTTCCAGCTGTGCCTCAAAGGAACTGAAACCCGGAGTATCAAAAAGGCAAAATCCGTCCCCTTCAAAAAGCTCCGTGTGACGCGTCGTGTGTTTCCCTCGCATGAGTCGTTCGGATATATCGCCTGTCTCGGCACTGCCTTCTCCTATCAGCAGATTAGTAAGACTGGATTTGCCAACTCCGGATGGACCCGCTAAAGCCACCTGTTTACCGCAAAGCATATCTTTAAGCTCCGCTACGCCTTCGCCGGTTTTGGCGCTGACTTGCACGCAGGGATAAATATCTTTGTAAATATCGTTCAGGAGTTCTATATTTTCCTCTGAAAGGTCCGCCTTATTAAAGCACATGAGCAGGTCCGCCCCCGCCTTTTCCGCAGTCGCGGCAAATCTGTCTATCATCAAAAAGCTCGGTTCGGGATCCTTGGCCGCAGCCACCAAAACAAACATCTCAACATTTGCGACCGGCGGTCTTTCGAAAAAATTTCTGCGCGGCAAAATTTCAGTAATAATATTTCCGTCGATTTGGACTCTGTCTCCCGCAAGAGGCGTCAGTTCCTTCTTTCGAAAAAGGCCTCTCGGCTTACATTCAATTAAACCATCTTCCGTTTTGACATAATAAAACCCCGAAATCCCTTTAAGTATAGTCCCCCGCATTAAAGCTTTTCTCCCGCGATTATTCTTACAATCTGTTCAAGAGTTGCCATCTTTGGAATGGTATACTTTCCGGCTTTGAGCTTTGTAGCGTAATCCATTTCCTTAAGTTTTTCTACAAAAACATCCTTACTCTCCACAACGCCCGCCTCCGCAAGTATTTCACCCACCTTGCTTCCGCTTGAGCCCAACGGAATCTCAACCGACCAGGAAGAACTGTCTACCTCACCGCCGGGAGGCTGTACGCCTTCCGTACCTCCGGTGCCTATAGCAGAATCAGTACTCCTCGGCCCCAATGACACCTTAACATCTACTTTGGAACCGATAGAAAGAATGGTTCCGGCAACAGGCTCCTGTGAAAATATCAAGCCTTTGCTGAGAGTATCATTATAATCTTCCAGCACGTTGCCGATTTGAAACTTGTATGCCTCAAGCCTTGCTATGGCGCTTTCGAGCGATTGACCGACAAGGTTCGGAACCTTAATGGAAGCCGGTCCCTTGCTGACATTCACCTTCACCACCGAACCGCGCTTAACAACATTTTCCGCTGACGGAGTCTGGCTTATGATGCGGCCTATACTGAACTCGTCGCTGTTGAGCTCAAGATCGATATCTATTGTAAGATCATAGTCCTTGATAAACTCAAGCGCATCGTCATAGTCCATATCTACAAGACTTGGAACGGAAACCGTATCGCTCTTGCTCTCCTTATTGAAGAAAGCATTGAATAAAATCCCACTTACGGGAATGGCAATTATAATGCCAAGCAAGATTGCAACAAGCTTCTTTACGTTAAAAGGTTTTTTACCCTTTTTATTTTCCGCAGCGTCCGCAGAGTTCGGCGCTTCGCCTCTTTCTTCTTTTTCTCTTTCCGCAAACATCTCATCAAGACCTACGGAAATATCTCCGGCCTCACGCCTTGCCTCAAGTTCGGCATAGTTATCGGACGTCTTTGAGAATTTCACAAAGCTCAAATCCGTAATCATCTCATCAATGGTATTATAACGTTCATCCGGATTCTTTTTCGTGGCCTTGATTATGATATCTTCAACATCCTGAGGCATACCGGGAGTCAGCCTTGAAGGAGGGGTCATATCCTCGTTCATATGCTTTATAGCAACCTCAACTGCGGTTTCGCCGTCAAACGGAACTTTTCCCGTAACCATTTCATAAAGGACAATGCCAAGCGAATAAATGTCGGAACGTTCTCCAACGCCGACACCTCGGGCCTGCTCGGGGCTGAAGTAGTGAATTGAGCCCATTACGGCTTCTTTGTGCTCACCCACAAGAGTATCGCTGGTAACAACTTTGGCTATTCCGAAATCCGCTATCTTTGCAACATCGTTTGCAGAAACAAGCACGTTATGCGGTTTTACATCTCTGTGAATAAGATTATGGCGATGAGCCGTGGAAAGAGCCATGGCAATCTGCCTTGCTATCGAAACAGCTCTCCTTGCACTTAGAGGACCTTCCTTTTTGATTATATCGGAAAGCGTCATCCCATCCACAAGCTCCATGACTATATAATAAATATTACCCTCACGACCTACGTCGTAAACATTAACTATGTTGGGATCTACTATGCTAGCCGCAAGCTGCGATTCTTTTCTGAAGCTTTCTATAAACTGTTCATCTTTTATATATTCCGGTCTTAGAATTTTAACGGCGACAAGGCGGCTTAAAACCTTGTCCTTGGCCCTGAAGACGACGGCCATTCCGCCCTCGCCTATCTTTTCCATCAATTCATATCTGCCGGCTAATATTCTGCTGCTCATAATTACGAAATCCTGATACAAACTACGGAAATATTATCGCTTCCGCCCTGCTTATTTGCCAAAGCGACAAGCTGATTTGACAGACCGTGCATGGTTCTTGCGCCGCTTGCCAGTGCCGCCAGCATATCGCTGTCCACCTCTGCATACAGACCGTCCGTACAGAGAATTATGATGTCATCCGGGTATGTATTGAACACGAAAAAATCCGGACTAATCGTAGCTTCTCCGCCTACGGCCCTGGTTATGACGTTTTTGTCATTGCGCTGCAACAATTCTTCTTCATCTAAAAGGCCTTTATCCCGCATCTCCTGGACTACAGTATGGTCGGAAGTCACCTGCATAAGCGCTCCGTCCCTTATAAGATAGCAGCGGGAATCACCGACATTTACCACATACGCTTTTCCATCCATGAAATAGCACAGAAGTGCAGTAGTTGCCATGCCGTGATTGCTTCTCTCGGTTCTTGACTTGCCGTACACAAGTTCATTAGCTCCGCTGAACATGCTCAAAAAGTACGCCTTAAGCGCCGCAGCCGATTCAATGTCATCAATGGGATGAAGCGCCACATATTGAGCCATATAACCTACGGTCATACGGCTTGCCAATTCTCCCGAATTGTGGCCTCCGACCCCGTCGGCAACAATAAAGAGTCGTTTGTCAGGCATAACAAAAACGGAGTCTTCGTTTTCCTGTCTGCTGTGTCCTTTGTCTGTTTTAAATCCTATGCTTATCATTTCACTTTCCTGAGTAACGATATATAAAATCCGTCGGGACCGCCCTGTGACGGGAAAAACTGCCTTTCAAATTCAATCTGCCATTCAGGATATATTTCCATAAAGCGTTTGATTGCGAGTTCGTTTTCCTCCGGATTTACGGTACATGTTGTATATAATAATCTGTCTTTCGCAAAGCGTTGTGTGTTGCAGAGTATTTTAAAGGCCTGTTCGGGAATCTTGGGCTCTTTGAGCTTAAGTTCCGGATTCCGTCTTAAAGTTCCGAGACCGCTGCACGGCACGTCGCAAAGCACGCAGTCGGCTTCGGGAAATTCTTCTTTGGCTGAATCTGCAAGCTTCGCCTCGATGATTGAAATGCCCAGCCTGCTTGCTTCTTTCTTTATCAGCGCGACCCTGTGTTCGTGGAAATCATAGGCTTTTATGCAACCTGTGTTTTTCATTCTTTCCGCTGCCGCACAGCTTTTGCCTCCCGGAGCAGCACATACGTCAAGCATCGTTTCCCCGGGAAGAGGATTTAATATCTGCACCGCATACTGGCTGGCTTCTCCCTGCACTGAGAATAAACCGTCTGTATAAAGCTTGGTATCGAGCAGTTTGCCGCCTTTTACGCTTATACAGCTGTCGCAAAGTTCGGATTCCTTGCATACAAATCCAAGGCTTGTAAGTTGTTCCGAAAGTGCTTCCCTGCTGCATTTAAGGGTGTTTACCCTTATTGTCAGCGGTGCTTCCCTGCAGCTTTCTCTCAATATTTCCTCCGCTGTATTTTCACCATAAGATTCCATCAAAAGTTTAACAAGTGAAGGATGCGCAGAGTACTTTACGGAATACATAGTTATGTTATCAGCATTTGCGGGTAGCAAAAGTTTTTTTTCGCTGCGCTGAAAGCTTCTTAAAACGGCATTTATAAAGCCTTCTTTGCCTTTAATCAAGAGTTTTGCCAACGCCACGGTTTCCGAGACTGCAGCATGCTCGGCGATATCCATAAAGGCAAGCTGATAAAAGCCCATTCTGAGCAATATTCGTTCGGATGATTTAAGTCCGGACTTCTTCAGAAAGCGGTCTATATTCCAATCCAAAAGCAGTTGATTCCGAATAATGCCGTACACGAGCTCGCGCACAAAGGCGGGATTTACCGGTGTTTCTTTGGAAAACTGTTTTGAAAGCGCCAAATTCGACCAGGAATCATTATCCTGAACATCTTTAAGTATCAAGTAGGCCGCTCTTCTGTCTCTATCCATGTATTTTAACCTAAAACAGTACCGATTTCAATTTTATTCCCCAATAAAAATGCTCCCGCATCCATGGCTTTTTTCCCCGGCATTTGGATGTTCCGTAGACTTACGCATCCACAACCGCAAGCAACCGTTATACCGCTGCTGTCAGCCTCAACAACAGTAGCCGGAGCTGATAAACTTTCCCTGTGCAGAACTTCGGCTTTATGAACCTTCATAACCTGACCGTTCAAAACGGTAGAAGCTGTCGGCCAGGAATAAAAACCCCTGACAAGACAGCATATTTCTTCCGCACTTTTGGAAAAATCTATTATACCGTCTTGCTTGAAAACCATAGGGGCATAGCTGGCAAAAGCTTCATCTTGCTTTTCGTAAACCGCCTGCCCTGTTTCTATCAACGGAAGCTGCGCGATGAGCAATTTTGCTCCCATGTCGGCAAGCTCTATATGCAAATCCTCCGTGGTCTTAAGCCCGACAGGAGTTTCAGCCTTTGCTATCATATCCCCGGTATCCATTCCTTCCGCCATGCGCATAAGCGTAACCCCGGTCATTTTATCACCGTTAATAACAGCTCTGTGAATGGGCGCAGGGCCTCTGTATTTCGGAAGCAAAGAAGCATGGATGTTCACGCAGCCGTATTTCGGAAGCTCAAGTATTTCTGGCGGCAAAATTTTCCCGTATGCGGCAACAACAATAATATCGGGTCTAAGAACCTTCAGTTTTTCCATAAACTCATCATTGCCCTTAAGTTTTTCGGGACTTGCCAAATCAAGACCCAGCTCAAGAGCCTTAAGCTTGACCGGACAGCTTTGTATTTTCTTGCCTCGGTCTTTGGGCCTATCCGCTTTTGCAACAACAAGTACAAGCTCATAGCCCGCTACTGCAAGAGCCTCAAGCGCCGGAACCGCAAAGTCCGGTGTGCCCATGTAAACTACCCTCATTCCTCTTAGTCCTCCGGGTCATCGTACTTGACGGGTCTGAAATTATCGGCCTTTTCAGTATAGATTATTCCGTCAAGATGATCTATCTCATGGCAAAAAGCTCTTGCGAGAAGTTCCGAACCTTCATACTCAACGGGATTCCCGTTTCTGTCCAGACATGCCACTTTAACTCGCAACGGCCTTTTAACATCTCCGCACATACCTTCAACCGAAAGGCAGCCCTCTTCTCCGTACTGCTCCCCTTCGCTTTCTATAATCCTCGGATTGACCATTTCATAATGCTGTTCCTCGCCCAATTCTACAACCGCCACCCTTCTTAAAACGCCGACCTGCGGCGCAGCCAATCCCACGCCGTTAGCAGCTCTTAAAGTATCGGTAAGATCGTCTATGAGAGTCCTTATTCTGTCGTTGACATCCGTAACTTCTCTGCAGACCTTGTGGAGAGTATCGTCATTGTATTGAAGTATATTTCTTAGTGCCATGTTTTTCTCCTTTAAATGTATGAAAACGGATTTATGTCGACGGTTAGCAATGTGTCGCTCTTTTTATCTTTTTCGTGTGCTTTCTTAATTTCAACTATGGATTCACTTGTTTCTTTACGCCTTCCCGCAGGTGATTTTATCAGTATCTGGTATCTGAACATCCCGTTTTGTTTTTGCAGGGTGGACGCTGCCGGTCCGAGTACATAGGTATCTTCCGGGAGACTCTTTCTGAGGCGTGCGGCATACCTTACAGACTGCTCCTCCGCATTTTGCCGGCTTTCGCTTTGAATTAAAATCTGAAAAATATCCGAATACGGCGGGTACATCACGGCTCGTCTTATGGCGATTTCCCTCTCATAAAAGCTCTTATAGTCATGCCTTGCGGCAAATATCAGGGCATAGCTTTCGGGGTTATAGGTCTGAACTATAACCTTGCCGCGCTCGGTGCCTCTTCCGGATCTTCCCGCGGCCTGCGTCACAAGCTGAAAGGTTCTTTCCGCGGAACGAAAATCGGGAATGTTTAAAGTGACATCCGCGCTCACAACGCCCACAAGACCCACATTCTCAAAATCCAAACCCTTGGCTACAAGCTGAGTCCCTATAAGGACATCCGTCTTGCCCTTTCCAAATCGCCTGAGTATAGATTCGAGTTCGCCCTTTTTCTTTATCGAATCAAGGTCTAAACGCTCCACTGCAGCGTCGGGAAGCAGCTCCCTGACCCTTTCCTCCACCTGCTGAGTTCCGGCGCCGTAGCGGCCGATTATCCTGCTTCCGCAATCCGGACAGATGTTGGGAAATGTATCACGTTTTCCGCAGTAATGACAAACGCAGGCATTCACGTCTTTATGGTACGGCATAGCTATGCCGCATTCAGGACACTTTACAACGAAACCGCACTCCCTGCACGAAACATAGCCGTAATAACCGCGCCTGTTCAAAAAGAGTATAATCTGTTTCTTGTCTTCAAGGCAACGCTTCATTTCCTCTGAAAGCATCCTTGAAAACAAATTTCTGTTTCCGCTCTTCACTTCCCTGGTCATATCTACTATTTTGACCTCGGGCAACGGGTTGCTGTTATATCTTGAAGGAAGCTCCAAAAGTTCAAATATTCCGTTTTCGCTGCGGTAGAAATTGCTTACGGAAGGGGTCGCACTCCCGAGAAGCAGCACCGACTTGCTCATCATGGCCCTCTTTACCGCCACCTCTATAGTGTCATATTTCGGACTTTTATCGGACTTATATGAACTCTCGTGCTCTTCATCCAGTATTATCAGGCCTATGTTTTTAAAAGGTGCGAATATTGCGGAACGCGCGCCTATGACAAGCTTTGCCTCCCCGTTTGAAATTCGCTTGTATTCGACAGCCTTTTGGGCCGGAGTAAGCCTGCTGTGCAGTATAGCCACGGTGTCTCTTCCGAAACGGCTTATAAACCTGCTGACCAGCTGGGGCGTTAAAGATATTTCTGGAACCAAAACTATTCCTTGTCTGCCATAATCGAAAACCTTTTCCATCAACTGCAGATAGATTTCCGTCTTTCCCGAACCCGTTACACCCAGCAGCATAAAGGCCTTATACCCGCCGCTGCCTGCCGCGTCGCGGAGTTTATCAAAAACTTCCTTCTGGTCTTTATTAAGCTCCTTGGGTTTTACATCGTCTTCGTTCAGCACTATGTTTTCAAACGGATCCTTGGTTTTTCTTTTCGCCTCTCCCGAAGGCAAAAAACACTTTATCGCTTCAATATACCGGCAAATATATCTGCTGCGCATCCATAACGCGGTCTTAAGAGCTTCTTCGCTGAGCGCTGTTTCCGGATCAAGTTCGGAAACTGTTTTAAAGCGCTTAACATCTTGCGGCCGCTCATCATAAACGCGTACCACAAAAGCATCTATCACCTTATTGTGCACAGAGAAAGGAACTCTTACCCTCTCTCCCGGGAAAACGCTGTCGTCCTCGCATTGATAGGTATAGATGACGTCCGTTGCATCCGTATTATTGTCAACCACAACATCTACATACTTCATCTCTTTGAAAATTCGCAGCCACAATAGTTTTGCCTGTAGAGCCCGTACTCTTCAGACAGCTCCGTGGAGCGTTTATATCCGTCCTTTTTTTTGTAATTTCCGGAGACGTACTCGACTCCATATTTTTCTTCCGCCCTATGTCCTGCTTCCGATATCGCGTCATAATTTTTGTGAGGACTTACGCTCAAGGTCGTGTCAAAACAGTCAAAGGCCGAATCTTTAGCCAGCCTTGCGGTTTCCTCCATTCTTAAACGAAAGCAGGCTTTACATCTTTCTCCGCCTTCAGGGGCAGCCTCAAGACCCTTACACACGGCATAATAAAGTTGCGGGTCGTAGTCGCCCTCTATAAAAGGTACGCCCATTATTTCGCAGACCTTCTTTTGATTTTCTTTTCTTAATTCGTATTCCTCCCGAGGATGAATGTTCGGATTGAAATAAAAAACCGTAAGCTCATAATCGTCTTTAAGTTTTTCTATTACAGCAGTAGAACAAGGACCGCAGCAGGAATGCAGAAGCATTTTCATAATGGCATTATACTCTATTTACAGCCTGCAATAAAAGTTAAGTTCCCAGGCTGGAAGACATGGTGATTTTCTTAAATATATTTTATACGCCGGATTGATTGAAAGAAGAAGTTTGGGAATAGTCCACAAATCATCAATCCTGTGGTAGGCGGCGATAATAAGCCTCGGACCGTATTCTTCTATTGTTTTTGCCGCACCGTTTATCGCGTTTATTTCGGCGCCTTCCAAATCCATTTTTATAAAGGACGGCGCAATACCCGAAGCGTTGACCAAACGATCTGCCGTTTCCTGATTGACGGCCACGGTTTTTCCCTTTCCCCTTGCCCCGCCTCTGCCTGCGGCTTGAGTAAACAAAATCTCTCCGTACGAGTCTCCTACCGCGGCATTGACTAACTTTATATTTTCCAGTTCCTTCGTATTTTCAAAAAGCTTTCGAAAATTGCGTTTTTCAGGCTCGACCGCAATTATGCGCTTGAAGCCCCCGGCAAGCCTTATGAACTGCTGAACGGTATCGCCCGTATATGCTCCGAGATCCATGTATACATCGTCCGTCGAAGGGCGAAGCAGCAGCCAGTTTTCATCGTCATCGGATTCGCATTCGAAAAGATAGTCTATTCTACCCGACTGTTTATAACTTAGGACGTTCGCCAAAACTTTGCGGCTCTCTTCATCGGCCAAAATCTTATTGAGCCAAATCAGTTCCTCTCTATGCATCTGTGCATAAGTCCTTGTGAACAGGCCCTTGCCTACAACCGGAAGGTCGGGCGCATAGAACTCTTGTTCCGCCGCTATTCTCCGTATATTGGCAATTACCTCCGGGATATCCGAACCGAAGCAAAGCAGCACTATCATATCACCGAAATTTGACTTTGCCTCATTGTAGGACATAAGCTTAAAGCCTGAAAAATACTTGTCCCTGACAAATGCGTCCGACGCAAAAATGCCGGAGATTTCAATATCTTCGGCATTGAGCTTTTCTATGATTCTCTCGCACGCATTGCCGGTGCCGTAGAGAACTACGGGTTTACTTGTTCTTTTTAAATAGTCCCACAACGTAATTTTCCACGTCTTCCTTGTTGATGACGCCGCCGTGTATGGCGGGAATATATTTAAGCCCCATAAGATTCTTTGGGACATCAATTTTGGTTTCATACTGAAGTCTGTCCATCATGGCATATTCGTCAGCGACAGAACTTTTACCGAGGCCTTTAAGCACTGCCGCCGGAAATTTGTACGGGGACGCCGTGGAAAGCACCACGCACGGATTCTTTGTCTGCGTCCTGTATTTCTCCAATACGGCAAAAGCAACAGCCGTATGCGGGTCGCAAAGATAAGCGTAATTCTTATAGAGCCTTCCTATGGTTTGAGATACTTCCTCTTCATCTGCCCAATCGGCCCAAAAGATTGCTTCCAGACGTTCCTTGATTTTATCACTGACTTTATATTCTCTGGTTTTGGCAAGTTTCTCCATAAGGCCGCGGATATATTCATGGTCGCAGTCTGCGGCCAGATACAAAAGCCTTTCAAGGTTTGAGGAAACCAATATGTCCATGGACGGAGAACTGGTCTTGAAGAATTCTCTGTTTTTATTGTATACGCCCGTTTTAAAGAACTCTGTCAGCACGTTGTTTGCGTTTGAAGCGCATACGAGGCGCCCCACGGGAAGTCCCATGACTTTGGCGTAAAAACCGGCCAGTATATCTCCGAAATTCCCTGTAGGAACTATGAAGTCTATCGGCTTTCCCATTTCTATTCTGCCTCTTTCGAGCAGCTGCTTATAGGCAAGAAAATAGTAAACCACCTGCGGAGCCAGCCTTCCTATGTTGATGGAGTTGGCCGATGACAAGTTTAAATCCGAAGTTTCCTTGAGATTGGCGAAGGCCTTCTTAACCGCGGTCTGGCAATCATCAAAATTGCCCCTTACCGCAGTAACATGAACGTTCCTTCCCGGCGCGGTAATCATCTGCATCTGCTGAACTGCGGAAACCCCTCCGTCAGGATAAAACACACATATTTCCGTTCCCTCTACATCCTTAAAGCCTTCCAGAGCGGCTTTGCCGGTATCGCCGGAAGTGGCGGTGAGTATTACGACTTCGTCTTTAACGCCGAGCAACTTTCTTGATTCGGTCATAAGCTGCGGCAGCATGCAAAGCGCCACATCTTTAAACGCGCTGGTCGGTCCGTGAAAAAGCTCCAAAGCGTAATCAAAACCGACGGAAACCAGAGGAGTCAGCCGCGCGTCGGCGAACTTGCCGTTATATGCCCTTTCAACCAGACTCCTCATGTTTTCAAAACCCGGAAGCAGCGCGTTCAAAATAATTGCTGCAATATCGTAAGGGTCTAAGAGCAGCAGCATCTTGACATCTATCTTGACATCCGAAACCTTCGGATAAACATAAAGTCCCCCGTCCGGAGCAATCCCCTGAAGAATCGCTTCCTGAGGGCTTACGGAAAAATCGCTTCTTGTGCTTTGATATTTCATAACCGGTCTCCTGCGCAATAATTTGTTTGATAAATCATTTTACCATATAATTAATAAAATATTTTAACATATTACAAAACGGCGGACCACTAAGAAAATACTACATTATATTGTAGATTACTACAAACACAAAATTTCCAATGACGGTGTCAAATTGTTGTGGAGTTTTTGCTTGACAACTCTCCTTGTGCTGTTCA
>CAYFUZ010000014.1:2894-30299 GCA_964346675.1 uncultured Oscillospiraceae bacterium | reverse complement strand
AGTCTTGGTAACAAATTTAAAGGAGGAAGAGTAGATGGAGGACATATTAGAATATTGTTACACCGCATACTGCGGCGGTCACATATGAAGCAATGAAACAAATGGGTTTATATGCTGCCCAGGGGATAGATGAGGTTCTGAGCGGGAGAAAACCCTCCTGGCCTGTGAATAATCCGGTACTTTAAAAAAGTCGGGAATGCATATTTAATACTCGGTTGAATGTATGAAAAACAAATTTTCTTTGTGTAGAGGACAAAATGAAAGCTATAAATATTTTGATAGCATCCGATTCTTTTAAAGGTTCACTTTCTTCCATGAAGGTTGCCGAGTATATGGAGAAAGGATTTAAAAAAACTGGATATAACATAAATGTTACGAAGCTGCCGCTCGCCGATGGCGGTGAAGGAACTATTGAGGCGATTACCTTTGCAATGAATGGGACGATAAAAACAATCGAAGTGGATGATGTTTTTAGAAATCCAACAAAAGCTCAATTGGGAATCATCGGCGAAGGAGATGTTGTTTTGGAAACAGCATCTCCTTTGGGTTTAGAAAAGCTGAAGCACAACGAGTTGGACCCTTTGAATGCTTCAAGTTATGGTCTGGGGCAAATGATTATCAATGCATTGGATTCAGGGGCAAAAAAAATTTATATAGGTCTTGGAGGTTCCGCTACAAATGACGGAGGTATTGGACTTGCTGCTGCTTTAGGTGCAAGGCTTTTGGATTCAAAAGGAAATTCTGTAAAAGATGGCGCTATTGGCCTCAAAGATTTAAAAATTATCGATATCAAGAATTTGGACCCGAGACTCAATAAGGTCGAAATATTTTTACTTTCAGATGTAACAAATCCTTTATGTGGAGAAAATGGTGCAACTTATATTTACGGACCTCAAAAGGGTTTGATAAAAGAGCAATTAAAAGAAATAGACTTCTGGATGAGAAGTTACGGTGAGATTTTAGAAAAAGTTTTTCAAAAAGATATTTTGAATGTAAAAGGCAGTGGAGCTGCGGGTGGTCTTGGCGCATGCTTAATGGCCTTTGGAAATGCTAAAATGTTCAGCGGAGTAGATAAAATTTTGGAAATGATAGGTATGGGAGAACTTTTAAAAAATACGGATATCGTTTTTACGGGAGAAGGTCGCATGGATGGTCAATCAGTCTTCGGTAAAGCTCCCATAGGGGTTGCAAAATTGGCCAAACAATATAAGCTCCCGGTAGTGGCTCTCGTAGGTTCCACAAAGAAATCTGTCATAGATGTCTACGATTTAGGTATAGATTTAGTATTAGACATTATAAATGAGCCAATGAGTTTGGAAGATACCATAAAAAATTCTGAAGAATTGATAGCTCTTCAAGCGTATAGTGCTTTAAAACATTATGTTATATGGAAAGAAATACTGTAGCCTCAAATAGTTTGAGAATAATTTACTTTCCTACCGAAAATACACATCGATTATGCTTATATTTTTTCTATTAATCAAAATTTCTCCGGAATCATGTATTAAATATTTTTAAAAGGCTGTTATTTCATAAATCCGCGGACTTAAAAGTCCTGTGGAGTATTTACGATTTTTATAGTATAATCGCATTACAATAGCACAAGCTATCTATGCGTTCGGTTTTTCATTCTAATGCGTCTTGGATTGGCGTAATTCGAATAGGAGTGTACGAAATGAAGAAGATTTTAGTTCTGCTTATTTCTTTCATCTTAATTATATGCCTTTGTTCGTGTGGTTCCGGCGGAAAATCTCCCGATCCGTCGAACGGGGGAAAGGATCCGTCGAATGGAGGTAACGGAACTAATACGAAAGTTTCCGTTACGGAGCCTGACAGCAATTATGTTGTAAAAGTCAACGATATCGAAATAGAGGAGTATATCGTCTCTTTGGATGGAGGGGAGCCTGCGTCGCAATACATTCAGATATCCGGCCTCAAAAACAAAGAGGTGGAAAAGAAAATAAACGATGAAATCCGCGGAGTTTTTGATTACTTTGCCGAAGATTCCTATACTCCGCCCTATAAGAGGTACCATTCGGATTTTGAGAACCTCCAGTCTCCGAAGCTTCTTTACAAAGATGTATACACTACAGTTCAAGCGAATTATGAAGGGATACTGTCTTTGACTGTAAGTTGCTGGATGTGTTATGAGGACGGTTTGGATCCCGAGAATGTACAATCTGCGTTTGCGGAGGATACACGGACTTTGAATTTCAATCTTAATTCGGGAGAGCAGATACCTCTTTCGGATTTGCTTATAGACGGAACGGAATTGGAATATTGTAACGAAAAGGTGAGGGAGACTTTAGAAGATTTACAGGACGGCACTTATTATTACGAAGAGCCGATTTCGTTTGATTTCAAAACCCTTTCGGAGGACAGCAGATACTATATATATTCGGAAGACGCAAATCCTATATTCGTATTCGGTTACGACACGCCGGGGTATACCGATGACATAGCTTGTACCACAACATTGAAAATAGACATATCGGATGTTTCAGCTCTGAGGACACGATTCCGTATGGGTAAAGAATTTTTCGAATCTCCTTCCGAGAATTATTTGATTCTAAGCAACAATATTCTCGAAACTGAATTAAGTAACGAATACATTGAGGAGTATAACAACCTTCCTCTTAGCGCTTGTGTTTGCCGTACAATCAGTCCTAACGCTTCGAAGGCTGTGCAGGAAGCGGCTTATCTTTCGGATGAGGAAATAACTGTCGCACTGAATATATTGGAAGCTCAATATGATCAATACCTGTACAATTATGGAGAAAAAGCCGGTGTTGAAGGCTATAGTTACATATATTCGGGCATATTTAGTGTGGGAGATTATACGTCTGTAGAGAAGTCCGTTGCGAATAATATCATTAAAGACGGTTATAATCAGTACTACAGCTACACTGCCACCCTGACCACATTTAAGGGATCCGGCGACAAACCGATGGGATTGGATGAAATCTTCAGAAAAGAAAGCGACTACATTGAACTCCTGAAAGAAGGCTTCAAGAAAAATATAGATTTCTACGATGCTCAAGAGCTGATGAAGACCCCTAAACAGCTGGATGCATTTCTGGAAGAGAAAATAAACTCCATTTCGGGATTTGGAATAGAAACCGACGGATTGCGTTTCACCTATACTGCCTATCCTGAGTACGATATAGCCATAGATTATTTTGACGATGAAAATATTGATTACGCCAACAGAATATGTGAATGGGTAAAGTTCTCGGATATCGGGGGAGGAAAAAATCTGACCATATTTGATTAGGGTATTATTTTTAAAAGGAGAATCCGTAGTTGAACTTCCTGGAAATTCTTAAAGCATTTTTGTTCGGGGTGGTTGAGGGCGTTACCGAATGGCTTCCGATCAGCAGTACCGGCCATATGATAATTCTCAACGAATTTGTTACCCTGAATGTCAGCAACGAATTCTGGGAGATGTTTCTTGTTGTTACCCAGCTTGGCGCGATATTGGCAGTAGTCGTAATGTTTTGGAACAGGATATTCCCGTTCTCCTTTAAGAAAGGCGAAAGCTTTATAAAAAAAGACAAGTTCAAGCTATGGCTCAAAATAATAATCGCAACTATTCCCGCAGTTGTGGTAGGAGTACCCTTGGACGATTTTATGGAAGAGCATTTAAGAACTTATATAATCGTCGCTTTGGCGCTCATCGTCTACGGAATATGGTTTCTATTTCTGGAAGGAAAGAACAAAAATAAAGCTTTTGCTATAAACAGCGTTGAAGAAATAACATACAAGGTAGCTCTGGGCATAGGCTTTTTTCAGGTTTTAGCATTAATCCCGGGGACTTCAAGATCCGGTTCGACTATAATCGGAGCGATGATACTGGGCTGCAGCCGCAGAGTTGCTGCGGAGTTTACGTTCTACCTCGCCATCCCTGTAATGTTCGGGGCAAGTTTAATTAAGATATTGAAATTCGGCTTTGTGTTCACAGGACAAGAGATAGCCGTACTCGCCACGGGCACCCTTACGGCTTTCGTGGTTTCCGTACTGTCAATACGCTTTCTCATGAACTATGTCAGAAATCACGATTTCAAGGTATTCGGAATATATCGGATTTTGCTCGGCTGTGTTTTGATACTGTATTCACTTTTGTTTTAAGCGCAGAACGAAATATTTTCAAATGCGTCGGAATCCAGATTACGAATCCAAAATTGTAACGAGGGGAGGAAATAGCCCCCTCGTTTTTTATGTTATATAGTTATATAATTGTCGAGAGGCGAATGTCCGAATTGCTTATTGAGCACAGCGCCGGCGTGCAAAGTAAAAAAGAAGGTGAAACAGATGAGAAAGAGATTATTTAAGATTATAATAATCATAATACTGCTGATACTTTTTATTCCGATTCCAAGCGATGTGTATAAAGACGGCGGAACCCGCGCGTTTACAGCCTTGACATATAAAATTGTCAAGTGGTGCCGCCTTACAGAGATGACCGAAGCCGACTGTGAATACGTGAAAGACGGCTGTTATCAGAAAACTTCCTTATACTGGTTCCCGGATAATTTGACGAAATCGATAGATGAGTTGTATGAAATTGAAGCCGGAAGCATTGAGCGCGAAGTTCAAGAAAGGATAGCGAATAAAGAATCCGGCACTCCAAAGGAAACGGAACGTTTAAGCGAGAGAACGGAATTCATCGATATTTCAGCGGAAGAAGAGGCCATTATCCGAAAGTTGTATACAGATGAGAGCGCGTCGAAAGACAGCTTTTATAAATACTATTTCATCGATACATTGCCTGACGGCGAGTTGCCGAAGCATGCTGTAGTCATTGAAAAGATTGTACTTATAAAGAAAATGGATTGCCGCAGAGCAATAGGCGCGGCTTATGAAGTGTTTTGCCGCAAAGCTTTTCATCCGGAACTCTACACGTATGAATCCAAGGAAAAACTTGACGCATGGGGCGATAAATGGACAATAAATTCATTCTTTTCATGTGATGAAAACTGGAGAATCAATGAGTTTTTATATGACGGCTTGCTTGGTTATCAGCCCCAAAACATTAATATAGATGACAGCATGCTTAGCATACTTAACGGTCTTAACAGTATTGAACTGTCCGTGACATTCGGAGCTTCCGACATTCCGTTCGGACCGGGTTGCGAGCCGAATTATCTTGATTTAATAAAGTACGATAAAATGGAAAAGACTACAGGCTTTCATCCCGCTTACGGTGACAAAGCAGTGTTCCATGATTACAGCGGAGAGAACATTCGTGTCCGCGCATTGTACTTGAAGGAAAGCGGCGGTGAAATGATTTATAATCTGCGAATCACCGACCCGACGGCAAAGACTTACCGCGGAATAGGTATAGGGTCAACAAAGGAAGAAGTCATCGCCGCATATCCCGAGGGAGAGGATGCAGGTGTGCGGGAGGGCACGGACTATGAAGAAGGCCGGAGCTTCTTTAACTTAATGATAGGTTCCGGCGGAATATTTTATTTCAAGGATGTTAAGGTCGCGGAAATAGAACTTTACGGCTCCGCGTCGTAAATAGCAAGGGAGGTATTTGAAATGCTTAAGAAAAGCTTATCGCTAATCCTTGTTGCTTGCGTGCTTCCTGTGAATCGCCGTGTATGTTAACTTACCGGCGATTCGCTCCGACTTCATGAGTTCGATTTTATCAACTGTTTGGCCGAATTCTTCAAAGCTGCGGGGAGAAGCTGTCGTTACAATCTCTCTTCCAAGTGTAATATGCGGACTGAATTTGCGTTTTTCTATTTGAAAACCGAATTCAGTCAATTTTTTTGTTAAATTTTTGTATAGTTCTGTCAACTCTTTGCTGTTCTTTATGCCTGCCCACCAGACGTCGCCGCCGCTTCGTTGGAAGCATCCGGTGCGGGAAATATTCATTGCAAACGGTTCAAAGCAGGTTGCATCCATTGCCGATTTCACATAGCCTGCCTGTTTTTCGTCGCATTCTCCGAGAAAGACAAGTGTCAGGTGGAGATTTTCAGGCGAGCTGAAACGTCCTTTTATAGAGTTGCTGCGCAAGTTATTGCGTAATGCTATTAATCGAGATTGCGTTTCTGAATTGAAGTTTATGGCTATAAACAGTCGCATTCATCAGTCCCTTTCTTGAAATTTCAATATTTCAACACCTTATTTTATATTAAAACAGAGATATTTCAAAAGATAAAAATCAAAATATCAAAAAATGGATTGACTCTTTCTGCTCATTGTGTTAGACTACCGCAATTAAATAAAATGTGAGTATGGGGCGCGATTTTTAAGAGTAGGTTTCGAAAGGAAAAATCGCCGAAATGCCGTTAGGCATTGGGATCATGCTGAACAAGTATGTTACTGTCAAATAAAGGGATGCCCTCTCTTTAATTGGAGTACTTCTCACATTTGGGCAGAAGGATTTCCGGTACCATGAGCCTTTTGCTCGTGGTACTTTTTTCATATTAAATTTTAAGATAAGGAAGTGTATTCAGTGAAATTTTTTGGAACGATGGAAGCCCGTAATAATGAGCTTTATATAGGGGGCATTGCCGCAAAAATACTGAGAGAGGAGTTCGGAACCCCTTTATATATCATTGATGAGGCGGATTTCAAAGAAAAAGCCGGAACCTTTACAGATAATTTTAAATCGGAAAAATTTGAGACCAAAGTGATTTATGCCTCAAAGGCTTTTACAAATTTATATATGGCAAACCTGGTCTCGGAATTAGGACTTCATATGGATGTGGTGAGCGGAGGGGAACTTTACACAGCCTTAAAAGGAGGAATGGCTCCGGAAAAAATCTATTACCACGGAAACAATAAATCATATGAGGATTTGAAATTTGCTATAACTGAAAGTGTCGGAACGATTGTAGTGGACAATGAACACGAATACCGATTGATTTCCGAACTGTCAAACAAAGAACAAAAGAAGGTATCGGTTCTGTTGAGAGTAAATCCCGGAATTGAAGCTGAAACCCATAAGTATATACAGACGGCAAAGGACGATTCCAAATTCGGCATGAGTATATTCAATGAAAAAACTCAGTGGCTTATAGGAGAAATTGAGAAAGATAAATATGTCGACTTCCGGGGCATCCATTGCCATATAGGATCACAGATATTCGATGAAAAGTTTTTCTTCGCAGCCGCCGATGCCATGATTCAATTTGCCTATGATATAGAAATAAAAATGGGTTTGGACATCAGGGAAATAAATCTCGGCGGAGGATTCGGAGTGTACTACACCGAAAAGGATAAGCCGTTCCCGTTACCCGGGTTTTTGCGAAGATATATCCGCAAAATCGAAGAAAAATTAAATTCTCTGAACTTTGATGTGGAAGTTATAAGCATCGAACCGGGCAGATCCTTGATAAACAATTCCGGTTCCACAATTTACACCGTCGGAAATGTTAAGGAAACCATTACGGGCCGCCAATATATATTCATAGACGGCGGCATGACGGATAATCCGCGTCATGCTTTGTATCAGGCCAAATACGAGGCGGGAATAGCAAACAAGATAAACGATGAGCCCGTTCAAGAGTACACAGTAGCGGGAAAACTCTGCGAAGAAGGAGATATATTAATTGAAAACATAAAGCTTCCGAAGGTTAAGCCCGGAGACATTTTAATAACTCCTTCCACCGGAGCATATACATATTCCATGAGCTCCAATTACAACAGAAACGGAAGGCCTGCAGTTGTCTTCGTGGAAAACGGCGAATGCCGGCTTGCGGTCAAAAGAGAAAGTTATGATGATTTAATCAGAAATGATGTGATCCGATAAATGAAGAGAGTCGTAATGAAATTCGGTGGTTCTTCAGTAGCCACCATAGACAAAATAAAAGATGTGGCGCAGGTAATTCTGAACAGAAAAAGAACCTGCGACCAGGTGCTGATAGTTCTTTCAGCCATGGGTAAGACCACGGATAATATGATAAAGATGGCTGAAGAGCTTTCGGATAATCCCAGTCCCAGAGAAATGGATCTGCTTTTAAGCACAGGCGAGATGATATCGGCTTCTCTTATGTCGATACATTTTAAATCTTTGGGAGTAGATTCAATAGCTTTAACGGGTTTTCAGGCCGGAGTAAAATCCGTAGGAAGCCACGAGAAGTCTAAAATCGATAAAGTGGATGCAACAAGAATCGAGGAAGAACTCGGGAAGGGAAAGCTTGTAATAGTCACCGGCTTCCAAGGGATTAACGAATCAGGGGATATTACAACTCTGGGCCGAGGCGGTTCCGACACTTCGGCGGTAGCCCTGGCTGCCGTTTTGGGAGCAGATTGCGAAATATACACAGACGTTAAGGGCATTTATACAGTGGATCCCAGAGTTCGTAAACAGGCAAAAAAAATAGACCGGCTGACTTACGAAGAAACCATGGAGATGGCAAATCTGGGAGCGAAAGTAATTGAACCAAGGTCAGTAGAGATGGCGGAAAAGTTTTCAGTGCCCTTGTATATCGCTTTGAATACAGGAGATGTAGAGGGAACTTATATAAGAAAGGAAGACAGCTTGGAGAAAAATGTAATCACCAACATTTCTAAAAAAGATAATGTACTATTAACTGTTATCAGTGAAGGATTTGAAAAAGAATCCGGAATTACGGAATGCTTTAAGAAATTGGCTGATAATGACGTAAACATAGATATGATAAGTCATACAAGGGATAAGGAAGGAAATCGAATTTCATCCTTTACAACGGATTTAACATCCAAGGCTCTTGTCAAGGAGATACTGAGTGAAATGGGAATGGATTTTGAATTTATTGTAAATCTGTCCAAGGTCTCCCTGATAGGTTCTGCCATGAGAAATCAGGTGGGTGTAGCTGCCAGAGCCTTTGGAGTGCTGTACGACACAAAAATGAAATTCTACGAAGTTTCGACATCGGAAATCAGCATTTCTTATTTGATAGATTCAGAAAACGGAGATCGATTAGTGAACGCATTTGCGGATGAATTTAATTTATAGGAGGAATTGGATTATGATATTTAGAGGATCGGGAGTAGCCATAGTAACTCCGTTTTTGGAAAATGGCGAAGTGGATTACAATGGACTGGAGACTTTACTCAATTTTCATTTGGAAAACTCAACCGATGCAATTATTGTTGCCGGAACCACGGGCGAGGCAGCCACATTGACATTTGATGAGCAATTTTCAGTCATAAACAAATGCCTGGAAGTAATAGACGGGAGAATTCCCGTAATTGCAGGCACAGGCAGCAACGATACGCTGGCCGGTGTGAATTTTTCAAAGCGTGTTTCCAATTCCGGAGTAGACGCTCTTCTGGTAATTACTCCGTATTACAACAAGACTAACAAAGAAGGACTTTATCAGCATTTCAAAGCCATTGCGGAGGCGTCGGCCGTGCCGATAATTCTTTACACCGTGCCCGGCAGAACAGGCATGAACATACCTGTAGATACGGTTTTACGTCTTTCTGAAATCGAGAATATCGTCGGAATAAAGGATGCAACGAATGACTTGAGCTATACTGTTGCCCTTCGTTCGGTTCTTCCGGAGGATTTTGCGATTTATTCGGGCAATGACGACGTGGTTATCCCGATACTTTCCATGGGCGGAAGCGGAGTGATATCAGTCTCTGCGAATGTTTGTCCCAAAGAAACTCACGATATGTGTCAGGCATTTTTTGATGGTGACATAAAAAAGGCGAGAGACCTGCAGATAAAACTGTTGCCCCTGATTAAATCTTTGTTTGTCGAAGTAAACCCCATTCCCGTTAAAGAAGCCTTGAATCAGATGGGAATGCCGGGAGGAACTTACAGACTGCCTCTGTGGGAACCTGCTCAAGATACCAAGGATTTAATAAATAAAAATCTTAAAGATTTGGGAAAGATATAGGTGTAAGATTTGAAAATAATATTAGTGGGCGCTACGGGACAGATGGGTAAAACCATGGTCAAATTGGTAGACAGCATAGATGATGCCGAGATTGTCTGCGGAGTGTCGGATGAGGACGCTTCGGATTTGAATTTTCCGGTAAGCAAGAAGTTGCCTGAAGGAAAAATCGCGGATGTGCTTATAGATTTTTCCACACCGAAAATCTTGAAAAACATATTGGAATACGGAATTTCCACAGCCACGCCTCTGGTTTTGGCAACGACTGGATACTCTCAGGAAGATTTGGAACAAATTCATCAAGCTTCTAAAAACATTCCCATCATTCAGGCCGGGAATATGAGTGTAGGAATAAATATTATGGAAACTGTCTCGGAAATGTTGTCTAAAGTTCTGGAAGATTTCGATGTGGAGATAATCGAAAAACATCATAAACGCAAGGTTGATTCTCCCAGCGGCACGGCGAAAATGCTCTTCAATGCCGTAAACAGAGGAAGAGGAGAAAGCCTTCATACTTTGGAGGGAAGAACAGGCTTTTATCAAAGAAGAGAGCCATCCGAAGTGGGCATTTCGTCAATTCGTGGCGGAAAT
Organism: uncultured Oscillospiraceae bacterium; assembly: GCA_964346675.1. Lineage (GTDB taxonomy): Bacteria > Bacillota > Clostridia > Peptostreptococcales > Anaerovoracaceae > RUG13409. The sequence goes on along the minus strand of CAYFUZ010000014.1, from coordinate 19,866 downwards.
GTTGTCGGAGAGCACAGTGTTCTTTTCTTGGGAACCGATGAAGTTATTGAGATTAAACATACTGCTAATTCCAGAATGATATTCGCCAACGGTGCTATCAGGGGGGCAAGGTTTTTGATCAAACAAAATCCCGGCATTTACAATATGCACGATGTTTTGGAGTATAAAAATGGATAAAATCAAGATTGGCATTTTGGGCTACGGGAATCTGGGGAAGGGAGTGGAAGAGGGTTTAAAAAGAAACCCCGACATGGAGCTGACAGGGATATTCAGCAGAAGAAATCCCGGAGATTTAAAAACGGATTCTCCCGCATATTTTTTTGATGATTTGGAAAATTTCAAAGACAAAATAGATGTCTTGATACTGTGCGGCAGTTCCATATCGGATATACTGAAGCAGGGGCCTGAAATGGTTCAATATTTCAATACAGTAGACAGCTTTGATAACCACGGAAAAATTCCCGAATATTATTCTGTTATGGATGAAATCTCAAGAGCCAATAAAAAGGTGGCGGTAATTTCAACCGGATGGGATCCCGGTCTGTTTTCTCTGAACAGGCTTATCGGAGAAGCCGTCTTGCCACATGGCAGCACTTACACATTTTGGGGAAGGGGAGTCAGCCAGGGACATTCAGATGCCGTAAGAAAATTAAAAGGAGTAAAAAAAGCGGTACAGTATACCGTTCCAAAAGAGGATATGCTTATAGATATAAAGAATGGTGAAGATGTTATATATAGCAGCCAGACGGCCCACGACAGAGAAGTATTTGTCGTTTTGGAAAACGGTTTTGATCAGGAAGATATTCGTGATCAGATTGTAAATATGCCGGATTATTTCTTGGGCTACAATACGATGGTCCATTTTATCGGCGATGAAGAATTTGCGAGAGAGCACTGCGGGATGCCACATGGCGGAAAAGTGATTCGCCACGGTATAACATCAAACGGAAATACCGCTACATATCAATTTGAACTGGATTTGTCTTCGAATCCCGAATTTACCGCTTCCGTAAACATAGCCTATGCCAGAGCCTGCTACAGAATGGCAAAAAATAAAGATTATGGAGCCAAGACGGTTTTGGATATAGCTCCGGGGCTATTGTCTATCCACAATATGGAAGAATTGAGAAAAAGAATAGTATAGTAACGGCAAAACAGACAACTCAGTGTTTATAGTCAAGATTTATTTTTTCTTCTTTAAATCAGCAATTTCGCCCATATCCGGAAGCCATACGGATGAGGCATCAATGAAATTGCTTTTATCTTTCTTTTGGCCTGCTATGGTAGCAGGGATAGTTCCGTCCAACTGTCCTCGCACACTTTTTGCTCTCAGCAGGCAGAATTCCTTGAGGGTATCAACTCCGAGTAAAAAATCCTCATAGGAACAGAAGGCTGTGGGATCTTCCTTTACATATTCCGAGATCATGTTTAGGCTGTCTGATATGAAGCCTTCGAAATACCCGCTCTCGAAATAACTCTCTATAAGATAGTCAAAGTATTCATGATATTGTTTAAAGTACTCGCTATTTTTCATGAGATTATGATATAGGGGGCGTTTTTTCATAATCTTACCGTCGGCAGGAGTATTTATAGGATAGTTTACATAAAGGTTGGAATCGTTTATCGGGTTCGGCATGCCGAGGGAGTATGTTGCGAAAGCCAAATTGTAGTCCCAGGGCAATATGCTCAAGACCCCATCTTTTTCATAGAGAAAATAGTTATGCCCTGTTTTTCCCAATCGGCATTTTCCGCTTTAAGGGATTTGTAATCGGGCTTGTAAAGTTTGCCGTGATTGTTTCCGAAATTACGTCGCGCAAAAGCTTCCTCAGGTTCTTCGATGGCAAGAAAAAGCCCCCACGGTTCACCGTTCACATTGACCTGCGTATAACTGCAAAGAGGTGTGGGTACTCCCATATGCTCCATCATGTCGAAGGCAAGCCAGGTCTTCATGTAACTGTTATCCTGAAAAGAGGAGTCCAGAGAAAACTTATCGAGACCATAATAGCTTTTGTGGGCGTATTGATCGAAGCCCTTATGGTAATCGGTCTTTTCGGATATTCTCTGGAGCATTCCATCTCCGGTGCTTTGATGGCGAATGTGGTTGACTACAGCTACTACACAACCGGGATTAATGCGCGTGCTTTCCTGTATCAGGTTTCCGCTATGTCTGCTAATTTATCCGGTATAATCAAAACCGCAGCTTTGGGCTACGGGTTGGCCTATTTCGGCTTTGACGCTAAGGCAATCACTGACAGGGCAATCATGGGAATCCGTTTGATTACTGCATTTGTGCCCACCTTCTTCCTTGTTATAGGTATTATTGCTTATATTCTGTTCCCGATTACCGAACAGAAGCTTCAGGAAGCGAAAGATGCGTTTGAGGCAAAACAGGCTGCTAAGGCTGAGTAAAGTCTGATTCTGATTGTGAGAAAGGAGAAAGGTATATGATTTCACGTAGAGAAAATATTCTGAAATTTTATCGCCATGAATGTCCGGACTATATTCCGGATATGCGCCGCGATGTAACCGGTGTTCCTCTTAGCTTTATGAAGTATGAAGAACATCCGGCTCCTGGCGTCAGTGGCAAAGATGGTTACGGTGTATACTGGCAGTTTGAAGAAGGCTCCAAGGCCCACATGCCTATGCCTGATCCTAAGACCGGCAAGTTTGTGATGGAGCTGGAGGATATGGAGAACTGGCGCGATTTTGTTAAGTTTCCCGATCCCGAAGCTTTTGACTGGACTGCCCATGTGGAAGAAGATATGGCAGGTGTGGACTACGAAAACAAGTTGGTTGGTGCCAGCTTAGGTCATGGCATGTTCGAGCGTCTGCATTCTTTGTTGGGCATTGAAGCTGGCTCTATGGCGCTGCTTGTTTATCCGGATGAGGTTTTGGATTTCTTTAATGCTTTGGCCGACCATGATTGCGCTGTAATCCGCAAGATTGTTAAGTATTATCCCAAGGTGGATATGATTAACTTGAGCGACGACTGGGGCCATCAGAATGCTGCATTCTTTTCTGTAGACACCTGGAATAAGCTGTTTCGTCCGGGCATGACCAAGATATTTGATACATGCCGCGAATTGGGCATAAAGATTCAGCTTCACTCGTGCGGTCGCTGGGAAGAAATTTTACCTCACGCCATTGATGCGGGTTTGGAACACTGGACTTCCTCCCAGAGTGTCAATGACATTGAAAGCATACTTAAGACCTATGGCCGCAGGCTGACCATGATTGGCGGCTGCGATCCTAAGGAGATTCAGATGCCCGGCATGACTTTAGAGAAGATGAAGAAGATTGTTGCTGAACGTATTGACAATCTCTGCCGCGGCGGCTGTCTTATGCCGTTCGGAAACTCATCCACTCCCTTCTTCCGTCAGGCTGTAGAAGAAGAGGTTGCAAAACGTGCCGACTTCTATCAGAAGCCCGAGAACCGGGAGGTTCCGGTATAACTTGGAATTGGATTGAACGGTAAGTTCCGTGCCGTTTCCAGGGGTTATATGGTATAAAACTTTAAGCATAAATTAAAAGATCGGGGATTTTGCCCGCGCAAAATCTTCGGTCTTTTATTTTCATTACATTTCTTAAGTGGGAAAATCCGTACTCTTGTAACTGGTTCAGATTTTGATATATACTTTTAACATATACTATCAACACTATCTAAGTAAAGGGAAGGATTAAATTATGTTATTCATATGTTATCCAAGATGTTCCACTTGCCAAAAGGCCAGGAAGTGGCTGGAAGAGCGTAATATAAAATATACGGAGCGTCATATTGCAGAGGACAATCCCTCTTATGAAGAATTAAAGGATTGGTACAATAAGAGCGGTCTTCCGTTAAAAAAGTTTTTCAACACGAGCGGTTTGCTGTACAAAGAAATGAAGCTTAAGGATAAGCTCCCCGCAATGAGTGAAACAGAACAGCTGCAGCTCTTGTCAACGAACGGAATGCTTGTAAAGCGTCCGCTTGTTGTAAACGGCGACAGCGTAATTGTAGGTTTCAAAGAGTCGGAGTGGAATGAAAAATTGTAATACGGTATGCGTAGGAGAAATTTAATGGCTAAAAAACGAAAGAAATTCAGTCTTCCGAGACTGCTGTTAAGTCTATTTTTTATAATCGTACTCGTTGTGGGCGCATACGCAGCTTATGTTTTTATACGTTACTACAGGATAGGAAATGTGGCCCTTGAACCCAAGGGCGAGGGTAGCAAAATCGTAGAAGCAGGACTCGAATATTCTGCAGTCAGCTGGAATATAGGTTATGGTGCCTATGAAGACGACTACGATTTCTTTATGGACGGCGGACATGAGTCTTGGGCTTGGTCGGAAGAGCGTTTGGACTCCAACCTTTGGAGCATAGCAAGAAATCTTGACGATATTAATGCCGATATTTATATGATTCAAGAGGTGGACATTGGTTCCACCCGCTCTTATTACAGAGACGAAACCGTTCCTCTTGTGGAAAAGCTCGAAAATTGCTCATATGTATTCTGCCAGAACTACGATTCACCGTTTCTGATGTACCCTTTATACCAACCTCACGGGTTCTCGAAGTCCGGACTGATGACTTTCTCGAAATTTTATGTTTCAATGGCTGACAGAATTGAACTTCCGGTAGAATCCGGCTTTATGAAACTTCTTGACCTCGACCGCTGCTATTCAAAAAGCAGGGTCAGAATTGAGGGAGATAAAGAACTGCTGATTTATAATATGCATTTTTCGGCATTTACTTCCGACGGCAAAATATCCGAAGAGCAGCTCGAGATATTACTCGGTGATATGAACGCAGAGGCTCAAAAGGGGAATTATTGTATTGCAGGCGGGGATTTCAACAAGGATTTATTAGGGAATTCCGCAGAGATATTCGGCAGGGACAATAAAGATTTTAGTTGGACCCAGCCCATTCCGGAAGGAATGTTTGATGAATATGAAATAGGTCTGATAGCACCGCTGGACGAGACGAATCCAAAAGCCAGTTGCCGAAATCCCGACAGCGCTTACAACGAAAAGCAATATGTAGTTACTGTTGACGGATTTTTGGTATCGGACAATATAGAAGTTGTCTCTTCGCAGGTAATACCCTATGAATTTAAGTATTCGGACCACAACCCGGTTTATATGAGGTTCAGGCTGAAATGACATTCAGAGTCGCAAAAAAATCCGATATACCGGCAATGAGCCGTCTTTGGCGCAGCGGTTTCGGCGATGATCATGCGTATATAGCGTTGTTTTTCAAGGATCTGTTTAAACCCGGAAGAGTTGTGCTTGCGTGTGATGATATAAAACTTTTGGCTATGACTGCGCTATTGCCGTGTACGTTGAGACTGGGAGCGCACAGCTATCCGCTGGCCTATCTATACGCAATGTGTGTTGATGAATCTCAAAGAGAAAAAGGTATCGGCAAAGCACTTTTGGAATATGCTGCCTTCTATTGCAAAAATAAAGGCTTCGATGGAATAGCGCTGCTGCCGGCAGATAAGAATCTTACGGTTTTTTACGGTAAGGCGGGATATGTGGAGAGTTTTACTCCCGACAGCCCCGAGTCAAATATAATCCTTTACCCTGAAGATTATATGAGGCATCTTGAAAACATTGCCGGACTATCAGGCAGAGAATTTGAGGTCGAAACCAGAGAAAAGGCCGACAGAGAAAAGCCCATGGGTATGTTGTTGCGTCTGAATGATAATATACCGCAAGGCATAAAGGCTTTTATGCCTTATCCGATGGATTAGGCAGACATTGGAAAACTTTTTAAAAATACTTGCGCATACAATGTTCTTATGCTAAAATATTTTGGTCTATTGAATTAGGAGGTCGTTATAATGTCAAAGAAATGTACAGTTTGCGGCAAGGGTCAGGCGAGCGGGAATAATGTTTCGCACTCTAACCGTCATACCAGAAGAAAGTGGAATGCAAATATTCAATCTGTAAAAGTTGAAGAGAACGGCACTGTTTCCAGAATAAATGTATGCACAAAGTGCATCAAATCCGGAAAAGTAAACAGAGCAGTCTAATTAAATACATTCAACGGCTACAGTTTGAACTGCAGCCGTTTTCGTTTATCTGAAATCATTTAAAAAGGTGGTGAACTGTCCTTTATGGACCCTGGAAGTCGATTGCCATTGACAATCGCGATAGTTTGTTTATTCTGTGCGGCTTATTGCGCTGTAACCGAAGCCGCTTTTGCAAGCGTTTCGAAAAATAAAATTAAGCTCGCCGCAGAGCGCGGAGACGGTCGAGCGGAGAAGGCACTTTATGCCTTGGAGAATTTCGACGAGGCAATTTCCGCCCTATTAATATCTACAAATATAGTTCATATCGTGGCGGCAGCGCTTGTAACGCTTGTCGTAACGAACAACTTCGGTTTGAGCTGGGTAACTGTCAGTACTCTAATCACAACTGTAGTGGTTTTTTTCTTCGGAGAGATGCTGCCCAAAAGTATAGCAAAGAAATTCCCGGAAAGGTTTACGCTGTCAAATGCGGGAACCCTGGTTTTTCTTATGCGTTTTTTTGCGCCAATTTCCGCTCTGCTTACAAAAATAGCAAACTTCTTTGCGAATATGACTAAAGGAGATCCGGAGATTTCCGTTACGGAAGATGAACTCTACGATATTATCGAGGTTATGACAGAAGACGGAACCCTTGATGAAGAAGAAGGGGATCTCATTTCTTCCGCAATAGAATTTGACGATAAGACAGTAGGAAGCATAATGACTCCGAAAGGCCGGATTGTGGCTCTTAATATTAATGAGTCTTCGGAGAATCTTGTGGCTCAGATTAGAGATCAGAATCACTCACGACTTCCTGTCTATGACGGAGATATAAACAACATAATAGGCATATTGTCCATACGCTCATTTATTAAAGCATATCTTCATAATAGGAACGTAAGTATAAGGCCTCTTTTAAAAAAGCCTTTCTTTGTTCAACGCAGTATGAATATAGATGACCTTCTCAACACGATGTCCGGGCAAAAGTTTACCCTTGCTGTTGTTCAAGATATGCATGGGAAAACGGTGGGTCTTGTTTCAGTTGAGGATATCCTTGAAGAGCTTGTAGGAGAAATCTGGGATGAGGACGACAATATAGGGGGTATCGAATAATGGGAACCATTATACTTCTAATTGTCGGTATTATAATCTGTATATTGTTTTCAGCTTTTTTTTCGGCATCCGAAATGTCTTTTTCGTCCTGCAACAGACTTAGACTGGAAAATCTCAAAGAAGACGGAGACAAGAAGGCCGCAAAAGCGCTCGACATAATCGAAAATTTTGATGACGCATTGTCCGCAATACTTATAGGCAACAATCTTGTTAACATAGCGTCATCGTCAATAGGCTCTGTTTTGTTCATACTTATTTTTAAGAGTGACGCATTCACCTGGCTTTCAACACTGATAATTACCTGCCTTGTAATAATATTCGGCGAAACCATACCCAAGATTACGGCCAAGAAAAACGCAAACAGATTTTCGCTGGCATTCAGCCGATTTATTTGGTTTTTAATGATAGTTTTCAAACCTCTTATAAAGCTCGTTGTAGGCGCCGTAAACCTTATTACAAAGCGTATGAAGGGAGAAGGTGACGATGAACATGACGAGGATGAGGCCATAGATGAATTGTCCTCCATTATCGAAACGGCGGAAGACGAAGAGGTTCTGGAAGAGGATCAGTCGGAATTGGTGCACGCCGCAATTGAATTTCTTGATATTTCGGCTTATGAAGCCATGACCTCCCGTGTTGATTTGCTTGCCATAGAAATAGATGATCCTTGGGAAGAAAATCTCAAGATAATAGAACACTCACCGTATTCACGGATTCCGGTTTACGAAGGCAGTATAGACAACATCATAGGCATACTTTATCTGAACCATGTTCTAAAGGCTTTGACCGAAAACGATACGGTGGATTTAAGAGAACTTATAATAGAACCCGTTTACGTTTATAAGACAACCAAGCTGATAAGCGTTCTTGATCAGCTCAGAGACGCAAAGAGGCATATGGCCGTAGTATGCAATGAATACGGAGGCACTCAAGGTATAATAACCATGGAGGATATTTTAGAGGAAATCGTAGGGGATATATGGGACGAGACCGATACTGTAGAAGAGGATTTCATCGAAATCAACGAAAATAAATTTAAAGTTGACGGAGATATGAATATAGGAGATTTTTGCAGTCTCATAGATGTGGAAGAGGACGGGTTTGATACGGAATCCGATACGGTCGGTGGCTGGTTGCTGGAACATTTCGAAGAATATCCCGGTGAGGGAGATAGTTTTATCGATGACAGTTACGATGATTTTGATATAAAGGTAACGGTTCTTGAAATGGGCGAGCGCCGTGTTGAAACACTGTTGGTAGAAAAGATTATTAAAGACGATATGACAGAGGAATGATTTGCAGAGAAGAGACGTCGCGCGGCGTAATTACGATAAATAAGGCTGTACTCAATCAACTCGTACAGGAAGCGGTGGCTTCGTGGACCTCTACGGGCAAGCTTAAGCTTGCAAATGAAAGGACGCTTGATACGAGCGCAAGTGGAGTTAAAATCGATATATCAATATCCCTTGCAATCGGGGTAAGCATGACTGATGTAATGAACTACATAATAGACTTTCTTGCCGATCAGATTACGCACAGCCTGGAGCTTCCTATAGACGATATAACCGTACGTTTAATCGGGATGTATACTCACAAAGGGACCTCGGTTTCCAGAGCAATGAGGATGAGCTTCAGTGACAGCGAAGATTAAAAACAATACAATTACTCTTAAATCACCTATAACTGATATTAAGGGCATCGGACCAAAAAAAGCCGGGCATTTCGCAAGACTCGGCATAAATGTGCTGTCCGATGTCCTTGCTTTTTATCCGAGAAGCTATGAAGACCTGCGTAAAGTCTGCAATATCTCTGATATAAAAAATGATGAGAAGGTTCTTGTCAGAGCCGTTGTTCTTCTTTCCAGACCCGGCAGGGGTTGGGGGCGAAAAAGGACCCTGCATCTGCTTGTGGAGGACAAAACGGGACGCATGGAGGTCGTGTTTTTCATGGCCGGCTACATGAAGTTTGATGCCGGCGCCGAGTACAGATTTTTCGGAAAGTGCAAGCTTGATAACGGTCGCGTCACAATGTTTCACCCGGGCTATGCGAAAGAGGACGGGGAAGAGGGTGGTATTCTTCCCGTTTATCCTCTTACAAGAGGATTGACTCAAAAGGATTTAAGAAATCTTTCAAAAAAAGCGCTTGAATTCGAGTCGGATATTCCGGAGAGTCTTCCTAAAAGCGTTGTTGACGGCGCCAATATATGCAGTGCCGGATATGCGATAAGAAACATACATTATCCTGAAAATGAAGATAGATATAAAGAGGCAAGATACAGATTGATTTATGAGGAACTGTTCGGTCTAAAGACCGTGACAGCCCTTTCAAAAAGTCGCGGAGGCGAGGGAAGGGACGGAAATACAATAACAGGGGACTTTGCTTTTGATTTTGTTGCCCTTCTTCCGTATAAACTTACAGGGTCGCAGGAGAACGTCCTCAAAGAGGTCCTTACGGATATGGCAAAGCCGATTGCGATGAATCGTTTGATTCAAGGGGATGTAGGATCCGGCAAAACCGTCATTGCGGAGGCCGCTCTTGTACAAGCCGTTAAAAACGGATTTCAAGGGGCCTTTATGGCTCCGACAGAGATACTGGCTTCCCAGCATTTTGACAGCCTAAAGGCTGATTTGGGGCCTTTGGGAATAAGGATAGGCCTCTTCACCGGTTCAATGAGTGCCAAAGCCAGGAGGCTGTCCTTGGAAAGGCTTAAAAACGGCGATATAGATATTGCCGTCGGAACCCATGCGTTGATATCTAAAGAACTCGAGTACAGTAATCTCGGTATAGTTATAACGGACGAACAGCATCGTTTCGGGGTTTTGCAAAGAAAATATCTGAGTGAGAAAGGGAGCAGTCCTGATATTCTTGTTATGACTGCGACTCCGATTCCGAGGACTTTAGCGGTAGTGCTCTATGCGGATTTGGATATTTCCGTAATCGACGAACTTCCGCCCGGACGAATTCCGATTATTACTAAACAATACACACAGGAAAACAGAGAAGATGCCTATAAATTAGCCATTGAGCAGATTGCGGGGGGAAGGCAGGTCTATGTTGTCGCGTCACTGATAGAAGAATCCGAGAGTATAAACGGGCATTCGGCAGAGGAGCTGTTTGATGAATTCAGCAAGAAGCATCCGGATATAAACTGCGCTCTTTTACACGGACAGATGACGCAAAAGGATAAGGACGAAATAATGTCTTGTTTCTACAGCGGTCAAATACAGATTCTTATTTCAACGCTTGTTATTGAAGTCGGAATAAATGTTCCGAACGCATCGGTCATGCTCATAGAAAATCAGGAACGTTTCGGTCTGTCTCAATTGCATCAACTCAGAGGCCGGGTGGGAAGAGGTAAATACCAGTCATACTGTTTGCTTGTGACCGGGGATGAGAGTGAGATAGCTGCTCAAAGAGCAGATATAATGTGCGAATACGCGGACGGATTTGCCATAGCGGAAAAGGACCTTGAAATGCGGGGACCGGGGGAGTTCTTCGGATACAGGCAGCATGGCCTGCCTCAGCTCAAGTTTGCGGATCCGATCAGACACATGAAAATAGCCGACGATGCGGGTAAAGCAGTAAGTAAATTGCTTGCTGAAGACCCCGATTTAAGCAGGGCGGAAAATATTTGTTTTGCCAACAGCCTAAAAGAGAAGTATATTAATATTGACAGTATAATTCTTTAAGTGTTTTAAGTGTTTAAGGAGAGAGATATGGGTTTATTAGGCAAATTGTTTGAAAAAAAGAACTGCAGCTTTTGCGGTGAACAGATTAAATTTCTCGGGAATCGTAAGGTGGAAGACGGAAATATGTGCAAGGAGTGTGCAAATAAGCTTTCTCCGTGGTTTTCGGAAAGACGCAGCAGCACAGTAGAAGATTTGAAACGTCAGCTTGAATATCGTGAAAACAATAAGCAGGCGGTTGAAAACTTCAGCACAACAAGACAAATCGGAAGTGATTGGAGAATTTTCATTGATGATTCCGCGGGCAACTTTGTTGTTTGCAGGGCAAAAGACCTTAAGGGAGCCAATCCGGATGTTATACCTCTTTCTTCCGTGACAGCTGTTGAAGTTGAAGTTGACGAAGATAAGGACGAACTCATGAAAAAAAATGCGGAAGGAAAAGAAGAAAGCTATTTCCCGCCGCGTTATGAGTACAGCTATTCCGTAGACCTCAGAATATCCGTCAACCATGATTTTATCAGTGACATTACATTCAACATTGAAGACGACATTACCATTGAAACAGTCGGGAACAAAACACCGGATCTTAAGTCGGACCATAAGTATATCGCTGCTATTGAAACCGCGGAGGCCATGAAGGCCGCACTGCTCAGAACAGACGTAGAGGCTGTACCGGTCAAACAGGCCATAAAATGTCCTTCTTGCGGTGCCACCACAATGACAACCGAAAACGGCTGCTGCGAATATTGTGGTGCCGCGATTACGAATTAGACCGCAAAACATGAGAATTATTACAGGAAAGCTAAAGGGAAGAAAATTAAAAAGTCCAAAGTCATATGATATAAGACCTACTTCAGACAAGGTCAAAGAGGCGGTTTTTCATATGCTATATCCCTATATCAGTGAAGGCTTTGTTTGCATGGATGTGTTTGCCGGTTCCGGCAACATGGGCATTGAAGCCATATCAAGAGGCGCCAGGACGGTTTATTTTTCGGATTCATCAAGGGAAAGTTTGGCTCTTATAAGAGAAAACATAAATATCTGCGGTGTTTCGGAAAACAGCGTACTTCTGTCGGGCGACTTTAAATCCAATATAGCCCGGGTTCACGACAGGGTGGATTTTTATTTCCTGGATCCGCCATATGTGGATAAGTTTATCGGCGAAGCCATCCGGGCTATTAAAGCTTCGGGAAATCTCAAGGAAAATGGAATAATAATATGCGAACATTCCTCGAAAGAGGATTTGCCGGACGAATATTTGGGATTTACTGCTATTAAAAAACGTCGTTACGGAGCGACGAACGTTACTATGTATCAAATTGCCAAACAAGAAAGCGAATAAGACACTAAAGAGATTATGAAACAAATCAGTATTGCCATGGTCGGGGATTTGATTTTAGATCAGCCCGGCCCAATGGAGCCTTATTTCGAACAAATAAAACCTGTTCTTGAAAAACAGGACATCATGGCGGGTCATGTAGAAACTCCGCACTGCACTCCCGAAAGGGCCCAGCCGTCATGTATAGATATTCAGGCACCGCCATCACCGCCCGAGCATCTTGATGTTTTAAAAGGGCTGCTTGACGTTGTTTCGGTGGCAGGGAACCATTCCTACGACTGCGGTCCGAACGGAATTTCGGATACGATTAAGAATCTTGATGAACGAGGAATTTCTCACTGCGGAACGGGGGCCGACATTTATGAAGCTAAAAAACCCGTCTTTATAAGCAAAGAGGGAATCAATGCAGGTTTTCTTTCGTATAACCTTTCTGGGCCCGCTCTCGGATGGGCCACGTCACAAAAGGCAGGAGTTAACTATGTAAAGGTTCAGACTGCCTATGTTCCCGTTAGGGATATGCCGGGTTGTCCGGCAAAGATGTATACATGGATTAATCCCGAAGATAAGGAGATGTTTCAGAACGAAGTAAAAGCTCTTAAGGCTCAGTGCGATGTGGCTGTAATATTGGTTCACCTCGGCAACGGCGGTGATATTCCTCGGCTTGAAGCATATGAGACGGAGTTTACTCATGGTTGTATTGATGCCGGCGCCGACATAATATTCGCTCATCATCACCACGTTCTTAAGGGGGTAGATGTATACAAAGGGAAGCCTATATATCACGGTTTGGGAAACTTTGTGTGCGCAACCTATGCTATGACAGCAGGGAAGAATGATACTCCCGAAATGCTCGCTTATTTAAAGCAACGAGCGAAAGAGGGCAGAGGCGGAGGTCACTATAGAGTGGATTTCTACCCTTGGTCGGAAATCTCAAGGCTGACCGGTATAGCGCAAGTATTGATTGACAAAAACGGAAATACGGAAAATTATTTTATTCCATGCTATATTGAAGATTCGGGCGCCGTTGCAGCCAGAAACAAATTTGACGGAGGACAAGAAGTTTTCGATTTTCTGCTTAAGCAAACCGAAGGCGCCGGTCTGTCCGCGCAGCTCTCATGGACTGAAGACGGTTCGAGAATATTCTTTGAATAGCCATCAATGTTGTAGGAATCTGCACATTTGACATTATTCACAACCCCGTTTTACCCATATCATGTGTGCAGTATGCACATTGAGGTAATCGGGGTTTTGTATTAAAATATATATGTATAGGTTGGGGCAATCATGCCCTAAAAGGAGGAAATATGAAGAAATTTTTAAGCATTCTTCTTGCGGCAATCATGGTTTTCGGTATGGTTGCTTGTACCAAGAAGGAAGATCCGAAGCCGGCCGTAGACGAGCCGAAGGTCCTTAAGGTTGCATTTCGCGGTGACCCGAACAGCCTCTGCCACGTAGTTGTTGCCGTAGGCAGTGCCAATACGCCAGCGCATCAGCTCATTATGGACCGTTTGTTTGAGTATAACTATGAAACAGGTGAGTCTGAACCGATGCTTGCTACAGCATGGGAACAGCTTACAGACAAGACCTATCGTGTAACACTTCGTGACGACGTTTATTCCTGGAACGGTGATAAGTTCAAGGCAAGCGATGTTCTCTACACGATAAAGGCTGCAATCGATTCCGGAAAGCACGCAAGATACTACGGAAACTTCGACCTTGACAATTCCAAGGTTGAAGATGATACGCATCTTGTTCTCGCTCTTAAGAATGTTGACCCGTTTATACAGACGACACTTTCCAACATTCCTTACGGCATGCTCTGCGAAGCCTCTGTTATCGCAGGGGGTGGACTTGAGAAGATGGAAGGTAAGGACGGTTCAATGCCGAACTGCTACACAGGTCCTTACAAGCCGGTGGAATGGAACACCGGATCGTATGTTAAGTTTGTGAAGAACGACAAGTATTGGGGTGATGCTCCGGGATTTGATGAAGTTATAATCTACTCCATCAAGGATGCTACCGCTCGTACGGACGCTCTTCAGGCAGGTGATGTACATCTCGTTCTCGAACCTGCAGAAAACCAGATTCCTCTTATCGAGGGAGACAGCAAGTACACTATACTTAGCAAACCGACAACAAACCATCATACGCTGTTCACAAACACTCAGAAGGCTCCGTTTGATGATATCAACGTACGTATAGCATGCGCACTTGCGCTTGACTACGACAGCAATATCAAGGTGGCTCTTTCCGGCAAGGCAAAGCATTCCGATGATATTCTGCCCGTAGGCAACCCGCAGTATGCATCCCCGCAGTCTGAAGGTTATGAAAGCTTCTACACCTATAACCTTGAAAAGGCTAAAGAGTACATGGCAAAGTCCAAGTATGCAGGCAAAGAAATTAAGGTTCAGATTTTCTACACGCCGCAGCACGAAGCATATGTACCCCTTATCCTGCAGCAGTGGAAAGAAATCGGAATCACGGTAGAACCGCAGCCGATTGCTCAATCCGAGTTCTACACAAGAATGGGTACCGGTCAGGAACAGGCCTGGATAGTTAACAACTCCAACCCGAACCCCTATGAACAGCTTAAGTTCTATGACGGTGAACACTTTAATTACAAGGATTTGAACGGAGGCCCCGGCTGGAACGGCGGCAAGGAAGTAACTGCTCTGTACGACAAGATTACATCCGAACCGGATATGGAAAAGGCAACTCCTTACTACAAGGAGCTCCGTAAGATTATCAACCAGAACGTGCCTTCCATTCCGCTCTTTGTACCTGACAGACTTGCGTTCAGTGTAAGCAATCTTCAGAACGTAATCCTCACAACAGTTGGTGACATCAACTTCTCAAAGGCCAGCTTTAAGTAAGAAAAATCAAATAACAGATTAATTAGTATGTTTTTTCAGCATTGCCCGGGACGCTATGTCGTCCCGGACAATGCTTGTTTAGGAGTCAGGAGTTCAAATGGGCAGGTATATCGTTAGAAGACTGCTGTGGATGATTCCGGTGCTTCTGGGGGTGCTTTTTATAGCATTTTTCTTAAGTGCCGTAGCCCCCGGTGATCCGGTGGAACAGATCCTCGGTGCAGATGCACCATACGAAGACAAGTTGGCCATGCGCGAGAAGCTTGGTCTTGATGATCCTTTTCTTTTAAGATACGGAAGGTATCTTAAGGGTATAGTTACAAAAGGAGATTTCGGCAATTCATACAAGTCCGGACAGCCGGTGCTTGGAGAAATACTCGCAAAATTCCCGAATACTCTTAAGCTTACAGTGCTTGCAGTAGTAATTGCACTTATAATAGGTATACCGCTTGGGGTCATTGCTGCGGTAAAGCAATATTCATTCGCGGATAATGCGACAATGGTGTTTGCGTTGTTTGGCGTATCCGTACCCCAATTCTGGTTTGCTCTCATGATGATGCTTATATTTGCGGTTAGGCTTCGTTGGCTCCCTTCAATTACAACGGGGAACGGAGCTTTGGGCTGGGTTCTTCCGGTCGCCATGGTCGGAATCGCAAATGTCGGAATGATTGCAAGAACCACACGTTCCTCCATGCTGGAGGTTATCAGACAGGATTATATAAGGACGGCAAGAGCCAAGGGACAAAAGGAGAGCGTAGTTATTTTTAAGCATGCTCTTCGTAATTCCCTGATTCCTGTTGCCGCTACTTTGGGTAATACAATTGCTTCGTCCTTGGGCGGATCTATAATCGCAGAATCGATTTTTTCCGTTAACGGCGTGGGGCTGTATATGCTCAACGCTATTAACGGCAGAGACTGGCCTGCGGTTCAGGGAGGACTTGCTTTCCTGGCCCTGGTATTCAGTTTCGTAATGTTGTTTATAGACCTTCTTTACACGGTAATTGATCCTCGTCTAAAGGACGAGTTCAATGCAAAGAATAAATTGGCCGCCAATAAACGGGCAGCAAAGAAAAAAGCACGTGAAGCCGCAAAGGCTTCCGCACGCGCATAGGAGGCGAGATATGGCAAAATTATACACGCCTGCTATGGCGAAATTAGATAAGATCAAAGCAAGGGAACTTGCAAAAAATCACGGGCGGGAAATCAAATCTTCTCCGTCCAAAGAGGCGTGGAAGCGCCTTAAAAGAAATAAATTGGCGATAGTGGGGATGATAGTTCTCATTCTCATATTTGTTGTGGTTCTCATCGGACCCTGGATTACTCCATACGACTACGCCAACACTATTCAGCCGCCGAACAAAGATCATCTGATGGGTACGGATTTATACGGAAGAGATATTCTTTCGCGTCTTATCATAGGTACGAGAATCTCGGTTCCGGTCGGTTTTTTGTGCGTAATTGCGGCATTTGCCGTAGGAGGAACTCTTGGTGCCATTGCGGCGTATTACGGAGGCACGGTTGATATGGTTATCATGCGTATCCTTGATATCTTTCAGTCGATACCTCCTATGATGATGGCCATTTGTGTTGTGGCGGTATTGGGCGGCGGTGTTCGAAATCTGGTTTTGTCTATCGTAATCAGTTCTCTGCCTGCAAGAGCCCGCATAGTCCGTGCATCCATACTTACGGTTAAAAGAAACGATTATATTGAATCCGCAAGAGCCATGGGTGCAAGCAGTACAAGACAACTTGTAAAATTCATGCTTCCAAACGCCTTGGGTCCGATTCTTACAAGCTTTACCTTCAGTGTTGCTACGGCGATTCTTACAATATCATCATTGAGCTATATCGGACTCGGTATTACCGAACCCACACCCGAATGGGGAGCTATGCTTTCGTCCGGAAAGACGCTTATTCACACGGCACCGCACGTTTTGCTGTTTCCGGGGCTTGCAATAATGATTACGGTTCTGG
>CAYFUZ010000014.1:0-2884 GCA_964346675.1 uncultured Oscillospiraceae bacterium | reverse complement strand
CGGTATAAAAGATGCTCTCGATCCTAGACTTAAATAAGGAGTGAAGTATGACAGAAGAAAAAACGATTCCCGCAACAGTAGAGGAAACGAAAGAAAAGACGCCTGTTCTTGAAATCAAGAACCTTGTAGTTCATTATGAAACTCCCGAAGGCGTTTCGGAAGCGGTTAATAATATTAGCTTTACGGTAAACGAATCCGAAACCATAGGTCTCGTAGGAGAGACAGGTGCGGGTAAGACTACCATAGCGCTGACAACCATGGGCTTGCTTCCCGATGCGGGTCATGTCATTCAAGGTAAAATTCTTCTTGACGGAGAGAATATTGTTACAACGTCAAGAAAAAAACGTGACAGAATCAAACACGACCGTAAAATGCGCGACCTGCGCGGCGGCACCATGGGCATGATATTTCAGGACCCTATGTCCGCGCTGAACCCCGTGCAGTATGTAGGAGATCAGATTACTGAAGTTGTAAGACTCCACAATACGGTAAGCAAAGAAGAAGCAAAAAATCGCGCCATTGAAATGATGGAGACGGTAGGTATTCCGGGAGCGCGTTACAGCGAGTATCCGCATCAGTTTTCGGGCGGCATGAAACAGCGTATTGTTATCGCTATGGCTCTTGCGTGTAACCCCAGACTCCTGATAGCGGATGAACCTACCACCGCATTGGATGTAACAATTCAGGCGCAGGTGCTTGACCTCATGAAAAAACTTCAGGAACAGTTCCGCACAGCTACTATTATGATTACTCATGACCTTGGAGTTGTTGCTGAAACCTGTGATAAGGTTGCGGTAATTTATGCCGGAGAGATAGTTGAATACGGCAGCGTGAAACACATATTCAATAATCCGCAGCATCCGTACACACTTGCGCTGTTTAATGCGATACCGAGTCTGGACAAGGAGACGGAAAGACTGCATTCAATAGAAGGGCTTGTTACAGACCCTATGAATCTTCCCAGAAACTGCTCTTTCTGTGAACGCTGCACGTCCAGAAGCCGCCACTGCGCAACAGTGGATCCGTTGGTTACTGAAATCGAGCCCGGACATTTTGTCAAGTGCTGCAGTTTTATGAAAAAGGAAGATATAGATAAAATCCTTAAGGAGAAAGGAGAAGAGCGAAAATGAGCAAGCGTCTTCTTCAGGTAGAAAACCTTAAAAAATATTTCATGGTTCCGGACGGGATGCTGCATGCCGTAGATGATGTAAGCTTTACGATGAATGAGGGTGAAACTCTCGGTGTTGTAGGGGAGTCCGGCTGCGGCAAATCCACGCTTGGAAAGACCATACTTCATCTGATATCACCCACGAGCGGAAAACTCATATACGACGGCGAAGATATTTCCAAGATAGACCAAAAGAAATTCTTTGAGCTGCGTCCGAAGATGCAGATGATATTCCAGGATCCGCTTTCATCTTTGAATCCGAGGATGAGTGTGAGTCAGCAGATAGCTGAACCTCTGATTATCCATAATGTTTTTCAGGGCAATAAAGAAGCCTTGAACGAAAGAGTTTTTGAGCTTATGGATACGGTAGGTCTTGCCAGAAGATATGCGGAGACTTATCCACATGAGCTGGACGGAGGCAGAAGACAGCGAATAGGAATAGCAAGAGCGCTGGCCCTTAATCCCAAGCTTATCGTCTGCGATGAGCCGGTATCCGCTCTGGACGTGCTTATACAGGCTCAGATTTTGAATCTGCTTCAGGATCTTCAGGAAGAAAAAGGCCTTGCGTATATGTTTATTACGCATGATCTTTCGGTAGTAAAACACATTTCGAATCATATTTGTGTAATGTACCTGGGTCAGCTTATTGAAAAGGCTTCCACAAAAGAGCTGTTTGACGCCACCTTGCATCCTTACACGAAAGCTTTGCTTTCGGCTGTTCCCATTCCTTCTCTTAATGAAAGGAAGGAGAGGATAATATTGAAAGGTGAACTTACAAGCCCCATTAATCCGCCGGATGCCTGCAGATTTGCTCCACGCTGTAACTATGCATGCGAGGAATGCTTTAAAGGCACACCGCAGCTTGAGGAAATTAGGCCGAACCACTGGGTAGCCTGCAAGAGAGTACGGGAAATCAACAATCTTTAGTCTTCGCTCAGGAAGTTCTTTTGATAGTTGTATACGCAGCAACTGAAACTAAGCCGTTCTAACAGAATCGGGCAATCCAGGTTGACACCTATGATTTCTTCGATTTTGCGCACCTTGTTGTTCATGGTGTTTCGGTGAATGAACAGGGCTCGGGCGGTCTCCGATATATTGCAGTTATGACGCAAATATTCGTTTAGAACCTCCATGAGGTTATCATCGTTTTCAGCGTCGTGATTAATCAAGGCACAGGCTTCAATATTGCATAGGTGAATAGGGTTGCGAGTTTTCATAAGGCGCCCGCATGCGTCGAGCGCGAACTCTACCATCTGATACATTGCGTAACTTTCATAGGGGTAGTATCTTTTGTCCGCTTCTAGCCTGACACCGTATTTAATTCCGGCTAAGGCCTGGCTGTACATGGCTGAAAGCGAGCTGAAATGAAATCCCATGCAGTTTCCGCCTATGTAGCAGTCGTATTGTTCGAGCAGGGACAAGAGCCCCTCTGACGGTTTGAACGATTTGTTGTTTATGCTTGTGTTCCTCTCGATTATCAGTATATTATTGCCGAACATATTTATATAGCAAGTAGGAAACAATTCCTCCAACCTTGTTATGATAAAGTTCCATGATATGGCATTGGGACTTTCGGTTTCGGCAAATACAATTACAAACAATCTGAAGCAATTTCCCATATTGAATTTTGCTTCACTGAGCCTGGCATTAATAATATCATCATCAGTAACACGGCATTCGATAATATCTTCGCAAATCTGCTGCAGGGTTTTACTG
>CAYFUZ010000013.1:0-33273 GCA_964346675.1 uncultured Oscillospiraceae bacterium | reverse complement strand
ATATCATACCACTGTTACAAATAGGGATATAATCCCCGCGAGCGTTGATCTCGCGGGAGCGGAAATAGAACTTGTTCAGTTGGATGGCAGGGAGCGCAGGCTGAAAAGAGCTTTAGATGCAGTTCGTGATATGTACGATTACGTGTTTATCGATTGTCCTCCCAGCCTTTCTTTGCTTACCATCAATGCGTTGACCGCCGTTGACTCGGTGCTGATTCCGATTCAGTGTGAATTCTACGCTCTTGAAGGTGTGAGCCAGCTGCTCAGCACAATTGATCTTGTAAGAAAAACTTTCAACCCGGGACTTGAGATTCAGGGGGTAATTCTTTCGATGTTTGACGGCCGCGCGAACCTGTCAATTCAAGTCGCAGAGGAGGTTAAAAGATTTTTCGGAGATAAACTGTACGCAACGGTTATTCCCCGAAATGTAAGGCTTGCTGAGGCTCCGTCCTACGGTCTTCCCATTACCACATACGATCCTCGTTCCAAGGGAGCACGCGCCTACATGGCATTCGCAGATGAATTCTTAGAGATGGAGGAAAAGGAGAATGGCTAAAAAAACCGGTGGATTGGGCCGAGGCTTATCTTCCCTGTTCGATGACAGTGTTTTAAACAGGCAGCCGGTTCCAGTTTCCAGAGAAGAGCAGTCAAAAAAAAGAGAAGACGTTGCAGCGGCAACCAAAAGGGCTGAAAACAAACAACAAAAAGTCGATAAATCTCAAGCACCTGTTCGAGACGGCGTAGAAAGCTCCGGCGAGAGCGTAAGATATATAAAGGTTACGGATGTAAAACCGAACGCTTCGCAGCCGAGAAAGAATTTCAATGAAGATCTTTTGAATGAGCTTGCGGAGTCGATTAGAGAACACGGCGTAATTCAACCTATTTTAGTGCGCCCGGCAAGCAAGGGCTTTGAGCTTGTTGCGGGTGAGCGGCGCTGGCGCGCAGCCAGAAAAGCAGGACTGAAAGAAATACCGGCAATCGTAAGGGATCTCGATGAACGCCAAAACGCGTTTTACGCTCTGATAGAAAACATACAAAGGGAAGACCTGAATATTCTCGAGGAAGCGGGAGGCATACAGGAAATCATTGATAAGTATAAGCTTACCCAGGAGGAGGCCGCAAGAGTTGTGGGCAAATCCAGGTCCTATGTAACAAATGCGCTGCGCATTTTAAAACTTCCCGAAGAAGTAAGAAATTTCGTTAATGACGGGGCGTTGTCTGCGGGTCACGCAAGAGCCATAGCGGGGCTGCCTTCGGAGGAACTTCAGATAGAAGCCGCTGCTAAAGCCGTCGCCGAGGGCTGGTCGGTAAGGACAATAGAAAATTACACGGGGGTTAAGAGCGAGCGCAAAAAATCACCGCGTAAAAAAACATATTCCAAGGACATAGAAATCAGAAATATCGAGGAGCGTATTGCGGAAAAGATAGGTACGAAAGTTCAAATCCAAGGCAGCGAACGCAAAGGACGGCTGGAAATTTTATACTTTTCCAAGGCCGAACTCAACAGCATAATAAGTTTTCTGCTGGAGAAATAAAGTTCGGAAATCGAGACAAAATCGCCTATCGTCGATAGGCGATTGTTATTGAAAAAACAAGGAAATATAGCAAAAAATGAACGAAGGAAAGAACGATAAAAAAAATAACGTAAACCTGAAAAAGTTTTGGACGGGGCTGGCAGTAGGATTGGTGATCGGAGCCGTTTTGGTGTCCTGTGTTTTCGCGGCAATAAGCGGAGTCTTTGGCAAAGAAAAAGAAAAGACAAAGGTTTACGGCACTCTTATAGGAGACGCTGTTTTGGGTCAGGCAAAGGAAACCGCAGATCTGGTTGTTTTTGAGCAGGAGATTATGAGGGTCAGACAGATTACAAAGGACGGCCTGGGTAAACTCAAAATTTTCAGCAAATCTCAATATATAAACTACGCAGGCACGGGATTGTTTTCGGTTGACCTGAGCAAGATGAGCAGTCAGTATATAACGGCCAGCGACAAGGCGAAAATCGTCACGGTAGTTATACCGAAAGCGACGCTTAAAACCGTCAAGCTGGATTATGACAAAATACAGTATTCCGATACCGTAAACGGCATGCTGTCTTTTGGCTCCCTTAAACTGACCGCAGAGGAAAGCAACGCTTTCAACGCGGAGATGGAAAAAAACATGAGAGAGGATCTTTCAGATCCGGCGTCAAAAGCGCTCGAAAACGCGAATGAAATAGCCCGTCTTAAGTGTTATCAAATATTCAGCCCCATAATAGATTCCGTTGCGCCCGGCTATAAGCTTACGGTGCTGACGGAAAAAATATAGTGTCTGCACGGTCATATACGGAGTAAAGGAATACCTATGACTATTTTTGTAACCGGGGGATGCAAAAACGGAAAATCAACATTTGCACTGAAGTCGGCTCTTGCATTGGATGCATGCGGCGGTCCGAAATATTATGTTGCGACTCTTAAGCCGGAGGACGAGGAACAGCTCGAATGTATAAAAATTCATCGCGAAGCCCGTAAACACCTGAATTTCCTTACTATTGAGTGTCCCTTGTCACTATCTTCCGCATTGGAAGGCGTTGACAAAAGCGGAGTTTTTTTGCTTGACAGCGTTACCGCGTTGCTGTTCAATGAGATGTATTCTTCAGACGGCAAAACAGACAAAACGGCGGCAAGCCGTATTATTTCGGATATCGGTTTTTTTGCGGAAAATGTCAGCAATTTGGTGATTGTCAGCGACTACATTTACTCGGACGGTATGGATTATGACCCGGAAACTCGGGAGTTTGCGAAGTCGCTTGCGAGGATTGACTGTTTTCTGGCTGAAAAATGTGATTGTGTTGTGGAAATTTGTGCCGGCATACCGAGCTTTCATAAGGGGAGTCTCGCACTGGCACAATAGGGGGTATTTGTATGCATTTGATTATCGGCGGAGCCTGGCAGGGCAAACTGGAGTATGCTGCTCAGAGGTTCAATCTTACTGCCGAAGATATACACGACTGTTCCTGCGAAACAGCGCCGGATATGAGTAAACGCTGCTTTAATCATTATGAAAGATATATTCGATATTGTTTTGACCGCGGACTGTCACCGAACATTGATTTCCCGCCGGATAGTATAGTAATTTGTCAGGATATCTTCTGCGGGATTGTTTCGGCGGACCCCGGGGAACGGGCCTGGCGGGTATTGTCGGGACGCACGCTGACAGCAATGGCGGCGCAGGCGGAAACGGTCACTCGTTTATTTTGCGGTATTCCGACAAAACTAAAGTAAACTCATTATTAGCAAAACAAAAAGTGAGAGTGTTCATTTAGAAATCTAAATCAGACCATTTGGAACACTCTCCTGTTTTTATTCTATATCAAGCTCTATCGGCTCGTCGATGGTATCCGAAACGTACTTGCCGTTTTTCTTGCGCTGCCTGACGCATTCCGTCAGCAGATATTCGATCTGTCCGTTCACCGAGCGAAAATCGTCTTCGGCCCAGGCGGCAAGCGCAGTGTAAAGTTTTGCGTTAAGGCGCAGCGGCACCTGCTTTTTAATGTCCGACATTTAATATAGACTTCCCGAATTTACCACAGGTTGAGCGTCCTTGTTGCCGCAGAGCACAACGAGCAGGTTGGATACCATTGCTGCCTTTCTTTCGTCGTCAAGCTCAACCGTTCCGTTAGCGTCAAGTCTTTCGAGCGCCATTTCGACCATGCCGACGGCGCCGTCTACAATCATCTTCCGGGCGTCAATTATCGCCGAAGCCTGCTGCCTTTGCAGCATGGCCGCCGCAATTTCCGGAGCGTAGGCCAGATATGTGATACGCGCTTCGAGAATTTCAATACCTGCATCCGAGACTTTAGATTGTATTTCTTCTTTGATTCGCCTCGCAACAATTTCGGAAGAACCTCTGAGGCTTCCTTCGTCCGCTATTCCGTCGCCTGTGGTGTCAACATTAGGCGCGACATCGTAGGGATATATGCGAACGATGTTTCTCAGTGCACTGTCGCATTGCAGGGAAAGATATTCCTTGTAGTTGTCGACATTGAAAACGGCCTTTGCGGTGTCTACAACTCTCCACATTACTGCAATCGCGATTTCTACCGGGTTGCCCAGGCAATCATTAATCTTTTGGCGGCTGTTGGAAAGCGTCATGATTTTAAGCGAAATTTTCTTTGTGGGTATTTCAACGCTTGTCTTGCTGCCTGTGCTGAGATTTGTCGTCAGGCCTTCTCCGCTGCTTACGTCGCCGCTTTGAGCGAGCTTTGTATTCGCTGCCGGATTAACCGCTAAGCAGAACGGATTTACAAAATAGAAGCCCTCACTTTTTAGTGTGCCGATATATTTGCCGAAAAGGGTGAGAACCAGAGCTTCCTGCGGGCGAACAACCTTGAGTCCGCAAAGCAGTATCCAGCCGAAAATCAACCAGAGCACGCTGAAAAACATTATGATTTTTGCCGGAATACTTTCGATTCGCGCTGCGCTGTATATAATACCGAATACAGCGGCGATAAAAAGAACTATAACCAACAGCAAAACCGTCATACCGGTTTTGCTCCCCTTAAGAATTTTTTCTTGCATTTTTTTGTCCTCCTCTGAACAATATCAAGGCCCCTTTGATATCAAAATGATATCATAATCATAGCAGATGTCAAGAGGATTCGGAAAAATTTTATAGTTAAATTAATTGTCAGTGTTACGTTGTTCGTTTATGTAGATATTTGCAAGGGCATCGCATCTGTTATTGTATTCTATCAGCGTACAAAAAGCCTCAAAACTGAATTCTTCACCGCAGGTCGTATCGTTTGCGCCTTCTTTAGCGCGCGTACAAAATCTTTTGTAATCCGCCTGCGTCGGTTCGCTGACGTGCCCCTTGACTAAAAAGAAGCTGCTTTCGTGAGGAGCCAGAAGTTCTAAGAGGCGCTCCCAAAGCTCGCGATTTTCCACCGGTTTTTTCTTGGAGTTTTTCCAATCGTTTTGCCGCCATTTTATATACCACTTATTCTTAAAGCAGTTGACCAGGTAAGCGCTGTCGGAAAAAATCCGAAGGTGCAGGCCGTCTTCTTTAAGGGCCGCCAGCGCTTCAATCAGCGCGGTGAGTTCCATGCGATTGTTTGTTGTATCTGCTTCTCCGCCCCAGAGTTCCTTTTCATGGGAACCGAACTGCAGTATGGCACCCCAGCCGCCCAGATTGTTTTCGTTCTGATTGCCGGCGCATGCCCCGTCGGTGTAAATGTTTACTTGCTTCATGAATTCTCCTGATTAAACAAAGTGTAAACCGTGCTTAACCGCATTGTAATGTTGCTGTAATAAAGCTGGTGTACAATAGATTATGTCTTGATATTGATTGTCGGGCAGTGTTTCTTTGTCCGGCAATCAGCAAGAATATTCTAACACAGAAAGGAGGAGACATGAAAAAATTTAAACGCATAACAGCTTTTATATTAACGCTGATTATGCTCGCCACGTCTTTTTCGTTTGCGGCATCTGCCAGTATTGTCAGTCCGCAGGCAAACATGGTCACAACATCGGACAGTCTTCTCGTTTCTGTTAAACTGACCGAACCGGGGAGCGTAAAAATCTCCTTTATAGAAAAAAAACTCAGGCATGTGGATATTCTTTCCACGGGTTCGGCAATCGACGGAACCTATGCGACTTACGCGGCTGTTTCCTACCAGTCGGTCGATACAAAGGATATAAGCGCTGAGGACTTGAGCAATACGTCGAATTTCAATAAGTACTATGACCGCTACTTTGCCAAGACCGCAACCTATACATCGGAAGAGAATATCGGTTTTTATACAAGACAGTTCACGGACGTAACGCCAGGTCTTTATAAAATCGTGGTCGATACTCTTGGCGAAGACGGTGAGATCGTGGATACTACCTTCAGCTATATAGCTGTTAAAGAAAAAGATGACAGTCAGGCTCAGGTCTTTGAACAAAAGCAGACCGGAGCGTTGAAGGTTCTGCAAAACCTTCTTAAAACCTTGTTTAAATAAAAAGGCGCCGGCTTAGATGCGCAAAAACGTGATAGAAAAAATAAAATCAGCGTTTATAGTAGTATTGTTTTCAGCAACAATACTACTTTTATATTTGGTTCTCGGAGGGGCTCCCGCGCTTAAGCTGTCGGACATTATTCACATAGGCGCAAAGCCCAGTGTCGCTCCTGCGGCAAGCGATGTGGTTCAGCCGCGCTATGTGGCGTACGGTTCAGGCGACGGGGCGTTCAGTCTGGCCTTCGGCAGCGGCGGCAGCGGCGGCAGCGGTGTTTTGACAAGCAAAACAAGTCTGGCGAATGAAGGGGTAAAACGATTCAAGACACTTTCCGAGCAAAGCAGCGTTTTGGTTTCGGAAATTTCAGAGGAACAGTACATCAGCGCGCTGACCGGATATGAGTCCTGCGTTTTCGCTTATTCCTACAGTCTGCCTTTTTCAGAGTTTTGTGGTGTATTCGGTATAAAAATATCGGGAACCATGGGCAATGTCGACAGAATTACAGCTTTTGCATTTTCAGGCGCGGCCCAGGACAGCGTTTTGCTTGTTGACAGCGTAAGCAACAAATTTTACAGATTACTTTCGGACGGCACAGCTTTAGGGGAAATTGAGCTTTTCAAGACGCTGCCGGGTTCGGCCGCGAGTTTTTCAGACGAAAAGTATTATTTCGCAAAGGATGTTCTCGGGGCAGGAGGAAGAAAGCTGATTCCGATAGGAGAGGCGCTACCTCTGCTGCCAATCAAGGGTGAGCCGGAATTCGGCAAGAACTCATCACAGAGCCGTCTTGACGTTGCGGAAAAGGTTTTCGGCGACACCTTTGATTTTGTAAGGCGTATAGAAGACGGTTTCGGAAACATTACATACATGTACGGTTACGGTGCTAAAACCCTGACGCTGAGAGCGGACGGGGGTCTTGAGTACAGGGCTGAGAGCGGTTCGGGCCGTTCGGGTGGATGGTTTGCCGATCTTCAAACAGCTCTCGAGTATATAAGCGAAATCGGCGGCTGGGAAAGCAAAGGGGACGCATCCTTTGAGTTGGTCGGCGCAGATCAGACTAACGAAGACGGGAAACAAAAAAGAACCTTTTATTTTTCTCAGTTTGCGGACGGAGCGGAACTTTGCCGGGAGGAAGGTCAAAAGGCCATTTCTGTAAGCGTTGAAAAGGGCAAGGTTGTTTATTATTCGAGAAACGCGGTGAACGTAAGACTTGGCAGCGGAACATGGAGTTCCTCCGTCATAGACGCGGTGAATACGATTGCCGCAAACAGCAGTACTCCGGAGAGCTTCAATTTTATAGCGGAAAACTTTGAAAGCATCAGAAAATGTTATTTTTACAATGACGGGAAATTTACGCCGTCGTGGAAGCTGACGCTTGCGGATGGGTCAGAATATTATTATGATTTGGGTTCGGGCAAAGAGTTGAAATAAGCGTATGGATTGGAATAAAGCAAAAACGATCTTAATAATAGTGCTGCTTACAGTATGTCTATGGCTTTCGGGGATGCTCGTTTATAGGAGCGTTCTTGAGAAAAAAGAGACAGCACAAGCTGCAGTCTATGTTAGAGAATATTTGGAAAATCAAGGCGCATCGTATATCGCCGATATACCATTGGAGAGACCCTCTCTTCCGGTAATCTTTATTGTGATGCAGCAAGCTGGTAAAGCCGAGCCTCTTACTCATTTCAAAAATCTTGAAGTGTGTTATTCCGGTTCGGATCTTGTGCCTGTGCTGGATAAAGCCGGCAACAACAAAGCAAAGGTGGGGACAGCCAGTTCGGCTTTGATGATGGTTGCGGGAAAGCTGACGGAAGGTGAGCAAAACTCTTCATCCGAGACAGGAGCTTCGGCGAATAACCCTATAAAGGGTCTTGAAATTAACTCTATAACGTTGGTTTACTACGTGGACCTTTCCGGCGGCAGCGCAGGTGACAAGGATACGGCCATACCGTCTTGGCGCATAGAAACAAGCCGGGGTACATTTTTTATAAACGCATTTTAGCAAAGCAAAACAAATACAACACATTGTCTTCACCCGGACAAGGGATAATAATTGATAAAAGGGGATTGGATGTGAAACTTGCAGTATGTTCTCTTGCGAGCGGAAGCAGCGGAAACTGTTATCTTATAAAAACCGAAAAGGCGGCATTTCTGGTAGATGCCGGAATCAGTTGCAGGCAAACTGCTTTGCGTCTTAATATGTTGGGCTTTGAACTTTCGGACATATCTGCGGTCCTGGTAACCCACGAGCACGCGGATCATGTAAGGGGTCTGCCGATGCTGGCCAAAACCGCAGAGATGAGATTTTTTATAAACAAAAAGACCTACAGCTCACTTGGCACTTCAAACGGGATAGACAGCAATCATATCGAAACCTTTAATACCGGCGACCAGATGATTATAGAAGATACACATATATCAACGTTTCGTTTGTCCCATGATGCTGCAGACCCGGTAGGATATTCGTTCAAGAGCAACGGCAGGCAGGTGTCCATCGTAACCGATACCGGTATGGTAACCGATGAGATTTACGAATGTGTTAAAAATTCCGATGTGCTGGTGCTTGAGTCAAACCACGATGAGTCCGTTTTGAAAATGGGCCGTTATCCCTGGAGTCTTAAGCAAAGAATTCTCGGTAAAAATGGACATCTTTCAAACGAGGCGGCGGCAAATATGCTCAGGCGCATGGTCATAGATGACCGCATGGAAGGAGAAATCAAACCGCGCCGGATTTTACTGGCGCATATTTCCGGAGAAAATAATTTTCCCGAGATGGCGCTGGCAACCGCTGAGAACATCCTTGAGGCAGAGGGTGTGGCTCTCGGAAAAGAAGTTTCTATCGCAGCCCTTTCCCGGGAAAGCACAAGTCCGCTGTTTTCGGTTTAGGACCTGCGGGCAGTCATAAGAAAGGCGGAAAAAATGGGAAAGAAAATTTTAAGCGCAGTGCTGGTTTGTATTCTTGCATTTCTTTGCGGTTTCGGCGGAGGAATGCTGGCTCTTCAGCAAAGCGGGATAAGCATACAAATTGAGGCTTTGGGTCAGACAATCCAGACGGAAACGGAAAAATCGAATCCGCCCAAAGGCACCGAAATTATACTTTCCGAAAACGAAACGATTGCAGAGGCCATAGCGGAGAAAGCTATGCCGTCCGTTGTGGGAGTCAGCACAACATATGAAACAGCTGTTTACGGCGGTATTTCCGACATATTCGGTTTCGGTTTTGGCGGAGGAGGCGACGGTCAGTACAAGCAAAGAGCAAGCGGTGTCGGCACAGGTGTAATAGTGGACGCAGGGGGTTACATACTTACGAATTCCCATGTTGTCAACGACGGTGATTATACGGAAATAGCCGTAAGTCTTTACGACGGCAGAGAACTGGCCGGTACAGTCCTTTGGAACGATATAACTCTCGACCTTGCGATTGTAAAGATAGAAGCAAACGGGCTTAGCGCAGCGGACCTGGGCGACTCCGATACCGTTAAAATCGGATCTTATGCGGCAGCCATAGGCAATCCGCTCGGACTCGAATTTGAGCGCTCAATGAGCCAGGGAATAATCTCGGGTCTTAACAGAACAATCACGGTGTCCGACAAAAGCGCTTCAAAGACCGTAACAATGGAGGGTCTGATTCAGACAGACGCAACTATAAATTCCGGAAATTCTGGCGGTCCGCTGTTCAACTCAAAAGGACAGGTTATTGCCATAAACTCCGCCAAGGTCTCCAGCGGAGAGGGCATGGGCTTTGCCATTCCCATCAATACAGCAAAACCGATTATAGAGCAGGTTAAGGCAACGGGAACTTACAGCAGAGTGTATCTGGGATTCAGCGGAATAGGCCTTCAGGGCCAAAGCCAGTATACTTCGGCGCAGCTCAAAGAACACTTCGGAACGGATAAAGGAGTGTATGTTCAGTCCGTGCTTGCAAGCGGGGGCGCGGCGGCCGCAGGCATTAAGGCCGGTGACGTAATAACAAAGGTAAACGGCATAGAAGTCAGCACGGTCAACGGGATATATTCCGCAATGGTTGGCAACAAAACCGGCGACAAGGTCGAGGTAGAGTACCTAAGGGACGGAAAAACGCACAGCTGCCAAGTAGGTGTAACGGGGGAAATAACGGGCAATTGATACTAAAATGAGAAATTCATATATTTAACGACGTATAACGACAAAAACCGCTAAAGGCAGATGCTTTTTGTAAAAGCTGAACAGGCGGTTTTTTTGTGTCTTTACACATTCTTTACATATCGTTGACACTTTTTGCTTTGTGTTCTATAATTGCCTAGGAGGAAAATTTTATTTTCAAAGACGTTATTTTTAATATGTACATTAGTCTATTTCACGACATTGGAAGACTAATTTACAGAAAAACTCTTACGCATTCGCAAATTTTGACGATGCAGTTCAAATGGTTATTGTAGTTCTAATTCAAAGGAGGAACACGTATGAAAAAGACTGTTTGTATTATTCTTTGTCTCGTGATTTGTCTCGGCGTTCTGGCCGGTTGTACTCCAAAAAAGCCAGACCCTGTTGATCCCAATCCGTCAGGCGAAACCGAGTACTATGACGAGATTAGCGTTTACATAATGGATAAAGTTGCTATAGTAGACGCTTTAAACCCCGGTGGACGGAGCGCATCGGCCGGTGTCTTTAGCCGTATGTTATATGACACTTTGTTAAGATTCACAGCCGACAATAAGTATGAGCCCGGCCTAGCAACCAAGTGGAGCACCGAGGATAATAAGACATTTAACTTTAAGCTTCGCGAGGGCGTTAAATTTCACAACGGAGAAAATTTCACTGCCGATGATGTTGCTTTCACGGTAGAACGTGCCAAAGAAGCTCCCGGTACGATGCTTTATGATAGCTTTAATCAGGTAGAGAGCTGGGAAGTTGTGAATGAATATGAGATTAATCTTGTGCTGAAAGAGGTTAACGTTGACTTTTTCTATGATACAGCAATGCCTCTCTCCGTCATGCTCAGCCGCAAAGCTTATGAGGCTGATCCAGAGAAAGGTCCTTGGGTTGGTACAGGTCCTTACAAAATGGAAAAGTTTGTACCCAGCGACAGCATAACAGTTACGGCGTTTGATGGCTATTGGGAAGAAATGGGTCCCACTAAGACATTCGTATTCCGTACTGTCGGTGAAGAAGCTGCTCGTTTGATCATGCTGGAGAACGATGAGTTTACGTATTGTGACATCAACAGCGTATACATCCCGCAGTATGAGAAAGATGACAGATTTGTTTTGAATTCCTACACGATGGACAACTGTAACTATATCGCCTTCAACATGAAAAAGCCCGTAACCGGAGACAAGAATTTCCGTCTGGCGGTTGCTTATGCTGTAAATAGGCAGGATATCATGGATATTGCTCTGGGCGGCTATGGAAAAGTAGTTGAAACTGATGCCCTATGGGGTAATAACACCAACTACAAGAACAGAGAAATTCCTTTGAGGGAACAAGACCTAGAAAAAGCAAAAGAATATCTGGCACAGAGTAGCTATAAAGGCGAATTGATTAAAATCACAGCCAGCATGACTCATACTATCAGAAGCGCTGAAGTTCTTTTGGGTCAGTTGCAGGCTATCGGCATCAACGCCGAGGTTCAAAAGCTGGACGCTCCGTCATTTACTGCCGCATCGAGCTACGATAACAATGACCTTGATATTATTGTTGGTTCCGGATCATGGACTCCTTTGGCCAGTTCTGTAAATAAATATGTTACATATTCCAACACCAATAAGGCCTGCTATAAGAATCCCGAAATAGAAGAACTTGTTAAAAAGGCCAATGCTACTCCGGATGGACCTGAACGTGAAAAGTTATACTACAGAATACAGGAGATATTGTATGAAGACGTTCCTTACATCGGAACTTTCCACATGGCTTTATACATAGCTGCTCAAAAGGGAGCAGAAGGACAGATTTATTATCCGACCAACTACCATGACTACACGAAGGCTTACAGAGTAAAACTCTGATAAGTTTGTAGAAACTATACTAACTCGGCAGGCTTAATGCCGAAATGCATCTTTAACCCGAGCAGGGCGGCGGCAGGTGTCATTAGACATTGCGTCGCCGCCTTCATAGTTATATTAAGAAAGGGCGTTGTATTTATGTTAAGATACTCCGCTAAACGCATACTTATGCTTATTCCTATTCTGCTCTGTGTTACTTTTATTATCTTCTGGCTTATGGACATGGCACCGGGTACTATCATAGATTCGATGGTTACGGAAGATATGACACCGCAAGACATTGAGCTTTTGAGAGCAAAATATGATTTGGATAAGCCTATGGTCGTGCGGTACGGAAAATATATTTGGAATCTTTTACACGGTGATTTGGGATCATCCCAGATTACAGGTCTTTCTGTATGGGAGCAGTTTTCCTCCAGATGGCCTAATACTCTGTGGCTCTCAGTTTTTTCCTTGATGTTTGGTGTGGCGCTTGCTATCCCGGCGGGATTATTTGCAGCTAAGTATGCCGGCTCAATATGGGATAACATTACAACTGCGCTAGCTATGGTAGGATTATCCATGCCCAACTTTTGGCTTGGCTTAATGTTGCTGACGTGGTTCTCATTGAAGTTAAAAATATTTCCTGCGGCCTATGATGGCACCTGGCGCTCCTTTGTTTTACCTATTGCCGCTAACGGCCTTGCGATGATGGCTTCTATCACCCGTCAAACAAGATCCTCTGTTTTGGAGGTTTCCCGCCAGGACTTCCTGCGAACTGCTCGTGCAAAGGGAGTGCCGGAACGCCAAGTTACGCTAAGGCATAAACTGGGTAATGCGTGGATTCCCATCATTACTCAGATAGGCATGATGCTTGGTATAACCTTGGGCGGTTCGGCTGTAATTGAGACGGTTTATTCTTGGCCCGGTGTTGGCTACCTTATGGTTGAAGCAATCAGTCGCCGTGATACTACCATGGCCTGCGGTTGCGTAATTTTGACTGCATCAATGTATTCAATTGTTCTTCTCCTTGTGGATTTGGTCTATGCCGCAATAGATCCACGTATCAGATCTGCTTATGGCAGCAAGAAAAAGAGGAGGACAACGACATGAAAAATAAAACAAAGACACAATCGATGATCTCCAGTCAGTACCAAAGAGAGAATCGTATGTTGGCGCTTTGGAAGCGCCTTCGCACCAATATTGGTGCAGTCGTAGGATTGACTATTCTTGGCATTCTGATCCTTATGATGATTTATTCTTTCTTGTTTATCAGTTATGAAGATATTACTAAATATGATGCTAAGAACACATTTGCCCCTCCTTCTTCGGAACATATTTTCGGAACGGATGAAATGGGACGCGACCTGTTTACCAGAATTGTTTACGGATCTCGTTATTCTTTAGCGGTGGCATTCGGTTCTGTTGCTATTGGTATGATATTTGGCATATTCTTTGGTTCTATTGCAGGCTATTTCGGCGGCAAAATTGAGAACTTGATTATGCGTATTGCGGATGTAATGTCATCCATCCCCGGTGTTTTGCTGGGAATGGTAATCGTTACCATTCTTGGCCCGACCTTGCTTAACCTGATGATAGCGGTTGGAGTCCCTGCTATTTCCGGATTCATCCGTATGTCCAGAGCGTCGGTGCTGACGGTCAAGGGCAACGAATATGTAGAGTCTGCGCGCGCAATCGGCATGCCGGAGTTCAGAATAATTTTTACTCAGGTTTTGCCTAACAGCTTCTCGCCGCTGATTGTGACTGCAACCGCCAGAATGGCTACATCCGTCCTTTCTGCGGCAGGCCTGAGTTTTTTGGGCTTTGGAATTTCCGTACCCTACCCCGAGTGGGGCGCCTTGATTTCCGGCAGTCGTTCTTTCCTTAATTTTGCACCGCATTTGTGCTATTTTCCGGGCATGTTTATAATGTTGATGGCCTTCGCCTGTGCGCTTTTGGGCGACGGTTTACGCGATGCGCTGGATCCAAAGCTGAACAAGTGAGGGTGACGAAATGAGTACAAAACCAATTAACACAGTAAGCAAAGAAGCAGCTGCGACAAAAGAAAATGACATTGTACTGAAGGTTGAAGATCTTGTTGTACATTATGTCTTAAAAAAGTCTGTGGTTGAGGCCGTTAACGGTTTGAGCTTCGAGCTGAAAAAGCGTAAAGCAATCGGAATTGTGGGTGAGACAGGGGCAGGAAAAACCACCGCTGCGCTCGCCATAATGAATCTTGTTCCGGATCCTCCCGGAATCATTAAGAGCGGCAAAATTACGGTTTGCGACCACGACATGTTGAGTCTTAAGCCAAATCAACTTGCAAAGATTCGTGGCAAAGACATATCTATGATATTTCAGGATCCCATGACTTCGCTCAACCCGGTTATGACCGTTGGGCAGCAAATAGCGGAGAGTATTTATCTGCATGAACATGTAAGCAAACAAGAAGCGGAACAACGCGCCATGGACATGTTGGAGCTGGTCGGCATTCCTGGAGAACGTGCGGTTGATTATCCTCATCAGTTCTCCGGTGGAATGAAGCAGCGTGTGGTTATTGCAATCGCACTTGCCTGTAACCCCAGTGTTTTAATTGCGGACGAGCCGACGACGGCCTTGGATGTTACAATACAAGCTCAGGTTCTATCAATGATGAACGATCTGAAGAAGAAGTATAATACAGCTCTTGTCATGATTACTCACGACCTTGGTGTTGTAGCAAAAATGTGCGATGATGTGGTCGTTCTTTATGCCGGCCGAGCTGTTGAGTCTGGTACGCTTGAAGATGTCTTTAACAACACGATGCATCCATATACTGAAGGATTGTTTAATTCTTTGCCGAACATCGAAAATAGAGAAGCAGAACTTAAGCCAATACCTGGCTTGATGCCAGACCCCACCAGACTCCCTCCGGGTTGTGTTTTCGCCGACCGCTGCCGTTATGCGGTGGAAGCTTGCAGGGAAAAAGCTCCGGAAATTCGTTATGTAAATGAGACGCACTCAGTTGCTTGCTCAAGGTATGATGAGCCCGGTTTTAGCATTGAGGGGTGGCAACATGGATAAACTACTGGAAGTAAAAGACCTGAAAAAGTATTTTAAGACTCAAAGGGGTATGGTACACGCCGTTGACGGTGTGAGCTTTACAATAGAGCGGGGAAA
Source organism: uncultured Oscillospiraceae bacterium (assembly GCA_964346675.1). GTDB lineage: Bacteria > Bacillota > Clostridia > Peptostreptococcales > Anaerovoracaceae > RUG13409. The sequence continues at coordinate 18,188 of CAYFUZ010000013.1, read as the reverse complement.
GACTCTTGGAGTAGTTGGAGAATCCGGCTGTGGTAAGTCCACACTTGGCCGCTGTATACTCCGTATTATTGAACCGACTGAAGGTCAGGTGATTTTTGAAGGTAAGGATATTTGTGTCCTAAATAATAGGGAAATGAAGCGTCTGCGCAAGGATATGCAGATTATATTCCAAGACCCATACTCTTCTATCAATCCCAGAAAGACAGTTTTGGAGTTGATTGCCGAACCCATCAAGTTTAACAAGCTTATTAAAGGCGGAACAAACGTCGACATCGAGAATCGTGTTCTAGAGTTGATGCAGACCGTTGGTATTGATGAGCGTCTGATAAATGCATATCCCCATGAGCTGGACGGAGGACGTCGTCAGCGTATTGGTATTGCAAGGGCGTTATCTCTGAACCCAAAGTTTATTGTCTGCGATGAGCCTGTATCCGCTTTGGACGTCTCGATTCAGGCGCAGGTTCTCAATCTGCTACGAAAGCTTCAGCGGGAAATGGAGTTAACCTATCTTTTTATAACACACGATCTGTCTGTTATAAACTATTTTGCGGATGATACAATGGTTATGTATCTGGGTCAGGTTGTAGAGAAAGCTCCCGCAGAAGAGTTATTTGCAAACCCGATGCACCCGTATACCAAAGCTCTTTTGAGTGCGATTTTGGTTCCTAAGGTAGGTGGCAACCCTGAGCAAATTAAACTCCGCGGCGAGGTTACATCTCCCATTGATCCCAAAGAAGAATGTCGATTTGCCAAGCGTTGCAATTATATTTGTGATATATGCAAAAACAGCGCACCTCCTCTTATAGAGGTTAGTCCGAGACATTTTGTTGCGTGCCATTGCATCGGTCCCGGTGTTAATAACTTAAAAGAGACGGTAAAGTTGTAATCAGATGATTATTTAAAAAGCAGCAAGCAGCGTAAAAACAACGCAAAGGGGAAATCTATATAAATGGATTTCCTCTTTTTATTAGGATAAAGATATTTTTCAGAATTTTTATGCTGATATTTGGTGAAAACAATATTGTTGGAAACAACGGACGCCAACTCCCTAACGTTATGGATGAGAAATACGGAAATTCTTATACACATAACCTGAGTATGAGTGAAATGAGGTACAATCGAATCTTGTTGAAGTCTTTGCGTCGGAGTGATAAACTAATCGAAACACTTTATTATTTTGGGAGAATTGCACATGTTAAAAAAACTGTCGATTATATTACTTGTACTGGGCATATTAATGGGGGCTTTTACTGGTTGTACCGGGCAAAAAGAGGAACAAAAGCAGCCTCCCAAAAGCGAATATGTTAAACCGGTTCAGCCGCCCGAACCCGTAGTTTTGTATGAAAATCCTCTGAACGGAGAGATGGAGGAAAACGACTACAGCAAAAACAGGCCCTTCGCCATTATGCTTAACAACCTTCAGGTGGCGCTTCCCCAGAGCAGCGTAAGCAGCGCAGATATGATTTTTGAAATGAACGTCGAGGGCAATATCACACGCATGATGGCTCTGTTTCAGAATATCGACGACGTGGGAAATATCGGAAGCATCAGAAGCGCCAGGCCGTATTACCTGAATTTAGCAGAAGCCTTCGATGCGATTTACATACATGCAGGCGGCAGTGAGCAGGCCTATTCCGACATGAGCAGCAAAGGAATCACGCATATCGACGGGGTGCGCGGCAGTGGGGAGATTTTCTGGCGTGACGAATACAGAAAAAAGAATGTAGCCTACGAGCACTCCATGTTTACATCGGGCGAGAAAATAAGCACTATAGTGCCTAACATGAAAATCCGTCATGTGCATAATGACGGATTTGCCGCTCCGTATAAATTCACAAACAATGTGGTCGCCGCCCAGGGACAGCTACTGGCAAATGAAACAGGAAGGCTCACCGAATTTAAGGTTTGGATGAATAAAAATAAGACCACGAGATTTATGTATGACCCGGACCAGCGCAAGTATCTTGTCAGCGAATATGGCGCACCTTATATTGACGGCAACACCGACGAACAACTCGCGACTAAAAATGTAATTGTTATGTATGTTGCTTACGGAAATGTCAAGGGCGACAAGGAAGGCCGCCTTTATGCCGATATGACAAGCGGCAAGGGAGTTTACATCTGCGAAGGCCGCAGTATGGACATAAATTGGAAAATAGAAAAGAATAAGGGAGTACTATGGACCGCTTCGGACGGAAGTCCGCTTGAACTGGCGGCCGGCAACAGCTACATATGCTGCGCAAGCAGTGCCAGCGGCAGAATAGAGAATCTTAAATCGGGTGCGGAAAAATGATTTTTACTGAAAAGGAGTTCTTGCAGCGGGTACCGCTTCGGCGCGCACTCGAAAGAACTGATGAAGCGCTGAACCGCAATGATTATTCTGCGGCAGAGCGGGTTTTGAAGTACTGGATAGAGGAGGCGCGCTCTTTTGGCGATAAAGATGCGGAGCTGACTCTGTCAAATGAACTTATGGGCTTATTCAGAAAATTAAACCGTAAGGAAGATGCCTACGCAAACGCGGAAAGGGCGCTTGAACTTGCGGCCGGGCCCGAAGTTCGTGCCGGAGAAGTTGCTACAACATATATCAACGCCGCAACGGTCTTTAAAGCTTTCGGAGAAGCGCAAAGAGGTTTGCCGTATTTTGAGAAGGCGCGTGAACTCTATGAAAAAGAGCTCATGCTTCCGCCGGAAAATCTGGCCGGTCTATATAACAACATGGGGCTGGCGCTGGTAGATATAGGGCGTTTTGATGAGGCCCGCGAGCTTTATCATAAAGCGCTTGCAGTTCTCACCGAAGGCGGTGCCGTTAACAATCAATCCGAGGGCGGTACAAATACGTATGCGCCTGAACAGCTTGCGTCAAGCTATGCTCCGGAGCGAGCAATCACATGGCTGAACATAGCCAGTTGCGAGGAAGCGGAATTCGGTCTTGCAGATGCGGAGGAGCGGATTAGGGAAAGCATCGCAAGCGCGTGGGAGCTAATCGGCAACCCGAACCTGACTGAAGACGGCAAACTTGCCTTTGCTTATGAGAAATGCGCGCCGGTCTTTGGCTACTATGGTTACTTTGTATACGAAGAACAATTGCGAGAGAAGGCACGGAAAATTTATGACCTCTAACTACGAGATTTCCAAACAACGTGCGGCTGAACTTTTCCTTGATTACAATCAGGAAGAGTTGATAGCACGTTTCTATCTTGATGCCGACGCACAATTTTTATACTTGAAATTTTTGGGAACAGACTGCCGCATCGATCGTGTGACGGGTATATGCGAATGCTATTCTCTGAAATACGGCGAATTTCGCGAGGCGAATTTTGAGGAGGCGCTGACGGTTTATGATTTACTGTGCTACTCCAAGCCTCACGCAAAGCCTGCGAACAGCTTTGTGTTGACAGACAGCCTTTCTGCTGTTTTCAGGGTTACCTCAAGCGGAGGAACCTCCGGCTACTATAAAAAGCTTGCTCGTGCGCTCGACAGGCAGGCTGGAAAATTTCTTGAAATAATGTCGCACCTGGGCGGTGTACCGATAGACAGCGGTGACGCCTGCGCGGAGCTTGTTGTTTTCGGAGAACTTAAAGTGCGCCCTCGTCTTTGGTTCTCCGATGATGAGTTTCCCGCGCAGCTTCAGTTCCTTTGGGATGCCAACGTTCTTGACTTTATGCACTTTGAAACAGTTTGGTACGCGAATTCCGCAATAGTCAGCAGATGTATGAAAATGTTGTAGGCGTTCATGCGCAGAACGCTTTATTCCACCAGTTCCAGTCTTCCTTCCACATATGCGTCAAGATTTCCGTGAGTGGTGAAGTACTCTTCCACTATATTGTTGAAAGACGTTACCACCATGCGGGGTCGCATGTTTTGTTTGATTTCTTCCAGCGGAACCCCCAGGAATTCGTCGAAGTTCTTGTAATGATAATTTTGTATCGCAATCTTTAGGCTGCTGTCATCCGTAATATCTTCGCCGCGGAACTTAAGTTCTTCGATGGTTCGCGTGGTCTTGTTGTACTTTATGCGAACCCCCGTTGAATACTGATAAAATTCGGTTTCTCCCAGCCAGGCTTCGTCGCGCAGTATATGCCGGATCATGCGGCGCCACTGCTCACCGGTCACTTCAAGCATCCATACACAGTCATCGAAAGGAGTGTTTTCCAGCATATCCTGATACTCAACTATCGGTCCCATTTCTTTTTTTCGTATGCTGCCCGACCCAACCAGCATAATATCATAGCTGGCCTCCCAGGCAAGAGCATCGGCGTATAGGTTTCCCATCTCAGTTTCTTGCTCGCGGCAAGGGTGAGAAAGTTTGCGCGCGAATCTTGTTACAACCCGTTTGTATTTTTTATCCGTTTCACTTCGGTAACTGTCAATAAGTTCTTCCATGATTGGATCCTTGGGGCAGGAAGAGCTGTTTATATCCACGCTTTTCCACTTGAAATCCACAATTTCCTTCTTTTCCGTGTCATACTGCAGGTCGATCTGTCCGATTGTTGAAGTGCCCGTTCCGGCCTGCACAATGGGGATGCCGTTCACAACTTCCGGGCTTTCCATAAACGTGTGTGAATGTCCTCCTATGATTAAGTTAACACCCCAGTCGGGGTCGAGGAGCTCTGCCAGCTGTTTGTCCTGCTCAATTCCTATGTGAGTCAGAAGAACCGTCATGTCCGTGCGTATGGTGCGGTAGTTGTCGCAAATAACGCCGATTTCTTTGGCGGCAGCTTTAAGGTCTATAAAACTTCCGATTATTTTTTCGTCTTTGGTGGCGGCGAGAACTTCGGAGGTCAGTATACCGATAAACATTATCTTCATGCCGCCAACTGAGATGTCTTTATACGGAGTAAAAAGACGGGCGTTATTCATGGTGACATAAAGGTCCGCGTTTATGAGCGGAAACTTGCTGCATTTTTCAAGGAATAAAAGGTGCGCCAGCCCGTAATCCACCTCATGATTGCCTATGGAAGCAATATCCGGGCGCAGATTGTTCATAAGGTCAATTGTCGACAAACCTTCGTATTCGGAATCTATAATAGATCCGCGGAACATATCGCCGGCCACAGCGTAGATAAGATTTTTTTTGGTCTCCCGCATTTGGTTCACGTAGCCGGACAGCAGCGTCAGGCCGCCTACCTGAATACCGTTTTTTTCCTCCGGCAAAAACGCTCCATGCATATCGTTTGAGTGCAAAATTGTCAGCTTTTCAATAGTATTCAATTCAATTCCTCCGCGCAAAGCGTGCGCCGCCACAGGACTCCTGTGCTAGTTCACGAAAAATATCTGTTAAGCTATTCTACCTGAAGCTCAGAAAGAGAGCAAGGTCGTTCAAGTAGGCGTTTGTAAAATTAAGAGAAAGACTTAAATCCGTGATATTATTTTCGCTATAACGCTATAAGAAAATTGATTTCTCCAAATCGTATACGTACGATGTATAATCAACTTATAATGAAAATATACACAACGGCTTTTAAAGGAGAGGAGGAGTGTGGTTGTAAAAGTATCCACATGTAGTGAAGATGAGTGTAAAACAATTTACCAACGATGAATTAAATGTGAAAGAAGTAACGAATGTAAGAGGTAAAGATGTTGAATGGTAATGCAATAATTTTCATTAAACGCCGAACCTTTAAAAGTGTACGTCCGAAAGCATTGCCGCACAAATCTCCCATCCTTTATTTTAAAAAGATTACAGGAAAACCATTGAAATATTTACAGAAATATGTTATAATTTTAACAATTGGTGAGATTCTTAGTCTCGCAACATTGTAAAATACATAAGGAAAGGAGTAGCTATATGAAAATATTGATTTTGGGCGGTGCCGGAGTTATGGGCAGTGGTGCCGCAAGAATACTGGTCAGATGGGACGACGTCGAGAAGGTTACGCTTTCAGATCTTAATGAGGAAGCGGTAAAAGAAATAGCCGGCAGTATCAATTCTCCCAAGATTGACACGAGAAAAGTGGATGCGCTCAATAAGGAAACGCTGATTCCTATTGTGAAAGAGTATGATGTTGTTTTGAATACCGTCGGTCCTTACGTAAAATTCGGTGTGCCGATTTTGAATTCCGTTATAGAGGCCGGAGTTCCGTATGTTGATGTTTGTGATGATCATGACGCAACGGAGGAAATGTTGAAATTAGACGCTAAAGCCAAAGAGCATGGCGTTCCTGCGATTATTTGTTTGGGGACTACTCCCGGAACAACCAATATGCAGGCTAAATTGGCACATCAGCTTTTAGACGATGTAGATGTTTTGAAAATTTGTTGGGCAGTGGGATTACCGCCATACGAAAAAGTAAAGGGAACCCCTCTGGAGTTTATCGCAAAATCGAGCGGAAGAGAACTTCTTTCCCCATCTGCCTGGTCTCACATGGTACACGTTTCAACCGGAGATGTACCTATTTGGAAAAACGGAAAATGGGATACTATGCCGGCATTAGAGCATGGCGAGTATGTTGATTTTTCGGAACCTCTCGGAAGAGTTGAATCATACTATCTGGGACATGCAGAGCCTATTACGTTGCCGAGGAATTTAAAAGTCAATGATTTTTCCGCATGTTTGGGTGCGCTGATGCCGGCTGTCACAGAGCAGCTGCGCGAAGAAGCAAGAGGACATAAAAAGGCAAGTAATCCGCCGAAAGATCCGGGCACGCCACGTTGGAAAGGACCGGATTTCTGGGAGGAGAGAGGAGTTTGGGCTGCTCAGGCCGCCATCGCCGAGGGAACAAAGGACGGAGTTCGTAAGCGTGTGACGGTTCGTTTCCAGATGAGTCACCTGGATATGATGGTATATAATTATGCAGGACAAGCGATTGGAGCCTACCTTCTGGGCAAGAAAGCGATTAAGAAGGCGGGAGTCATGGCGCCCGAAGCAGCACTGGATACGGACGAGTATTTTGCCCTCTTGACGGAAGTCTTTAATAAGATGACGGGAGAAAACCTGGCTCGCGAAGAATTGGTTTTGGTAGATATAGAAGATATCTAAAATGAAATTGAATTAAAAAACCAAAAACTGTCCGCTGTTGTCGGAATTCCGGCACTTCGCGGACAGTTTTTAAATGCAGACTTTTCGTAATTTGAATATTTGAGGCTTAGGATTTAGGCACTATAGTTTTTAGTATAGCATCAAAATCGGGGAAATATTTTTTCAGCGCAACAGGTTTTCCGTCCCTGTTTATAAAACAATGAACGGACGAGGCGTTTGCTACCAAGTCGCCGCCCGATGTATTCTTCATTGTGTAAGAAAGCATTAATCTCGCCCCGGTGTATCCGGCCAAACTCACTTCAATTTCGATTTCATCGGCGTATGTGGTGGTGCGTTTATATTCGCAGTTCAGCGACATTACAGGAGAACTGATTCCCGCTTTCTCCAGGCGCGTCATCGGATATCCGATTTCCGCCAGGAACGCCATCCGGGCTTCTTCCATAAATCGAATATAGTTTGAATGATGGGTAATTCCCATTTTGTCGGTCTCATAATAATTAACCTTGCGTATATACTTACTCATAGCCGGCAATTACTCCTGATTGCTTGTCAATTCTCCTAGAGTTGTCTCCCCCCAGCTGTAATTTGTCAGGTAGCTGCCTTTGAAAAGCTGGGAACATTCCTCTTTTCCGTAAAGATAGTTGTATAGGTCGCATTCAACTCTTTCCATTACAATTCGGCGCTTTCCATCAACGGTCTCAATAATATCGGGAATACCGTATTCCTCCAAGGTGTTCTTAAGGCGAAGCGCAACCTTGCGATATCTGGAAAGGGTCATGGCATTACTAATCTGCCGTTCCCACAAAGAAACGGCTGCGTTCCACGAGCGTTCCAGATTTGTGAACAATTTATGAAATTGATTTTTCCGTAATAATCTCGCGAATGTTGACAAGAAGGCTTTCAGACGTTATATTTCAAGCATTGGAAAATAAAAGATAAGAGGTCTGTTATGAAAGATATTTGGATAATAATGATAGCCGCATTGTTTATAATGCTAATTACGCCGATCTCATACTTTTTGTGTAAAACAATATTCTTTGTGAAGCGGGAATCCGCGCGGAACCCGCACAAGCCTCCATCGGGCGGACAATACGAAGTCTTTCAGGATGAAATAAACCGCATGGTAGAAGAGGCCTGCGCCATTCCATACGAAGAAGTCAGTATAAAAAGCGGCGACAGGCTTAAACTCTGCGGCAAACTCTACGTTCAGCACGAAAACGCACCGCTTCAGATTCTCGTTCACGGATACCGCGGAAATGCATGCTATGATTTTTCCGGCGGGCTTCCGCATGCTCTTAAAACGGGATGTAATGCACTGCTGATTGACCAGCGCGCCCATGGCGCCAGCGAGGGCAAGTGGACGACTCTCGGAATTATTGAAAGAAGAGATCTTGTTAAGTGGATTAATTTCGCGAATGAAAGGTTCGGCGAGGAGACGCCGATAATATTGAGCGGAATTTCAATGGGAGCGGCTACCGTACTTATGGCCAGTAATCTTAATTTGCCGAAGAATGTAAAGGGTATAATAGCGGACAGTCCCTATACTTCTCCATATGAGATAATAAAAAAAGTTTTGAAAGACAGACATAGGCCTGTCTTTCCGATAATGCCGATGTTATCACTGGGTACAGCGCTGTTTTGCGGTTTCGGCCTTGACGACGCGAACGTTATAAGCGCAGTCAGACAAACATTGATTCCGATTCTCCTTATACACGGCGAGGACGACCGCCTGGTGCCCTGCGAAATGAGCCGAAAAATTTATCCGTTCATCGGCACAAAACGCAAGAGACTCGTCACCGTTCCCGGCGCAGGACACGGACTTGCTTTTATGGTAGATCCCGAAGGAGTTAAAACCGCCATAAATGAATTCATCGAGGCGGTAGTAAACGGGGATTGGAAGTAAGACGGACATATAGTATAATATTGATGGAACAGGCATATTATTTTCCTACACTTGCTATAAGGGACTCCGGACGTCTGCCTTGGCGATATGTCGGGCCGCCTCGAATCAGCGGAAGACAGAGGCCAGGGAGCAGGAAACCCACCTGTCACGTACAGGGAAAAGGCAATTGCCTGTTCTTTTTTTATTGTTAGGCTTACTCTTTGTACTTTTCCAGATATTCCTCAAGTACAAGGCCTTCATTGGCTATTTCTTTGGCAACCGGAACAGTCACATAGCGCACATGCCAGGGTTCGTAAATGTAGCCTGTGCGCTCTTCGGAATTGTCATTGGGATAGCGCAGAATAAAGCCGTACTCGGCGCAGTGCTCCGCAATCCATTTTCCTTCGTCGCTTTCCCCGAAGTCCTGGGTCAGTTTCCAGCTTACCGATGCAGCGGAAAGATCCGCGGCAAGTCCGGACTGGTGTTCCGAAGTTCCCGCCTTGGCTGAAAAGCGATCGGCCTCCTTTTGTCCATTCTTTTTCACATAGTTGCTGTAAAGGGCTTCCTGGTACGAATAAGAACGGTAGCCCGTGGTCATCTTTATCTCAAAACCCTCATCTTTGGCGGCCTGAATCATTTTTTCAAAGGCCGCTGCGGCATCGATTCTTAAATAGTGCGTGCTGTCCGGGCGGTCCGGGCAAACAAAAGAGTCGTTAATCTTTGTAAGGTCATCGGCCTTGTAGTCTTTGTTGACTCCGTTTTGTTTATTAATCAGTATAAGAAAGCCGTGTTCATCGGCGTAGGAGTAAGCGGCCTTGGCGTTTGCCCTCAGCTCTTCCTCTTCCCTTGCTTTAGCTTCCGCTTCCAAGCGTTCTTGTTCCGCTTGTTCCTGAGCCGCTTTTTCCGCCTTTTCCGCGGCCTCCTGCTCGGCTTTCGCGATAGCTTTGGCCTGCAGATATACCTGTAGCTTTTTTACGCCGAATACAGCGCCGCCGGCAATCAAAGTCAGCGTCAGCAGAAACAATATGAATTTTCTGATATTAAGTCTAGTTTTCTTTTTATTTGCCATTTTGATGTGTTTTAAAATGAGTTCTGCTTATTATTATCCTTCAGTTTGGAATATTTGCCGAGATAAATTATACGCTGAAGCAGTTTTTCCGGGACTGATATGGGTTTGGCATTTATAACATAGATGGCGGCCAGGTTGTTTTTTTCGGTAATCATTGCGACCGCTTCCTTATCTTCCTCATCCGCCTTTCCGCCGAAGCCCACAAGCTGGGCGTAATCATCCAGCCATGCGGCCCCCGGAACAGCTTTCTTTGCTGCCTTAAGAGCTTTGCTCAAATCCGAAAGACCGGAGCCGTCGGCTTCGGCCTTAATGCCGGTACGTTTTTCCCAAAGATTTTTACAGAAAAGCTCAAGCTCCGCTGCCGTCGAAAAAGCGTCTTCATAGCTGTCACCCAAAACAACTGCGCCGTGCTTTTCCATGAGAAAAGCTTTTTTGGCCGGATGTGCCGCATAGCAATGCCCAACATTGTTTCGGAGTTTTTTTGTGCCCGGCAAAGCGTATTTTGCGCAGGGAGCAAAGACGGTGTCCTTTCCTTCCGCACAGACAGCCGACGCATAGGGCTGATGCGTGTGAAGTACAAAATTAAGCGAACTCCTCTGCGCATAGGCTTCCGCGTGAATCCCCGTTTCTCCGCTCGGCTTGATATTTCCTTCGTAGCTGCAATCCGAAATTCTCACCTTCACAAGTTCATCCGCCCACATGTTTTCGTATTCTCGGCCGGAAGGGGTAATAATAAACTCCTCATCCGAGATTCTGGCACTTATATTGCCCCAGGTTCTTGCTATAAGGCGCTTTTCCGCCAGCGCATGGCCGGCTTCTATAACAAGACGCCTTGCTTCGCTTTCACTGTATGACATTGCACCACCCTTATTTCCCAAACTGCGTTTTTGCTGCATAAAGCCAATAAATTTTATGTTACACATTATACCATGTATGCTTAACGATGTGGGAATTAAGAGAAGCTGCCATTTCACATTTATTCGGGGTAGTGTATAATCCAAGGTGTATATTGCATTATAGTGAACAAAACGTTATAAAAAATTATATAAGTTAAGTGGGAAAATACGAACAACAATTAAGACGAACGAATACAGAAAGCAGCAGTACAATGGCAGTCAGGCATGAATATATTTGGGGTACAGAGGACTGGCTCTATCAGAAAGACGGAATATTGATTAAGCTTATAAGCGCAAAAGACAAACTCTCCGTTCAGGTTCATCCGACGGATGAATATGCGGCGCTACAGGGGCTTGTGAGCGGAAAGAGCGAATGCTGGTACGTTCTTGAGGCTGTGCCGGGAAGCATAGTTTACTGCGGACTGAAAAAAGATGTTAGCGCTGAAGATTTTGAAGACTCAATTGCAGGGAACCTTTTTAATCCGGAGCTTTATCTTAACAAAATCGAGCTCAGCGGGGGTGACTTTATATGGATTCCGGCGGGAACAGTTCATGCTCTTTCCGGCGGGATAAAGATTTTGGAAATTCAGCAGGACAGCAACATCACTTACAGGCTCTACGATTACGGACGGCTCGGTAAAGACGGAAAGCCCCGCCCCCTTCACATTAAAGAAGCTATAGAATGCATTAAAAGCGCAGAGCCGGAGACTCTTTCCTCTGCCGGCCCTGCAAATTTACCATTTTCTTGCCCTTATTTTTCCGTGCGGTGCACTTTCGGACTGGACTCTCGGAAAAAGGACTTGATAGAGGTGCTGCAAGTAGACAAAGTTGTTTTTAGCTTCAGTTTAAATAATGATATTTAATAAAGATTAAATATTTGTTTTTTTACGCATACATATACTATGCATTTTTTATTGTATTTACACACTTCGTGTGATATAATTTAGTGCCAAAAACAGATTTTGTGATAATAAAACAAAATTTCAGGGCCGCGATTGCGGTTTTTTATTTGGCGAGCACAATATAATTTAACATTACGCGGAGGCTCCGCTGTCCGCGCACAAAAAAGTTTTCAAATCCAACGGGATTGGAGATAAAAAGGAGGATTCTTAATTGAATAATAGAAAAGGCCCTAACTTCTTTAAGGCTATAATCATGTACGCGGTGATATTTTTGGTAGTCGTCATGTTGGTTTCATCGCTTAACGGCACAGGATTTCTGGGAAATCAGGATACGGTAGAGGAGTTTGACTATTCCCGCTTTGTATCCGAACTCGAAAAAGGAGCCGTAAAGAAGCTGACGATAAACGAAGGACAGCTTTCCTACAGCGGGGAACTGACAAGCGGAACCAAGTTTAAAGTTACTATGCCGTCATCCTACGATATGGCACTTTTGACTGAAAAATACATAATGCCGGCAGCGGCAGCGGGCAGCATGGAGGTAAAAACCCAGCAGTCATCCAACTGGCTGTCGCTTCTGTCCTGGCTCCCTTCGATACTTATGTTCATATTGCTTGTCATGATGTTCCGCAGCATAGGCGGAGCCGGCGGCGGCAAGGGAGTCATGAACTTCGGAAAATCAAGAGCAAGACTTGTCAAAGGGGATGACAAGAATCGCATAACCTTCGACAAGGTAGGCGGACTGCAGGAAGAAAAGCAGGAACTCGGCGAAATCGTCGACTATCTTAAAAACCCGAGAAAATACAGGGAAATGGGCGCGCGAATTCCCAAGGGAGTTCTGCTGGTAGGCCCTCCGGGAACGGGGAAAACATATATTGCAAAGGCTGTTGCAGGAGAAGCCGGAGTGCCGTTTTTCAGCATTTCTGGTTCGGATTTCGTTGAGATGTTCGTCGGTGTCGGTGCAAGCCGTGTTCGCGATCTCTTTGACGACGCTAAAAAGAACAAGCCCTGCATAGTATTTATAGATGAAATCGATGCCGTAGGAAGGCGCAGAGGTGCCGGAATAGGAGGAGGCAACGACGAGCGGGAGCAGACTCTTAACCAGCTGCTGGTTGAGATGGACGGCTTCAATGAAAACGAAGGCATTATAGTCCTTGCTGCAACAAACCGTCCGGATGTTCTCGATCCGGCAATTCTAAGACCGGGCCGTTTCGATAGAGAAATAGTGATTTCAACACCCGACGTAAAGGGCAGAGAAGAGGTCTTCAGACTTTATGCCAAGAACAAGCCGCTTGATTCGGCAGTGGACCTTACGGTTTTGGCAAAAAGAACACCGGGCTTTACCCCCGCTGATATTGAAAACATGATGAACGAAGCGGCGCTTTTGACGGCTCGCCGCAACGGAATTCTTATCCATATGGAAGAACTCGAAGAGGCCATCACAAGAGTTATTGCAGGTCCCGAAAAGAAGTCCCGCATAATTTCAGACAAGGAAAAGAAGCTGACCGCCTACCATGAGGCGGGTCACGCAATAGCAATGCGCGCAACCCCGGGCGCGGATCCCGTTCATCAGGTAAGCATAATGCCGAGAGGAAGAGCAGGCGGCTTTACGATGCAGCTTCCGGAAGAAGACAGATACTACGCCACCAAGACGGATATGGAGAATGAGATTATCTATCTTTTGGGCGGCCGTGTGTCCGAGGCTCTTTTCCTGGACGATATATCAACAGGAGCGTCCAATGACCTGGAGAGGGTCACAAAAATCGCACACGATATGGTTGTAAAATACGGAATGAGCGAGGCTATAGGCCCTATCAATTACTCTGTTGCGGAAGAGGTTTTCCTCGGAAGAGATTTTACATCCAAGCAGAATTATTCGGAGGCGCTGGCGTCCCGGATTGACGAAGAAGTTAAACGTATAATAGAAGAAGCCTACAAAAAGACGGAAGACATCCTCAAGACTCACAGCGAAGAGCTCGAAAGAGTCGCAAACGCTCTGCTCGAAATGGAGACCCTTGATGACGAGGAATTTGAAGCCATCTTTACCAACAGTCAAACCGTTGAAGATCTTCAGCGCGGTGACAGGGAAAGAGCCGCAGCCCGCAAGCGCGTAGAGGCGGCAGAGGCAAAAACGCGCGCCCGAAGAGAGGCCGAAGAAAGAAGGACCGAGGAGGAGCAAAATCCGTATGTAAGGGTTGCGGTTATGGACAAAGACGGCAACTTCCGCATAAAAAACAACGAAGCATCGGATGCTGACGGCCGATACGGATATTCGGAATCGGAAACCGATAACAACCTTGATGGCAATGAGAATGAGTAATATGAACGCAACTTTTGCGAACAACTTAATAAACAGCAGCATTTACTATCTGCTGAACTTTGAGAAGTTTTCTAACTTTCCTCAGGCAGCGCGTCAGGCGGCTATAAACAACAACTACCAGATAGTTTTGTTTTCGGATGACTTCAACACGCTTTTTTCCGTTGAGACGCGCCACAACAAGACGATAGAACAGGCGGTTCTTTCATCTTTCAATCAAAATCTGGATAGAGAGGCCAAGGGAGCCCGAGTAGACGTTGACGGGCTTACAACCTATTGGGGCCCGGTCAACATAGCCGGTCGCAAATACTATCTGATGCTTGTTGATAATGAAAACAGCTTTAATCGCGAAGATATAGTAAAGCTGGCTGAAATTATAGAGCTCGCAATGGGAATGTGGAACTATGTTCCGACGCGCGACCCGTCCGGAGAATTTCTTCGTGCGCTTCGCCGCGGCAACAGAGAGCTTGCCCATACGCTTTGCGATGAATTGCAGCTGGCCGAAAAGGACATTGCCGCGATTTATCTTATTCAGGGTGTAAAGAAAAAGAGCGCGCAGCAGGTGCTTGCGCAGTTTCAGGCGAATCACAAGTTTTCCGTAATTAGCAATGCCGACCACGACGAAATCTGCGGTCTGATTTTAAGAGGTCCCGAAACGGTGCCATATACCGTGGAGGATTGGGAAGATTTGTCGCAGCAGATGTATGAATGCGGCGCCCATAAGACCTTTCACGTAAGAGGCCTTAACGGCATAGACGATACCTGCAACGGATTCAGACTCATAGGCGAAACAGAGGCCTTTGTTCAGCTGGTGTTTCCGTACAGGAATTCCTTCAGCAAGTACGAAATGGCCTTCGCAAGCGCGTGTGTAAACTTGTGCATCAACGGCGGAGCGCTTAAGAGAAATCTTTTAGAGCTTGTGTCGCCGCTTCTCGGAGCCCGCGACGCTAAAACCTGCCAGCTTAAATACACCCTTGAAACTTACATACTTGACGCAAACCTTTCCACTGCAAAGACGGCGGAGCTCATGGATATACATGCCAATACCGTCCAGTACAGGATAAAAAATATAAAAGAAATGCTGGGGGTCGATATAACGTCGAATACCGTAGTGCCGGGTCTTATGATGGCCCTCGGTGTTACCCGCATAGAAAAAGAGGCAGGCTCTTTCTGATGCTTGCTATAAGCAAAATGATTCTTGCGCCCATGGCCGGAGTCACGGACGCGGTTTTCAGGCAGATATGTTTTGAGAAAGGCTGCCGTATGGCGGTCACGGAGATGGCGTCGGCCAAAGGACTTTACTACAAAAGCCCCGGCACGGAAAACCTTCTTGAAACAGACCCTCAAAAAGAGGGCAGCGTAGGCATACAGCTTTTCGGCAGCGAACCCGAGATAATGGCTTGGGCCGCAAAGCAGCTTGAAGAAAAACCGAACACGTTCATAGATATAAATATGGGCTGTCCAGTCCCAAAGGTTTTTAAAAACGGAGAGGGCAGTGCCCTTTTAAAGGACGCAGGTCTTGCGGCGGAAATAGTTTCGGCGGTAAAGGCCAATACCCAAAAGCCGGTAACGGCGAAAATACGCATAGGAATATCGAGCGCCGAAGGCTGCGAAGCCTTCGCGAAAAAGCTTGAA
Organism: uncultured Oscillospiraceae bacterium; assembly: GCA_964346675.1. GTDB lineage: Bacteria > Bacillota > Clostridia > Peptostreptococcales > Anaerovoracaceae > RUG13409. The sequence continues at coordinate 2,511 of CAYFUZ010000013.1, read as the reverse complement.
GAGGCGGGTCTTGATGCCCTGGCTGTTCATGCAAGAACAAGAGAACAGTACTATTCCGGCAGCGCGGACTGGTCAAAGATAAAGTCTATAAAGGAAGCTGTAGGGATACCGGTCATAGGAAACGGCGATGTTCGCTCAAGGCAGGATGCGAAGCGGATGATGCAAGAAACCGGCTGCGACGCAGTCATGGTAGCAAGAGGCGCCATGGGGAATCCCTGGATTTTTGCGGACTATGAACCTACAAAAGAAGAGTTACTCGAAACAATCTGCAGGCATCTGGATCTGGCGGTCGCGCGATACGGCGAAAAAAAGGCCGTAAGAGAAGCCCGTAAGCAGATTGGGTGGTACACAAAAGGCTTTAAAGGCGCAGGCGCGTTTAGAAACAAGATCAATACGGCAGTCACCCGAGAGGAACTGCGTGAATTATTAAAGGAGATTTAAAATGGCAGAAGAAATCTTATTGACCCGGCAAGGCTACGACGACTTAGTTGCAAGGCACGAATATCTCGTATCGGTGCGCCGCGCAGAAGTTTCCGAACACTTAAAGGAGGCAAAATCCTACGGAGACCTTTCGGAAAACGCCGAATATGATGCGGCGAAAGACGAACAGGCAAACCTCGAGGAAGAGATTGCGCGTTTAGAGTACATGATAAGAAACGCCAAGGTTGTTTTGCAAGAAGACCTTACAGGCGAGCATGTAAACTTGGGGCTGTCCGTAAAGATTCAGGATCTTGCAAGCAAGGAAAAGTTCACTTACGCCATTGTAGGCATTACGGACGCAGACCCGTTTAAAAACAGAATTTCCAACGAGTCCCCCGTAGGGAAGGCTCTTTTGGGCAAATGCAAAGGCGATAAGGTGGATGTAATTCTTCCCAACGGACAAGCCAAAGCATACAAAATACTGGAGATTATAAAGTAAAATGAGCGACGAAAGAATTGACAACACGGCGCAAAGGGCCGAATCCGAACAGTTCCAAATCAGAAAAGAAAAGCTTTTGGGACTTCAGGAGGCAGGTGCCGACCCGTATGCTATAACCAAGTTCAAGCAGACCGCGTATTCTTCGGAAATAAAGGAAAAGTTCGATACCCTTGAGGCCGAACAGTCTTCAGGCGAAAGTTTTTCCCTTTCGGGCCGTATGATGAGCAAGAGAATCATGGGTAAGGCTTCGTTTGCGCACATTCGTGATTACAAAGGCGACATTCAGCTTTATGTGACAAGAGACGCTTTGGGCGAAGATGCTTATGCGGCGTTCAAAAAGCTTGACATCGGTGATATTATCGGCGTCAGCGGAGAAGTCTTTAAGACCAAAACCGGCGAAATCAGCATAAAGGCGTCGGAAATAATTTTACTTTCCAAGGCCTTAAGACCGCTGCCCGAAAAGTTCCACGGACTTACGGATACGGAAATAAGATACAGGCAGCGTTATGTTGACCTTATAGTAAATCCGGAGGTTAAAGAGACCTTTATAAAGCGCAGCGCAATAATAAATGAAATCCGCGCGTATCTTAACGAGAACGGGTATCTTGAGGTTGAAACTCCTATCCTGAATCCCTTTGAAATCGGAGCAGCCGCAAGGCCTTTCTTTACCCACCACAACACACTGGACATGGAAATGGTCCTTCGAATTGAAACGGAGCTTTACCTGAAAAGACTAATAGTCGGCGGTATAGACCGCGTCTACGAGATAGGCCGAATTTTCCGCAACGAAGGAATGGATACCAGGCACAATCCGGAATTCACTTCCATTGAGCTTTATCAGGCTTATACGGATTTTGAAGGCATGATGAATCTGGTCGAGGAACTCTTTACGCGCCTTGCGGATAAGGTTTGCAGGACCCGCGTTATTACATACGATGACCGCACCATAGACTTCAACAACTGGACACGCATGACCATGAAAGAAGCGGTCAAGAAGTATTCGGGGGTTGATTACGACGACTGGAAGACGGACGAAGATGCCATAGAATCCGCCAAGGCTAATAACGTGGAACTTCCCGAGATAAAGACCCGCGGCTACATTCTTGCCAAGTTCTTCGACGCCTTTGTAGAGGATAAGCTTATTCAGCCTACATTTATATATGAATATCCTGTGGATATATCTCCGCTCGCGAAAAGAAAGCCCGACGACCCGGACTTCACCGAGCGTTTTGAGTTTTTCATAAACGGCATGGAATTCGGCAATTCCTTCTCTGAGCTGAATGACCCGATTGACCAGAAAGGCCGCTTTGAAAGACAGGTAGAAGAAAGACTCGCCATAGAACCCAACGCAAAATGCCGGGTGGATTACGATTTCATCAATGCCCTTGAGTACGGCATGCCTCCGACGGCCGGCATGGGTATAGGCATAGACCGCGTCGTGATGCTTTTTACTAATAATCAGAGCATAAGAGACGTGCTGCTGTTCCCCACAATGAAGCCGTTGGACTCTGACAAGAAGGTTTCCAAGGAAGTTTCTGCTCCTGCGGAGGCTACTCAGGCGGCTCCCGAAGTCGAGGAAAAAATTGATTTTT
>CAYFUZ010000012.1:9038-35567 GCA_964346675.1 uncultured Oscillospiraceae bacterium | reverse complement strand
AAGGAAGCTCACAATGTAGTTGACACCTTCAACATGATTGACGGCTTCGACATCACAACGCTTGACTACGTTTATAACAACAAGTCTTCGAACGGCGACTATACAAGCAACTTTATCGAAGGCTTGCTTACGCAGGATTCCCACGGTGTGCTGGTTGCCGGTATGGCAGAGAAGTGGTCCGCAAACGCAGACGCTTCCGTTTGGACCTTCACTATCCGCAAGGACGCAAAGTGGTCCACAAACCAGCAGGAGGTTTATGCCGACGTAACGGCTCAGGACTTTGTAACAGGTCTTAAGCACGCGGTAGAGACACAGTCCGAGACTCTCTCTCTGGTTCGCGATGTTATTGCGGGTCTCCGCGACTATGAAGACGGCAAGGTTACATGGGACAAGGTAGGAATCAAGGCCGACGGCAATACTCTTACCTATACTCTCACCGGACCCTGCGCATACTTCGACGGCATGACCACATACTCCATACTCTGGCCTATCAACGAGGAGTTCCTTACCTCCAAGGGTTCAGCCTTCGGAGCCGTAGAGCCCTCCTCCATTCTGTACAACGGCTGCTATATACTCAGCTCTCTTGTACCGGCTCAGGAGGTTAAGTTCGACGCTAACCCGAACTACTACGACAAGGACAATGTTCATGTTCAGCATGTAACAGTAACCTACACCGACGGTCAGGACGCAACACAGGGCTTCAACATGTTCGTGAACGGCGAAGTTAGCTACACAAATGTAAACTCGTCCTATCCTGACATAGTTGCAAAGGCCGACGAGCTTTACAAGGACAACCAGTACAAGTCCATGACGACTGCTACCTCTTACTGGGGTGCTTTCAACTGGGACCGTCAGTCCTATGCCCTTTACAACGACAGCTCCGTAAAGACATCAAGCAAGACCGACGCTCAGAAGGCGGACACCAAGGCTGCGATTCTGAACAAGTATTTCAGGCTTGCGGTTTATGCTGCTTACTCCACAAAGGCTTCGCAGTCCGTAACCCAGGGCGAGGAGAGAGCTCTTGACGCTGCTCGCAACACACTTGTACCGTATACATTTGCGGTAACCTCCGACGGCCGTTCCTACGGCTCCATACTCACAAAGTATGTTGAGGAGAACGAGGCTGCCTTCAAGGGTATCAACCTTAACGACGGTCAGGACGCGTGGTACAACCCCGAACGCGCCAAGCAGTTCGCCGAAAAGGCAAAGACCGAGCTCGGAGATACGATTTCCGAATGGCCGATAATCCTTGATATCCCCGTATATGCGGCTTCCGAGAACCAGAAGAACATGCAGCTTGCCTTTGAAAGATCCGTTGAGGACGCTATAGGCGAATATGTGGACATCAACCTGATTTACCTTGAGGGTAATTCCTCCGTATACTACTCCGCATTCTATAACCAGCCGACAGGCGCCGAAAACGCTATCGACTGCGTGTTCGGTGCGGGCTGGGGTCCGGACTACGGCGACCCGCTCACATACATAAACTGCTTCGATGCTGAATACGGCGATATGCTGAACTACTCCGGTATCAACGATTTGGCTCAGGGTCAGACAGCTTCCATGAAGGCCGCTCTTGATACTATAGGACTTACCGACATCAAGGCTCTTATCGACGACGCTAAGGCTTCCGTTGGTGACGAGCGTATCGAAAAGTTCGCAAAGGCCGAGGCCGCTCTGCTTACACAGGGCATACTCCGTCCTTATCTTACATCGGGCGCAAATGTTGTTATAAGCAAGGTTAAGCCCTTCTCCGCTGCTTACGGCCTCTACGGACAGGCTGCTTACAATATTGTACCTTACTTCAAGTACATGGTGGTTTACGATGTACCTGTTACAGCCGAAGAGTACAATACAGCTAAGGAATCCTGGCTCCAGGGTAAATAAGCCACAAGCTTAAATCGTGTAAGAACGAACAAAAAAAATAAAGGGGGCGAGAGTCAGGGCAAAACCCGGCTCTCGCTTTCCCCTGTTAAGGAGCAGAGATGAAAAAAGGCTATATCCTGAAGAGATTGCTGCGTTCCGTACTGTCCATAGCCGTCATAATGATTATAGTTTTCGTTATGGTATATGCGCTCGTCCCAAGAGACAACATCTTTTTTGAAGACAGCACCTACAGAAAGCTGGCGGGAAAGTCCGACGATAAGACCAACTATGTATATACTACCTGGGAACGGCTTGGATATTTGAACTTTGTCAATATTAACGACTATGCTGCAACGCTTTACGCGCAGGGCAGCCCGGAGTTTATTGCCGCACTCGAACCGGATTCAAAAGAAACAAAAGCCTTTCGCGAGGAATACGCCGCGAACGGCTATACTGTAGAAACATACCTCGCCAGTGGTCAGTCCTACGCGTACAAGGATATTCCCCTTGTGACGCGCGTTTTGAAGTGGACACGGGATTTAATTAACATAGACACGCCATGGGCGATAAAAGACGAAAACAACCCGGAGCTTGAAAGAAGCCTGAAATTCGGCACGACGCCGACAGGCGGGCTCGCTTTGATAGGAAGCGGCTCAATGCACAAGTATCTGATTTACACTGACAGCCATTTTCCGTGGCTGCACCAGAATATAATTACCCTTAACATGGGTAAATCGTATCCCACCTATCAGGGTCTTGAGGTTCTTAAGGTTCTTTTCCAGTCTCAGGGTACGGAGGTTAAGCACCCCGTGACCTTTGAAACGGGCCTGCAGCAGGATTCCGCAATTATTTTCGGAAGTCTGACCTACAAGGAAAATCTTGACCGTATGGATACACAGAAGTTTACGGACCATTACGCTAATTTCACAACGTATAAAAACCAGCCTTCCATGATAGGGACATCCTTTATCATGGGTATTTTTGCGCTGCTTATCGCCTACGGACTGGGGCTGCCCTTCGGAGTTCTTATGGCCCGCTATAAGGATAAGTTCGTGGACAAGATAGGTATGATTTATATCATATTCATAATAGCGGTGCCTTCGCTGGCGTATATATATCTGTTCCGCTACATAGGCGTACAGCTTTTCAATCTTCCGTCGGTTTTCACAACCTACGGTGCCGGAGATATCCGTTCGTGGATACTGCCTATAATATCGCTGGCGCTGCCGTCTATCGCTTCCCTAATGCTTTGGACGAGGCGCTATGTTGTTGACCAGACCAATTCCGACTATGTAAAATTCGCCAGGGCCAAGGGCCTTAATCAGCGCGAAATTTTCAGTCGTCATATTTTCAAGAACGCGATTATTCCCATTACCCACGGAATCCCGTCTTCTCTTGCCGGCTGCATTACCGGCGCCATTATCACGGAAGCCATCTATTCCGTAGGCGGCATGGGAAAAATGCTTCCGCGTGCCATCAACCAATATAACAACGTTATGATTGTTGCGCTGGCGTTTATGTTCTCGAGCATTTCGGTATTATCCGTTCTTGCGGGTGATATCATTTTGACTAAGATTGATCCGCGTATTTCACTCAGCGAAAAGGAGGGCAGAAACTGATGACCGAAGAAAAAAATCTGTTCGAGTTCGTTGAGTTCGATGAAACCGAGTCCGAGCACATTGCGGCACCCCGTTATTCGTACTGGAAGTCGGTAGGGCGGACTTTCTTCAAGGATAAGTTTGCCGTGTGCATTGCCGTATTCCTTATTCTTATCATTGCCTTTGCCTTGATTCAGCCGAAATTTTCGGGCTACAGCCCCAAGATTGCGCCCAATATCAACAATCAGTCCATGAAATTCCTGAAGCCGTCCGCGGAGCATCTCTTCGGCACTGACAATATCGGAAACGAGGTGTTCGATGCTGTTTGGGCGGGTGCGCGCAACTCTATAATAATATCTTTTGTCTGCACGGCCATCGTTATGGTGATAGGTATTCCTATCGGTGCGGTATGGGGCTTTTCAAAGAAGATGGATAAATGGATGATAGAGGTCTACAATGTAATCTCAAACATTCCGTTCCTGCTTTTGGCCATGATACTTTCGTATGTTCTCGGCGCGGGTTTTAAGCCGCTTATTTTCACCATGACCTGTACGGAGTGGGTATTTGTTGCCTACTTCATACGTACCCAGGTTATGATTATCCGCGACCGAGAATATAATATGGCTTCAAAATGCCTCGGAACATCCACATGGACCATGATAATTAAGAATATACTGCCGTATCTTATATCGGTTATAATGACATACGTTTCGCGCCAGATACCTGCGCTGATTTCGTATGAGGTATTCCTTTCTTACATGGGACTTGGGCTTGGAGTAAATCATGCGTCTTTGGGGCGCGCCATTTCCCAATACACATCTTATATGAACGGATACCCGCATTTGTTCTGGATCCCGGTAGCTATACTGGCTATCATTTCAACTTCTCTGTATGTCGTAGGTCAAAAGCTCGCAGACGCGGCTGACCCGCGTACACATATGTAGGAGGGATATGCTATGGAAAACAGAAACATTATCCTGACTGCAAAGGATATAGAGGTACAATTCCGTGTTCGCGACAATTATTTAACCGCTATATGCGGCACCTCTCTTGATCTTTACGAGGGAGAAACCTTTGCCATAGTAGGTGAGTCCGGCTCCGGAAAGTCCGTTTTCACAAAATGTTTTACGGGAATGCTTGAAGCGAACGGCCAAATCACGGCAGGAGAAGTGCTGTTCCACGGACAGGATCTTACAAAGCTTAAGACCGATAAAGACTGGGAGGGAATCCGCGGCGCAAAGATAGCGACCATATTCCAGGATCCCATGACTTCGCTTAACCCCATTCGAACCATAGGTTCGCAGATCAGCGAGGTTATCGAAAAGCATCAGAACGTTTCAAAGGCGGATGCCCGCAATCAGGCGATAGAAATGATGGAACGTGTTGGCATAATAGACGCCGCAAATCGTTTTGACGAATATCCTTTCCAGTATTCAGGCGGCATGCGTCAGCGTATCGTTATTGCGATAGCGCTTTCATGTCATCCCGAAATTCTGATTTGCGATGAACCGACAACCGCACTTGACGTAACGATTCAGGCGCAGATAATAAAGCTGATTAAGGATCTTCAAAAAGAGCTTAAGTTTACAACGCTGTATATCACTCACGATTTGGGTGTTGTCGCCAATGTGGCGGACCGCGTAGGCGTTATGTACGGCGGGCAGATTATAGAATACGGAAACGTTGATGAAATTTTCTTCAATCCCCAGCACCCATACACATGGGCGTTATTATCGGCCCTTCCGCAGCTTGGAATAAAGGGCAAGGATTTGTATTTTATTACCGGTACTCCGCCGTCGCTGTATAATAAGATTGAAGGTGACGCTTTTGCGCCGCGTAATCCCAAGGCCATGAAAATCGACTTCGTAAAGGAACCGCCGTTCTTCAAGGTCAGCGATACTCATTATGCCAAGACCTGGCTGCTCGATCCGAGAGCTCCAAAACTGGAAAAACCGGAAATAATTCAAAATCTGCATGAGAAAATCGAAGCTATGACAAGCAAAGGAGGTGCGTTCTATGTCGAACAATAACACTGCCGAACGTGAAGTCATACTTTCAATCAAAAATGTGGATGTATCGTTTGACATCGGCGGGAATAACAAGTTCCGCGCTGTCAAAAACGCAAGTTTTGATATTTATAAAGGTGAAACCTTCGCTCTCGTAGGAGAATCAGGCTCGGGAAAAACAACACTCGGCCGTGCTATAATGCGCATTAACGAATGCTCCGCGGGAGAAATACTTTTCGAGGGAAAACGCATATCGGGAAAGATTTCGAAACAGGAAGACAGAAATGTTATCCGTAATATACAGATGATATTCCAGGATCCCGCTGCGTCTCTTAATGAGCGCGCGACGGTTGAATACTGCTTATCCGAAGGCCTTTACAACTTCCGCCTCTACGATAGTGAGGAGGATCGCATAGCAAAGGTGGATGCGGTGCTTCAATCCGTGGGTCTGCTCCCCGAGCACAAATCCCGCTATCCGCACGAGTTCTCGGGTGGGCAGCGTCAGCGTGTAGGCATTGCCCGCGCGATAATCATGGAACCGAAGTTTATAGTAGCGGACGAACCCATTTCCGCGCTGGACGTTTCAATCCGCGCTCAAATACTGAACCTTATGAACAAGTTTAAGGTGGAAAAGGGACTGACCTATCTGTTTATAGCTCACGACCTTTCCGTAGTGCGTTTTATTTCGGACAGAATTGCTGTTATCCATCGCGGCCGTATCGTGGAGATTGCTGAGACTGAAGATTTGTTTGCGCATCCGCTGCATCCATATACGATTTCACTGCTCTCATCGGTTCCCATGCCGGATCCCATAATAGAAAAAACGAGATCCGCAATTGTTTATGAGGCTCCGGAAGACAAGGATGATGCCCGCGCCAAACTTCACGAGCTTTATCCGGGACATCTTGTGTATACGACGGAAGAAGAACTTCCCGAATATCGGAAGAAGCTGAAAGTGCTCGGAATAGAAGCATAGGGTTTGTGCAAAGCGATAATCAAAACAAATAAAATAAATAGATAAGCAAAAAGCAGATGACACATCATCTGCTTTTTAATTATGTAAAAATGTCAATAAACCCTGCGCCCATTTCGCTTAGTACAGAACGAAAGCTAAAATCCTGCAGGCGGCTATATAGAATAGACCCAGCCAAAGCGGGTAGTTGAAGGCCGTTTCACGTTCGGCGCGTTTATTATCGCGAAACACATCGAAGGTGTTCAGCGTGCGTCCTCTTGCGCGGTGAAATGTATACTGCACGCGGTCAAAATCGCCCTTGAGGTTTAAATGATACAAGACTCCGAAAATCAAATAAAAGAGCGACAATATGGTAAGCGTATCGAGAAACACCAAAAGCTTATCGCCGCTTGCCGCCATAGCCTTTATAGAAGGATAGGTCAGGGTAACAATCAGGTGCGGTATTAATGCCGACAGTTTAATGTTTTTAAAATATTTCATATTAAAATTCATTCGTTAGGTTGCTATAAATGTTGCTATAAATATTATACTATTTTCGTTTCTCCCCGTTTTATTTATTATATTATACTATCGCATGCATGTGATATAATAAAATCCAAATCGGAGGTGGGATTTTATGAAAACAGCACTTGTTCTGGCCGGGGGAGGCAGCCGCGGCGCTTATGAAATGGGTGTCTGGCAGGCGCTTCGGGAGATGGACGTAAAAATAAACGTTGTTACCGGAAGCTCCATAGGCGCCATGAATGCGGCGCTGATAGCACAGGATGCTTATGACATCGGAATGGAATTTTGGCTTAAGCTTAAGACAGAAGAAGTATTTGACTATAAGAATGCTATAGAAAACAGAGGCGTAAGATTTACAGGTATAAAGGACGTGGTTGCAGAGCATCTTTCGGAGGAAAAAATCCGAAACTCCGACGTTGAGATGGGCATAGTCACGGTTAAAATTCCCGATATGAAGCCGCTGTGGCTTTGGAAACAGGACATCCCCGAAGGCGAAATCATGGATTATGTTTTTGCCAGCTGCTCGTGCTTTCCCGTGGTAATGCCTTATGAGATTAACGGCAGCAGCTTCATAGACGGCGGTTATTCCGACTATATGCCGGTCGGCATGGCTCTTGAGAAAAATCCGGATAAGATTATAGCGGTTGACCTCGGCGGCATGGGTATTATGCGAGAAGAAGACATAAAAGCCGCAGGAGAGCGCCTTACCATAATCAAGTGCTGGTGGAATTTGGGCAACTTTGCGGTTTTCGACCCCGCTCACTCGGCGGAGATACTGCGACTGGGCTACCTTGATACGTTTAAAAGCATGGGAGCTTTTTCCGGTCAGCGCTACACTTTTTTCAGAGGACAGTTCCCGCAAAAAGAGATGGTTGCTTTAGAGCAGGCAGGTGAGGCCCTGGGGCTTGACCCCAAGTATATCTATTCAAAAGAAATTTATATGGACAGAATTAAAACCGAAATAGAAGTATACAAAACAGGGTCGGATGAATCTCTTGCAGAAATCAGAAGCGACATGGACAGTTACAAAAAGCTTATAAGCGGAGGTAAATTCTCCGAGTTATTAAACCGTCTGGATTTGCAAAAACAGGCAAGCAATGCTGGATCTCTTGCGCGCAAGGGCATACTTCTCGGTCTTGCTGACGCATATAAAAAGAATCCCAAAATATTCGCGCCAAAATCAGTAAAAGCGCTTTTAGGTGCGGACCTTAAGGCCGCGGAATGGCTTGTTGCCAGAAATATGGTATAATAAAATAATGAAATAAATTCTGTTTAGCAGGTCGGATGATAAATATTCAGCTTTCGGAAAGGACGTAAATCAATGAATAAGAAATTAAGAATAGGCGTGATTTTCGGCGGTAAGTCCAGAGAACACAGTGTTTCGCGAACCTCTGCAAGCTACGTGATGAAGGAACTTGATCCTGAAAAATACGAGGTAATAAAAATAGGTATTACCAAGCAGGGCGAATGGATGATATATAACGGAATGCCGGCAGGGATAGTGACCGGCGACTGGGAGGATCTGGCTCACGATCAGCTCAGAGCGGACCCGAAACGCTTTGCGGTAAGTATACTCGGAACGGGAAACAAGACAATAAAAGACTATATAGATTTTGCGCTCCCCATACTGCACGGACCTAACGGGGAGGACGGAACAGTTCAGGGGCTTCTTGAACTGGTAAACATCCCTTACGGCGGCTGCGGAGTACTCGGCTGCGCAAACGCTATGGATAAGGTAACTTCCAAAAAACTTTTTGCAAGTGTCGGCTTGACGCAAACTCCGTATATAAGTCTTTTTTCCTGGGAGATAGGACCCGAAATAATTGCCAGAATTAACAGCGAACTTAAATATCCGCTGTTTGTAAAACCGTCCAACATGGGTTCTTCCGTCGGCATAAGCAAGGTCGAGGATCCGGAAAAGCTTGAGGCGGCCTTAAAATTTGCGGCATTGTACGATATAAAGCTTCTTGTGGAGCAGGGCGTAAACTGCAGAGAACTTGAGACGGCGGTTATAGGCTACAGGGATCTGTTTGTGGGGGCTGTGGGCGAAATAATCCCGCATGCCGAATTCTACGACTATGATGCGAAATACAATGACGCGGAAAGCAAGTTGCTGATTCCGGCGCCTATAACAAAAGAACAGGAAGAGGAGATTACCGAGGCGGCAAAGAAGGCCTATATGGTTCTCGGATGCGACGGCTACGCGAGAGTGGACTTTTTGATGGATAAGGATAGCGGCGAAATCATGATAAACGAGATTAATGCCATTCCGGGATTTACGCCTATATCGATGTTCCCGAAGCTTTGCATCGCTAAGGGCATGAGCTATCCGCAGATTATAGAAAGAATAATTGAACTGGGTTATGAAAGATATAATGATAAAAATAACAGGTAAGCAGTACTCCGGAAGTGACGAGGATAAGGTGGAATTCATAACCGCCGGAACCCTTTGCACGGAAGGAGACTCCACCTGCATAAGCTATGAGGAAACTCCTATCTCGGGCCTTGAAGGCTTTACAACTTCGCTTGTAATAAGTCCCGGCAAGGTTAAAATGTCACGTAAAAGCGATGCCGTTCCGGAAACCGTAATGGAATTCGAAAAAGGCAGGCATTATAACGGGATTTACGCAACTCCTTACGGAAACATAAGCATGGAGCTTCTGACAAACGATGTTGCGGGTTTTGTAGATGCGGACGCCAAAGGAAAGCTTTCAATAGATTATGATATAAGCCTTAAGGGTCTTATGGGCTCAAGAAATACGTTGGATATAGAAATCCTGGGAGAGAATTGATGACTGATTGTACAAACGATTGCTCAAACTGCAGCGTTGAGGGCTGCGGAGACAGAGAAAAACCCGATTTCAGGGCGTATCTGAATGAATTTTCATCCGTTAAAAAGCTTATCGGAGTTATCTCCGGTAAGGGCGGAGTAGGGAAGAGCATGGTAACAAGCCTTCTTGCAGTTCAGGCTGCGGCAAAAGGGCTTAAGACCGCCGTGCTTGATGCCGACATAACCGGTCCTTCCATTCCCAAGGCTTTCGGTCTTGAAGGTATGCCTAAGCTTGTAGAGGAAAAATATATGGCGCCGCTTACGAGCCGCATCGGAATAGATACTATGTCCGTAAACTATTTGCTTCCTAACTCCACAGACCCCGTTGCCTGGAGAGGTCCTGTTATTGCAGGCGCAGTAAAACAATTCTGGACGGATGTAATCTGGAAAGACGAGGACGTTATGTTTGTGGACATGCCGCCGGGGACGGGCGACGTTACACTGACCGTCTTTCAGAGTCTTCCGGTTGAAGGGGTTGTAATAGTCACAAGTCCTCAGGAACTTGTCGGCATGATAGTGGAAAAGGCTGTAAAAATGGCGGGAATGATGGACATCCCTGTCCTCGGTCTGGTTGAGAATATGAGCTATGTAAAATGTCCCGAGTGCGGAGAAATCATACGCCCGTTCGGTGAAGGCCGTCTCAAAAAGATGGCTCTTCAGTACGGTATTCCGTATACGGCGGAGCTGCCTATCGACCCGGAGCTTACTTCGGCTTGCGACCAGGGTCTTATCGAAGACGTTGCGGGGGATTATCTTAAGGAACTTTGCGACGAACTGCTCAAATAATTAAGAATTCAGTTTTTTAACCGCGTCAAGATATTTGCTGAGAGTTCCGAGATTAACGTAGTAGAAAAGAAAGCTGTTTTCTCGTTTGCCTTCAAGAAGACCCGAGATGAGCAGCTTTTTCATGTGCTGCGAAACGGTTGACTGGCTGTAGCCGAAATGCGCCACAAGCTCTTTTGTGCAGACTCCCCGCCTTTGCATATTTTCTTTATACACATAGCGAAACAGCTCTACCCTTAAAGGGTGAGCTAAAGCGTCGGAAGCGCTTGCTATCAGTTTCGCGTCCTCTGATACTTCAAATTTACTTTCCGTTCTGATGCGCATTTCACCTTATCGAATCCTGGTAATCCCGCGAAAGCTGCATTAGCTTTTCAAAAAATTCGCGGATGTAAATCGAAAACTCCGGAGCCACAGCCATGGAGTGCTTTTCAAGGATTTCCGTTTCGCGGACGGGGTCGCGGGTGGGAAGATTGTTCTCCTGCTTATAAGCCACAATCTTTGCGGAGAGCCGCATGCGCTGCTGGAAAAGCTTTTCAAGCTCCGCGTCAATTTCATTTATTTCTTTTCTGTATTCATCGAGCTTTGTCAAAATCGCTTAACCTCTTTCCGCTGTAAAGCTGCCCCGAAAAAATTCCGTCAAGCACTGTCACCATGACGCTTCCCGTAATCCAGCCGCCTATTACATCGCTTGGCCAGTGGACCCCTACATATATTCTTGAAAGACCCATAAACAATATATAGGCAGACAGGAAGGCTGTCCATATTGTCAGCATTTTCCTGCTGTGCGGGTAAACCGTGCAGGGGCGCGGAGTCTTTTTATAAATAGGAAGGCTTGCGCCGTTATTTATGTAATAGTATTCCAACAGCAAAATCAGCATGCCCCATGTAATCAGACTGGTCTGGCTATGACCGGAAATGTAGCTGTAGCCGCCCTGAACCACCAGGTGCAAAGCTTTGTCGGGCCTTGCGCGCCGAACTGTGTATTTGACAGCCTGATAAATTCCCACAGAACTTAATGATGAAACGCTGAGCGGAATTCCGTAGGCAAAGCGGGTCGCCGGAATTATAAGCAGCACCAGGCAGATTGCCGTAGGAACGGGCCAGTTGCCCGAATAGGTAAAGGGTCCTACGATTGCGCTGAGCCAGTCCGTTCTTAAGGGTAAGATAATATTTTGACCCAGGACGTCGAAATCCGCCACACTGCCGTTTATGACAAAGCTTGTCCAGATTACGAACATAATCAGCATGCCTGCAATGTATAAAATCCGTTTTTTCGGGAATCGTTCCTTCATTGCACAGTTAACCTTTCTTGAAAAATCGTATTAATTAGTATACCATACTAACAATGATAATATCAAAGAGGTGTGATATGAAAAATAAACCGGTACTGGTAATTATGGCGGCCGGAATGGGCAGCCGCTACGGCGGGCTTAAGCAGATGGATCCGATAGGTCCCTGCGGTGAAATAATAATTGATTATTCACTTTACGATGCCAGGAAGGCAGGCTTTGAAACTGCCGTTTGCATAATCAAGCGGTCAATAGAAAACGATTTTAAAGATATTATGAATCGCGGTGCCGCAAAGCACATGAATATAGAATATGCGTATCAGGAAATGGAAGCAATTCCCGAAGGTTTTGAGATTCCGAAGGACAGAGTAAAGCCGTGGGGCACTGCCCATGCGATACTCGCCGCAAAGGGGAATATAGACGGGTCATTCGCTGTTATAAATGCGGACGATTATTACGGTCCCGGAGCGTTCAAGAGTATGTACGATTATCTTGTCAACGCACAGGACGGCGAGAAATACGATTTTTGCATGGCGGGTTACAGGATTGAAAACACGTTGACAGACCACGGTGCGGTCGCAAGAGGTATCTGCGTAGAAAAGGGCGGCTACCTTGCAAGGATAGATGAGAGGACCAGGGTTCAGAGAAACAACGGAAGCATACAGTTTACGGAAGATGACGGGCAGAGCTGGACTGACATTGCGGACGGAACTCTTGTATCAATGAACTTTTTCGGCTATACAAAGTCCATAATGAAGGAACTGGAAGAACGATTCCCTGCCGCGCTCGAGAAAATTTTAGCCTCAAATCCGATAAAAGGAGAATACCTCATTCCGTCCGTAACATCCGATCTTATAAACGACGGCGCGGCAAGTGTCCGGGTTATTCCGTGTCATGAAAAATGGTTTGGTGTGACCTATAAAGAAGACAGGGCGCTGGTTGTTGCCGCCATGAAGGAAAAAACGGAGAGAGGGGAATATCCGGCGGATTTGTGGAAATAGCGCAAGGGAAATTCTACCGGAAAATCATTGACAATTAATATTAATAATGGTAATATTTGCTTACAAGGTTTCGGCTGAGTGCCAATCGCATGCATTTCTGCAAGATCCCCCGCAAATGTTGCTCAGTTAAGCGTTGCGACCGGCCGAAACCTGTATACTGCTCATAAAAAATACTTGCATTCACCTCCTTCACTATGTATAATATTGAAGCATTCGTCTAATACAAATGCTCTCTGCTGCGGAGGATATCTGCAGCCAATAGACCATAGGGAGGTGAAAAAATGAATAAGTACGAGCTGATGTTCATCATCAATCCTGTCTTAGAAGATTCTGCCAAAGACGCCGCAGTTGAGACCGTCAAGGGTATCATTGCGGAAGAAGGCGAAGTAATTTCTACAGATATCTGGGGAATGAGAAAGCTTGCTTATCCAATCGAGAAGCACACGGAAGGCTATTACGTTGTAATGCAATTTACCGCCAATCCTACGCTTCCTAAAGAATTGGATAGAAGACTCAGAATTTCAGATAACTGCATAAGACACATCATTGTAGCAAAAGACGAAAAGTAGAGGTAGACAAATGAATTCTGTTTCTTTAACCGGTAGACTTACCAGAGATCCGGACGTGCGTTACAGTGCCGGCCCAACTCAGACTGCGGTAGCGAGATTCACTCTTGCGGTAAATCGCCAGAGGGCTGTCAAGGAAGGCGAACAGTCGGCGGATTTTATAAGCATCGTTTGCTTCGGCAAAACTGCTGAATTTGTAGAAAAGTATCTTTCAAAGGGTCGCCAGATCGGTATTACAGGAAGAATTCAGACCGGTTCTTACGAAAAGGACGGCAGAAGGGTTTACACTACCGACGTAGTTGCAGATCGAGTAGAGTTCTTAGGCAGCAGGGGAGACCAATCCGAAAGCAACCAGCCGGCATTTGAAGCACCCGCGTTAGAAGCGGACGCTCCGATTGCGACACCGGCCGGATTTGAAAAACTTACAGAAGAAGATATCCCCTTCTAGAACAATCTGATTCAGGAGGAAATCATAAACATGGAAAAAAGAAAAAATAGAAGAAGGAACTACTACGGCGGAGCCGGCAGCAGAAGAAAAGTTTGCCAGTTTTGCGCCGACAAAGAGCTTGCAGTGGACTACAAGGATGTAGAAACACTCAAGAAGTATGTAACGGAAAGAGGCAAGATTCTTCCGAGAAGAATCACCGGCACATGCTGCAGGCATCAAAGAGCCGTAACCACAGCAGTTAAGCGTGCAAGAACAGTTGCGCTTCTTGCCTTCGATGCTGACGCTCAGTAGCATTGAAACAATCAGCAAAAAACTCCGGCCCATGGGCCGGAGTTTTGTATTGCGCTCTGCGCCGCAGCGGTACAGGGTGCAGAGCATTGCGCCCTGTGGCGCTTTCGCCTGCTTTTGCATTGAGCCCTGAGTCGCTGCAGCACAGGGCGTTTTCGCCCGCTTTTGCATTGCACTCCGTGACGCTTTCGCCTACTGCCGTTTTTGTATTTTTCGGGATTCGGGCAGGCGCCTAAAGGCTGCGGAGATACCGCTTTTGCTCGCTGCTTATCCTGTAGCTTTCTATCGCTTTTCTTATAGTCTTGCGGTGCACCCATTCCGGGAGCCTGCGCTGCTCAAGATAGGGCACGGCCGCATCCCACTGCTTGGCGAGCGCGGTTGCGAAGTACCAGGCTGTCATCATATTTACATAGTATTCGTCAATTTTGATTTTTGAGGCAATATCTAAATATTCGGGCCGGAAATCCTCGTCCAGAAAATGTCTCATAAGCATTCCCACACCGAAGCGAATCGTGTATGTTTCGTTTGACTTTATCCAACGTTTTATCTTTTTAAGAAGCTCCGGTTTGCGCTTTGCGAATACCGCAGGAGCAAGCGAGTCGCAGACGGCCCAGTTGTCTATAAAGGGGAGAAAAGCTTCAACATTGTCCATACATTGCTCATAATCTTTGATTTGACATAGCAAAACAGCATGAAGAAGGTTTTCGTCATAGTAGTAATGCGGCAGGCTTTGCATAAATTCTTCGCATTGCGAAGTCTTAAAAAAATCCTTTGCAAACTTCCTGAGCAAAGGCATGCGAACACCGATAAATCGCTCTTTTTCTATGCCCGGAGTCAGCTTCGCCTGAAAATCCGCATAATCTTCGTCAGATAAAGCAAACAGTTTTTCCTGGAGCTCGGTTTTTTGTTTTGGTGTAGTTTGCCACTGTGAATTTTTCATATCCTATATTTCTCCTTTGCCTTTAAATATGATAACATACCTAGAGGGCTGTCGATATAACGAATAGCCTGTCTTTTTAAGGAAGGTATAAAATCATGTCAAAAATATTCACTTCAGCAGATCAGCTTATAGGCAATACTCCTTTGCTGGAACTATCGAACATTGAAAAAGAGGAAGGCCTTAAGGCGAGGATTCTGGCCAAACTCGAATATCTCAATCCGGCGGGTTCGGTCAAGGACAGGGCCGCAAGACAAATGATAGATGATGCGCAAGCCACAGGAAAGCTCAACCCGGGTTCCGTTATAATAGAGCCGACTTCCGGGAACACGGGTATAGGTCTTGCGAGTGTTGCGGCGGCGAGAGGCTATAAAACGATTATTGTAATGCCGGATACGATGAGCATAGAGCGACGCCGCCTTATGACAGCATATGGCGCGGAGCTTGTGCTTTCACCGGGCGCTGAGGGAATGAAGGGAGCCATAGCGAAGGCGGAAGAACTTGCAAGGGATATTCCCGGTAGCTTTGTTCCGGGTCAGTTTGAGAATCCTTCCAATTCGAAGGCGCATAAAAACACCACAGGACCGGAAATTTTCAAAGACACGGACGGAAAAGTCGATATTTTTGTTGCAGGCGTGGGGACGGGCGGTACCCTTACAGGCGTCGGCGAATACCTCAAAGACAGAAATCCCAAAATCAGTATAGTTGCCGTTGAGCCGGCCGGTTCTGCGGTGCTTTCGTCCGGGGCGGAAGGGCCGCACGGAATTCAGGGTATAGGTGCGGGCTTTGTGCCGGATGTGCTGAATACAAATATTTATGATGAAGTCATACCCGTGGCGGATGAAGATGCCTTTGCCACATGCAGGCTTATTGCAAGAAGAGTGGGCATATTGCCTGGAATTTCGTCCGGCGCAGCGGCCTTTGCCGCAATGCGGCTGGCAAAGCGCCCCGAGAATGCAGGCAAAATAATCGTGGTACTCTTTCCTGATTCGGGAGAGAGATATCTTTCCACTTCAGTGTTCGAGGATTAATTTTCAGGGCTGAACAAATAGTCTGCCTTGTGGTATAATAGCGGAAAATATTTTATAAAAATTGAAGGGAAACGAAATAAATTGGATTACAAGAGAATTTTAACGGTTCAGGATATCTCCTGTGTAGGGCAGTGCTCTTTGACGGTGGCGCTTCCCATTTTATCGGCTTGCGGTCTTGAGACGGCAATACTTCCGTCTGCGGTTTTGTCGACCCATACGGCGGGATTCAAGGATTATACGTTCAGAGATCTGACCGATGATATGCCGGATATAATAGCTCACTGGGAGAAAGAAAATATTAAATTTTCCGCGGTATACACGGGTTATCTTGGCAGCGCCCGGCAGATTGCCTATGTTAAGCAGATTTTCGATAGGCTTTTGGAGCAAGGCGGGCAAAAAATTGTAGACCCTGCCATGGCCGACATGGGAAATCTTTATCCGGGTTTCGATGCCGCATTCGTTGAGGAGATGAAGAAGCTGGCGTTTTCCGCCGACATAATTGTGCCGAATATAACTGAGGCGGCGCTTCTTACGGATATGCCGTATAAAGAAACATATGATGAATCGTATATTAATGAGATTATAAGGAAACTTAAGGCAGCTGGTGCCAAGACGGTTGTTCTGACCGGTGTCGGCTATGCGCCTGAATATAACGGCGTTGTAGTTGCCGAAAACGGCGAATCGAAATATTACAGGCATGAGAGGATTTCCGAGGGTTGTCACGGCACGGGAGATGTTTATTCTTCCGCCTTTGTCGGAGCCTTCATGCGCGGACGCTCCGTATACGACGCAGCCGTTATAGCTGCGGATTATACTGTGTCGACTATAAAATACACCCGGAGCGACCCGTCCCACTGGTACGGAGTAATGTTTGAGCCGCTGCTGCCGGAACTTATAGAAAGGCTAAAATAGGCAACGCATAAAAAAAAAGATAGATATAAAAAGATAGCACGATGTACCGGGGCGGAAGTCCAAAGTCATCGTGCTTTTTTATTTAAAAATATTTTTAAATAATTTTGAAAGGATTCTCTGCCTTCAATCGTATTATAGGTGAAGTCACAAATGACTTACATACTATTTTAGGAGGACAATCTAATGAAAAAAATATTCAGTGTTATGATTGCAGCCGCATTGGTGTTGACCATAGGCGTGGCCGGCGTGTTTGCGGCTTCGGAAACATACGAGGAAGAGTGCACAGACAGCAATAAGAATGGTAGAATACGTAGAGCGTACTGCGCTGTCGATTCTGATGGTGACGGAGTTTGCGACAACTGCCCGAATGGAGGAATAAGACCTCTCGACGGCACGGGCAAGCAGAACGGCAAGGGTGCTGCATATAAGTACAATGTGAGAAACTGCGACAGCCAAGGCACCGGATTCGTTGATTCCGACGGCGATGGATTTTGCGACAATGTGGGCGGCGCCCTGCGCCCCAAGGATGGCACCGGTTATCAGAACGGCAGAAGAATGAACGTAAAAATAGCCAAATAACAGGAGTATTCATGCGGAGTGAAGCAGAAGTTAATCGCGCCGTTGATCTTTATGCGGATACCGTAAGACGGATTTGTATGGTGCATTTAAAAAGCTATGCTGACACAGAGGATATATTTCAGACGGTGTTTCTGAAGTATATCCTCAGCTCCGCCGCGTTTGAAAACGATGAACATGAAAAGGCATGGTTCATACGGGTAACTATAAATGCATGCAAAGATTTTTTAAAAAGTTTTTTCCGCAAAAATGTAGACTCTTTGGACGAAGCCGTTCCGTTAAGTGTCGACATAGCAAAGGATCATCGCGAGGTGCTTGAAGCTGTGCTCGTATTGCCTGAAAAGTATAGAGACGTGATATATCTTAACTATTATGAAGGTTACTCCGCTGTTGAAATCGGTGAATTACTGAACAAAAATGTCAACACAATTTACACGTGGCTGAGCCGTGCAAAAGAACTGCTGCGCGAAACTCTTGGGGGTGATTATATTGAATAACAGAATCAAAGAAGCTTTTGACAATATTCACGCAGAAGACCAACTTAAGAGGGATACAAGGGAGTTTCTTTCTACATATGCAGTCAGAACCAGGAAGCCGATGCGATTCAGAAGGGTCGCAGCCGTATTTGCGTCTTTCGCATTGATACTTGGAGGATTGGGCTTTTATATGACGCCTGTATCCGCTATCAGCATAGATGTAAACCCGTCCGTTGAACTTGGCGTGAATCGCCTTGACAGAGTTGTGACGGTGGATAGCTATAATGATGATGGTACGGATTTGGCCGCATCGGTGGACTTGAAAAATTTAAATTATTCCGATGCGCTGGAAGTTTTGCTAAGCAGCGATGCGATGCAGCCTTATATGACAGAAAATGATGGACTGGTTTCCATAACGGTAATCGGTGCTACGGAGCAAAAGAGCGAGGAAATGTACAGCCGAATCCGTTCCTGCAGGTATGCAGAATCTCCGAACGTAGAGTGCTATTCGGGCAATCGGGAAGATTCTGCAGCTGCCCAAAAGGCCGGTATGTCATGCGGAAAATACCGCGAATTTCTCAAACTCCAATCTCTCGATTCAGAAGTTACAACTCAGGATGTTAAGGATTTGACTATGCGGCAAATACGCAACCGTATAAATGAACTGTCCGGCGAACCGAATGAGTATCGGAACGGAAACGGTCCGGGCGGCAAACAAAAGTAGCAATCAGAGCAACCCCGCTTTCCACATTTTGTAAATCTCCTCGGTGGCAAGAGAAATTTTAGTCACCGTGTTTTCCGAGATAATTATATTCAATATGGCAGGAGTACAGTAATTTAGCGTCAAATATTACCGAATACGCTTCTTCTTTATATTCGCCTTCTAAAACAAAGCCGTTAACATCGTGCGTGAGCTTGCCTTTGCCTAAATCTATAAAACCTTTCTTTTTCTTATCTTTATTTCTTACGGGTATAATAAGCTCTTGTGTAATTGATCTCATCTCCGCCGACTTCACCTACGACTTTTTCAAAATCATCTTCGTTGAATTCCGGAAAGAAGACATCGCCGTCCTCAATCTCAATATCTACTTCCGTGATATACATTTTGTCTGCAAACGGTATTGCTTCCTCAAACAAACTGTAGCCGCCGGCAATAAATATTTTTTTATCTCCCGCCATTTCAATCGCTTGCTGTAAGGTCCTGGCAGTCGCCAGATTTTCTCCTGCGTAGTTTGCTGTACCCGAAACCACAATATTCATTCTGTCCGGCAGAGGATGCCCAATCTCTTCATAGGATTTCCTCCCCATGATAACTACATTTCCGGTAGTCAATTCCTTGAATTGCTTCTGCTCACCCTTTATTGCCCAAGGAATCTTTCCCTTTTTCCCAATCACGTTGTTTTTGGAACGGGCTGCAATCAAACTGATTCCATTTTTGCTCATAGATTCTCTTTTAAGCTCATACATATATTTTTCTTACGTTTACATGTCACTAATCATCAAGCAAAAAAAGTTCCTCAACAGTGGTATTGAATAGTTTTGCCAATTTCATTGCCAGTTCCAAGGTCGGATTATATTTTTCATTCTCTATAGCATTAATAGTCTGCCTGGTAACATTAAGAGTATTTGCTATATCTTCCTGCCTTAGACCGAGCTTTTTTCTTAGTTCTCGGATATTATTTTTCATCTTTGCCAATCTTCCATTTCGTCCATTTTACGAAAAGCTTTCATAACAAACTACATTCCGCCGCCTTTGTCAGCGGCGCAAATAGCTTTGAAGATGTAAAAATTTCTTTACATCAAGATTATAATATGAGCAGCAGAATATCAATAGTTTTTTACATTTTTAAAAAAAGTTGAAAATCTGTATATATCATCTATAATTAAGCGTCTAAGCAGTTTCAACTTTATGAAGAAGTGCTGGGAAGTCTTGGAAAAACATGTCCGAACATAGAAGCTGCATTAAAAGTAAACCAATATGTGTGGTATTATGTACTTTAAAAATTCGTTTTATTTTTGTATAATTTAAATCAAAATGAGGGGAAAGGGAGACAGGGGAAAATTAAAGGGGTATTTTAAAGAATATCCTGTAATCACTAACAAAGGGGAGATAATTAATAATGAACAAAAAAACTAAAAGAACTAAAAGAAATTATTCTGAGATTACAGATCAGATACGTGAGTTATTGCAGATTTGTATCAGCGAAACGCAGATAGATCCTGAAGCATACAACCGGTACGACGTTAAACGCGGCCTGAGGGATATCGACGGCAGGGGTGTATTGACCGGTTTGACCAACATTGGCGACATCTCTGCTCGAAAAATTGTGGATGGAAAGAGCGTTCCCAGCGAGGGCAAACTGTTTTACCGCGGCATCAACGTAGAGCAATTGGTAAAAGGCTGTGTTGCTGAGAACCGCTTTGGATTTGAAGAGACAATCTACCTTCTTTTATTCGGCAGCTTGCCGACCGCCAATCAAATGGCAGAATTCTCACAGCTTTTGGGTGACTATCGTTCACTGCCTTCCAAATTTGTTCGAGATGTAATAATGAAGGCCCCCAGTCCGGACATGATGAATGCGCTGGCTCGCAGTGTTCTTACCCTCTACGCCTATGACAATGTGCCGGACGATATTTCGCCGGAAAATGTTTTGCGTCAGTGTTTGCAGCTGATAAGCATGATGCCGCTTCTGGCGGTGTACGGCTACTGCGCCTTTGCTCATTACCATAGAGGGGAGAGCTTGTATATTCATGTGCCGGATCCGGGTAAAAGCATTGCCGAAAACATTTTGCATCTATTGCGTCCGGATTCCGTTTATACTCCGCTTGAAGCCAGGGTTTTGGACATATGTTTGATTCTGCATGCCGAACATGGAGGCGGAAACAATTCATCCTTCACAACCCGGGTTGTGACCAGTACCGGCACGGATACCTATAGCGCTATAGCGGCGGCTCTTGGCTCCCTAAAGGGACCGCGCCACGGCGGCGCCAATATAAAGGTCTCTCATATGATGGATGACCTGAAAAATAATGTATCGGACTGGACAAATGAGGCTTCTGTCCGTGACTACTTGGTGCGTTTGCTGGATAAGCAGGCCTTCGAAGGAAAGGGCCTGATCTACGGTATGGGACATGCAGTTTATTCTGTCAGCGATCCCAGATCCGTTATCCTCCACGATTTTGCCGAGAGCCTGTCCGCTGAAAAAGGCATGCAGGAAGAGTATCAGCTCTACGACTTAGTGTCCCGCCTGGCTCCGGAGGTCATCTGCGAAAAGAGAAGGATATACAAGGGGGTCTCCGCTAATGTGGACTTTTTCAGCGGCTTCGTTTATCGGATGCTGCGTATACCTACGGCACTGTTTACTCCCATATTCGCCATATCCAGAATGTCCGGATGGAGTGCCCACCGCATGGAAGAGCTTCTGTCCGGCGAAAGGATTATAAGGCCTGCGTATCAGTCCGTATCGAAAATGCAGGAATATATTCCAATGTCAGAGAGAAAATAAAACAAGACGCCCGGGTGGTAATGAAACACCCGGACGGTCAAAGCGCTAAACTCTGTTAGCGCAAGTTGTACTGATGCGAACTGCATCTTAATGCAGCTCTCATCAATCGCTGAATAATTCCTGTATTATGTAGTAGGACTGCTTCAGTCGTTCTTTATATTTGGGTACTTCCCAGTTATCCCAGGAATACGGGCTTAAATCATTCAGGATATTATTTTTCATGTTCGGGAACGAATCCGCCACATTGCCTCTGCTGTCTACATATAGGGCGCCGATATAAATTTCATCGACAAATTTACTCGCTTCAAGACCGTCTGCGTGGAGATCTCCAACGAACTCCTTTTTACTCGGATCCTTCGACTGAATCAAAAGCCATGGAATTCTCAGCTCCAATCCTTTTGCGTCATTCACACAAAAATCGGCAAGGGAATCGTAATCCTTTGAGCCCGGATTGGCATTTCCTTCTATGAGCCTTCCGGTCTCGTAGCTGATGAACGGCATAACGACCTTATTATTCTTCTTGGATCTGTATTCTCTGCTGAGCACATAGTGAATCGGCGAAAATACCCCGCTGTTCTTCTGCGGGTTTGACGCCGGCGTTTCTATCATATTCAAATGGTAGGCATACATATATGTAAAGAAATCATAGTATTGATCGATGACAATCCGCGGCTCTTCTCTGCTGAGATTTATAATAAAGTCCACTCCGTTGGAAAATTCGGGATTGTCGCTGTCTTTCACAAAATAACTGCCCTGATCAGGCACTACATCCAGCAAAATAATAGGATGGCCGCCGTCGATACCGGCGTAATCCAACCTGATATATATGTATAGTTTTATATGTTTTCCTGTTTCGATTATGTATCAGAAAATATTCAGTCTTTTTTAAAAATCAAAGACTTCGTTGTAATTTACATATTTCCATTCCACCTTATCATTTTTTACAGGTATGTAGTCAGCAGCGCCTACTTCGGCCATTTTACCGTTTACATAAAGTATCCAGCCATCGGATGTATCCGATGCCAAGTCGGAAATAGTCATAACCATACCGTTTTCATGTACAAAATTGATGGATTTTTCATCGAGATACCATTCCATAATTTCCATCAAATTCGCATTCTCTCCAATTACTTTAATTGGAGTGTCTGCGATCGGAGATTCATCCGGGTCAATAATCATAAGATTAAAAGTGAATTTTGTTTTGGAAGAATCATCCTTTGTAAAAGTAGCCACTTCTTTTGAACATGCCACAAAGGTTAATAACGCGAGCGTCAAGACCAAAGTTGTAATTGTAATTTTCTTTAAAATCTTCATGAAATTTTCCCCTTAACATACCCAAGGGTATGCCCTTTCTTTTTTGACTTAATCTACAAAAATAGGATTTGTAATTGCGTAACCTCCATCGGCGGCCGTGAGTTCTAAGACATACCAACTGTTTTTTTTGAGGGATATCGAATCGGAAATGCTGACATCTTTTTTCCCTTTCACATTAAAATCTTGTATAATTGCGCCGTTCTCAATAAGTTTTGCAGTCTCCAGACCACGCTGATCATATAAGCGAATCAGCAAATCGGTTTTACCTTCTGCGGTAAGATGTCCGCCCAGCGTGACATTTCCTAATTCGAAAGTCAACAGCGGGCCATTTGTGATAAATGACCGCCCTTCTTTTAGCGCAGATAGCGCAGACAAAATTGACTCGGCAGAAAGCATTTCAGGGGAGTAAACGTAGTTGCGGGGCATTCCCGAATAGAGGCCTCTTTTTATCCATAGCTTGCAGGCATCGCTCTCGTCCTCCCTGCGCCACGGATACGCCCCTGTTATATCGTGATTATCGCTGCCGCCTGTTGCCGCAAGGTAAATACCGCTGTTCAGCAGTTCAAACCATTTTTCTTTTGCCTGCAGATTAGCGCCCTCATTGGTAACGCCTTTTCCGTTCCATATTTCAATGGTATCGAAGTCCTGAATGAGTTCCCAGTGTTCAAAGCCCATGTCTTCCGTTAAAAACGGATGGTTTACCTGTGCGAGGGCTCCGGAGGCTCTGATTTCTTTTGCGATGCGCTCGATGTCCTTCCCCTCTTGCTCGACCGAATGGTCAATCAAGACATCGGAGCCAAGCGAGTTAAAATGTCCTATTTCTGTTCTAACTTCCATGCCGGGTATAGCTATAAAGCGCGAGCCTGCACTGCCTGAAAAAAGTTTGCCGGCGTGAAGCCATTCCGTAATCCCTGCAACACTGTTATGATCGGTTAAAAGTCCCCAATCCATGCCGTTTGCCAAATTTGAAATAAGAACTTCGCTTACATCCTGATAGCCGTCGCTGTAAGCTGTGTGTTGATGCAAATCACCGGAATACCAACCGAGCGCATTCCAATCGACAACTCTTTCCAACACAATCGGGTCTGCCGATACCCGAAGTCTGTTTTTTACCTCAACCGGCATGGATTTCCGCTCATATTCAAAACCTTTCGAAAAGATAAATTCATAATCCCCGATAGGCAATAAAATCTCATATCTGCCCAATAAATTTGTTTGCTTGCGAATTTTTTCCAATGTAGATGTGTTTATGATTTCAACAGAAGTGATCATAGGTTCCCCCTCCGTGTTTGTGACCAAACCGGACACATAGGCTGTCATGGTAATATCTGTATCTCCCTTTTTCACTTGAAGAGACTTTGGAGAATTGATCAACTGATAAATTAATATGCTGCACATCACCAGACAAATGATGCTTAGGATAAGGGAGATTGTTTTCCACGGCAGTTTTCTTTCGGACGTTGTCAATATTTTTCTCCTTTTGCAGTAGTCTTTGTAAAATTATATTTTCGTTTGACTTATGCGACTACCAAGTATGGGTAAAAACTCTGTAAAATTTTAATTAGCTTGATGCAGTTACACATACGATATTTGAATTGTGATATAATAAAATTAAATAAAATATAATTAATTTTAATTTGAATTTGAATTAGAAGGAATAATTTGGGGGAAGAGAGGTTTTTGAAATGAAGAAGTTTACATTAGACGAAGCAAATCGTATTGCGGAAAAGCTGGGGATTGATTTCAGCAAAGTCGGTTTTACGCCGGAGGAATATTTGGAAGGGCTCAATATAGAACTTGAGCATGGTCTTGTTGATCCCGAAACAAATGTAACCAATGACGACCCGCTCATGACCGGTAAAATTGCATTGGCTCACCTGAATGAGGTTCCCACATACTACAACGATGATATCGGATTGGAGGCGTGGGAGCACGCAATAGAAGCCTTCAAAGGAGACCCGAAAGGCAAAAAAATACAAATTGTTTAGACAAACATCTTGAATCAGCAAAATATTTATTGCAACCCTTATAACCTGCCGTTATAAAGGTTGAAAGCTGAATAAACACCAAGCTGAAAGGCATTCAGTGTGCCATACAGCTTGGTGTTTTTTGTATAAGAAGGTTTTTATGTACCGCTTAAGTTGTATCCTGAAATTCATACGGAAGCGCACCCTGCAATAGAAGAGAGCAGGGACACATTCTTTAAGCAGTAAATTACCAGCATGCCGAATGTCGCGCACGGCAATGCTTTGCCAAGATACTGAACAAATTCGGGAGTGGCTTTTTTCGATGAAAAAACAAGAAACGGAAGAAATCTTGTAAGCATTGTGCCGAAAATGCAGATAGCAATTGTGATTATTTGCTGAACGGGTGTCATAGGACTCATTTGCTTTCTCCCTCGGTTTGACTTGAATATGAGTTTTCAATAGGCTTTTTAAAAACGGTCAACAATGCGAGTATCAGAATCATTGAGGGTATCATAAACGAATCTTTTCCGAATATTATCAGACAAAGAAGCGTTGCGCCGAGCCCGATAAGCCCGGTGTATTTTTTCTTTTCCTTCATAAATTGATCAATAAAGATCGCGACAAACATTGCGGTCATAACAAAATCAAGACCTTTAGTATTGAATTTAATCAGCGAGCCCACCAAGCCGCCTATTGTAGCACCCGAAACCCAGTAGAAGTGATTCAGCAGTGTGACAAAAAACATGAACCATCCTTCGTCAACATCAGGCGGAATGTTTGCCGTATAGTTGATAGAGAAGGTTTCATCGCACATACCGAAAATCAGATACGGTTTTTTCCAACCCATACCTTTGAAACGGTCAAGCATAGCGATACCGTAAAAAAGGTGTCTTGCTTGAACGAGCAATGTCACAGCGAGCGCCGATAGCGGCGAAAATGCGGACATAAGCATAGTTACAGCAATAAATTCAAGCGAACCGCCGAATATCAGCAAGCTCATAAGCATCGGATAGACAAATGAAAATCCGTTGACATTCATAAAGATTCCGTATGCAAGCGCGATAAACCAGAATCCCGCAAAAATCGGAAGGGTATAGGGAAAGGCCGCTTTTAATGCTTTGATTTTCATAAATTCACCCGGGAAATTGCACTTAACGTGAAAAATATTAATGGTGATAGCATATCGCAGCAGATTATATCTTTCAAGCCGTAAATTGAAATTATCAATAGTTCAAGAGTATCCGCACTATTACATAAAACAGACAGATGTGGAAATATGACAAGACTATGATATACTTCTTTCAATAAACGGATTATTGGAGGTCGCAGTTATGAAGTTGACAAAGGAAGAATTGCTTGCATTTGTAAAAGAGCAAAAAAAATATTTGACATTGTAAGGCTTGTTGATGTGTCGTTGACAACACAGTATGAGATAAGCGATGCCGGAGAACTTATACAAGGACCATACCAATGCTACACAGTATGGAATAAAGAAAAACGATGTGAGAACGGTGTTTCTGCAAAAGCATTTGCATTAAAAGGAAAGCTTACTAAATTTGAATTTGTAAATGATTCTGTTTATTTTGTAACATCCATATATACAGAGGTTGAAGGCACACCCTATATGTTGGAAATGGTTGACAGACTAAATGATGATG
>CAYFUZ010000012.1:0-8938 GCA_964346675.1 uncultured Oscillospiraceae bacterium | reverse complement strand
GATGCTTTAACAGGCGCATATAATCGCTTGTACTATTCGGAACAATTACAGAAGCTGGCAAAGATAAAGCCATTGCTATGATAGATGTGGATAATTTCAAAACAGTCAATGATACTTACGGGCATCCGATAGGAGATTATGTGTTGAAGGAGATTGTGCAGATGATTATGAAAAACATTCGTGAATCGGATGCTGTCATCCGCACGGGCGGAGATGAGTTTCTGCTTGTTTTGCAGGATATCCCTTTTGAAAAACTTGCTGAAAGATTGGAGGATATACGACGTAAAATTGAAAGCATTCAATGTGAGAGTTGTCCGGGATTGAGAGTCACTGTCAGCATCGGTGCCGTATATGCCGACGATAATGTTACGGCATTAACAGAAGTGGCCGATAAAAAACTATATGAAGCTAAAATGAAAAAGAACTTTGTTGCGATAGCAAGACATTGACAGATCCTTTCTGAGAAAGCAAAACATAAGCTGAAGTATAAGTAAAAGAAATGCTTAATAAACTAAGAGAATATATAGAAGAAAACAGAGCCTCTTCGCTGGAGCTCCTGAAGCAGTATGTAAGCTGCCCCAGTGTCGCATCAGATTCTTTGGCAACGCACAAATGTGCTGAATTCCTGGTTTCCGTCATGAAAGAAGCAGGGATTTCAACTACTCTTTACGAAACAGCAGGAAACCCGATTGTTTATGGTGAGATATTGTCGGAAAATGAAAATGCTCCGACAATACTGTTCTATGGTCACTACGATGTACAGCCTCCTGAACCGTTGGAAGAATGGATCTCGCCGCCTTTTGAACCGCAGCTGCGCGAAGGAAGGCTTTATGGAAGAGGCGCAGGAGACAATAAGGGACAGCACCTGGCACATATTCTTGCTGTAAAAGCCTATCAGGAAATATTCGGACAGCTTCCCGTTCATGTGAAGTTCATAATGGAGGGGGATGAAGAATGCGGCAGCAAGTATCTGACGCCTTTTGTCCAAGAGTACAGAGAGCTGCTGCAGGCAGATCTTGTTTATATTTCCGACGGACCGTTGCATGAATCGGGGGTTCCGCTCATAGTCTTCGGAAACCGGGGAGTGATGAATTTTTCGATAGAGGTGGAGACGGCGACAACAGATCATCATTCCGGCAACAGAGGCGGAGTCATTCCCAACGCCGCCTGGGAATTGTTAAGGCTCCTTCAGACTATGAGCGACGGGCGTGGAAAAGTTACCATTGACGGCTTTTACGATGACGTCCTGAAGGCAACGGATTTTGAAGAAGAATTGATTGCAAGCATTCCTTACGACACGCAGGAACTGGCAGAAGTATACGGGGTAAAAGAAATCCCCTTTGGCAGACGTGAATTCTACGAGCGCCTCTGCTTTCAGCCCACCTTCAGTATCAACGCTTTAGGCAGTGGCGATGCACAGCAGGTCAAGAATATAATCCCTGCAAAAGCCGTTGCCAAGCTCGACATTCGACTTGTTGCAAATCAGGATCCCGATCATGTTTTCTCCTGCATTGAAAAGCATATCAAAAATCAAGATGTCAAGGGGAGCGTACGCGTGTACAAAGAGGGGGAGGATATGCTTTCCTCAAAGACGGACGCGCGTCTTCCTATCTGCAGCAAGGTAATTGATGCTGTCGAAAAGGCGTTCGGGAAGAAGCCTGTCACAGTGCCGGTGGCAGGAGGCAGTCTGCCAAATTCTGTCTGGACAGATGTATTAAAGATCCCTGCCATTTCAGTTCCATATGCAAATGCCGATGAGAACAACCATGCCCCGAATGAAAATATACATATTGAGTGTTTCCTGCAGGGAATTGTCACGACCGCAACCGTGCTTCATGTGCTCGGAGAAGAAAAATTTACCACTTAAACGGCGTTGTAAGAATATCAATATCAATTAAGTAGCCAATGGTTCAGTAAAAACATATGATATCTGATTTGTGATATAATAAACTTGAATAAAAAAATATAATAAATTTTAATTTGAATCAGAAGGAATAATTAGGGAAGAGAGGTTTTTGAAATGAAGAAGTTTACATTAGCCGAAGCAAATCATATTGCGGAAAAACTGGGGATTGATTTCAGTAAAGTCGGTTTTACGCCGGAAGAATATTTGGAAGGGCTCAATATAGAACTTGAGCATGGTCTTGTTGACCCCGAAACAAATGTAACCAATGATGACCCGTTTATGACCGGCAAAATTGCATTGGCTCACTTGAATGAGGTTCCCACATACTACAACGATGATATCGGATTGGAGGCGTGGGAACATGCAATAGAAGCCTTCAAAGGAGACCCGAAAGGCAAAAAAATACAAATTGTTTAAATAAGCGTCTTGAATCAGCAAAATATTTATTGCAACCTTTTTTACCTGCCGTTATAAAGGTTGGAAAGCCCAATAAACACCGAACTGAAAGGCATTCCATGTGTCATACAGCTTGGTGTTTTTGCATGAGAAGGTTTTTGCATGTCAGTTGAGTTGTATCCTTAAATGCATATAGTTCAAAACGATAAGGTCCCTTAACTGCAGTCTGTTTTTGGTGGTTTCCGAGTATAAGCAGATCCGGATGAAAAAATTGTACAAATAGAACATTGAATATATTAAAGAACCAATTAAAATATTTATAGAGAGGCGGCTCATTTGCAAAAGCGAGCCAAATCCTTGTTTGTCGAAACGGGTAAAGAAGGGTAAAACCTTTTGTTTTACATTTCATTAAAGGAGAATTCATATGACAGAGAGAATAGAAAGAATGTATGCCAAGCTCCAGGGCGAAAAGGTATACACTTTTTGCGCTGAAAAACATCAGATTGTGGTAGATTCATGGCGTAAGCATGAAGGCCTTACCCCTGTGCTTAAGAGAGCTCATGCTACGGCGGATTATTTCGATAAGCGAACCCTTTATGTTGATGACGATGAGCTTATCGTCGGCAATGTTGCGGCAAAGCCAAACGGACTGGAAGCCTCCGTTTGGGGTCCGTTTTGGGATGATGCAGACCTTGATACCATCACTGCGGACGGCAAGTATACAATTTCAGACGAAGACCGCAAGGCTCTTCGGGACTGTGATTCTTTCTGGGAAGGACAGGACAGGCAGATGTATGAATGGCAGGGAAGATTTTACGATGACGAAAGACTCTGGCCGTTCATAAGATCAGGCGTTCTTTGTCCTCCATGGACAGACAAGAGAAAGGGAAGGGGATCAGGCGGAGCCGGCTTCGGCTGGGGTCTCGGTATAGGCCTTTCGTTTTTTGTTCCGGATTACGGAAAGATTATTACAGAGGGCGTAAAGCACACTCTCGATGAAGCGAAAGAAGAACTCAGAAACGTAAGATATGTAGACAATGATTCCTATGACAAGGCTTGCTATCTGCAGGCGGTAATCATTGCCCTTGAAGCGGTTGTAAGAATGTATCACAGATACGGAGACACATGTCAGGCCGCGGCAGACAAGTGCGCTGATTCCGTACGGAAGGCGGAGCTTGAAAAGATGGCGGAAGTATGTCACTGGATTGCGGAAAATCCTTCAAGAGACTTTGTTGACGCGATTCAAAACTTCTGGTTCTACTGGATGATGATTACTCACGGGACGGTTCCTCTCGGAAGATTCGACCAGTTCATGTACCCTTTCTACAAAAAGAGCAAGGAAAACGGAATGACCGATGCCGAGATTCTTGAGTACATAGAATGCTTAAGAATTAAGATTATGCAGTTCAACTTTGTATCGGGCAATGCAAGTCAGAGGGACAAGTGGGCAGGAATGGCCCGTTGGAACAACTGCGTTATCGGCGGTGTAGACGAGAACGGCAACGACGCGACAAACGAACTTTCTTATCTCATTCTTGATTCCGCGTATGAAGTAAGAACACCTCACTTCACTATAACGATTCGTGTAAACGAAAATACTCCTTCAAAGCTGATACACGAAGGTATGAAAGTGGTTAGGACAGGCCTCGGCATGCCGGCCTTCGTATCCGATAAATCGTATATTCAGGGGCTTCTCAATCAAGGCGTAAATATTGTTGACGCAAGAAACTATGCTCTTGCGGGCTGCCTTGATATGAATATCCCGGGAAAATCCAAGATCAACGCGCTCGGCATGTTCATCTGCCCGAAGGTTCTTGAGTTCACAATGTTCAACGGAATCATGACAAGCACAGGTGAGCAGGTCGGCCTTAAGACAGGCGAAATGAAGGACTTCAAGACGTTCGAAGATTTTTATGAAGCATTTAAGAAGCAGCTCTACCACTTCATGAGCATGTATAACGAAGAACACAATATTCTTATCAGGGTTACGCAGTATATAAACCCCGATGTTCTCCATTCCGCATTCTGCTATGACGGAATCAAGTCCGGCAAGGATATGCAGGAAAGATCCATGCCTTACGAAAACTCATCTCTGATGAACCCCGTAGGCATGATTTGTGTAGCAAACTCCATGGCGGCCATCAAGAAGCTCGTATTTGAAGACAAGAAATACACCATGGAAGAAATGTACAATGCAATCAAAGCTGATTGGGTTGGCTATGAAGAAATGCTTGCAGACTGCAAAGCTGCTCCCAAGTTCGGCAACGATGATGACAGAGCGGACCGGTTTGCCGTAGACCTTTACAAGCAGTGGGTTGATAACTGCAACAGCTTCACATCCGTTCACGGAGCACCGCCGCGTCCGACAGGAATATCCATAACGGCATATGCTCCCGGCGGCGCAATCACATGCGCCACGCCGGACGGCCGTCGTAAGGGTGAAACACTTCCCGACGGAGTTGTGTCGCCTCAGCAGGGTACAGATAAGAACGGACCGACAATTTCACTTAAGTCGGCAATGAAGATTGATCAGGATTCCTTCAACGCGATGCTTCTTAATATGAAGATGAGCCCGTCTGCTCTAAAGAGCGACGAGGACCTTGACAAGCTTGGCGCCCTTGTAAAGACGTACCTTACAAACGGCGGAAAGCACATTCAGTTCAATGTTGTTGACAACAAGACTCTTCAAGCCGCGCAGGAAAAGCCGAAAGAATATTCCGACCTGGTAGTACGGGTTGCAGGTTATTCAACATATTACACATTGCTTACAAAGACTGTGCAGGATGAGCTTATCACCAGAACAACAAATACAATGGTATAAAAACCAAAAACCGCAGCATATGCTTATGCACGATGTTGCGGTTTTTTTATGCATTGAAATTGATGAGCTGGCAGGTGAAGGCAGCAAAAAGGAAAAGTGTTAGAAAAAATGTTAGAAAAGTGTTAGAAAAACTGTTGGTCTTGTACAAGAGAGAGGGCAGCTTTCGCCGCTATTAAAGCGGCGCAGCTGCCCTTATTTTAGGTCTTGTTAACTTAAACAGAAATCAAAGCCTTACGGGCTGCAATTTAACAGTCAAGAAGCCTTCATTTCTTGCTTTCTATTTCTTCGATATGTCTTTTTTTAATATCTTCATTCGCCAAAGTTCTAGATTTTAATTTGGTATAAATACCTTTTACTTCTTCAGGTAATAGGCTATTAGGTAAAGTAGCGGTCTGGTTTTTTAATATACGCATTAGGGCATTCCTTTTAATCACATAAATATTTGGAGAAAAGAAATCTACTTTTTTTAGTTCGCACCTCTGGCTAAATATGATATAAGAATAAAAACAATCAGTATACTGCCTGTCCAAATATTCATCCAAAGCAGAGATATGTCCTTTATTTTGCCAAATGGGATTGAAAAACCTGTTCTTTTTCCCACCCTTTAATGATTGTGTCCACATCTTGTTTTTTTCGTTTCCGAAAATCCAACCACTATAATTTTTAGATTCAAACACATGGATTCCCGTAGTGTTAATCATAAGTAGGTCTATTTCAGTTGTCGTACCATCTTTTGTCGGTAAATATATATTCGTTAGGATATTGTTTTCGCCCAATTTTTCTAACATGCAGAATGTTAAAAACTCTCCATTCTTTCCTTTATCAAAAACCGTCGCAAAAAACGTGTTGCCGCTTATTTGTTTATATTGTGATTTGTTGTACTTTATTCTTTGCGGTATCAGGATCAATCCAACAAGGGCTAATGTAATTAATATGGGATATAGCAACAAATCCATGTTATCTAGCTCCTTTGATACTTTGGAAATGGTTAATAGTACAAGTATGATAGCATATTTATTTTGATGATGTTAATCCTATTTTAATACCCCTGTTCAAACATGCAGAATTAAACTATAATTATTTTAATAGATTGAACAGTTTTATATTTTTCTTTTTGGTGCTTATTATGAAAAAACGGATTGTATTAATA
The DNA here is from genome assembly GCA_964346675.1 of uncultured Oscillospiraceae bacterium. Classification (GTDB taxonomy): domain Bacteria; phylum Bacillota; class Clostridia; order Peptostreptococcales; family Anaerovoracaceae; genus RUG13409. The sequence continues at coordinate 2,665 of CAYFUZ010000012.1, read as the reverse complement.
TTGTTAGTGATAGTAATGTCATCATCAATGGTATATGCATTACCAGTCAAAAACAGGTTTTTCGTGAAGAGTTTTTCATACAAAGACGGTCAGTTTTCAGATGTTAAATCGGGCTCGTGGTATGAACCTTATATAAAAGAAGCCTATGAGTATGGACTTATAAATGGTACTTCTGCAACGACATTTACTCCAACGGGTAATTTATTAATAGCTGAAGCCATCGCATTGGCGTGTAGAATAGACTATATCTATTATGGCAAATGTGACCCAATCAAATCTACAACGCCTTGGTATCAAGGTTACATAGAGTATGCCATAAAAAATAATATAATATCCGAATCGGACTATTTCAACTATGATGCTCTAGCGACAAGGTCGCAAGTGGCTAATATTTTTGCTAAAGCATTACCGAAGGAAGCCTTATGTGCTATTAACTATATAGATATTATTCCTGACGTGCCATATGTAAAAGATTCAACAGATGCGATTTATATGCTTTATGAAGCAGGTGTGCTAACAGGTAGCGATAAATACGGAACATTCAACCCAGATGACAACATAACAAGGGCGGAGATTGCCACTATTGTGACAAGGATGGCAGACGAATCATTACGTCTAATATTTCATTTAGAAAGTAAGCCAATTATATATTTGCCGACCACCAAAAGCATTCCTGCTCCAGAAGGAAAAACCGTTTTGGAAACAGAGCCATTCGTTTTTGTACCAATGCAGCACAACATTGCTAAAGGCTCAAGCGATATAATCGAAGTTGCCTTCATTTGGGGAATTGGAACTGAGAACGTATATGTTAAATATAACATATACAATTATGATAAAAATATTGTTTATTGTGAGTGGACTAAATGGAAATACAATGCTATCTTGCAATTAAAAATTGTTGGTCAGAACTTTGGCAATGCCTTTATGTCATTTGATATTGTTGATGGTAATACCCACGGTAACATTGTTTCAGGCGGAACAATGGTGAATGTATATTAATAATCTATATTATTGTAATAACATTTTTAGTCAAAAGCCTAGAAAATATTTCCTAGGCTTTTTTATTTTCTAACCGGAGTAACTCTAAAGTACTCTTTGACACTTGTGTTTGTTCTGTTAAACTTTTATTAGGAGGATAGAAACATGCCATCAACAAAAATGAGAATAAATCTTACCGTACCGGAAGATACTTATCAGCGAATACTTGCTTACAAAAAGAAGAACGGCTTACATCATGATGCGACTGCGTGCTTACAGCTAATTGTACAACAATTGAATGCTCAAGAAAATGCTGAACGGATGTACCAACTCATGAATAGTATGCCAATTGCTGAACTTAACAAGTTGGCCGAAGAAGGCAGGGAAACTTTCATGGAAGCATATAAAAATCAGGACAAAAACAAATAGGGGGGAATGCACAGGTAAGTATTACCCTGTGCATTAAAGTGTTTTGTGTCCGAACTTCTACTCAAAGGGGGTGGAAAGAAAGTGGCACGAGAAAAATCGTATCGAAAATATCAAATAACAATAAATAATCCGACGGAACACGGATTCACACATGAGCATATAAAAAAGCTCATAATTTCAGAGTTTAAACACTGTAATTATTGGTGTATGTGTGATGAGGTCGGTGCGGAAGGTACATGCCATACGCATGTTTATTTGTGTTTTAAAAATGCGATTCCTTGGAACACAATACACAAGATCTTCTATGGATGTCATATTGAAAACGCTCGTGGCACAAATCAGGAAAACCGTGACTATGTTCGCAAAGAGGGTAAATGGCTTGATGATGTAAAAAGAGAAACAAACCTGATTGATACGTTTGAGGAAATGTGTCCTCTTCCTGATGAACCCGAAAAAAAGAATCAGTCAGAAGCCGTTGTTGCTATGGTTAAAAACGGTTCAAGCAACCTTGAAATAGTTGACGCATTCCCCAGTCAGATAAATCATCTGAAAAACCTTAACGTTTATCGTGAAGAGCTAATCAAAAAGGAATTTGAGAACATATATCGAGAACTTGAAGTTTTCTATTTTTGGGGTAAAACGGGTGTAGGAAAAACAAGAAGCGTATTGGAAACCTATGGCTATGAGAATGTATACCGTGTTACAAACTATGCTCATCCATTTGATAGTTACAACAGTGAACCCGTAATTCTTTTTGATGAATTCCGCAGTGATTTGCCGATAAAAGATATGCTTAAATATCTGGATGGCTATCCTTTGAAACTACCATGCCGATATAATGACAAGACCGCATGCTTTACTAAAGTATATGTTGTCAGCAATATTCCGTTCAGAGTTCCTCGGAAAAGACACGGAAGGAAGCGGGGAGGTGCGTGATGTTTGATGAATATAATGACATCATGACCGTTAAGGATGTGGCTTCCGCTCTCGGTATTGGTCTAAACAGCGCATATAAGCTGATAAATGACAGAATAATCGGTAGTAAACGAATAGGCAGAAAAATAATAGTGCCGAAAATATGCTTGATAAACTATGTGAAATCGGCACAATATATTGTACGAGACTAGCAGTTTATCTGTCACTTTGAAAGGAGGTTATTATGACAGGTAGCTTGCAAGTTAAAAATAAAAAATACTATGTTGTACTCCATTGGTTAGTGAATGCTTGTTCTAATTGCGTTAGAAAAAATGTTAGAAAA
>CAYFUZ010000011.1:18914-37430 GCA_964346675.1 uncultured Oscillospiraceae bacterium | reverse complement strand
TTATGGAAATTACACTCGAAAAGATTGAACTCGTTAAGGACAGAACAGGTGTTAGCTATAAGGAAGCAAAAGAAGCGCTTGAACAGGCTGAAGGCAATGTGGTAGATGCTATTATATACATCGAAGACAATATCGATGCCGGCTATGAATGCCAGGGAGCATCAAAAATTGAGGAATTCAAGAACTTTATTACAGAGTCGGTTCGCAAGGGTAATGTAAACAGAATCAAGGTTTATAAGGGAGAGGAGCTTCTTCTCAATATCCCTCTTACCGCAGGCATTGTTGGATTGGTGCTTTTCCGTTGGTGGGGCATCATTGCTGCCGCTATAGCCACAGGTGCTGCAAAGTGCAGGATTGAACTCGTAAAGGAAGACTGTTCCGTTATCGATGTTACGGATAAGGCATCAGACGCAATAGCCACTGTGAAGGATAAGGGCAGCGTTATAGCCGATGAACTTCAGGACAAGACTTCGGATTTGTATGTAGCGGCCAAGAATAAGGGTCAGGATCTTTATGAAATTGCGAAAAATAAAGGTCAGGACATTTATGAAGCAGTAAAGGACACAGCAAAAGACCTATTCTCCAAGAAGACCGAAGCGGAAACGGAAACACCGGAGGCGGATGCTGCATGCATCGAAGCCGAGGAAGGAACAGAAGAGAAGAATGAGTAAAGAATTCGGCATGGACACAATAGTAAGCCTTTGCAAATCAAGGGGTTTTCTTTTCCCCGGCTCGGAAATTTACGGCGGGCTCGCAAATACCTGGGACTATGGTCCTGTAGGCGTTGAGCTTAAAAACAACGTAAAAAAGGCTTGGTGGAAGAAGTTTGTACAGGAATCCCCATATAATGTAGGGCTGGACGCCGCAATACTTATGAACCCGGAAACTTGGGTGGCGTCAGGTCATGTAGGAGGATTTTCGGACCCCCTCATGGATTGCAAGGGTTGCCGTGCAAGACACAGAGCGGATAAGCTTATAGAGGAGTTTGCTCAGGAAAAGGGCATTGCCTTGGATGGCAGTGTTGACGGTTGGTCTCACGAACATATGGAACAATGGATAGCGGATAATAATGTTCCTTGTCCGAATTGCGGCAAGGCGGACTTTACTGGTATTCGCCAGTTCAACCTGATGTTCAAGACCTTTATGGGTGTTACTGAAGACAAAAAGTCGGAGGTTTACCTCAGACCCGAAACCGCTCAAGGTATATTTGTAAACTTTAAGAACGTTCAAAGAACGGCAAGAAAGAAGATTCCTTTCGGGATATGCCAGATAGGTAAGTCTTTCAGAAATGAGATTACACCCGGAAACTTTACATTCAGAACCAGGGAATTTGAACAGCTGGAGCTGGAGTTTTTCTGCGAGCCGGATACGGATCTTGAATGGTTCGAGTATTGGAGAGAATATTGCAGAAAGTTCCTGGAAAGCCTGGGAATGAACATGGACAAACTCCGTATGCGAGACCACAGCAAAGAAGAGCTGTCGTTCTATTCCAAGGCTACAACGGACTTTGAATATCTGTTCCCGTTCGGCTGGGGAGAGCTTTGGGGCATTGCCGATAGAACCGATTATGACCTGACTCAGCATCAGAAGCATTCGGGGCAGAACATGGAATACATTGACCCTATGGACCCGAGCAAGAGGTATATACCCTATGTGGTTGAGCCGTCTTTGGGTGCGGACCGTATGACTTTGGCATTTTTATGCGATGCATACGAAGAGGAAACTCTCATAGGCGAAGACGGAAAAGAAGATACAAGAGTCGTTTTGCATTTCCATCCGTTCCTGGCGCCGTTTAAGGCTGCGGTAATGCCGCTGACAAAGAAGCAAAACGAGAAGGCGGAAGAAATATACGCAATGCTTTCCAAGTATTTTAATGTAGATTACGACGCTTCCGGTTCCATCGGCAAACGTTATAGAAGAGAAGATGAAATCGGTACTCCTTTCTGTCTGACAGTGGACTTTGACACCGAAACGGACGGCTGTGTAACAGTCCGTGACCGCGACACCATGCAGCAGGAGCGTGTCAGGATAGAAGACCTCAAGGCTTATATTGAAAAAGCCATGGAGTTTTAAATACAGACGAAAAGCAGGGCTGTAAGAGCAGTAATAGTCAGAGCGAAACCCCCTAGGTCGGATAAAATAACCCGGCGAGGGGGTTTTAAAGTGCGCATAAAACCGTAAGTAACGGAAGGTTTACAGTTGTTTCGCTATATCGAAGTTCTCGCCAGGCATAAAAATGTTATAAAATGTAAAAATAGGTATTGAAAAACAGCGCCCGGCATGGTATAGTATAGCCAAAAAGGTAAATTATGGAATAAATAGCGAGGTGTATAATGTCCGAAAATGCGGAGTTCATTGCGTTTACGAGTTCTTGCGGAGGAGTAGGTACTAGCAGTTTAGCTATAGCCGCCGGAAGGATTCTCTCCAGACTTTACGAGTTAAGGGTATTGTATATAAATTTCGACAGATTGTCCGATAAGTGCGGACCCGAAGGCGGAGCCGACAGAAGCGATTTCTTCAAACCCGTAGTCCTTGACTGTAACTGGAGTTCCTTTAAGGATAGGGCTATCGTTAAGGATGAATATGAGCTCAGCTACCTTAAGTGCAAAGAAATTACAAACCCTCTTCAAAGCGGAGTTAATAATCCGCAGCTGCTTCTGGAGAGAATGTCGAAAGAATACGATGTTGTACTTCTTGACATCCCGTTCAGCAGTGTTTGTCTGGAAGAGTTTCTTCCGCTCTGCGAACATGTTGTTTTATGCTATGGGACCGCAGGACCTGCCGAATATAAGTATATTGATTTGACAAAAGCTTTTCTTAAGGATTGTTTTTCTCGTACGGTTATTTATGAATTTTTCTGCGAACGCGACGAATATTCCTTTGAGGATACCGGTCCGGATATACACGGTGAATATGGTGCGCATGTCAGAGAATTGCTGAGTCGGATTGGAATTTTAAAATTCAAAAGTGTGCCAAATACAGGAGAAATGCAATGCTTCCTGTAGAGGAGTCGAAAATATCTGTCTTATTGCTGGCGGAGACAGTCAGAAAGCGGATGGATGGCCGCTCCCTGCTTTCTGATGAATATGTGAATGATTTATGCATTGAGATTGTGCTTGCCGACAAAAGCATGCTCCTAAAGCCGTTGCATGAAGCCGCGTTTTATGTGAGACAGGTGTTTTGCACATTGCGCTGTGAGCTTGAAATACTTCAGGACATAGCGGATGACAAAGATGTGACCGAAATCATGGTTAACGGTCCTTCAGACATATTTGTTGAAAAATGCGGCCAGGTGGAGCGCTGCAAAATACAGTTCGAAACGCGTCAGCAACTTGAACGGGTCATTCAAAGACTCGCTTCCGGTGTAGGAAGAGAGTTGAACGATTTAAATCCCATAGTGGACGCCAGGCTTTCGGACGGGTCACGAATCAACGCAGTTCATTCCAATATAGCAATCAACGGCCCGATTCTTACCATAAGACGCTTCAATAAAAGTCGTATAAGCATAGACGATCTCATAGTCCAGGGTGATATTACCGGGGAGGCTGCGGACTTTGTGAAGATTCTGGTTAAGGCCGGCTACAACATTTTCGTGAGCGGCGGTACAAGTTCGGGCAAAACTACGTTTCTGAATATAATCTCCGACTATATTCCGAAGGACGAACGTGTAATCGTCATTGAGGATTCGGCGGAGCTGATGATACGCGGTCATGAAAATCTTGTGCGTATGGAGGCAAAATCCGCCAATGCGCAAGGCAGAGGAGAGGTCACGATCAGAGACCTGATAAAGGCATCGCTGAGGATGCGCCCGGATCGTATAATTGTCGGTGAGGTCAGGGGAATAGAAGTCATAGACATGATTGCCGCTATGAGTACGGGTCACGATGGTTCGCTTTCTACCGGACATGCAAACAGCGCACGCGGAATGATAAGGCGTCTTGAGACCATGTATCTGGCGGAAAGCGGATATCCGATTGACGCGGTTCGCGGGCAGATTGCCGAAGCTATAGAGATACTTATACATTTACAAAGGGATGCGTCCGGACACAGACGCGTGGTGGAAATTGCGGAGTTTAAGGCTTATGAAGATTCCGAACCTGTCCTTAACAGACTTTATGAATATACTGCGTCGGAAGGGCTTCATCCGACCGGAGAAAGACTCATACGAAGAGCTAAACTACAACGTTTATTATCCCGGGAAGGGCGAGACATTTAGGTATTTTGTGGCGGCTTCGGCGGTAGTGTTGTTTGTTGCGTTTTTGTTCTACAGGAGTTTTGCAGCAGCGTTGCTGCTGATGCCGCTTTCAATTCCGCTTCATAAATTTTACGCAAGATACAAGACTGAAAAACGCAAGGAGGCTTTGCTGGATTCTTTCCGGGATGTGCTTTACAGTATTTCATCTTCGGTATCGGCGGGAAAGAAGATGCCCGCAGCACTTGAAGATGCCTGTCTGGTCTGTGACGGTGATATGAAAGCGGAACTTATCAATTTAACACGGGAATATCACGAGGCCCATGCTGATATTGCAAGCAGTCTTAAGGATTTTGGGGAACGAAGCGGAATAACGGAAATAAAACAGTTTGCCGACTCCTATGCTATATGCGAAAAGTGCGGGGCGGATTTGGAGGCCGTATGCTTAAAGAGCGCATCTCTGCTTTTAGACAGAATAGATTATCAAAACGAATTAAAAATGCTGATAGCGCAAAAAAAGCTGGACGTGATTTTACTGGCTTTAATGCCCCCTGCCGTGCTGCTGTTTCTGAATCTAAGCTCATACGCATATGTGCAGCCGCTGTACAGCGGATTTTCGGGAAGAGCCGTAATGACCCTATGCCTTGTACTGATACTTTCGGCGCTGCTATGGGGTATGAAGATAATAAACTTAAAGCTTTAGCGGACAAACGGGTGGGTGTCGCTTGCCTAATGGCTTTCTTCATATGTCTATGTATTTATATTCCCGCCGGAATTGAGGCGGATAAAGGACCTGCTGAGGTTTCGGAATTAAAAAGAGAAGATAAAATGAGAACGGTTGAACTGCATGCGGTTTTCAGTTATAAGGGTGAAATTTTTGAAAGAATTGAAGAACTTACCGTTCAGCCCGAAGGAGAAAGTGCGCCTGAAGATGAAATACCGGAAAATCCGGAGAGCTTTCTTGAAGCTTACAGCGATAAACTTTTCAGACAACTTTCAAAAAACAGTACTGGAAATGCCTTGCGACTTCCCGAGGAACAAGACGGCGTATTTATTAAATGGACTATCCCGGCAACAGAGGCACCGTCGTGGTTGTTCGGGGTCTTTGCGCTCTTGGCTGCGTTTATGTGGTTTTCAAGATACGATGCCATTACGAAGAAAAAGAAGGCGGACAGGGCAGCTTTTATAAATGAGTTGCCGTCAGCCATATTGCAGCTGACGTTGATGCTTAATGCCGGCCTTACTGTAGAATCGGCTTTTGAAGAGATTGTCGAAAGAAACGCCGATTCGGGCAGTGTGCTTTCAAAGTGCTTCATATGGCTCAAAATAAGGGCTTCAGAGAGTAATTCATCATTCGTGAGAGAAATGTATGATTTTTCGAAAAACTTTGGTGACAGAGATTTTTCGCGTTTTGCGACTCTTTGTATAGAGAACATGTATCACGGTTCGGAGCTGTCGATGAAGCTTGAGGCGGAAAGAAACCGTATGTGGGGTAGTAAGCTCAACAGGGCCAGGGCTTCAGCTAAAGAGGCGGAGACCAAACTTTGTTTCCCGCTTATTCTGCTCCTGCTTGCTCTCGTTATAATTTGTACTATGCCGGCAATGTCCGGCATGTGAGAAGTGTTGAAAGGATAGGGAATACAAATGAAAAGATTTCTATTTGCAGTAGACTGTATGTTCACAAAGTTTGTAAACAGCAGGTTCGGAAAGAGGTTTAAACTGAATTTCGCCGCAAGTAAATCGGGAATGGAGTTGGTTCAGGTGGCCATACTCATAGGTATTGCCGTAGCGCTTGGACTGGTTTTCAGGAAGCAAATCAAGGACTTTGTCGATGATGTGTTTGGGGAGTTGAAAAATGCGAAATTCTAAAAGAGGAAGCGCTATTGTTGAAGCTGCAATTATAATACCCATACTGATATTGATAATCGTGTTAATGCTCAAGCTTACGGTACAAACGCAGGAAAAGGTCCGGATTTTATCTTTGGACCACGAGGCATTTCAGGCAGACATGATGAAGGATACTTTGTTTAATGTCGAAGATATACTTAGGACCGGATGGATGATTGCCGAGTAAGGCGTGGTTTTCAGGTGTTGAAAACAGCATGAAAAAGGGCTTCGCTACAATTTATATAGTCCTTATACTCTCTTCCCTTATGGCGGCGGTGCTTGTGGTGGTTGAAGTTGCTGCCGGCTTTGCGGCGGCAAGCGTTTGCAGAAGCAATTGCCAGTCTGTAGGGCAATCCATATTGGGCCAGTACAATAAGGAGCTGTATAAGCGTTACGGAGTGTTTGCGCTGAGAAATTACGAAGATGATTTGAAAAGAGAAGCCTGGTTTTATCTTGAGGGTTGCACCGTGTTTACAAAAGGTTTAGTAAAGCCGGAACCTGTTTCCGTGACAATTTATACGGATTCATATCCGGCACTTGATACCGAAGGGCTGGCAAAGCAATTGAATAAACTTGCATTGCCGAGCCTTGTCCGATGCCGTTCAAATACCGCCGAGCATGTAAAAAGAAGCATTAACAAAGCAGGACTGCCTTCAAAATTGCTTGGATTCGGAAGCAGAGAAATAGTGAGTTTTTCCGGAGGTGTTTTTAATTTGAACCCGCTAGACTTTGCTCAGGACGAATACATACTGAAGCGTTGCGGCAACTGTTTGAGTCTGCTTTCAAATACATGGCTTTCAAACGAAGTTGAATATATTCTTTTCGGTTATCCTTCCGACGCGGCAAATGAGGCTTCCGTGAAGCGAAGCCTGTTCGCTATGCGCTTTGCAGTCAACAGTGCAAAAAAGCTTAAAGATGCGGAGCTTCCCACGGACCCCATAGCCCTGGCGGTTTTTATAGCAGATGTAAGTTTAGATGCAAATAATGACGTAAATGAAATAATGGCGGGCGCAACGGTCGACGGCATCAACTACGAAGGATATTTGAGATTACTTCTGAGTTTACTGGCAAGCAAAGAAAAACTGGCCCGCCTCATGGATATAATGCAGCTGAATTTAAGAAACATCGACGGTTCAGGTTTCAGGTTTGAGAATTATTGTTATGGTTTTGACTTGGAGGTCGAGTTCACAAAGAGAGTTGTTGCGCCCGTGAGTTGGGGTTTTCCCTTCAGATTTAAAAAGATAGAACAGTCACATGTGTACAGATAAGACAAAAAGGAAGCGAGGATCTTTGTTTGTTGATGCAGCCATCAGCATTCCAATATTCGTGATTTCCATGTATATGGTTATCTCACTTGTCTTTCGGGCAGGCAAAGAAGCGGACGCCGTATTGAAAATGCTTAAAAAACAAGAAGCGAGCAATATAGCCATGGCTATATCCGGAATTTTTGTTGAAACCCCCATGGTGTTCTTTGACGAGGGACACAAACTTTTTTTCAGACCGTTTTGCGGTGAAGGAAAAGATGAAGGCTCCGAGCGGGTATATGTCTTCCCGAAACATGGTGAGCGCTATCATTACTTGGGGTGCAGTACGTTGCGGAACGGAGACATTGTCATGGTACTCAGCAAGGTGCTAAGGCGCCGCTATTCGCCTTGCCGGATTTGTCATCCCGATAATCTGCCTAACGGTGCAACGGTTTGTATATATGGCGAAAGCAGTACAGTCTATCACAGAAACAGCTGTGCCTGTATAAGTAAAAATTACGAATGCGTTACCAAAGAAGACGCAATATCCAGGGGGTATACCGAATGCAGGCTTTGTTCACCGACTTCAGGAACAGACTACGGGTTTTGAGAAAACAGGTTGAAACGTCCCGGGATTTCGATATGGCGTGTATTAAAGCCATATTGGATGAAGACATCTTCAATGACAGAATAATATTGTATCGAATAGAAGAGTATGAAGAAACTGAAACCTTTTCCAAACAGAGTTTATTACGTTTTTTGAGTCTCTGGGAATGCAGTTTATCAGATGACTGAAAATCATATGTCAATTCCTAAAACTGTTTCAGGTAATTGAGTTGGTTTTCCAGTTCTTCCAGAATTTCCGCCAGCAGTTTGTTTTTATCGAATTCTCTGCCGCATATATTTTTAAGACTATCCGCAGTATCCGAAATCTCCGCGGAAAAATTATTAAGATCGGTATTTACGTTAAGGCCGATTCCTATTACTATTCCGATATCATTGCCCTTTGCATAGGCTTCCACAAGTATTCCGCAGATTTTACAGCCAGTCTCACGGCCTCGCCTACGGCAGCGGCAAGACCCATTTTCTTCATCTGTGAATTTGTTGAATCGGTATATTCAATACGCAGTATTCTGTAATCTGACATGCCAAGCATTATACCATATGTGATATAATAAAATGCAAATATTATGATATAATTAATTCAGACAAATTATTGCGATCGGTATTTTGTGAGGTGTAGAATTGTGAAAAAGAGAATAATGTCGGGCATTCTGTTGCTCGCAATGTTGCTGGCGTTTTGCTCAAACGCCTTTGCGGGATCACTTTCGGCATTTTCGGCGGATAGGGTGTATGTTCCCGGTTCCTTTGCGGATGTGGACGATTCAAATGATTGGTTTGCATCCAGCGTTGCGTCAGCTTATAGGCTGGGACTAGTAAGGGGAGTGGGCGGAGGCTTGTTCAGTCCCCTCTCCAATGTAACCGTTGCCGACGCCATAACCATGGCTGCAAGGATTCACAAAAGTTATAATACAGGAAACGGTGATTTTGAGCAGGGGACTCCATGGTACAAAGTCTATGTTGACTATGCGATAAAGAACAAAATCATCGGAAACGGTTTCGTTGATTATAACAGAGACGCAACCCGTGCGGAATACGCAAAGATTCTTGCCAACGCTCTTCCCGATGAGGCTCTTGCTCCAATCAACCAAATTGAAGACAATGCCATTCCGGATGTGCCTTCGTCAAGAAGCTATGCTCCCGGTGTATATAAATTGTACAGAGCCGGTGTGCTTACCGGGTCAAACGGAGGATATTATCATCCGGATGAGACAATATGGCGAAGCGAGATGTCGACACTTGTTGCCCGTATGGTGGATGAAAGCAGCCGCAAGGAGTTCGACCTTGTTGCCAAGACCGAGGGCTATGATGCAAAACAAATAGGTACAATGTGCTCCAGCGGAGTATTCTTTATCGAAATTTTCGATGAGTACGGATATTCAATGAAGACCGGTTCAGGCTTCTTTATAAGCAAAACGGGAATGGCCGTTACAAACTTTCATGTAGTAAGCGGCGGTGCTTCGGCTATTATAACGACTGTTGACGGCAGCACCTACGATGTCAGCAAATACTACGATGTTGACATTTATAACGACCTTGCTCTCATTCAGATTGAAGGTGTCGGCTTTAATGCCCTTGAACTTGGCAACTCGGATGAGGTTATTGCCGGGGAGAGTATCTTTGCTATAGGAAGTCCGTACGGATTGGATAATACTCTTACAACGGGCGTTGTTTCAAATATAAAAAGAACATTGGACGGAGTAACGTATATACAGCACTCTGCGCCTATTTCTCCGGGGAGCTCTGGCGGTCCTGTCATAGACGACAAGGGTAAGGTTATAGGTGTTACCACGGCGTTCATAAACGAACAGGACGCACAGAACCTCAACCTTGCGGTTCCATCAAACCTTATAGCGAACTTGAGCCGTACCGAACCGAAAACATTTGATTTTACCGACTTTGGAGATTATTGGGATTATGAACCGGAAATGCCTTTAAATCCGGAAATTATAGCCAATCCCGATAATATTCAGATCAGGGTAGGTGAAACGATAGCTGTCAACATTTACGCTTCCGAGGAATCGGGGCTCAGTTATAAGGCTCATTGGGAAAACTTCAATGAAAATGTCGCAACTTGCTTCTGGGATGAAGACTGGACTGATTCGAACCATATAAATCTTAATATTACCGGTCATAAAGCGGGTGAGACCAAGATTTATGTAACACTGATAGATGCCAATGCCGAAGAGATAACATGGGCGGAAACGCTTATAACGGTTAAAGTCGTGTGAATGCCGAATGACAAATCGGGCATATAAAGTATTAAAGGAAGACGAAGGCAGATACGTTAAAGAGATTCTTCAGCAAAAGCTGAATTTAAGCTCCAGGCTTATTAGAAAGATAAAAGTAACAGGCGAAATTACGCTCAACGGCAGGAAGGTTCATGTGCGCGAGAGAGTGGATGCCGGAGATGTGCTTTGTGTCAATTATCCGGAAGAACGAAGTTTCTTTGAAGCCCAGAACATTCCTTTGGACGTAGTTTACGAAGATGCCGACCTGCTTATAGTAAATAAGCAGGCCGGTCTTGTTGTTCATCCCACACATAATTTCCCGGACGGCACTTTGGCTAATGCTATTGCATATTACATGGAACAGAAAAACGAACTGTATAAACTCAGATTCGTAAATCGTCTGGACATGTATACCTCCGGTTTGGTTATAGTCGGAAAAAATGCGTACTGCCAGGACTTTATAAGCAAGCGTATGCAGACTAACGATGTTAAAAAGATTTATAAGGCTATAGTTCACGGTGTTACGGAAGATACCGGCACTGTGGATTTGCCTATAGACAAAGATCCCAATCACATGGCGAGACGCTTTGTGACGGAAGACGGGTATCCGTCGGTAACTCATTATAGAAAGCTGGAGAGTTTTCCGGGAATAAAATACGGACAGCTGGAAGGTTTCAGTTTTATTGAGCTTAAACTGGATACGGGCAGGACACATCAGATAAGGGTTCATATGACTCATTTGGGTCATCCGCTGCTCGGTGACGAGCTGTATGCCCAGCTTTACGGTTACAGTGTCAACCCTGAATGGATGCCCCGGCAGGCACTGCATTCGGCACATATTGAGTTTGAACATCCTGCTACCGGAAAATTGATTACGGCTGATGCACCCATCCCTGAAGATATGAAAAATTGCCTGGAGTATTTAAGGCTGCGCAGTACTGCTGATGCCCTTGTTTATAATTTCTCTTGAACGGGCTATTTTTGCTCTTACAATTGAACTGATATTTTCAACGTAAGCGTCGGCGTCGGGTAAAACGACGCCGTCTTTAATTGTGAATTTTCCGGTTAGGGAATCGTAGAAGCCCATGTCCGTAAGCCAGCTGGAGTTGTTCCAGATTACAAGCGGGTCCTCATCCGAAAGTATGTCGCGGCCCGCATAAATATTATCTTCATAATCTATTCCGAAAAGGTTCAGCAAAGTGGGCAGTATGTCCGGAGAATAGCAGGGTTCGCTTACCACGATGGGTTCTTCAAATTCTTCAAGGCAGGGACTCCATATCACGAGTGTGCTGTGGTCGCGCTCTTTTACGGTAGACCATGAATAACCGTAAAGCTCCTTTAAGTAATCCTTGCTGTTTTTCCAGGCTTCTCCTTTTTGAAGGGCGTAGGGATAGTGGTCGGATGTAATTACAAATACCGTATCCTTAAGCTGATCTTTTTCTTCAAGAACCTCCAAAAGATATTCAAGTCCGTATTCAAAGTCCAGGCTTCCCGCAATATAGGCTTTGACTTGTGTCGAAAGACCTTCAAGGTTTTCAACTGCGGCTTTGTGCCTTTTTGCGATTGTGTTGCCTGTAAAGTTGTAAAGTCCGTGTCCGCTGTAAGTTAATATGTAGGCGTAGTAGGGCTGCTTGTCCGTGAACATGTCAGGAATGCAGCTGAACATTTCAACATCGCAACCCGGCCATGTATTGGTAAGATATGCTTCCATTCCCGTGCCCTTTGAGACAAAGTGCTGAAAGCCTGTGGCGGGATGAGTTTTATGACGATTGTAAAAATTATAATCTCCATTATGATAAGCTGCAGTGTAATATCCGAGACCGTTAAGGCGTGAGGCCATAGTATAGAAATTGTCAGTCTTTAATATTTTTTGTATGGTTTTAGCGCCTTCGGTCGGGATTATTCCAAGCAGCACCGCGGCTTCTCCCGAGGTTGTGCTGCCTCCCCAGAAAGGCTGATAGAAATCTTCTATGATTATTCCGTTTTGAGCCATACGAGAAACCGCAGGGAAGAAACCGCTGTCTATAAGTTCCTTGCTGAAGCTTTCAACCACAATGGTTATAAGGTTTTTCCCCGCGAAAATCCCATTATATCCGTATTCCGAGGGTTTTGGGGGAGGAGGCGGGGCAGGTTCCGGAACGTACGGGGCGGCGGGAACTCCCTTAACCGCATACTGCAAATCCAGTCTTGTGGCCGTGACAGTTCCGAGGAATCTTACCGCTTCATCATACACGAAGTCATAGGTATATTTTTCTTTTGCAAGTTTTGTGCTTGTAAGAGCTTCAACGCTTATACTGTTAGAAAACACGCAGAGCAGTAAAAGTCCTGTAAACAGGCCTCCGCTTAGTTTAAAATATGTGAATTTTAAAATATTAAGTGTAAGCAGCAGTATAAAAGGAAGCTGCAGAAGAAAGATGATCTCCCAGTTTCCTTTGATTATATTGATAATGGAATCTCTGAATTCCGTTACAACGCCTCCCGCACCGGTTAATACGGAGCCAGGGCTCATAAAAGCCGAATAAGAATCATTGGTAAAATACTGAATACAGTACCAAAGACAGCAAAGCTCCGTAAGTATCAGAGCCAGCCACCGATTGAATCTCTCCGACTTTGTAAGAGAGCACGCCAGGGCAAGACAAACACCGAAAGCGGCAGCGCTCATCAGGGCTCCGCCGTTCATGGAACTTTCATTGTTCCAAAGTCCGGATTTGAGGCGCAGGTAAAGCTCCAGATAAACCATGAAGAGCGGCGCAAATATTAAACTGACAATTTTTCTTAATTTCAGACTCATGAAAAGTATTTTAACACCATTTTCAATCAAAATAAACGTTATTTTATTGAGATACTGCCTGCTTTGTTATAAAATGTGACATAAGGCTTTGCCTGCGGGTTGAAATTCAGATTTTATATGTTATGTAAATATAGTCAGGCTTGAAAAACTCAAATGAAGAAGAAAATATTAATTATTGCTTTTCTTGCGCTGTTGTTGAATTTTGGAACAGTGTCGGCGTCAGCAGGCAGCGCAGAAATAAAATACAAAATAAGCTGGGACGGTAGCGTAATGAACATTGGCGCAGAGAGCAAGGCTGAAGCGCTGTATATTGAATTTGACGAAGTTCCCGGCGCCTATACGGTGGAAGGCGCTTCAAACAAAATAAGTTGCGGTGCAAATGGTTTTCTTCACGAGTATATAGAGCTTGGCACTGCCGCTTCGGAAAACTTGAAGTTTACATTTTCCGAAAAAGCCAAGATCAAGGCAATATATGCCTTTGACGGCGCGGATGTCCCGGCTTGGGTACAGAAATGGGAAAGACCGCTGGAGACCTCCGATTTATTGCTGATTTCAAGCCATGCGGATGACGAACAATTATTCTTTGCCGGCATACTCCCGTATTACATTCAAGTGCCAAAGTTCAGGGTTCAGGTTCTTTACGCTACGGATAACACTGCGGCTTCGGGTCGTCAACATGAGAGGCTGGACGGACTTTGGGGTGTAGGGGTCAGGGCTTATCCAATGAGTCTTGGCTACGGAGATTATTATTCCGAAAGCGCGGAACAGGCACTGGCAGGTCTGAAAGGGCCGGGATCCACACTGCAAAGTGTGAGCGGGGATATCAAGAAAGCGATTGAAGAGTGCAAACCGCAAGTTGTTGTGACACATGACATAAACGGTGAATATGGACACGGGATGCACAAGCTTGTTGCGCGTGCTCTCATGAATATCATACACGAAGATTATGAATGGCTTACATCAAGCACGCTGCCTGACCCTGAGGCCAAGCCCTCTGACAGTGCCCAAAACTGGCTTGATGCGAATGATTATTTAAAGAAAGTTTATCTGCATCTGTATCCGTACAGGCAGATAGTATTGGGTTTTATGGACGAGCCGTTTGCCGAACTTGAGAATCTTACGCCTTTTCAGGTTACACAAAAATACGGTTTTTCATGTCACAAGTCGCAGCATTGGACCTGGTTCAATAAATGGATTTATGGAGCAAACAATCAGATTGCAACTGCCTCGGAAATCAAAACATATAATCCCGCATATTATGGACTTATGTACACGTCGGTAGGAAGTGACAGCCTTAAGGACGATTTTTTTGAAAATTTAAAGAGCAGGGATATGATTGAACAAGAGGCGGAAGAGGCAAGGATTGCGGAAGAAACAAGAAAAGCCGAGGAAGCCCGTATGGCTGAAGAGGCGCGCCTGGCAGAGGAAGCTAAAATTAAGGCTGAGAATCGGAGGCGCTCTTTGTTGCTGATGGCATCGGCAACAAGTGTTGTTGTCATAATACTAATTATTGTATTCGCAAATAAACACAGAGGCAAGCATGAAAAACATTAATTTCATTCCGGTGCTGTTGGCCAGCGATATCAACGTGTATAGCATGGCCAGAGCTTTTCACGAACAGTACGGGATAAAGTCACTTATGGTGGCCAGAGCAAGAGGCGGAATCACGGGAGAGGGGATGACAAATCTCTTTGAGTACATAGAGGAACCGCTGCTTGATGAAACTGAATATTTTCTTAAGACTATGGATACGGTTTGGGACAAATACTCAAAAAACAAAACCCTGCTTTTAATCGCTTGTGCGGACCACTATGTAAGACTCGTAATCGAGAACCGGGATTATCTGAAGAATAAGGGCTTTGTTGTTCCGTATACCACCAAAGAAATAATGGACAAGTTGGTGCTCAAGGAGAGCTTTTATGAGCTTTGCGAAAAGTACGGTTTGGATTACCCGAAGACACTTGTTTACAGACCCGAAATGGATTTTGACTTTGAAATAGATTTCGGCTATCCCGTGGTTTTAAAGGCTTCCGACTCGGTAAAGTACCATAAGCATAAGTTTCAGGGTTTTCATAAGGCCTACTTTATAAATTCCGGCTCAGAGCTGCTCGATACGCTGAGGCTCATCTACGCCAACGGCTACGACGGCAATATGATTATTCAGGACATGATACCGGGCGCCGATTCCTCCGAGTATGACCTTCACATGTACATAGGCTCGGACCATAAAATCAAGCTCCTGAATTTCGGTAACGTCCTTTTGGAAGAGCACACACCTACAGCTGTGGGAAATAATGCCGCAACTCTGACCACTTACAACGAAGAACTTATGCTTAAGGTCGGTCGCATGATGGAGCAAATAGGATGGGAAGGTTTTGCCGATGCCGACATCAAATACGATTCAAGGGACGGAAAATATAAGATTTTCGAAATCAACATACGACAGGGACGCTCCAATTACAGAGTGACCGGCGGAGGAGATAATCTCGCAAGGTTAGTGGTAGAAGACTATATGTACAAGAATGAGTTGCCAATGAAACTTGTTAAGGAGCCCCATTTCTGGCATGTGGTTCCCCTTGGAGTTGTCTATAAATACGTTAAGGATTCCGAAAAGACAGCACTTGTCAAAAAACTCGTGGCAGAGGGCAAGGTCTGCGATTCCGCAAATTATAAGGCGGATATGCCGTTAAAACGGCGCTTTTACCTTGCCGCGCGAGCAATCAATTTTTACAGAAAATTTAAAAAATATTATCCCAAGTGAAAATGATGCTACTGCCGGGCAGGTCTGTGTCGAAATTTAAACACAATGATTCACATACGGCTACGGCCAATGTTCCGTTTTCATAAGCACATCTGCAGCACTTCCTTTAACTATAATTGAGATTGTAGTATAATAATTATGTATATAAATTATTTTAACCTTTGGAGAAAAAGGGGGTTTAGTTAAAATGATTAATGTTGCCATTAACGGGTTCGGTAGAATAGGAAGACTTTCTTTCAGACAAATTTTCGGAGACAAGAGATTTAAGGTTGTTGCCATTAACGATCTTACAAGTCCTGATATGCTTGCATACCTTTTGAAATACGACAGCGCTCAGAAACGTTGGGAAGGACACAAGATTTCCGCGGAAGATTCGACCCTTGTTGTTGATGGGAAGAAGATTCCTATTTTCAAGGAGCCGGACGCGAAGAATCTGCCCTGGAAGAAGCTGAAGGTTGACATTGTACTCGAATGTACGGGATTTTATACCAGCAAAGCCAAATCCCAGGCTCATATCGACGCCGGCGCGAAGAAGGTTCTGATTTCCGCTCCTGCGGGGGATGATGTTCCGACCATTGTTTACAGCGTAAACGAAAAGAAGCTTAAGGCAGAAGATAACATAGTTTCCGCAGCATCCTGCACTACAAACTGTCTGGCTCCCATGACGAAAGTTCTCAATGATCTTGCTCCGATTTTGTCGGGTATGATGACTACGGTTCACGCTTACACGGGAGATCAGATGCTGCTCGACGGACCACATCGCAAGGGCGACTTCAGAAGAGCAAGGGCTGCCGCGCTTAATATAGTTCCGAATACGACGGGTGCAGCAAAAGCTATAGGTCTTGTAATCCCCAAACTGCAAGGCAAACTGGTTGGTAACGCCATGAGGGTTCCCGTTCCGTCCGGATCGATAACAATTCTCGATGCGGTTGTAAAATCCAAGACGGTTCTTACACCGGAGATAATAAATGCAAAAATGAAGGCCGCCAAGTCCGATTCTTTCGGATACACGGACGAGGAAATCGTTTCCACCGACATTGTCGGCACAACATACGGCTCCCTTTTCGATGCGTCTCAAACCCTGGTTCAGGAACTCGGAGACGGTCTTTATCAGGTAAGAATCACATCTTGGTACGATAATGAGTTCGGCTACACCAATCAGCTTATTAGAACTTTCCACTACATGGCAAGTCTGAAATAATGAATCTAAACGATATAGCAATTGTTATCCCGTCACTTAACCCTGATGAGAAGTTTACGCGAGTAGTCGACGGCATGATTGCCGCCGGCTTTTCGCGTTTTGTGCTTGTAGATGACGGCTCGGATGCGGAACATAAACCGCCCTTTAAGAACGCAATGGCCACCGGCCTTTGTACGCTTTTGGTGCACGAGATTAATATGGGAAAGGGTCAGGCCTTAAAGGATGCCTTTAAATATGTGTATGAGAACTTTCCCGAGATAGATGCTGTCATTACGATAGACGGCGACGGTCAGCATACTCCGGAGGACGCAAGAAATTTGGCTGAACGACTTGCGGAAAAACCGGGCGAGGTTGTTTTCGGCTGCAGGGATTTCGATCAGCCTAATGTTCCGACGCATAACAAGCTCGGCAACAAGATAACATCAAAGGTATTCAAATTGCTTTTCGGGATGAAGCTTTCCGATACGCAGACAGGACTCAGGGGAATACCGAGAAAGTATCTGAAACCATTTGTTCTTGAAGTTGAGGGCACTCGTTTTGAATACGAAAGCAATATGCTCTTATACATGTCAGAGAATAGAATACCTTACTCTGAAGTTGCCATTCAGACTTTGTATATTGAGGAGAATAAAAGCAGTCATTTTCATCCGGTACGTGACTCGATAAGAATATATAAGCCGATTATAAAAAAATCAAAGTCGCTTAAGTATGTTTTAAGTTCGTCGGCCTGCGCAGTCATAGATGAATTACTGTTTACGATATTCAATGCACTCTTCAAAGGCGTACAGCTTTTGTGGCTTCAAACCTTCTTGACTACGGGTCTTGCAAGGATTATATCGGCGGTATGTAATTTTCTTATAAACAGAAATATCGTATTCCGCAGCAATTCATCCGCCAGAAAGTCCGCATTGCGCTACATCATAACGGCACTGTGCCAATATGCGGCTTCTTACGGACTGTGTATGCTGTTTTTTTCGCTTATGGCAAAGGGAGGTCATGTCGGAACTGTAAGAACTCTTGTAAAAACAGCGGTGGATTTATTTTTGTTCTTTGTAAGTTATCAGGTTCAAAAGTATTGGGTATTTAATAAATGAAAGCAATTAAGAATGTATTAAAATATTTGTTGAGTTTCGTACTTGCAGTTTTAATTATGCTTACGGGTCTTGTGTACATATTCGCAAAAGGTCCTTCCGAAAGCGTAAGGGATTTGTTTGTGGTAACCTGCATGCAGACCTCGGCCGCCAAAGGTCTCCCCACAATATTCCTTTCAGAGGAGACGGTTAACAAGATAGTTGAGGAGAACTCAATATCCGCAGATATTGTTGCCGGCAACACTGATCTTATAGATACGGAAGGCAGCACGCTCGATATGAGCGTGGTTACTGTGGAAGATATTACCGGTCCTACATTCAAAGGCAAGGTAATGATAGTGAACGATCCTTCCAGAGTTTATGTATATTCTATTCCCGAATACGGCGTTCCTCGCGGCAAGAGCGTTGAAGCTATAGTAGAAGAGGAGAATGCACTGGGAGGCATAAACGGCGGAGGTTTCGAAGATGTGGGAGGCCACGGTAAGGGCGGAACGGCA